>JAVBOM010000016.1:0-2545 GCA_031550535.1 Eubacteriales bacterium
GTATCATCGCTTTGAGGTCTGCGCGTTCCGCTACCGTTAGGTTCACGTAGTATTTCTTTGCCATCTTTATCACCCTGGATTAGTTTACCACTTTTTCTACCTCTTGAATATCTCGATTTCCTGGCTTGGTGCGGTACTAGCCCATTGATAAAGGAAATCGGGAATATATCGCGAACCAATGCGCAATGCACAGCGGGATAAGGGGTGTTTGCGTGACAGCCTACGCGGCGTTTTTCCACGGTCTCAATGTGGGCGGCAAAAACCGGGTGAAAATGCCGCTGCTCCGGCAGATGCTTCAGGGGTTGGGGCTTTCGTCCGTCCAGACGTACATCCAGAGCGGCAACGCTGTATTCGCCTCGGACGAGGCGGCGGAAACCCTGCGCACGCGCATTGAGCGGGGCTTCGCGGAAGCGTTCGGCTTTGAAAGCCGGGTGACGCTCCGCACCGCGGAGGAGATTTCGACAATCCTGTCGGAACTTCCTTTTCCCGCGGAGCGGCTTTCCGAGGCGGCCGCCGCCACCGACGCGGTGACGCTGTACGCGCTGCTGTACGATGAGCCGCCCGTGCAGGACGCCGTATCGCGCGCCGTGTCCGCGTATCCCGGCCAGGATACCGCGTGCCTTCTGGGGCGTACGGTTTATCTGCTCGTCTTTCAGAGCATCCGGGATTCGAAGCTGTCGCAGGCACTGCACAAGGCCGCGCCGCCGGTCACGGTGCGCAACTGGAACACGCTGCAAAAGCTGTCCGGGCTGCTTTCGGCCATCTAATACTGATACAAAGGAGAATGTGATATGCCGGTTTCCATTCAATACGACGCGGACGACAGGCTGATTCTCTCGGGCATCGAATGCGGGTGCCCGTTGCCGCACCGTCTGCCCACGCAGGATATCTATGTGGGGAAGGGGCTGCTGTCCCGGGTGCCGGCGTGCATTCGGCGGCGCGGCCTGGGCACGCACTGCGTGCTGGTCGCGGACAAGAACACGTACGCCGTGGCGGGGCAGGCGGTGGAACAGGCGCTGATCGCGGACGGGTTTGATGTGGTTCGCTGCGTGATCCTGCGGGAGCACGACATGGACCCGGACGAGCGCGCGTGCGGCGAGGTGCTGCTTTCCATCCAGCCGGAGACGGAGTTCCTCGTCAGCGTCGGTTCCGGCTCCATCACGGACACGGTGCGCGTCAACGCCACGCGGACGGGGCTGCCGTTCGTGGCGGTCGGCACCGCGCCTTCGATGGACGGCTACACGTCCGTCGTGGCGCCGCTCCTGCTGCGCGGCGTCAAGATTCACCGCACGGGCGTATGCCCGGAAATCATCGTCTGCGACCTGGACGTGCTGCGCGCGGCGCCGGACGCGATGATCGCCTCGGGCGTGGGCGACGTGCTGGGCAAGTATATTGCCAAGGCGGATTGGAGAATCTCCAATATCATCAACGACGAGCCGCACTGCGACGTGTGCGGCGAAATCGTCACAGAAGCCATCGATAAGCTGGTCGAGAACGCGGGCGAGATACGGCAAAAGACCGAAAAGGGCATCCGCATCCTGATCGAGGCGCTGCTGCTGTCGGGCATCACCATCATGATCGTCGGGCATACGCGGGCGGTCGCGTCGGCGGAGCACAACATCGCCCATCACTGGGAGATGATGCAGCTTCTGCGCGGCAACAAGCCGCCCGCGCACGGCGCTTCCGTGGGCGTGGCGACGCTGCTGGTGTGGCCGCTGTTCGCGCGCTTTGCCGGGGAGGACCTTTCGCGGCTCGACCTGGACGCGATCCGGGCGAACCGCATGGACCGCGCCGCGCGCGAAAAGTGGATGGTGCGCGCGTACGGTGAGGAAGCGGGGAACGCCATCATGGCGGAGAATCCCGGGGATTTTCTGCCGTGGGAGGAACAGGCGCACCGCATTGAACGCGCGCAGGCGCGCTTTGCAGAGATACGCGCCGTGCTGGCGGAGCTTCCGCCGCTCGCGCGCATCGAGGCCGCGATGCGGACGCTCGGCGCGCCGATGACCGCCGCGGAGATGGGCATCGACACGCCGCTGCTGAACCTCTCCATGCGCTGCGCGAAGGATTACCGCACACGCTACACGCTGATGAAGCTCATCGACGAGTGCGGGCTTATGGATGCGTATCTGGCGGATTATCCGCTACCCGAGTAAGGAGTGCGCCGTGCAGTATAGAGAAAACCCGAAAAACGGGGATCAGCTTTCGCAGATCGGCTTTGGCTGTATGCGGTTTCCGAGGAAGGGTGCGCAGATCGACCAGGCAAGGACGACCGAGATGATCGCGCGCGCTATTGAGCGCGGTGTGAACTACTTTGACACCGCGTATATTTATCCGGGGTCCGAGGAGGCGCTCGGGAAGGCGCTGGCGGAGATTGGCGCGCGGGACAGGGTGAACATCGCGGATAAGCTGCCGCTGTTTCTCTGCCGGAGGGCGGAGGATTTTGACAAGCTGTTCGCCAAGCAGCTAGAGCGGCTGCAAACGGACACGATGGACTACTACTTCCTGCACATGCTTTGCGATATGGAGACGTGGGAACGGCTGAAAT
>JAVBOM010000078.1:0-22489 GCA_031550535.1 Eubacteriales bacterium
CGTAATTGCCGCAGATGATGTATAATAAAGGCATGGAAAACGAATTAAGGACGAAAGCGTCCCAGGTAAGTCAGGCTGAGCAATACCAGATACGCAAGAACATTATCCGGCTATCAAAAAAAGAGAAGACAAATGAAGAGATAGCGGAATTGTTAGATGTGAGCCTGCGCCACGTCCAGAAGACGAAAAAGCAATACGCGGACGGCGGAATTGCGGCGATAAAGCCCAAAACGCGAGGACGCCGCCAAGGCGAAAGGCGAACGCTCACGCCGGAACAAGAGAAGGAAATTCAATCAGTGCTCGTGGACAAGACTCCGGATCAACTGAAATTCAAAGAGTGTATGTGGAGCCGTAAAAACATAGCCGAGTTGATCCGGCTGAAGTACGGGATCACCATGCCCGAATCGACGCTTGGGGTATATTTGGCACGCTGGGGATTTTCCGTGCAACGCCCAACGAAGCGGGCCTACAAGCAGAATGAGGAACAGGTAAAGAACTGGACGGAATCAGAGTTTCCGGGGATTTTTGAACGCGCCAAAGCGGAGGATGCAGAAATCTACTTCGGTGACGAAACCGGCTTGCAAAACCAGCCGACGTGCCTGCGCGGCTATGCGCCTATTGGTCAAACACCGGTGGTTCGAACCGAGGCAAAGCACATCAAAATCAACATGCTGTCGGCGATATCAAACCACGGGAAGCTGCGCTTCGTGCTGTATAAAGACAACATGAACTCCGACAAACTCATTGATTTCATGCGGCGGCTGGTTCACGACAGCAAGAAGAAGGTATTCCTCATCTTGGACAATCTGCGTGTACATCATTCAAAGAAAGTGACGGCGTGGCTTGCCAAACACATAGACGAGATAGAAGTCTTTTATCTGCCGCCATATGCGCCGCAGTACAATCCCGATGAACTGCTCAACAGTGATCTCAAGCGGGGTATCAGTAAACCACCCAGCCCGCGTTCCGACAAAGAATTGGAGCATAACGTGCGTTCCCATTTGAAAAAGGTGCAGTTGGCGCATGGTTTGTTCAGCGGAGCAATAACCAGAAGTTCAAAAGCAATACCATCTACTATAATGGCTATGCCAGCCTAACGGCTCCGCTCAATCTTCTCTTGACGCGCTGACAATTTCTTGCTACTATATCATTGCAATTGTACGATTTGACCAAGGGTTTTTTTCTTTTTTATTCTTGTTGTCAAGGGGTGATGGGATGAGCCAACAGCCACGTGAAACCGCGCGACCAGCTTACCATGGCAACCGTCAGAGCGCATTCATTTCCTTCTTTTACCGCCACCGCATCCAGCGGAATTGGGTTCTTTACGCAATGCTTGTGCCGGTCATCGCCTATTTCGCCGTGTTTTGTTACGGGCCGATCTATGGCATCTTGCTCGCGTTCAAGGATTATAAGGTGCTCAAAGGCATTATGGGAAGCCCCTGGGCAGTCCCGCTGACCAAATATCTGGTCCGCTTCTTTGAGTCACCCTATTTCGCGCGGGTGATCACCAACACCGTGGTCATCAGCGTGCAAACACTGCTCTTTGGCTTTCCGGTGCCGATCATTCTGGCGCTGTGCATCAACGAGGTGCGCAACAGTCAATACAAGAAGCTCGTCCAGAACGTCACCTACGCGCCGCACTTCCTGTCGACGGTCGTGCTCGTCGGCTTGATCCGCAGCTTCACCAACACGGACTACGGCATCATCAACATCTTCATTCGCGCCCTTGGCGGTACGGGCCGTAACTGGATGCAGCAGTTGGAGATGTTCCGCCCCCTGTACGTTGGGTCGGGCATCTGGCAAAACGCCGGCTGGGACTCGATCATCTACATCGCCGCGTTGGCCGGGGTGGATCCGCAGCTGCACGAATCGGCGATGATCGACGGGGCGAACCGCGTTCAGCGCATCTGGCACATCAATCTGCCGGGCATCCTGCCGACGATCGTCATTCTGCTCATCCTGAACGCCGGGCGTGTCATGAGCGTCGGCTTTGAAAAGATATACCTGATGCAGAATGACCTGAACCTTGCCAAAAGCGACGTCATCTCTACATACGCCTACCGAATCGGCATCGACAGCGCGCAGTACAGTCTGTCGACCGCGATCAGCCTGTTCAACTCCGTGGTCAACTGTTTCTTGCTGGTGATTGTAAACACGGTGGCGCGTCGGGTCGGCGATACGAGTTTGTGGTAAGGAGGGTCAGCGGTGAGTTCATCAACATCCCCGGTCGCCCGCAAGCGGAAGATCAACGCTCGCATGAGCCGCGGCGACGTGGCGTTTGAAATCGTCATCATCGCGGTTCTGGCCGTCCTGACGCTCCTGATCGTCTATCCGCTGCTGTATGTCGTCAGCGCGTCGTTCAGCGACCCGATGGCCGTCACGTCCGGCGAAATGCTGCTGTGGCCCGTCCGCCCGACGCTTAGCAACTACGCGCAGGTGCTGAAAAACCAGGGCATCATGAATGGGTACAGGAACTCGCTCATCATCATGTTCAGTGGCACCGCGATCAATCTGCTGATGACGATCCTGTGCGCGTACCCGCTCTCCCGGCGGGATCTATGGGGGCGCAATGCCATCATGAAGCTGATCACGTTTACGATGTTTTTCTCCGGCGGGCTGATTCCCACTTACATATTGGTCAGCAAATCGCTGGGGCTGACGAACTCGTGGCTGTCGTTGCTGTTGCCCTCCGCGATCAGTGTGTACAACATGATCATCATGCGCACGTACTTCATGTCGTCCGTCCCCTATGAAATCCAGGAATCGGCCGAGATCGATGGCTGCAACCCGCTGGCGACGCTGATTCGCATCGTGCTGCCGCTGTCCGGGCCGATCATGGCCGTGCTCGGGCTGTACTACGCCGTGGCGCACTGGAACAGCTATTTCAGCGCGCTGCTCTACATCAGCAAGGAGTCCTTGCAGCCCTTACAGCTCTACCTGCGCAAGGTGCTCACCATCAACTCCTCACAGAGCCTCATGGACATGGCGACGGATGAGGTCGCGCGGCAAGCCATGCGCGCGGAGGTCATCAAGTACGCGGTCATCGTCTTCTCGTCGCTGCCGATGCTCATCATTTATCCGTTCGTGCAGCGGTTTTTTGTCAAGGGCGTGATGGTCGGGTCGATCAAGGGATAACGGCAGGGTTTCCCGCGGAAGCCCCTTATGGCTCGGAATCTTCGGTTCCTCGCCGCCGTCGATGTTCATCCGCGGTCGCGCGGAGAAATAAATGGAGGAGGTTCTCATATGAAGCGGAGGGTTTGGGCCTTATGGCTCGCGATGGTTCTGCTCTGTCTGCCGGCGTTTGGCATTGCGGAAATCAACAAGGAAGGGCTCCCGATTTTCACCGAACCGATCGTGCTGACGGCGGCGGTCATGCAGTCGCCAATCCAAGTCGACTTCAACGAGATCGTCGTGCTCAAGAACTGGGCCGAGAAGTCCGGCGTGACGATTGAGTTCACCAACATTCCCCAGGCGGACAGGGCGCAGCAGCTAAGCCTGATGCTCGCCTCCGGCGAAGTGCCCGACATCCTGATGAAGCTGCAGGTGACGGCGCAGGACCAGGGCAAGTACGCGGACGAAGGCTTGTTCCTGCCGCTGTCCGATTATGCGGAGTATATGCCGAACCTGAACCGCTGGTTTGAGGAATTCCCCACGGCCAAGGACGCGATGCTCCAGGCCGACGGCAAGTACTATGCCGCGCCGTACATCCTGGCCGGCCACTCCATCCGCATGGGTGAAAAATTCTACTTCAATACCCAGGTGCTTGAACAGCTTGGGTACGATAAGATTCCGACGACGACCACCGAGCTGCTGGAGTATTTCCGCAAGGCCAAGGTCCTGGACTACAACGGAAACGGCATTGCCGATGAAATTCCGCTGACCGGCGGCGAGCTTGAGCGCATCATCCGCGTGTTCTCCGGCTCGTTCGGCCTGTACAACCGCGGCGCGTCGCACTTCAACGTGCTGGTCAAGGAAGACGGTACGCTGGAGTATTCCTGGCGCTCGGACGAGTACCGGGAGATGTTGCGCTACCTGCACACGCTGTACACGGAGGAGCTGCTCGACCAGGACATCTTTACGATGGATTTTGCGCAGCTCATTGCCAAGGCGTCGACCGGCCGCGCGCTGACGTACTGCTTTGTCAACAACTCCGCGGTGTCCGCCACGGAGTATGAGCAGTATTCGATCGGCATCACGGAGCCTTTCGAAGGGCCTGACGGTTCCAAGTTCTGGGGCAACTACTCCGAGCCGTCGCGCTCCCAGGGTGAGTTTGTCATCACCTACAAGTGCAAGTACCCCGAGGCTGCCGCGCGCTGGGTGGACCATTGGTATTCGGATGAGGGCATCATCGAGTACTTCATGGGCGTTGAGGGCGTGACCTACGAGAAGGACGAAAACTCGCCGGGCGGCCTGAAGTTGACCGATTACGTCCTGAACAACCCCGATGGCATCAACTTTGAGCAGGTGCTCGCGCCCTATGTGCCGTGGGCTGCCGGCGCGAACCCCTCCGTCGCGACGAACGAGTACTTCAAGGGCGGCGAGACATGGCCGGCGTCCGTCGCGTGTGCCGACGGGCTGATCAACTATGTGCCGGAAATCCTGTGGCCGCAGTTCACGAAGTACTATTCGGCGGAAGAGACGGGCGAGATGTCCTCAATCTTCACGGAGATGGACAACTACAACAAGGAATGGCGCGCCTACTTCATCACGGGCCAGAAGGACCTTGACAAGGACTGGGACGAGTTCGTCAAGGGCTATGAGAAAATGGGCCTTCCGCGCTATATGGAGATTTACACCAAAGCGATGAACGCGGCGGGCGTGAAGTAAGGGGAGCGAAAAACGGGGCTGTCTCGCCGGGAAATGGGCGGACAGCCCCGTTTTCGTTTGCGGCGGTCCGTGCAGCCCGATGACGTTTCCGATCCGAATGCGATGTTGCACGGCACTTGGGGAATAAAGGAAAATCCTGCCCCGTTAAATACATCGGACGGATATCACCCAAGAAAGCGTGCCCATGGGCTATGCTTTTGGAAATCGCTCGAAGGAGAAGTGCCCTATGAAAAGATTTGCAACCTTCCTCCTTGCCTGCATGCTCCTGAGCGCATGCGGGTACGCATTTGCGCAAAGCGAGCAGGATCCCTACACGCTTCGTTTGTATTACAACCCGGACGGCGGACAATACATCCACGCGGACGCGAACTGTACGTCCGTCAGCGCGAAGTTTTTGCCGCTCCAGCCGCTGCCGGACGAACTGTTGGCGCGGATGAAGGCGCCCTGCCCTTACTGTGCGGAAATAATGGCGCCCATCTTTAGCGCAAGCGGCAGTGAGAACATGCCCAACTTGCAGGCCGACGTGTACCAAACCACGCTCAGCGTGCCGGAATGGGAAGATAACCGGGTGTACAGGATACACATCACAGACAAGGACGATCCAGCCCGCGCTTTCACGGATTTGCTTTTCCCCTCCATGGAGGGCGTGGATGGGCTGGCGCCGCTGCTCCGGTTTGAGGACATGAACTTTGATGGATATCCCGATCTGAAGACCCTGCGCAGCCAAGGCGCTTCCAACGAGTCCAGCACATATTTTCTCTATAACCCCACTGACGGGCAGTTTCATCATGAGCCGGCATTTCGCACGCTAAGCAATTACACTTTGTACCCAGAGCACAAGCTCATCAGCAGTTATCTTCACGATAGCGCATCCACCGGCGTCCATTCGCTGTACCGCGTTGGCGAGGATGGCCTGCCGATGCTTTTTAGGGAAGCCTCCGTACTGTATGATGAGCGAAGCAACTGGGAAAAAATCCGCGTCACCGTGGTGAGTTATGACCCGGCGGGCGCGGAGACGATTTTGCTGGATGAGGTTTGGGAGCGCTTCACCGATGATGCGGACTTTCAGGCGTGCGCACAGAAATGGGAGGGTCTGTTTTACGAGGGCCTGCCGGAGGATGTGCGCTAAGAACGGGTTGGAGACGCGCCAAATCCGCTGCGGCGTGCAGCAACAAACGAACGCCCGCGGAGAAGGGGGATACACACAATCAATCCCCCGAAGCCGTGGCGTGGCGCGCAATCCATCCTGCGCCAAGAGGCTTTCCGCGCCTTATCCCTCCAGCCGCGCGATCAGCGAAAGCACCTCCTCCAGTTCATCCGCCCGCACGCGGTCACAATCCTTGCCCGCGAGCACGCAATCGGTAAAATAGCGAATCTCGTTGTAATACGCGTTCGTCGCCGGCACACCCACGCCTTCCGCGTCGCGGTTCACCTCATCCAGCGCTTCCACCGTGTCATCCTGATGGTAGAGGGTCAACTTGCCGCCGGTGAACTCCATCACCGTGCGCTCAAACTGGAACCGGTAGCTGCTGCGAAACGCGTACGTGCAATCAAACCACGCGGCCTCCGTGGCGATGAAGAACGCGCCGAAGTCGTATACCGCGTGCAGGTAGTCCTGCCGGGCGTTCCGCGCGCGGTCACAGCGCACATCCTGCGGCTTTCCGAACGCATAGACGATAAAGTCCAGGTCGTGGATGTGCAGGTCAAACGGCACCAGGCCGCTGCGCGCCGGATCCGCCATCCAGTCGTCCCAGCTCCACTTGGGCCGGTTGCCCAGGCGGCTCATGCTGCCACTGAGCAGCCTGCCGTACTTGCCGGTCTCATATGCTTCCTTCAGCAGCGCGTATTCGCGCCAGAAGCGCAGCACCTGCGCGACCATCACGCGCACGCCGTGTTTCTTGGCCGCGCCGTACACGCGCGCGACATCCTCCCGGTGCAGTGACACCGGCTTTTCCGTCAACACATGAATGCCCTTTTCCATCGCGCGCACCGCGAAATCCGCGTGCAGATTCGTCGGTGTGCAGATATCCAGAATGTCCAGCGCCTCCACGCGCAGCATTTCGCCGTAGTCCGTGTACGTCGCGGCACCGCTCGCCTCGGCGGCCTCCTGGGACTTTTCCGGCCGGATATCACAGACCGCGACGAGCATCGCCTCCGGAATCTCTTTCCAGGCGTTCACGTGCGCCTTGCTGATGTTGCCCGCGCCGACCAATCCAACTTTTAGCATGTTTTCATCACAGCCCCGCAATCAAGCGATCCAAATAGGCCTTGGTGTCTTGGATGTCGACGATCTGCTGCTCGCCGGAGATCTCCCGCTCGATCGTCAGGCTGCCGTCGTAACCGAGCGCCTTCAACGTGGCCAACAGCACGGGAAAGTTGACCTTGCCCTCGCCGACCTTGACCTCCGGTCCGAGCTTCCGTCCGTCCGTCGGGTAGCGGCCATCCTTGGCATGTACGCCGCGCACGAACTGCCCGAACACATCCAGCGCGTCGACGGGGTTCGCCTTGCCGTACATGATGAGGTTGGCGGGGTCCAGGTTGACGAAGAGGTTTTCGGTGCCGATGTCGGCGAACAGCCTCACCAGCGTGACCGGCGTTTCCTGCCCGGTTTCAAACAGAAGGTTCTGACCGTTTTCCGCGCAATGCGCGACCACAAACCGGAGCGCCTCGACGACCCCCGCGTAGTTTGGGTCGGACGGGTTTTCAGGGATAAAACCCATGTGGCTGACCACATCGGCCACGCCGAGCATCCGGGCAAAATCTGCGCCGTCTGTCAGGTTTTGCATCCGCCGGAAGCGGTACGTGGGCGGCACAAGGCCGAGGGTCTCGGGTCCGGCGTAGAAGTTCCACAGGCGCGGCCCTTCCCAGCCGCACCAGAATGCCGTAATCTCGATACCGTGTGTGCGGCAGAGCCCCCGAATCATTTCCGCCTCTCGCTGGGTCCACAGCGCCGGATCCCAGCTAATGAGCTGGCAGTGCTTGAATCCCATTGCGGCAGCACGCGGAAACTGCTCGCGCAAATCCTCCGCACCGTGGCGAATGCAGATGCCTACGTTCATGCGCATCCCTTCTTTTCTGTTTTGTGTTAGAAACGATTGTACCAGAGCGGACGGCGGCGCGCAATGTGTTTGGCGGTAATCACTGAACGATTCTGTGCATTAGACATTGTGCCGCTTCGGGAATTCCATCTGGTGCTTCCGCGGCCAATATGCTACAATCACATCGCATTCATCAACTGCCAAAGCAAAGGGTGACAAACATGAACAAGGAATCCCCACGCCGGGCAACGCATCCCTTCGCGTACGCGCTGGGCATGCTGGGCATCACCATTCCCGGGTACATGCTCTCCACCTACCAAAGCTACTTTTACAACACGGAACTGAAACTCCCGCTGTCAGTGATTTCGCTCGGCCTGATCTTTTTCACCATCTGGGATGTGCTCAATGACCCCATCATGGGCATCCTGTCCGACAGGACACGCTCCCGCTTTGGGCGCCGCAGGCCGTGGATTCTGGTGGCCGCGCCGCTGTATATGCTGTTCTACGTCGCCTTTTTCGCGCCACCGGCCTTTGTGAAGGAAAGCACGGGCGCGCTCGGGTTCTATTTCGCGGCGTTCCTGATGCTGACGGAGACGATGTCTACGGTCACCAACCTGAACTATCACGCGCTGTTCCCGGAGTTGTTTCGCACGCAGGACGCGCGGCGCGGCGCGAACACGCTGCGTCAGGCGCTGCAGCTCGTGGGGCTGATCGCCGGGGTGGCGCTGCCGCCCATGATCATCAGCGCCATCGGCTACACAACCACGGCACTGCTGCTTTCGGGCATTGGTATGGCGCTGCTCATTGTCAGCGCCGTGCTCAGCCGTGAGGACCCCGCCTACCAGACACCGGAAAAACCCGAGGTGCTCGCCGCGCTGCGCGATGTGCTCAAGAACCGCAACTTCTGGCCCATCGGGTTTACACGGATGTTCTACACCGCCACCACCAACGTGCTGATGGCAGCGATGCCGTTCTTCATCCGCTACGCGCTGAAGCTCCCGGACAGCAACGCGACGTTCCTGACCGGTTCGGTGTTTGTGATCGCCATTCCGTTCATGGCGCTGTGGTCGCTCATCATCAAGCGGATCGGCGCGCTTACGGCATGGCGCGTTTCGCTCTGCTTCCTGGGCTTCGCCATGGTACCCATGTATTTCATGCATAGCCTGGTTTCCGCGATGGCCGCGGGCGCGCTGATCGGCATTGGCATCGCGGGCGTCACTGCGAACCTGGACCTCATCACCGCCAGCATCCTGGATGAGGACGCGGCAAAGACGAACCTTCGCCGCGAGGGCACGTACAACAGCCTGTTCGGCCTGCTGGGACGCTGCGCCAACTTCATGACCGCGCTGGTGTTCTTCCTGATTACGAAGATATTTGGCTTTGTGGACGCGGATACTCCCGGTCTGCGCCCGGGCGAGGCCACGCGCTGGATGATCGCGATCTTCCCGGCGCTGCTGATGGCGTGCTCGTTCGCGGCATCCTGGCTCGTGAACATCCCTTCGCTATCGCCTAACAAAGAATAAGGAGCTATCGATATGAATCCGGACAAGACGCGCTATCTGATCCTCAACGCGGACGATTATGGCATGAGCCAATCCACCAACGAGGCGGTCGAGGACCTCTTTGAAAACGGCTTTATTACGTCCACCACCCTGATGACGCCCTGTCCCTGGGCGGAGGACGGCGTTGCCCGCGCCAAGCGCAACGCCAGGATGCGCGTCGGCCTGCATACGACGCTCACCAGCGAATGGGCGGGCTACCGCTGGGGTCCCGTGAGCCGTGAGCCGGTCGCCAGTCTGCCGGACTCGGCGGGCTACCTGCCGCGCACCGTAAAGGAACTGGTGGAAAAGGCGGAGCCGAAGGATGTACAGACCGAGCTGACCGCGCAAATGCGCTTCATGGCGGAGCGGGGCCTTCCGCCCACCCACCTGGATAATCACATGGGCAGCGTGTACGGCCTGGTCGGCCCCAACTACCTGGAGACCATCTTTTCGCTCTGCGCGCCGGGAAAACTGGGCTTCCGCATGCCACGCACGCTGGAGGGGTTCGGCCCCGTGCCGCCGGAGCTTGCCGCGCAGGTCGGTACGCTGATCGCCGCCGCCGATTCGCTCGGCATCGGCTTGCTGGACCGCCTGCTGGACTTTGGCCGCCCGCTCACGCCTTCCGATACCTATGAAACCATACGCGCGCGCTACATCCAGGTGGCGACGGAAGGGTGCGTCTCGGGCGTAAACGAGTTGTACATGCACCCGGCGCTGGAAACGCCGGAGCTCAAAGCCATTTGCCCCGCGTGGCAGATGCGCGTATGGGAGCACCGCGTGCTGAAGGACCCGGCCTTCAGGGATGCGCTGAATGCCGCCGGCATCGTGCTGACGACGTGGACGGACGCGCCGTTTACGCGGGGCTGAGCCATCGCGCGAACGTAGCCAGTTAAGCCGGACAAGGGAAAACAGCCATGCCACAAAAAAGACGCCGTTTCAATGCCCGACAAGGGCATTGAAACGGCGTCCCGCGCTTACGGCAGTCTCAGCTTATTCTTTGGCCGCCAAATACGCGTCCAACTGCGCCTGCGCGCCTTCGATCACCTTCCGCAGGCCCGCCGCTTCCATCTCCTTGAGCACCTCCGGAATCGCCTCCGCCGGGTCCACGGTTCCCGTGTAGATCAGCGCCTGCCACTTGTCCTTGATGACCGTAAGCTGCGCGATCTCCATCTCGTACTCGCTTGGGTTGAATGTGAAGCCAAAGTCCGCCGCGACGATCGCGTCCTGATACCCATCGAAGATCACATTCCACATGTCCGGATCGGTCGGCACGGCCTCAAAATCCGACCTGACCACGGCGCTGATGTCATACGCGCCCTGCGAGAACGACCAGGGGCCGTAGTTTGTCTTGCCCTCGTCGGTGCGGGTTACGGTTCCGTCATCGTTATAGTTGAAGTGAACGCCTTCGATGCCGTACCGGAGCGTATCGCGGTACTTCTTGTCCGTGTTTACAAGCTCCTGGAATTTCAGGCACAGCTCCAGGCGCTCCGGATCGCTTTCCAGCGTGGCGCTAAACGCGTTGAGGGCGCCGCGGACGCCCGCGGCGGAAAGGTAAGGGCCGCTGAGCCGGGCGATGTGGATCGGATACTTGTAGCTTGCGCTCCATCCGGCGTCGGCGCCATAGTACCCCTGCATGAACTTGATGAAGTTGATGGAGTAATCCATGCCGGAATCGCTGGTGGTCGCCGAGTCGGGCGCGACAAAGCCCTGCTCGTACCACTCATGGACCTTCGTCACCTTCGCGACGACCTCCGGGTCCTCAAACACGCTGATGACCTTCGTGGCGTTTTCCGTTCCAACGGCCGAATAGGGAAACCCAATCAGCGCGTTGCGGTTCAGGAAGTTGAACGTGCCGTCGATCGAGCCGGAAGGCGCCTTCGTATACATGAGCGGGTACCGGTCCGGGAAGGCTTCCTTGTACGCAACCAGATACGGTTCCAAATCCAGGAAGCTCATCTCGTCCGGCAGTTCCATGTCAATGCTGTCGTAAAAATCCTTGTCAAACAGCGCGTAGATTTCGGGGCAATAGTCCTTCTTGACGGGGATGCCGTATACCTTGCCTTCTACTTCCGCGCCTTCCCAAACCTCGGGGGGCATGATCGCGTACAAGTCCGGGGTAACGACCGGCAGCAAATCGGTGATGTCGGCGAAGATCCCGTTGTAGCTATTGGTGGCATAGTCATTGTACCAATCGCAGGTGAAATACATATCGTACACTTCGCCCGCCTGGATCGACAGGGCGACTTGCTCGCCGGTCATGTAGATGATGTCCACTTCGCAGCCGAGCTTTTCGCGGGTGATCTCGTTGAGCGCTTCGCCCACCCGTGCGGCGTCCGTCGGCGCGGTCGATCCGCAGCCCTGCACCCAGGTTAGCTTCACATAGGGCTCCGCGCTTGCCGGGATGGCGGCAAATGCCCCCGTGAGCATGAGTACGAGCAACAAGGATACCAGTTTCTTCATAGATCTCTCCTCCTTTTTCTCAAAACGGGCGATGACGCGCGACCGCCCGGTTCTTGCGTCAACCTTTTACCGCGCCGATGGTGAGGCCGGAGATAAAGTACTTCTGAAAGAAGGGGTAGGAGCACGCGATTGGAAGCACCACAACCACGACGATTGCCATGCGGATGCTGTCGGAAATATGCCCCCGGTCCATGTCGGCGATGTTTTGCGCGTTGCGCGTCAGAAAGCTCAGGTTTTCCTCAATGGAAATGAGCATGTACTGCAGCGGGAAAAGGTCCTGACGGTTGGTGTTCAGGTACAGCTTGGCCTGCATCCAGTTGTTCCAGAAAGCGAACGTGAAGAACAGACCGATTGTCGCGACGGCCGGCAGCGAAATGGGCAGGACGATCTGCGGGAAAATCCTGAACTGGCGCGCGCCGTCGAGCTGGGCGGATTCGATCACCGAATCCGGCACCGTTGTCTGGAAAAACGTGCGCATCATGATGATGTAAAACGAGGAACAGGCGATGGGCAGGATCAGCGCGCCGTAGGTGTTTTTTAGCATCAGCACCTGCGAGTTGATCATGTATGAGGACACCATGCCGCCGGAAAACAGCATCGGGAAAAAGATATAGAATGTATAGACCTTTTTGAACCGAAACTGCGGCCGCGACAGGGCGTATCCCAGCGTGGAGCACAGGACCAGACCGAGCGCGGTGCCTGCAACCGTCACAAACGCGGAGTTGAAGAAGGCGCGCCCAATGTATGCCTTCTGTTCCCACAGGTAGTCGTATGCCTTGCCCGTCAGCGCGGTGGGGAAGAAGCTGTACCCCTTTGCCAGGATGGAGGATTCGTCTGAAATGGAGATGATGAACACAAACACCACCGGCAGCACACACGCAAGGGCTAGCACGATGAACAGCAGTGAGGCCAGCGCGTTCGTTACGGGCTTGACGCGGTTAAACCGCTCGATCCCTTCGTAGGTGCGCCCCTTGCCGGATGGTTTTGCTCGAAGGCTCATGTGGTTTCCTCCCTGCGGTAAGGATCCCTGGCGGAACCCTCTTATGGCGCTCAATTTGTTAATTCGCGCCGCCGTTCTAGAAAAGCCCTGCTTCGCTGTCGATTTTCTTGACCGCGAGGTTCGCCGCGACGATGGTGATCAGGCCCAGCACGGACTGCACAAAGCTGGCCGCGGACGCGAAGTTGATGTTCGGCTTTTCCATCAGGACCTTGTACACGTACACATCCATGGTCAGCGTCACGTTTGTCAGCGCGCCGGAATTGCGCGTTGCCTGGTAAAACAAGCCGAAGTCCGTCCGGAAGATGTTGCCGATGGCGAGGATGAACATGATCGAAATCATCGGTCGGAGCATGGGCAACGTAATGTAGCGCACCTGCTGCCCCTTGCTCGCCCCGTCAATCAGCGCGGACTCATACAGCGCCCCGTCGATGCCGCTGATGGACGCCAGGTATACCACCATGCCGTACCCCATGCCCTTCCACAGGTTGGCAAACACCAGGAAGTACGGCCAGAATTTTGATTCCATGTACCACGAATACCCGGAGGACGCGCCGCCGCTGAGCGACTGTATCAGCCGGTTTACCAGACCCTTGTCGGTGCTCAGAAACGCATAGATGAAATAGCTGACGACAACCCATGAAAGAAAATGCGGCAGGAACATGCTGGTCTGGCAAATCTTCCGAAGCCTTTTGCTGTAAAGCTGCGACATCAGAATCGCGAGCGCGACCGGCACCACGATGCCGAGCGCGATAAACACAATGTTGTAGCCGATGGTGTTGCGGAACATGATCGCCGCGTCCTTGCCGGAAAACAGAAACTCAAAGTTCTGAAGGCCCACCCATTTGCTGTTGACAAACAGGCTGTATAAAAACCCGGTGCCGGGCTTCACTTTATAGTTCTTAAACGCGATGATGATCCCGAACATGGGCAGGTAACAGAACGCGAAGAACCACAAGATCGTGGGCAGTGACAGAATGGCCAGATCCAGGTCATCCAGTGTCAGCCGCCTTCGCTTCTTACCGAGATTGACGCCGGGCTCCGTCATGCCATCATCCCCTTTCGGTTCGTATCCAGTCTTTCATACCCGCCGTGGCGCTGTCAAGCGAATCGGGTGCGCGATTTCTGATATCCGTTGTTGATAGCTGATATCGACAACATGGTGTGTATTGATTTGATCGCATATACCATTTATAGACCTATAGCGCTCCGTATACGGTCTGCAAAAAGGGCGGAACGAGCAGATGCTGGTTGCCGGGATACTGCTGGGCCAGGAACAGAATGACCATATCCTCCTGGGGATCAATGCTCACCCAGGTGCCGCCCATCCCTTCCCAACCCCACTCGCCAAGGGAGCCGTTGATGCCCGCTTTTTCGGGTTCTAGCATGACGCGCACGCCCAATCCGTAGCCGTAGCCACTTGTGCGGCGGTGTTCCGACTGCTCCGGCGTGACATGGTTCGTGCGCATCAGCGCAACAGTCTTGCGGCCCAGCATGCGGACACCGTCCAGCGTGCCCTCGCGGAGCAGCATGTGGGCGAAGCGCGCGTAGTCGTCCAGGGAGCAATACAGCCCGCCTCCGCCCGCCTCATACTGCGGCTGGGTGAGCGGATCGCGCACGTCGAACAGCCCGCCCGCGATGCCGGAGACGAGCGCGCCATCCTTTGGACAGTGAATCTCGCTGAGGCGGGCGGCCTGCGCCTCGGTGAGCACGAACCCGGAATCCGTCATGCCCAGCGGAGCAAAGATGTGTTCCTGCATGTATGCGCCGAGCCGCTTGCCGGAAATCACCTCCACCGCCGCACCGAGCGCATCGATGGACAATCCGTACAAGAACGATTCGCCTGGGTGGAACGCGAGCGGCAAACTGCCCGCGAGGTTCATGTACTGCTGTGTGGTGAGCGTACCGGAAGGGTAGGCTTTCAGCGCCTCCTGCAGCGCCTGGCCCGCCGGGTCCGGGGTGCTGGGATACGATAGCCCGGAGCGCATGGTGAACAAATCCAGAAACGTCACGGGACGCTTGGCGGGGACGATGTCCCACGTGCCGCCGGACGTCTTCACAAACACCTTATGGTCCTTAAACCCTGGAAGAATATCATCCACAGGATCCTGCATCCGGAAAAGTCCGCGCTCATAAAGCTGGAGCGCCGCCACCGCGGTGATCAGCTTAGTCATGGAATACATGCGGTAGATGGTGCCATCGCCAAGAGGGAGGCCTTTGTCCAGATCGGCGTACCCTTCATACTGCCGGTGCAGGACTTGTCCCTTTCGGGCAATATAGGTCGCCACGCCGGCCACCCGTCCGTCCCGGACATAGCGCCGGAGCAGCTCCGCCGTCGCTTCAAACTGAGGGTGATGTACTTGTTTGTCCATTGTTCGCACGCTCCTTCATTTTTTGCCGTGTCATGCCTTCGCCGTCTGTGCCGCCTCGCGGTATTGCATGGGCGTAAGCTGATATTCCTTCTTGAACTTGCGGATGAAGTTACCCTTATCCCAGTAGCCGCACCGGGCGATGATGTCATCCAGCGGCAGGCTTGTTTCCCGCAGCAAGCCCTGCGCGTGGGTCATGCGCACCGTGTCGAGCCACTGCATCACGGTATGGCCGGTCTGCTCCTTAAAGGTGCGGGACAGGTGCCCTTCCGAGAGGGAGAACGCCTCGGCGATTGTGGAAAGTGTGAGCATCTGATCGGCGAAGTGTTCTCTTCCGTAATCCATGACACGGCGGCAAAGAAGCTCGCCGCGCATGGCTTTGCCCTTTCCCTCAGCTGCGCCGCAGAGCGCGGCGCACCCCGTCAGCAGCGCGTCTTCAAACGCGTCCAGCGTGGCGTTGGGGCGTTCCAGGAGGCGCAGGGCGCCGGAAAACGCGTCGAGCGTCTCTTCGGCGTATGCGTTTTCGCCCGCATAGCGAATCAGCCGATGCGTGACGCTGCTGCAGACGGTTTTCGCGATATGTACCGGCGGCACTTGCGCCCTGAGGATATCCAGAAGGCTGCCGATGAGGAGGGCAACGCGCCTGTAATCCGCCAATGAAAGAGCGGCAATCAGCGCCTCCTCCTCGGCCACGGGGTACCAAACCCCCGTATTGCGGCGGGTGAGCGTAGCGGGGTCATACGGCAGCAGACAGCGCGTGCCCGTGAAGAAGCAGTTGCCCAGTGCTGACCAGGCTTGGTCAAACGAAAGCGGAACTTGAGAGAGCGCAGAAACCGGCATCCCGGCCCCCACCGTCAGCGATGCGCCGAACGCGGCGTGCAGCATCGCGTCGGCAGCCATGAACAGGGCATGAAGGTGGGCGTCCACATCCGTTAAGGCTGGAACCCCAACCAACAGCGCCATCATACCCGCGCTGTCCAGCGGTACGGAGAAACGCTCCTCTCCCGCAAGCAGTTCCACATGGGTGAAAACGCGCACCAGGGACGCACGAATGTCCGTTGACGCATCCTGCCTCGCCAGATCCATGTCCACGGAAGTGACCAAAACGACGTAGCGGTCCGCGCTGCTGGCAATGGACACATCGGAGAACCGCTCATGAATTTCCGCGTCGCTTTGATATTCGCCGTGTAAAAGATTGTGGATGCATTGCATTTGTGAGAGCTCCGCTTGGCGCTCGACACAGTATTCCAAGCGATCTTTCTGCGATTCCAGCGCGCGAATCGAGGAGACGATGTTGCCGAGCGCCCGGCCGGGCGTATCGCGCTGTTCGTACGGCGCGAGAATATCCGTGATCTGCGCGATGGGGTGCAGCAACGAACGAAGAATCATGAACGCGGCCGCAAGGCCGAGCGCGACAAGCGCCGCAAGGATGGGCAGCAGCGGCAGCAATACGCCGGTAACCTGTGACGGCAGCGCGGACGATGGCACGCGCAGCACATAGGTGAAGCCGTGGCGGACGCTATACAATGCCAGGCTGCTTTCGCCGGGAAAGGAAAGCGTATCGCCAACCGTGAGCGAAACAACCTCCGCCCGGGTTAGCTGCTGCCAGGGTGTGCCCGCGGAATAGAGAAGGCGGCCGTCCGACGCATACACCTGCAGCGCGCCGCTGTAGGCGGATGCGGTTTGGCCCAGATTCTTTTCGAGCAGGACCGCGTCGACAAGGAACAGCACCGTGCTTCTTGTCGCGCGCGTTCCGGGCCCCGGGTATGCATAGACAAGGTAGCCGCTCTTCCCCGACTTGATGCGCTCCTGTACCGGAAAAAGGAGCAAGGGGCGTTTTGCGTTTGAAATCCATTCTGAAAGTGAGGTTCCTTCATAGCTGATCGGATGCAGAAAGCGCCAAAAAGTGGGCGCGGTCCAGACGCCATAGGTCGTAATGAAATCCTGCCCGGCTATGTCCACACCGGAGGCGTTCCCGGAAAAAAGGATGATGTCTTTTAGGTAGCTATTCGCGTTTTTGAACGAAGTAAGCCACTCCGTCGCCTGCGTGGCCGCGCTGCCCGTCTCGCGCATGGCGTACGGGTACAGCGTGCGGTTGGACACGATGTCATACGACATCGCATTCAATTCTTCGATGAGCCGGTCAAACAGGTCGGCCGAAACGCTCAGGGATGTCCCGAGCACTTCATGGGTATTGTTCAGCATCAGCGTGGCGTTCCGAAAACCGTACACCCCGCCGACAGCGACTGCCAGTACCACCAAAACAATGCCCAGAGGCAGAAAAAACCTTACGGGCAGGCGGTTTTTCCCAAGGACCGCTCGGAACACATCCTCACCCCGTTCATTCACGAATCTATATACAACGAATGTGGCCAGCATCCGTTTCCCTTTCACGCGTAGCGGGGAGGGGGGTTACCGTCCCGCAGGTTTACCCGGAGAGGCGCATGAGAGGGACCTCGCAAGAAATCCTTTCCTCTTATTGATCTAGAATAAGGGGTTCGCGGGCCGGTTCAAGGTGCAGTATCTGATCTGGATGTTCTTTTTTTGATCTGATGCCCGGCAGGGCATAATGAACGAAAGAAGATCGTGATGTTCTTTTTTTCCAAGGCAACAAATAAAGTTGCGTGCTTTCCCAATAACCTGTTGACGCACAGAAAAAACCTGCTATAATGAGCGTAATCAACTTAATTGTAAAATGTTAATAACTTTTGTTTTGTAGAAATCTCCGTATCGACTGAAAACATTCGGGTAAGTGCCCAAGATGACGTAAGAATTTTTGGAATCGTTCGACTTGATTCGTATAAATTGAAAACTTGGTAACTTTATGTCCGAAACTGTCACACGGATGATTTGACAGCCCGGGCATTGATGTGTGACGACGCAAGAAAGGAGGCTGAGTACCTACATCCTGTCGGCATATGGACACTCTATTCGTACAGAACGATAAAAAGGAGAAGGATCATGAAAAACCGCTTTCGCGCATTATGCTTGATTTTGTGCTTCGCGATGGTAGCCGGACTTGGGCTGCCGGCGATGGCCGTGGAACTGAACGCCCCGATTGAGGACGCAGGCATCATCAAGCTGCTCAAGGCCGTCCGTCCGCTCGGTACAATCGCGTCTTTGATGAATACCGCTGCCCACCCTGACGATGAGCGTAGCAATATTCTTGCGGCGCTGGCGCTCGGCGAGGGTGTAACCACGCATCTGGTGACAGTCACCCGTGGGCAAGGCGGACAGAACGCGATCGGCCCGGAAATCTACAACGCGATGGGTGTTTTGCGCACGGAAGAGCTGGCCAAGTCGGCCGCCGTGCTGGAAACGACCGTCGACTTTGCGCGGTATGATTTCGATTCGCCGTGCATGGACTTTGGCTTCTCGAAAAAATGGGAAGAGACCAAAGAAAAATGGGACTACGACTATGTAACCGAGAGATTTGTGTATTACATCCGGCTATACCGCCCGGATGTGGTGATCATTCCGTTCAACCTGGACCGCACGACGCACGGTCATCACCAGTCGATCATCATCTGCACGACGCTGGCGATCGAGGCCGCCGCTGACCCGGAGCGCTATCCGGAACAGGGCCTGCCCGCGTACCGTGTAAAAAAGATGTATGAACCCGCGACCAAGGACGATGTGACCATTAAGATCGACACCGGTAAGTTTGATCCATGGTATGGCAAAACGTACAACTATATATCACAGTACGCGCGCGGCTTCCACGCCTGCCAGGGCATGGGCGGCGTTGGCTACGAGGGGCCGGGCGTGACGAACATGATGCTCGTCAAAGACGCGCCGACGGTGTACCCGGAGGTAAAGCAGGAAGCAACGCTCTTTGAAGGACTCCCGTACGACTTCCGCGAGTACGCCGCGACGCTTGCCGACAAGGATATTGCCGCGCAGATTGAGGAGATTCAGGATGCGTACGACGTGATCGCCGCGGCGTTCCCGGACAACGCCAAGGTGCTTCCGGCAGTGTACGCGATGCGGGCCGCCGTCGATAAGGCGATTGCGACGGTCGAGGCGTCCGCGCTCGACGAAGAGACGAAGTATGACCTGAATCATCACCTAACCAAAAAGATCGACCAACTCGCCCGCGCGGCCGAAGCGGCGATTCAGCTCGACATCCTCGTCGTACCGGATGACATGGAAGTCGTACCCGGCCAGACGTTCAATGTCGCCGTGCGTATCCATCAGGGGATCCCGGCGGAACTGGCCGTGGAAGACGTGGCGCTGAACCTGCCAAACGACGGCTGGACCGTTGAGGCGGGCGAGACCGAAGGCGAACTCGGCGAGAACCTGACCTATATCGCGAACTTTACGGTCACCGCGCCGAAGACCACCGAATACTACAACGCGTTCCACGCGGACGGCATCTCCGCGACCGTCACGTTTGGCGGCGAGAACGCGTTCACGCGCACGGGCACGTCCGACGGCAACTTCGCGTATGTGCCGGAGTTCTCCGTCGCCGTGGGTCCGGAGAAGACCGCAATCAACATGGCGCGCGATCTCGCGCCCGCGAAGTTCTCGGTGACCGTTGTCAACAACAGCCCGGACGCGAACGAGGGCGAGGTGACGCTCGCGCTGCCGGAAGGGTTTGCCGCCAATCCCGCGTCGCAAAAGCTGGCGTTCAGCAAGGGCGGCGAAGCGCAGTCGGTTGCCTTTGAGATTACACCGCCGGCTGACGCGCAGGAAGGCGAGTACACGTTTGTCGCCTCAGTGCAGGGCAAGGAAATGGTCAGCGATCAGACGGTGCAGGCCATCGATTACCAGCATATTGACAAGACGTACTACATCTATACTGCCGAGGGTACGATCCAGATGTTCCCGTACGAGTTTGACGCGGACCGCAAGATCGGCTACATCGCCAGCGGCAACGACACGGTCGGCGAGACGCTGCAGGAACTGGGCATGGACGTTACCTTCCTGTCCGATGACGACGTTCGCTTTGCGGACCTGTCGCAATACGGCACGATCATCACCGGTGTCCGCGCCTACCGCTATCGCTCCGTGCTGCCCGAGTGCTATGACAGGCTGCTCAAGTACGTTGAGGACGGCGGAAACCTGGTCGTCCAGTACCACACGTCGGGCGATGGATACAAGGCCGAGTACGCGCCGTACCCATTCGTCATCGGAAATCCGTCGCTTGAGTGGCGTGTCACTTACGAAGACTCGCCCGTGACAATTCTGGAGTCTGACAGCCCGCTGCTCAACACGCCGAACGCCATCGGTTCGTCCGACTGGGAAGGCTGGGTGCAGGAACGTTCGCTGTATGTCCCGATGGAATGGGATTCCGCATACCACGCGCCGATCCGCAGCGGAACGGAAGACCAGGAGAACCGCGAGTATGACGGCCAGATCCTGACCGCGGCGTATGGCGCAGGCACGTTTACGTATACCGCGATCGTGTTCTTCCGCCAGGTGCCGGGTCTGGTGCCGGGCGGTGTCAGGCTGTTCGCGAACCTGATCTGTCAGTGATTTGATGGCGGACGTCCGGTAGCGGGATTCCCGGATGTCCGCGGTGAGGGGTTCTCGCTTGATCCCCAACCCCTGCCTTCAGCGGGAGGGAAGCCGTTTGGCTTCCCTCCCTGTCGGCAGAGCGTAAACAGTCCGCCGAAAGGGCAGACTGCCGCTCAAGATGCAATTCGCCTCATATTATGTTTTTCAGCATGGTGTAATGCGTCGTTCGCTGCAAGACGCTAACCGAGCCACCAAGAATCCCAATGTTTGAGCCAAGTTGTGTGCGCTCTATGCGAATCGGGTTGGGTGTTTTTCCGTGAATCAGCTGCCGGATTTTCGGCAGATAGGCGTACGCGCTCTCCATCACGCCGCCGCCAAGGACGATCATGCCTGGATCGAAAGAGCGTCGCCAGATTGGCGAGCACCATCGACAGCTTCTCGGTGAAATCATGCACGATGTCTTGGGCCCACCGCTCTCCATGGGCCGCATAGTCGAACAGATCCTTCACCGTCACTGTGCCGGCCTTGCGGCCCAGTGCCTGTTTGGCTCGCTTGCCCAGGCCGGACCCGGGAATGCTTTCTTCCAGGGAGCCAACACCTGAGAGTTTTTGCGAAAGCCGCGCTTGTTTCAGGAGCATGTAGCCCAGCTCGCCCGCGCCGGTGTGCACTCCGCGGATCACGCAGCGGTCAAGGATGATGCCGAGGCCAACCAACGTGCCAATGTGCAGGTACAAAAGGTCGTCGCACTGGCGGCTGTACCCGAACCACAGCTCACCCAGCGCCGCGAGATTGACGTCGTTCTCCACCATGATCGGATACGGAAGCAGCGGCGTCAGCCGGTCGGCGAGCAGGAAGTTGTCCAGTTCGACCGCCGGCGCGGCGATAACGCGATTGCCGTCGATGACGATTCCCGGTACGCCGACCGAAATGCCGCGCACCGACGGCCGACAGCATTTCATCCGCCAGCGATTTGAGCAAAGCGATACACGGCTCGCCGCGCGCGCCATGGCTTAGTGTCTATGGGTTCCGATCATGTTGCCCGTGATATCGCAAAGGCATGCGGTCGCTTTTGTCCCGCCCAGTGAGATCGAAACGACGACGTTTTGCCATGTGTCAAGCTCGATCAATGGCCGCCGCCCGACGCTGACTCCGTACCGGCCGGACAAGCGAATCAACTGGTTCTCCATCAGCTCGTCGGTGATCCGCACGACGCTGGAAAGGCTTAAGCCCAAGTCGTCCGCGATCGCGGAACGAGACACCTCGCCGCGCTGCCGGAGGTACTCCAAAACACATGTGCGGTTAACATCCGCATTTCTTTAGGGGTGATACACTTGAACGAAGACATACGCCACCTCCGGCCGACGATCCTGGATGACGGCGCGGATTTGGAAAATCAGCGCCATAAAGGGATTCCGCAAGGAATCTCTACCACTGATGGGCTATAGGCAGGCCAACGCGGCCAGCCCGAGCGCCTCCGCGCAGCAAATGGCGCAACCCGCGATATCCCCGTTCATGCCGGCGAGCGAACGCACGGCCCCGGCGCACGCAAGCGAAAACCCGGCTGCCGCCGCGAGGCACGCCACGCCGCCGCGCCAATCCAGCGCGAACGCCGCCGCCAGCGCCACTACAAAACACGCGAGACAAAACAGGCGCTTGCCGGGCGTCGCCGCGTCGTAGGCCATGTGGCCATACTGACTGCCCGCCATCGGGCGGAGCGAGAGCAGCGCCAACGCCGCGAGCGACCGGGAGACGGCCGGAAGCACCAGCAACACCACAAACCGTCCGGGCGCGAGCGAG
>JAVBOM010000007.1:0-129639 GCA_031550535.1 Eubacteriales bacterium
ACGCTGTCCTCGCGGATCTTTCCGCGCTGCTCTGTGTCGCTCTTTCGGTCGCCGTAGCGCTGCTACGGCTTCCTCCAGGCTCCTTGATCAGCGCGAAAATCTCTCGCGATGCCAGCGACACGCCTTTGTGCGGTGTTACCCCAGCGGCCTGTCACGCTCCGTAATATGGAACAGATTCCCCTCCGGATCGCGGAACAGGGCGAGGCGGAGTGCGGGCGGGTTCAGCTTGGGCGGCTCGGCCTGGGGGACGCCCATGGCGAGCAGCTCCGCGAAGGCGGCGTCATAATCATCGACGAGAAAGGCGATGTGGCGAAGGCCCAGCGCGTGGTTGCCGAGGCACGCCGGTTCGCCCTCCGTGGCCTGGTAAATCTCGATGAATCCGCCGCCTTCGCAGCCGACGAAGAACGTCGTTTCACCCGTCTGGCGCACGAGGCGCAGGCCCAGCGTGTCCACATAGAAGGCGACCAGCGCGCGGGGGTCGCGCGCGGCGATGCCGGGGTGTTCGATGCTGCGCATTTTCATGAAGAAACCTCCTTGGGTGTATTGGTCTGCCGGGGTACGGCTACTCGCTCCGCCCACGTCTCGCCGTCGAATGCATACTGGTACGTGCCCACATCGCCGGAGACAACCCGCACGTCCAAGGTATCGCCGACCCAATCGATGGATTTCAGGTCCATGGTGCGGTACAGGTCGGGGCAGGCGTACAGTTCTGTCAAGGGTTCTCCCGCCAGGACGACGAAAGACGCGTATACGCTTTCCGGCCGCTCGATTTTGCGTGTGCGGAGCGTGTACTGACCGTTGAAGGTAGGGATGTCAACCGGCTGATAGTTGTGCGCCCCCCGGATGACTTCGCTGTGCACAGCCAAGAGAAGGACGCGCTGCCCAAAGACGGCCACGATCCCGGCGACGGCCAGCACCAAGGCCAGGGTGACGGCGACGCGCTTGCCGCGCGTGCTCATTCGGCTTCCCCCTTTCGGGCATTGTTTTGCTCAGTATAGTCGCTTTCCAGGCGCAAAGCAACCTGCCGCGCGTTTCGTTTGATTGACAGGCGCCGCTTTCCATGCGCGCCGCCGGGGTGGGAAATATGGTATACTGGTCTTATACGGCCATCCACACCGGGCCGCGCGCCAACAACAAGGGAGGGATCGCCCATGAAATGCGCCGTCCTGTCAGACATCCACGGCAACCTGCACGCGTTGCGCGCCGTGCTCGCCGACGCGCGGGCGCGCAAGCCGGATGTGTACTTCATCCTGGGGGATTATTACGGGGAGTTTCCCTTTCCCAATGAGGCGCTGGACGCGCTTGGGCGGCTGCGGAACGCGTACTTTGTCCGGGGGAACCGGGAAACGTACCTGGACACGCTGCGCGCGCAGGACCCGGCCGGGTGGACGGACGAGCAGTTCGGCGCGCTGTACTGGAATTACGCGCGCCTGAGCGGGAAGAGCCACCGGCGCATCGCGCGGATGCCGGACACGCTGTCCATGGCGCTGGCAGGGCAGACGTTCCATCTGGCGCACGCGCCTGCCGCGCACTTTGGCCCGTCCGTCGTGGACAAAACCGGCGGCATGCGGTACGCGGAGGACCGCGCGAAGGGGCAGGTCTTGCCGGACGGGTTCTCGCGGCACGCCCAGGGGCTGCTGGCGGCCGATGCGGCGTTTGCGCGGACGCTGGCCGCGATGCCGGGCGGCGTGTACCTGTTCGGGCACTACCATACACAGTGGCACCACCGCAAAGGCGGCGCGCTGCTGGTGAATCCCGGCTCCGTGGGCATGCCGCTGGACCTTATGAGCACGGCGAGCTATACCGTGCTGGAATGGGACGGAGAGGCCGTGCGGGTGGACGAGCGCCGCGTGGCGTATGATGTGGAGTCGGCGGTCAAGGCGCTCAAAGGCTCCTCGCTGTACGACGCTGCGCCCGTCTGGTGCAATATCACGATACACGAGGCGCGCACGGGCGAGTCGGAGGCGGGGAACTTCCTGCGCTTCGCGGCCCGGCTGGCGGGGGAGAGGCAGGACGCGCGGCGGCCTCATCCCAATACGCTCTGGAATGAGGCCGCGCGGCTGTTTGAGGGCGGGCGGTTCGCGGGGGAGGGGAGGGGGTAGGGGGACGCGGGTTCGGCAAGCCCGCTCAGGTCACGGTACTTCGTTCACGATGGACGCGATGTCACCCCGCGGCGTGGCGGCGGACACGGCGTCCGTGTCGTAATGGCCGAGGGTGATCGCCATCACGGCGTGGTAGCCGTCCGGGATGCCCAGGGTATCCCGCATGGCCTCCGCGCGGCTGACCGGCCCCATGACGATGTTCGCCCCCAGGCCGAGCGACTGCGCGGCCAGGTACATGTACCCCGCCGCGAGGCCGCAGTCAAAGTCCACGTTCATGCCCTGGCCGGTGCCGTCCTGGCCGGAGAGGACGATCATGACGCCGCCTGTCGCGCCGAGCGAGGCGAGCGCCTCAGCATTGCGCACCACGGTGAAGCGCCATGGCTGGCCGTTGCGCGCGCTCGGCGCCTTCGCGCCCGCCGCCAGGATCGCGTCGATATCCGCCTGGGCGACATTTTCGTCCGTGTAAGCCTTGATGGCCTGCGTGGCGGCGATCTGTTCCGTGACCGGGGACGCGGACAGGGCCTCCGCCCCTGCCGGGAGAGCGAGGGCGCACACCATCAGGGCGCACAGCAGCGCCGTCAGCTTGTGCCTTTGCATCGTATAGCCTCCTTTGCGGTTGATGTGAACAGTGTACCGGGAAGAAATGAACGGGGCGTGAACGGTTTGTTAGGGATGGGGGAGAGGGTCAACCCACCAACTCATCGTAGAATACCGTTTGGTCATCATTGGAGTAGTCGTAAATCCACTTGTTAATCACAATGAAACTTCTTGGATCGCCCACGTCGAATTCTATGAGGTAATACTGGGTTGTATTTGTCTCGACATTGAGCTCAATGACTTTTCGGGGATCATCGTCGGTGAAATACGCACAACTGCCCTCCATAAAGAAGTAGCGGTCCATGTAGCTAACCGATTGATCCTTGAACGCCCACAGGAGAGCGCTTTCTTTCCTGGTCAGATCATAGGCGTAAAAGCCCGTCTCGGTTGTGTGATACATGACCCCGTCTTTGAGAACGGCATTTGTTCTCGCGCGCCAACGCCCCCCTGGATTCCATGAATAAATCTGGTCATCCGCCAGGATGCGGAGTTCTTCATAGCTATCAATACTTTCCAGGAGTATGAAGGAATCGTAAACAACTGCCCTATCACGGATCTGTTCAGCCACGGGAATAATAGAGGAAGGGTAAATCCTGTTGATGGTGCCTCGATGGGTATTAATGTCTTCAACAATCATTTCATAGATCGCGTTGCCTGTATTTAGAACATCGACCGCTTGCCCATTTACCCTTTTAACATAATCATAGCTGAATTCTCTCATAACATGTTCATCCAGATGTGGAAAGGAATACGCTTTCAATACCGCTTCGGTCGGATAGGTTTGGATGAGAGGGTGCAAATACGTTACCTCCAACAGAAGCAGCTGGTCTTCATAAAAACCGCATCTGGTATAGTACCCCGGCATTGCTTTTAGCAATCTTGTTTTTTTCGTGTGTACATCGAAGGCGTATAGTTTCGACATGGTAAAGGCTCCGCCCAAGTACGCTTTTCGCACAACAAAGCAGATTTGGTCCTCTTGAAATGCGGCATCCCATTCATAGCTGCGGATGCTTCTGGCGCGGAACACCTCGCTTTTTTTCAAATCGCTTTGCTCCGCGTTCACCTGCGCCACACAGAGCAGCAAAAAAACCAGGGTGAGGAAAAAAATCTTTTTTTTCATCGCAGACTACCTCCCTTTTCAGCGCCATCCCGCAGCCCATCCAGGAACGCGAGCATTGCGATGAGGTCATCCGCCAGCGCGCCATCAATGGCCGTCCAGCTATACCGGTAGCCCGGGAAATACGTGCACAGCGCGCGCGTCTCGCCTTTGTGCGTCACCCGGACGTTCGCCAGCGGGCGGGTTCCGGTCTTGTCAGTTTGCACGCAGTAGCGGCATCCGTCGCATACCTTCGTGCGCGCAAAGACGAACGCCCGCAGCGGCGCGTCCATGCGGTCAAACGCGGCGAGGCAGTCCTTCATGCCGCCCGGGATGCACAGCCCGAACGTGGCCGGGCGCGCGGCCATGGCGTCATACCGCGTCGCGATGCCCGTGTGGCGGACCTTGTACTCAAAGCCACCGCTCGGCGTGTCGGGGCCCCAGGCCGGGTTGGCGTAGGTGAGGGTGATCTTGTCGTCGCTGGCGGTCACGTTCAGGCACTCGTACTGCCGGTAGCCGCGCGCCGTCATCCAGCCCTCCAGCTTGCGGAAAGCGGCTTCGTCCCCGAGCAGGCGGGCGTACAGGCCGCTGATGTAGGGGTAGCCCGCCGCAAAGAAACAGTGGGCGAACGAGACGGGGCTCGCGCCCGGGCGCGTGGCCATCCAGGTCCAGGCGGCGGGGAGTGCTGTGCCGATGCCGAGCCGCGCGAGCACCGCCTGATGCCGCTTCGTCAGCGCTGCCGGCTGCCCCGCAGCCAGCGCGAACAGGTTCAGGAGCAGTGTGTCCATGTCCCGGGCGAACCGGCGCATGTTTTTGACCAGATCCGGCTTGCCGTAGGCTGTTTTGGTCATGTGGTTGGGAATGGCATCGTCCTCATGCAGCGCGGGCGCGAGCAGCGACGGTTCGTCGTATACGAGCTGATACAGCAGCCGCATCAGGGTGTGGAATTCTTGCTGGCCGGCGGCGGGGATGCCGCTTGCCTCGTCCGGCACGAACGCGGGGAATGTGTCCAGGTACGCGTGCGCGATGCGCTGTTCTACGCTGGTGAATGTCATGTGTTGTACCTCCGCGCACAGGGCGCTTTGCGTTTACTTCAAATTATCCGGCATCGGTTTCAAATTGTCAACGCGCTTACGGCGTCAGCCGGTTCGGCCCCCGGAAAAGGAACATCGCCTCCTTGATGGGAATGTCCAGCAGCAGCATGGTCAGGCGGTCCACGCCCAGGCCGAACCCGCCGTGGGGCGGGCAGCCGTAGCGGAAGAACTCCGTATAGAACCTCACGTCCTCGCCGAGCCCGCGTTCCCGCGCCTGCTCGCGGAGAATGTCGTAGCGGTGCTCCCGCTGCGCGCCGGTGGTGATCTCCACGCCGCGCCAGATCAGGTCGTATCCCTGCGGGACCCCATTCTCGCGCATGTGGTAGAACGCGCGCTTGTCCGCCGCGTAGTCCGTTACAAACAGAAACTCGTGCCCGAACGCCTCCATGGCGAAGCGCCCGGTAAGCAGCTCCGCCTCGGTGGACAGGTCGCCCTTTTCACCGTCCGGCGCGGTGTAGCCGTAGCGTTTTTCCAGCTCGGCGTACAGGTCCTGGAGCGCGATCACCGGGAAGGGGCGGGACGGCACGACGGTCCGCGTGCCGAACAGCCGCTCGATATCCTCGCCGTAGCGGCGTTGCACGTCCTCCAGCGCGCGGACCAGCAGCGCCTCTTCCAGCGCCATCACGTCGCGGTAGGAGTCAATCCAGCTGATCTCCAGGTCAAAGCCGGTGAACTCGGTGGTGTGCCTTCGCGTGTGGGATTTCTCCGCGCGGAACACGGGGCCGATCTCGAAGATGCGCTCCATGCCGGCGGCCATGGCCATCTGCTTGTAGAACTGCGGGCTCTGGGACAGGTACGCCTTGCGGTCGAAGTAGGAGAGCGCAAACACGTCCGCGCCGCTTTCGCTGGCTGCGCCGATGAGCTTGGGCGTGTGCAGCTCCATAAAGCCCTGGTCCAGCAGATGGCGGCGGAATGCGTCTATCAGGCAGGTTTGTGCCTGAAAGATGAGCCGGTTGCGCTCGGAGCGCAGGTCAATCCAGCGATAGTCCAGCCGCGCGTCGATGCCGGAATCCTTCAGCAGCGGCATCGCGTCCGCGATGGAATGGGCGGTGATCCTGTCCGGCAGCATCTCCCGGCCGCCGAGCTTCACGTGCGCGTTGTCCACCACATCGCCGGTGACGGTGACGGTGGACTCCACGGTCAGCGCGTCCACGGTGGCGGCGAGATCGGGGTGTTTTTCCTTTTCCAGCGTGATTTGCAGGCTCCCGGTTGTGTCGCGGACAACGAGAAACGCCATGGCGCGCTTGTTCCGGATGTTCTCGACAAAGCCCTGGATTTTGTAGGCCCCCGGGCCCGCGATTTCTCCGATGGGTGTGCGGTTCATGTCTCTGCCTCCTTCTTCATAATGGATAACCGTACAAAAGAAAACACGCCCGGGCGCTGTGCGCCGGCGTGTGGCAATACGCGATCTATGACCTCACACGGGCGCAACGCTTTTAGCACATGCCCCCGTGACAATTGTCAGGGTCATGTGCTACGGATCATCGTCCATGTTGGCGGCGCTGATTTGAAAAATTGGACGCCATGAGGGAATTTCGCAAGAAACCCCTACCACCGTTGCGATCCATGTGCGCACGCGGGTTGCCTCCTAAAAAATGATTGACAGCATCATAGCTTGCGGGCACTTTTTTGTCAATACGAAATGTGCGGGCGTGTTGTCGGTCGTGTTGTCGGCGGCCAGCCTACCGCGCACCCGATTCCTCGCTCTTCGCCCCCTCCGCAATCTCCCGCACAATCTCCTTCGCCAACTCCTCCACGGTTCCCACGCCGGGCACCCCGGGCACGCCCTCCGCGCCCGCTGGGTTCTCCGCGCTCCCCGCCCCCGGCCGCTCCTGCGCCTCCTTCGCCCGCCCCAGGATCTTCAGCAGCTTCTCCGGCATGGGCACACCGGCCATGGCCGCGTTTTCGATCACGGAGATGGCTTCGTTGACGATGTAGAACCACGCGGTGGTCGCGCGGACGAACGAGCCGTCCATCGTGTCGTCGATCTGCGCGGCCACGGCGATCACCATCAGGATGAGGCCCTTCTTCAGCAATCCGTTCAGCCCCGCGCGGCTGTCGATGCACCCGGTTTTGCTGTTCGGGCTTCTGCCCACGCAGCCCACGATGATGCCGGAGAGGTAGTCCAGCGCCATCATCGCCAGCAGAAGCTTCAGCGTGGTGTCCCAGCCGCCGACGAGCGTCAGCAGGTGGCTGCCAACCCGCTGCAAAAAGGCCAAAATACTTGACATAACGCCTCCCGCTTGCTATTCTCGTAAAATGGGGATGGTGGGGGTTCCTGGCGGAATCCTTCTATGGCGCCCGGTTTTTCTTTCAGCGCCGCCGTTAATAAACCCATAGTACTGAAAACTATGAATAAGGGGCTATGAACATGCAGATTCCGGAGTACATTCCGGCCACCATTGAGCGCAAGTGGCAGAGCATTTGGGCGGAGAACGGCACGTTCCGCGCGAAGGACGACCGCAGCCTTCCCAAGTATTACTGCCTGATCGAGTTTCCGTACCCCTCCGGCGAGGGGCTGCACGTCGGCCACCCGCGCCCGTACACCGCCATGGACGTCATCGCCAGGAAGCGCCGCATGGAGGGGTATAACGTCCTGATGCCGATGGGCTGGGACGCGTTCGGTCTGCCGGCGGAGAACTACGCCATCAAGAACCACGTGCACCCGCGCGTCGTGACCGAGCGGAATATCAAGCGGTTCCGGGGGCAGATGCAGAGCATCGGCTTCTCGTTCGACTGGTCGCGGCAGGTGGACACGACCGACCCCGCGTACTATAAATGGACGCAGTGGATCTTCCTGCAACTGTTCAAGCACGGCCTGGCCTACAAGGCCGAGATGCCGATCAACTGGTGCACGTCCTGCAAGTGCGGCCTGGCCAATGAAGAGGTGGTCGGCGGCGTGTGCGAGCGGTGCGGCGGCGAGGTCGTCCGCCGGGTGAAGAGCCAGTGGATGCTGAAAATCACCGCCTACGCGCAGAAGCTGCTGGACGGGCTGGACACGGTGGATTTCATCGAGCGGACGAAGGCGCAGCAGCGCAACTGGATCGGCCGGTCGACCGGCGCGGAGGTGGACTTCGCGATCGAGGGGAACGGCGATACACTGCGGGTATTCACCACGCGCCCGGACACGCTGTTCGGCGCGACATACATGGTCATCTCGCCCGAGCACCCGCTGATCGACGCCGCGCGGGACCGCATCGAAAACTACGACGCCCTGACCGCGTACCGCGACGCCGCCGCCAGAAAGAGCGACTTTGAGCGCACGGAGCTGGCGAAGGACAAGACGGGCGTTGCGATCGCGGGCGTGCGCGCCATCAACCCCGTGACCGGGAAGCCCATTCCGATCTGGGTATCGGACTATGTGCTGATGAGCTACGGCACCGGGGCCATCATGGCGGTGCCGGGGCATGACACGCGCGACTGGGAGTTCGCGACGAAGTTCGGCCTGCCGATCGTGGAAGTCGTGGCCGGCGGGGACATTAAGAAGGAAGCGTACACCGACATTGACGATGGCCCGCAACCGAAGATTGCGGGCCATGAAGGGGATTCCGCAAGGAATCCCAACCGAACCGGCACGATGGTCAACTCCGGGTTCCTGGATGGCCTCACCGTGGCGGACGCGAAGGAAAGCATCACCGCGTGGCTGGCGGAAAAGGGCCTGGGCGAGCCGAAGGTGAACTTCAAACTGCGCGACTGGGTGTTCTCCCGCCAGCGTTACTGGGGCGAGCCGATCCCGCTGGTGCACTGCGAGCACTGCGGCTGGGTGCCGCTGCCAGAGAGCGAATTGCCGCTGGTGCTGCCGGAGGTTGCGAACTACGACCCGCCGGAGAGCGGCGAATCCCTGCTGGCGACGATGGACGACTGGGTGAACACCACGTGCCCCGCGTGCGGCGGCCCGGCGAAGCGCGAGACGGACACGATGCCGCAGTGGGCGGGGTCGAGTTGGTACTTCCTGCGCTACATGGACCCGCACAACGACAGCGCGCTGGCCGACCCGGATGCGCTCCAGGACGGGGGCCCGGTGGACTGGTACAACGGCGGCATGGAGCACACGACGCTGCACCTGCTGTACAGCAGGTTTTGGCACCGGTTCCTGTACGACATCGGCTTGGTTAGCTACCCCGAGCCGTACAAGAAGCGCACGTCGCACGGCATGGTGCTGGGCGAGAACGGCGAGAAGATGAGCAAATCGCGCGGGAACGTCATCAACCCGGACGATGTGATCCGCGACCTGGGCGCGGACGCGCTGCGCCTGTACGAGATGTTCATGGGCGCGTTTGACCAGGCGATCCCGTGGTCGACCACGAGCGCGAGCGGCTGCCGAAGGTTCCTGGAGCGCGTATGGCGCCTGCAGGAGATCCTGGTGGACAGCGACAAGATACGTAAAGAGGTTCAGGCCGAGGTGCACGGTTGCATCAAGAAGGTGACCGAGGACTTCGAGAAAATGAAGTTCAACACCGCCATCGCGGCGATGATGTCGCTGGTGAACGCGCTATACGCCACGAACCAGGTGACGCGCGGAGAGCTGAAGGTGTTGGTGCAGCTGCTGAACCCCGTCGCCCCGCACATCACGGAGGAAATCTGGGCGCGGCTGGGGGAAAAGGAGGAGGGAGGCACGCAACCGAAGATTGCGGGCCATGAAAAGGATTCCGCCAGGAATCCTGACCGCCTGGCGTATCACCCGTGGCCCAAATGGGACGAGAAGGCCATGCACAAGGACGAGGTGGAGATCGCCATCCAGATCAACGGCAAGGTGCGTGGCCGCATGATGGTGCCGACCGACATGGGCCAGGACGAGGCAGTACAAACGCTGCCCGACACGCCGGAAGTGACGGAGCTGCTCGCGGGGAAAACGGTGAAGAAGGCCGTGTACGTGCCGGGGCGGCTGCTGAATCTGGTGGTCGGGTGAAAAGCACATAAACAGAAGGGATTCCATGCGGAATCCCTTTCTGACGTGTGGTACACACCCGGGGAGGCAAATCAAATGACCTTTGAGCAATTGATAGCCGGAGTTGAGAAATACGGTTCGGGCAGGGACGTTATCTGCCAATCCACCATCGGCGTGGCACCGGAGCAAATTGGGGAAAACGTGATCCTCGCGCCATGGTGGGAGCCGGACACGCTGCCCTCGCTCGGAAGGGCGGCCTGCCTGAGCGCGTCCGGTCGTTCACCGATCAAGGTATGGGCGATCGAGGACGGCGGGCTGACATACACGTACATCAAGACAGGCATCGGTGCGCCCGTCTTGGCGGATGTGGTGTTGGCGCTTGGCGTGACGGACTGTAAGCGCATCGTCTTTATCGGCTCGGTCGGAGCATTGTCGCCCGAGATCGGCATCGGGGAGATTGTCATTCCCGAGCATTCGGTCTGCGGCGACGGCGCAAGCCGGTACATCAGGAGCGCCTCGCTGGCGAACGGGGATATCTTTGGCGAAAAGGTGTACCCGGACGGCGCGATGCTGGCGAAAGCGAAGGCGGCCACAGAGCGGGTCTGCGCGGAAAACAATGTCCGGTGGCACATCGGGCGCAACTTCAGCACTGACACCGTTCTGGCGCAGTTTGCCCACCTGGATGAGATCATCGGCATGGGGTGCAATGTGATCGAGATGGAGACGGCCGCCGCGTTCGCCGCTGCCGCCGTCGCGGGGATCGCCCTGGCGGCTGTGTTCAGCGTATCCGACAATTCAGTACTCCATAAATCGCTGGTGAGCGGGCGCACGGAGAGCGATCAGGCGTACCGCCAATCTGTGCGCCGGAAGCTGTTCCCCGAGATTATCCGGAGAATTTTTCAGTAGCGCCGCGCTCCTTATCCCACCCCGACCGTGGCGCTGATTTGATTAGCGAGCGCCACAAAGAGAGTCCGCAAGAAACACTTCCCCTGACCGCGCGTGACGCGCAAAACAGGAGATTTCCCCCCCCCAAACACACCGTCCCCCAAGAAAGCTTTTCTTTGCTTCTTTCTTTTCTCCTGAAAAGAAAGAAGGGTGCCCCCGTTCCTCCCCATCCCTCCCCGTCCCCCCCCAATCTCTCTACCAAGGAGGCCCCCATGCAAACCATCGCCCCTCTCGCCGCGCGCGTCGCGGAAAACATTTCCCGGGTGCTCATCGGCAAGGCGGAAACGGTCGAACTGCTCGTCACCGCGCTGATCGCGGGCGGGCACGTGCTGCTGGAAGATGTGCCCGGCACGGGCAAGACGGTGCTGGCCAAATCGCTGGCGCGGTCGCTCGATTGCGCGTTCTCGCGCGTACAGTTCACGCCGGACCTGCTGCCTTCCGATGTCACGGGCACGAGCGTCTGGAACCCCGGCGACGCCGCGTTCTCGTTCCAGCCCGGACCCGTGTTCACCAGCGTGCTGCTCGCGGACGAAATCAACCGCGCGACACCGCGCACCCAGGCGGCCCTGCTGGAATGCATGGAGGAGCGGCAGGTCACGGAGGGCGGGCAGACGCGGCCGCTGCCCAGCCCGTTCATCGTCATCGCCACGCAAAACCCGGTCGAGATTCAGGGCACGTTCCCGCTGCCCGAGGCCCAGCTTGATCGGTTCCTGATGCGGCTGACGCCCGGCTACCCGTCCACGCAGGACGCGCTTGGCATGCTGGACAGGTTCATCCGGGACGACCCGCTGGCGGCGCTCGCGCCGGTGGCCACGCGGGATGAGATCATTGCCGCGCAGGGGGCGTACTGCGCCATGCTCGTGTCCGAACCGGTCCGGCGGTACATCGTGGACCTGTGCGAGCGGACGCGCGGGTTCGAGCGCGTGGAGCTGGGCGCGTCGCCCCGGGCGATGCTCGCGCTGATGCGGGCGTCACAGGCGCTGGCGGCGGTGCGCGGCCGCGCGTTCGTCACCCCGGACGATATCAAAGCGCTGGCGGAGCCGGTGCTCGCCCATCGGATCATCGTGCGCGGGCTGTACGGCCAGGCGGACGCGGCCCGGGAAATCGTGCTGGAAGCCGTCCGGAGCACGCCTGTGCCCACGGAAGAGAGGGCGTAGCGTGCGCGCGCTCGTGCTGATCGCTGTTATCGCGGCGCTGTTTGCGGCGCAGGCGTGGCTCGCGCGCCGGTTCGGTCTGCGGCGGCTGACGTACACCCGCGCGTTCGCGAAGGGCGCGGCGTTTGAGGGCGAGACGGTCGAATTGGTTGAGACGATCCGTAACGCCAAGGTATTGCCGGTGCCATGGCTCGTCGCGGAGTCGCGCATGTCGCCGTATCTGGCGTTCCGGGAGCTTGGCGTGACGGGGGAGGCGAACGCGGGCGGGGACGGGCAGGGGATGGAGGGCGGCGAGGGGGCGGGCGGTTCCGCCGGACGCGAGGCCAATCCTGCCGTAGGGGCGGCCATTGGCCGTTCGAAGCCCGACGGCGGGGATGGGAACAGCGCCGGACGCGCGGTGCGCGCCCCTTCGGACGGCGTGCCGCCCGCCGGCGCAGAGCTGATGACCTACCGGCGCGGCGTGTTCTTCCTCGCGCCGTACACCCGCCTGACGCGCAGCCAGCCCGTCACGCTGCTGCGGCGCGGCCGGTACGACGCCGGGTCCGTCGCGCTGACGGCCGGGGACCTGTTCGGCCTGGCGAAGGAATCCCGTCAGGCGGACGCGAGCGGGCGGCGCGGAGAAAGGAAGGGGCTTTTCGCGGATGCACCAGGCGGCATGGGGCCGATGCATCCCCGGCGCGCGCGGTTCTTTGGGCCTGCGGCATTCCGGAACGTCCCCGTGATTGAAACCTCCGGCGCGTCCATCAGCGTGTATCCCCGCCTGCTCAGCGCGCGGGATCTGGACATCCCGTCGTCGCGCTGGCAGGGCGACCTCATCGTCCGCCGGTGGATCGCGCCGGACCCGTATCTCGTCGCGGGCATTCGCGAGGGCCGCCCCGGCGATCCCCGGCGCGATACGCATTGGGCCGCCACCGCGCGCACCGGCCGCCTGCAGGTCAAGGTGCGCGACCACACGTCCGCGCCGAAGCTGCTCGTGGTGCTGAACGTGCAGAAGGACGAGCGCCAGTGGGGCGATCTGATGGCCTACGAGCAGGGCGCGGTGGAACACGCCATCTCGCTGGCGGCGACGCTGTGCCTGCGCGCGCTCGGTGCCGGGCTGGAAGCCGGGTTCGCGGCCAACGCGCCCTTGGGCGATGCCCCGGAACCCGCCGTGCTGCTGCCCGCGCGCTACGCCGGGCGCGATACGGACATCCTGGAGGCGCTGGCGCGGTTGCGCGTTCTACGCGCGCGGACTTTCCATACGTTCCTGGACGACCTTGCGCGCGTGTCCGGCACGGACATCCTGATCCTGTCGCAGTACGACAGCGCGCTGATCCGGGAGCGCATGGCCGCGCTCCGGATGCGGGGGAACTCGGTGGCGCTGTGGACGGGAGACTGACGGGGCAAAAAAACCCGGCGGCGCGAACGCAAAGAACCAGCGCCCTCGCCGGCAAAGCGCGAAGCGGCGTTTTGCGGTGGTTTCGTTGGGTTGTCCGTGGTGTCGCGGACCGGGCACAACACGAGAGATGGTAGGGCTATGGATGCGCAAATACGGATGGTTCAGATCGTCACGGCCGCGATGGGCATCGTCTTTCCGTTCATACGGAACGCGCTCATTGCCGCCTTGGTCTTTCGGCTGTGCGGAAAGCCGGTCCGCGGGGTGCGGTGCGTCTTGTTTTCCTTGTTGCAGATTGCGTATGCCGAGCTGATCAACCTCGCGACCATTGAACTGGTCGCTGCCGCGAACCTCGTCCGTTTCAACATCCCCTGGTCCCTGCTCGTCTCCCTGCGCGTGTTCTGCAATCCGTTTGCGCTGGCGCTGTACAACGCGCTGTTCATCCGCGTGCTGGGGATTCCGCGCCAAAGCGTGAAGAAGATGTCCCTGATGACATTCTGCGCCTTTCAACTGCCAGTGTGCCTGATGGCCCTGACGGAAGCGATCAGTACGCTTGTGCAGGCTGGCTATTATGGCGACACCCTCATGAGCGCGCGCGCCTTTCTCCTGTCGGCAGGCGCCGAATACGGCGTGTCGGCGCTGATTCTCATTGCCCTCTGGTTCCTCATGGGCCGGTATATCCGGAGCAACGCCCACAAGGTGAAGGTATTCCTGGAAGCGGAGGACGGCGCGCAGGCGCGCTGGACCGCCGTGCGCTACGCCCAGATCGTGGTGCTCTGGTTGCTTTCGGCGTGCTTTTTTCTGTTCAGCGCCTACAACTCCGGCTCATTCGCCATTGTGCCGCTGTGCTATGCCGCCGCGCTGGTGGTCATCCACATCTTTGTGGCGGTCCTGAATTACACCCTGCTGCTGCGGGATGTGCGCAACGCGAACCTTGCGGAAACCAACCGCCTGCTGCTGGGCAGCCTGGACAACTTCCGGGGCATCAAGCATGACTTTAACAACATCCTGCAGATCTACGGCGGCTACTTTGCCCTGGAGGACTACGCGGGGCTGAAGAAATATCATGAGTCGCTGGTGGGGGAGACGGTGGCGGCGGGGGAGCAGTTGACCCTGCAGACGATGTTCCAGGACAGCCCGGCCGTCCTGGGCGTGATGCTCAGCACGCTCGACTACGCGAAGAACCAGGGCGTCGACTTTCAGGTCCTGCGCGCAAGCGGCCTGACGAACACCCGAGTGCCTGAGTTCGACCTCTGCCGCGTGCTGAGCATTCTGCTCAACAACGCCGTGGAGCACGCCGCCGGCACGGAGGGCAAAACGGTGACGCTTGCCGCGAAGCCGCAGTCCGGCGGCCGGGTGGCCGTCGTCATCGCCAATTCGGTCCCCGGCAAGGTGAGCACCGCCGATATTTTCCGGCAGGGCTACACGACCAAGGAGAACCACATGGGCCAAGGGCTGGTGGAGGTCAACCGGATTCTCGCCCGGCATTTCGGCTGCACCATCATGCCAAGCTGCACGGAGGACACGTTCACCATGTTCCTGAGCGTGCCGCTGGCGGGGAAGTAAGGGAAGGAAGGTGATCGCGTGTCCATCCGGCATCTGACGCTGAAATACGCTTCGGCGGTCTGCCTGCTGCTGGGCTTTGCGCCCGCGTTCGCGCTGCTGGGCACATTCTGCCTGCCGGGCATGCCGTGGCACTGGGCCGCGCTGCCGCTGCTTATGGCGGTGACGGCCGTGCCCATCGGGCTGCTCCCGCGCAAATGGCAGTTTGCGGGCGTTCCGGCGGGCGTCCTTCCCGCCCTCGCGTACGCGCTGCTGATTTTGCCCAGGGGCGGCCTGTGGCTGCTGATTCCGTGCGCGGCGGTGTACGCGCTGACGCTTGCCGGAGCGAATAGGCCGCCGTTTTCCGAATGGCCGATGAGCGTATGGTTCTTCTGCGCCGCCCTGCACGCGCTTGGCGTGATCCTCGCGGGGCCGCTCGGGCTGGCTGCGGCGCAACCCTTCCTGTGGCCGCTGATGCTGCTGTACGTGCCCGTCCTGCTGTTGATGCTCAACCGTGCGGTGCTCCGCCAGGAGACATCCCCCGTGATCGCCCAGCGCCCGCCTGCCCGGGTGCGCGCGGGCAACCGCTGGCTCGTTCTCGGCATCGCCGGGCTGGCGCTGGTGCTCGTGAACATCGGGGCTGTCGGCCGCGCGATGGCCGCCGCCGCGACCTGGATCCTGCGCGCCATCGGGCAGGCGCTCGCGTGGCTTATGGCGCTTCTCGCGCGGGACATGGCGACGGAAAGCGGCCCGGGCGGCGGCGGGGGCGACGCGTTCCCCCTGACCGAGGCCGGAGAGCCCGCCCTGTTCTGGCAGATCATGGAAAAGGTGCTGATCGTCCTCGCCATCGCGGCGGCGGTGGCGGTGCTGGGTTTTGCGCTGGTGAAATTATTCCGTGTGGCGCGCAGGGCGCTTTCCTGCCTGATGGCGCGGCTGCGGGCGGCCATGGCGTCCCTGGGCCAAGGCGCGCGGGAGGAGTCCGAATCGCTGCTGGACTGGGCGGAGCTGCGCGGGGAAGCCAGACGCCGCGTCCAGAGCGTGGCAAAGCGCCTGCGCCGCCCGCCGCGCTGGGCGGACATGGACAATCGCGCCCGCGTTCGTTGGGCTTTCGGGTCCATGCTCCGCCGCGCGCCCGACATCCCTGCCGCCGCCACGGCCCGCGAGGCCCTGTCCGGGCAGCCGGATGGCGGCAGGCTCGCCGACATCTACGACCGCGCGCGGTATAGTGACGAAGGGATAGGCGACGCCGAAGCTGCGGCCATGCGGGACGCGGCGGGGAAGAGATAGGAGAGCGACGCTAGGGGGACGCTGTCCCCCTAGAACCCCCTGCCAGAGGACTTCGCCCTCTGGGCGCCCGTCTTTGCCTTTGGCAAGGGATTTTGCAGTGCGGGATGCGTGGTGATTCGTGTGTGTAGCCGGTGGTCCGCGCCGCGTGCGACGATCTCGGCGTGCGCCATGACATGCGCGCCTCACTCGCTACCGTGGGGGCTATGCGCCCGACATCGCAAATCATAGCCACCGCCAAGATGGATCGCGCGGGATAAATTGCCCCTTACCCTCCGCAGAGCCGCCCGTCCTATCACGCATCCCCCGGAGGTGATCCCATTCATGGAAATTCACGTCAACCCGGATGAACGCCGCCTGCAGGTGAACGACTTCACGGTCGAAACCATGGCGGAGTGCCGCGCATTCTGGCAGGATCTGCAGGGCAAATACCCTGGCTATGAGATCGACTTTTGCTAGGGGCTGTTTCAAAAAGCTACATCATGCAAACCGGGCGTCTTTTCCGGCATCTCCGCGTCGTTTTCCGCTCAGCGTAGCGCTGCTACGCCTCGCTCCAACTCCTTGATCTGCCGAAAAATCCGCTCCGGCCTGCACGATTTCCATTTTTGAAACATGCCCTACCGCAATTGCGCGGTTCCGCGCGATTTCATGCGGGCGGTCGGCGCTGCGCCGCTCGAATCCTGCGTGGAGACGCGGCTGTCGCCAGCGAGCTTCACCCCGGTATTTTCGCGCGAAACCCTTTCTCCCGTCACGGAAAACAACTTCGCCGCCTTCCGCGCGATCCACGACCGCGCGAATCCGGCTATGTACTGGACCGGCGACCGTGTGGCCCGCGACCTGCGCCGCTGGCACATTCTGCTGTGCGGAAACAGCGGCGGCGCTGATTTGGAAAACGGTCGCCACAAGGGGATTCCGCCAGAAATTCCCACCTCATATGTCATGATGAGCCTCTGGGGCGACGTGCCGGAGATTTTCGCGGTGGAAGCGGCGGACGCGCGGGAGGGCGCGGCGCTGCTGACGGCGGTAGCGGAATACGCGTTCGCGGCGGGCAAGGCGTCCGTGCTGAACATGGTGGACGATAGCTCCGCCATGCGCCTGGAGGCCGCCCGGCTGACCGGATTCGCACCCTGCGGCACGTACGCGGCGTATCGCGGGGTGGTCGGGGAATGGGTGGCCGGCGGGGTGTGAGGAACACAGCGCGAGGAATGAGGGGCGGCGGTCCGCGCCTGTTTGTCACGCGTTGAAGCGGGGCGGACGCGCGATGCGCGCCCCTATGGCCGCACACCTGCCCACCCTGCGCGCTTCCTGCCCATAGCGCCTTGTCCTGAACGATCAAAACCCTTGACATTTTCCAGCAAATACCCGACAATGCAATGCGGCAAACCCACCCACCACCCCGCACCGGCGCGTCGCGATGCCGCGTCCGCGCCGAAGGGGAAGGATTCCCGGAGGAATCCGCTCATGGCGCCCGGTCTTCCGGATCGGCGCCGAAAGGAGAACCATGTCCTACACGCTCGTTATCGCGGAAAAGCCCTCCGTCGCGCGGGACATCGCCCGTGTGCTCGGCTGCCGCGAGAAGGGGGACGGATACTACACCAGCGGTGATTATCGCGTCACCTGGGCCATCGGCCACCTCGTCTCCCTCGCGGAGCCGGAGGAAATCGACGAGAAATTCAAGAAGTGGCGCGCCCAGGACCTGCCCATCCTGCCCCCGGCTCTGCCCCTGAAGGTGCTGCCCAAGACAAAAACGCAATATAATGTAGTGAAGCGGCAAATGAACGCGAAGGACTGCGAAGGGCTGATCTGCGCCACGGACGCCGGACGGGAGGGGGAACTGATTTTCCGGTACATCTACCGGATGGCCGGGTGTAAAAAGCCTTTTTCGCGCCTGTGGATCTCCAGCATGACGGACGAGGCGATCCGGGACGGCTTCGCGGCCATCCGCCCGGGCGCGCTGTATGACGCGCTGTACGAGAGCGCGCGTTGCCGCTCCGAAGCGGATTGGCTGGTGGGCATGAACGCGAGCCGGGCGTACACGCTGCGCTACGGCGCGCTGCTGTCCATCGGCCGCGTGCAGACGCCCACGCTGGCGCTGCTGGTGCGCCGCCATCACGAGATCACGGCGTTCAAGCCGGAGGACTACTGGACCGTCACGGCGGAGTTCGCGGGGGAGGACTCCTCGCGGACTCCCGCCCATGGCCCGGAATCTTCGGTTTCGGGCCACAATGTCTACACCGGCCTCTGGCTCAACGAGCAGACCCGCGAAAAGCGCCTGCACACCGCGGATGCCGCGGAGGCCGTCGCCGCGAAGGTGCGCGGAAAGCCCGCCACCGTGGAATCCGTCGTCCGGGAAGAAAAGAAGGAGTGGCCACCGAACCTGTACGACCTGACGAGCCTCCAGCGTGACGCGAACCGCCTGCTCGGCTTCACCGCGCAAAAGACGCTGTCCGTCGCGCAGAAGCTGTACGAGGACTTCAAGCTCCTGACGTACCCGCGCACGGACAGCCGCCATTTGCCACGCGATATGGCGGGCAAGACGCGCCAGGCCATTCAGGCACTGCCGGACACGTTCGCCGCGCACACCGCGCCGCTGCTCGCGCGGGACCGCCTCCCGATGCCGGGCCGCATCTTTGACGACGCGAAGGTGACGGACCACCACGCCATCATCCCGACCGGAAAGCGGGCGAACCTTGAAAACCTGCCGGAGGACGCGCGGGCGCTGTTTGATCTCGTGGCCAGACGGCTTATCGCCGCGTTCTACCCCGACCACCTCTACGACGCCGTGCGCGTGCTGACCCGGTCGGAGGGCGAGGCGTTCGAGAGCCTTGGGCGCGAAGTGCGCCAGGAGGGCTGGAAGGCCGTCTACAAAGACGCGCCGACAGCGAAGGCCAAGAAGAAGGGCGATGATGACGCCCAGACCCTTCCGAACCTGACGGAGGGCGAGCGCCGCACGGTCAAAAAAGCCACCGCCCGGGCCGACAAGACCAAGCCGCCCGCGCCGCACACGGACGCGTCCCTGCTGGCGGCGATGGAGCGCGCCGGGCGCGAGCTGGAAGACGACGCCCTGCGAGAGACCATGAAAGACAGCGGCCTGGGCACGCCCGCCACACGCGCCGCTATCATCGAGCGGCTGCTCGCGGTCGGGTACGCCATCCGGCGCGGCCGCGCCATCCAGGCGACGGACAAGGGCGTGAAGCTCATCGCCGTGGTGCCGGAGGCGCTCGCCTCGCCGGAAACGACCGGCCAGTGGGAAAAGTCGCTCGCGGACATCGCCTTAGGAAGCGCGCTGCCGGATCCGTTCCTGGCCGGCATCCGGGAGCTCGCCGCGTCGCTTGTCGCGGGGGCCGCCGCCGCGCCTTCGGATGTGGAGTTTGAAAAGGAAGAAGGCAAGCGCGGCCGGGGCAAGGGCGCGGCGAAGCGGCCCGTTGCCATCGCGAAATGCCCGCTGTGCGGCCAGGGCGACGTGCTAGAGAACAGCAAGGCGTTCTACTGCTCGCGCTGGAAGGACGGTTGCGGGCTGAAAATCTGGAAGGACTGCTGCCAGAAGGCGGGCGGGCCGCTTCTCACGCCCGCGCTGATCGCGCTCGCGCTTCGGGATGGCACCGTGCGCGGCAGCACCGGGATCCTTGCGCATGATAAAGGGATTGTAAAATTTCAACCTATAAACAAACTGTGAACACTGCATTCAAATTTGCGCACTTTTCGCGTTTATGGTATACTAAGGCGGCCTGGAAGAATGTCCGGGCACAACCCCTGGTATAATCACGATTTTGTAAGGCGAGGTTGAGGCATGACGATGCTGCACGGAGACACCGACCGGCGGCGCAACGCGGACGGCATCCGCCGCGCGTGGATTGGGCTGGGCGCGCTGACAGCCGTATGGGCTGTTCTGGTTATCGCGTCACTCATCTGGCGCGACGCTTCCTATATGCATAACGTGAACGAGCAAACCAGCCAGATCGTCACCATCGGCGTGACGCTTCTGTGGGGCGCGCTCGGTATTTTCTTCTGGAGCATGAAGCTCACCCCGCTGCTGTGCTACCGAAAATACCTGAAAGAAATTACCTCGGGCCTTTCCAGGGACGTGACGGGGGTCGTCGTTCGTTTTGATGATACCACCACGTTCCGCGACGGATTGTCCTTTTACGCGCTGGTCGTCGACATCGGCGATACGGGCGATCCGGAGGACGAGCGCCTGCTGTACTGGGACGCCCAGCTCGCGCGGCCGGACATCAGGCCGGGGGAGCGGGTCTCCGTCACGGCGCATGGAAATGATATGATCGGGCTTACCACGCTGTAGGCCGGAAAGGGTATTATGCCGACTACCCCGAAAAAAACGATGGTCTGCGTGACCGTACAAAAGACCTGCGAGCGCCTCATCCGCGAGGGCGCCAAGCAGGCGGGCGGCGCGGGGCTCAGCGTTGTGCACGTGGCCAGAAACGGCGCAAAGCTCCTGGGCGGCGGCACGGAGGGCGAGGCGCTGGAATACCTGTTCCGCATCGCCCGCGAATACGGCGCAGAAATGGAAATGATCCGCGCGGAGGACGTCGTCGAGACGGTTGTGGACCTTGTGAAGCAGAACAGCATCGAGTGCGTGGTCGTCGGCGCGGGCGGCACGTCTGGCGCGTACGACTTCTCCGGACAGATCCGCGCGCGCATGCCGGGCGTCGCGATCGTGGTGGCGTAGCGCCGCCCATAGGCAGCTAAGGCTGGGCTTTCGTGAGTAATCCCCGTATGGAGCCCGTTTTTTCGAAACAACGCGCCTCGCTGGTGATCGCTGTCAAACCGTCAAACAATTGACAAACCCCGAAAGGGAAGGAAACCGACGTATTTATCGTACCTATACTATAGGACATACAGGACCACTGGCGGCGCGGGCTTCCCGGGCATCGCGCCGCTGGATCATCAGGAGGTGGGGTTCCCTTCGGAATCCCCTCACGGCTGCAACGCCGATAACGCCCGGGATGCGGAGGATCAAGGTATGGCCAGTCGCAATCAGTACACCTATACGCCCGGCTACGGCATGAACAACAGGCCGGGCCAGGCCAGAAACACGACCCCGCGGCCTGCGGGCGCGCCCGGGCGGCCGGTGGGTCAGCCTGTCCGCGTCACGCCGCAGCCGCAGCGCCCCGGCGCGCCGCGCAGGCAGGACGCGCAGGTGGCTGTCAAGCGGCCCGCGGGCGACACCGCGATTTTGACGCTGCTGTTCATCGTCGCGCCCATCACGGGCGTGCTCGGCGTGTTTTTTGATACGTTCCTGTGGGTATTCATCTGTGTGGCGGTTGTGGCGCTGGCGGCCATGTGGGCGCTTCGGTGCTTTGAGCCACGCGGGCGCGCCTTTGTCAGCGGCATTCTGATCGTGCTGATGGCCGTCGCGCTGATTGCCGCGTTCATCGATTCTTCGCAGGGCGACCAGAAGGGCTACTTCCCCACGTATGGCGATCCGGCCACCGGGGGAAACCTGTCCGGCGGCAGCACCCTTCCCAGCGCGAACCCGACCTTCCCCGGCATGACATCGCCCACGGAAGCGCCGGCAGTGGACACGCCCCCGGCGCAGCAGCCGTCCGGCGTCACCGCCGCAAACTCTGGCGTTGTCGCCGCCAACAGCGGCATGGTCGCGGCCACCGCGCCGCCCGCGGAGCAGCCCCAGACCGGCACCGATCCCGCCGCCGTGGACCCGGCAGGCGTACCGGCTGGCAGCGGCCAGGCGGGTGTGAACGCCGCGAGCCTTGGCGGGGCCGAAGCCGCGCTGGCCAACTACATGGAGATGTGGATACAGCAGAACTACGAGGGCATGGTGCAGTACACCACGACCGACTGGCAGAAATTGCAGGGCGTGCCCGCGCGGCAGCTCAGTTGGAACCACGCCGGCTGGATCCTCAATAAATACACGATTACCCCAGGTACGTACACGCCCTCGGCGGATTCCGCCACGATCAAGGTCACCGCGGAGCTGACGCAGAACACCAGCTCAAAGAAAGATATGACGAAGGAGTTCAGCGCCATCGTGTTCAATCCCGGCGGCGCGGGCACGTGGCTGGTGGACCCGGATTCCATGCGCTCGGGCGTCGAAGTGACCGCGCCCACGCCGGCCCCCGACAGCGCGGGCGGCACGGATGTTGTCCAGCCCGCCGCCGATCCGACGACCGCGCCGGGCACAAAGCTCTGGTACAACTCCGACGGCGGCTCGTTCTACCACCTGGAGGAGAAGTGTTCGTCCATCAACGCCAAGAACTATAAGTTCATGAAGTCGTTCAAGTTCTCGGAGCTTGGTGACACGAAGTATTCCAAGCTGAAGGCGTGCCCGACGTGCAAAGCGCCGTCGAAATAGGGCGCTGGGGGATAAGTTCGCGATATAACGGGAAGCTGCCGGCAACGGTAGCTTCTTTAATGTATTGTTTTATTGGCGCGCTGAGGTTAAGAAGGGTGTTGACGGTGCAAGGCGATGGGCTGCAATAGAGCAGGAAGAAAGATGCTTCCAGGGTGGACGCAACCCCGACAAGCGTTCCCAAAGGTACGGCCCGTAGTGTCGGCTACAGGCGGTTCGCTTTATCTATCGGTTCTGCAGCTTTGCGGCTGTGGTCAATAACACAATGACAGTGAAAACGACCATGAGGATTTCGTAGTCCCTTATGCGCATCACCGCCCGTTTGCGATGTGAACGCCTACGGATAGACGGCCACCCTGTAGTTCTTCCTGCTCCGGTCATGGTGCAATACTACGGTCTAGTGCTGTCGATATTTACCATAATGGTGGAGCTGATTCGAAGAATCGGACGCCATCGAGGGGATTTTGTTTGAAAACCCCACCGCTTATAAAACAAACCGCAATTTCCGCCATTCTTGTGCTTGACACACGCGCCGCGCTTTGATACAATGCAACTTGCGTCAATAGACTCCGCTAGCCCCGGGTCAATTGAAACATCAAATCGAGGTGGCGCCTGACCAACGCGGCCTTATCCCCCGGTGAAGGCGCGGATTTGAAAAATCAGCGCCATAGAGGGATTCCGTAAGGAATCCTTTCCCCTGAAGATCAGATTTGGAGGAATTCACACGTGAAAACGTTTATGGCCAACGCCGGAACCGTCGAGCGCAAGTGGTATGTCGTCGACGCCGAAGGCATGGTGCTCGGGCGCCTCGCCAGCCAGGTTGCGCACATCCTGCGCGGCAAGCATAAGCCCACCTTCACGCCCCACACGGATACGGGCGATCATGTCATCATTATCAACGCGGATAAAATCGTTCTGACCGGCAAGAAGCTGGACCAGAAAATCTATTACCACCACACCGGCTATCCGGGCGGCCTCAAAGAGACGCCGTACCGTGTCCTGATGGACAAGAAGCCCGAGTTTGTCATCAAGCACGCCATCGTCGGCATGCTGCCCAAGGGCCCCTTGGGGCGCAAGATGGCCACAAAGCTCAGGGTGTACGCGGGTCCGGAGCACGAGCAGCAGGCGCAGAAGCCCGAAGTGCTCAAACTTTCTTGACGCGGTAGAGGAGGAGTATCATGTCGCAGGTTCAATATCAGGCCGTAGGCCGCCGCAAGAGCGCGGTCGCACGCGTTCGTCTCGTGCCGGGCGACGGCAAAATCGTCATCAACAGGCGGGAAATCGACAACTACTTCGGTCTGGAGACGCTCAAAATGACCGTCCGCCAGCCCCTGGTGCTGACCGAGACCATGTCCCGCTTCGATATTCTTGTCAATGTCCACGGCGGTGGCTTGACCGGCCAGGCGGGCGCGATCCGCCACGGCATCTCCCGCTCGCTGTGCAAGGCGGACGCCGACCTTCGGCCCGCCCTCAAAAAGGAAGGCTTCCTCACGCGCGACCCGCGCATGAAGGAGCGCAAGAAGTACGGCCTCAAGGCCGCACGGCGCGCGCCGCAGTTCAGCAAGCGTTAATACATGGTCATGCGAAAATCCCCGCCTTGGCGGGGGTTTTGCGTTATGCTCCGCCATCACAACTGACAAGGGAAGGATTCCTGGCGGAATCCTTCTAGGGCGCCCGATTTTTCAAATCAGCGCCGCCACGAAGGAGGGCTACATGAAATGAAAACCCTGGTCATCTACTACTCCTACACGGGCAAAACCCGCGCGCTCGCCGTGAAACTCGCGGAGGAGCTGGGCGCGGACCGCTTTGAGGTGCGCGACACGAAGCGCCCCGGCACGATCAAGGCATACGTGCTGGGATCGTTCGCCGCCATGCGGATGAAGCGCACGTCCATCGGGCCGCTCACCGTGGATATGGACGCCTTCGACAAAATTGTCATCATGGCGCCTATCTGGGCGGGGCATCCCGCGCCCGCGATCCTCAGCGCGCTGGACGCGCTGCCGCCCGGCAAGGCGGTCGAGGTGCGGGCGGTGTCCGCGAGCGGTGGAAGTTCCGCCAAGGCAAAGGTCGAGGCGCTGCTGAAGGAGAAGGGCTGCGCGGATGTGCGATACCAGGACATGAAGGCGTAATCGTGGCATGCTACCACCAAAGGAGGGATGCGCGTGTATGACGTCGCGATCGTGGGCGGTGGCCCGGCCGGGCTGACGGCGGGCATTTACGCCGCGCGCGCCGGGCTGTCAGCGTTGCTGTTTGAAAAACTGATGGCGGGCGGCCAGGCGGCGCTGACGAACCACATTGAGAACTACCCCGGCTACGCGGACGGCATCGGCGGGCCGGAGCTTTCCATGGCCATGGAGGACCAGGCCGTGCACGCCGGGGGACAGGTGGTGTACGAGGGCGCGCTGCAGATCGACTGCGCGGGTAAGCGTGTCCGGACCAGCGAGGGTTGGTACGAGGCGCGCCAGCTCATCCTGGCGATGGGCGCGCAGCCTCGCCGCACCGGCGCTGAGGGCGAGGAGCGGCTGACCGGCCGTGGTGTCAGCTACTGCGCCACGTGCGACGGCGCGCTGTACTGGGGCAAGCGGGTGGCCGTGATCGGCGGGGGCAACACCGCCGCCGAGGAGGCGCTGTACCTGGCGGGCATCGGGTGCGATGTGCTGCTCATTCACCGCCGGGACACGCTCCGCGCGGAGGAGGCCGTCGCGCGCCGGGTGCTTTCCGATCCCAGGATCACCCCGCTGTGGAACCGGCAGGTCACGGCGTTCGAGGGTGACGCGCAGCTTGAACGCCTGTGCCTGGACAACGGGGAGGCCGAGGAGGTGGCCGCCGCGTTCGTGTCCATCGGCCGCATCCCGGATACGGCGATCGTGGAGGGCCAGATCGACCGGGACGCGGGCGGGTTCCTCATCGCGGGCGAGGACTGCAAAACGAACGTGGCGGGCGTGTTCGCCGTGGGCGATGCGCGCACAAAAAAGCTGCGACAGGTCGTCACCGCCGTGTCGGACGGGGCGGTCGCGGCGGCGGCGCTGGAGCGGTTCACGGAGGCGTAACCGCGTCTTTGCGGGCCTTTTGTCCGAATCGCGCTGTCCCGTGCGCCGCACACTTGCCGCGCTATGCTTTCGGAAGTTGCTTGGAGCGGTTCGCAGGGGTCTCACAGCGTTTTATGGATCTTTTGCCGCCACGTGTTGAGTCTGCGCTTCGCTATGATCGTGCTAGACGGTGGCGTGGTCATCACGCATCCCGGCATTGTCGCGCTGTGCGCATTCGCCTCGCTTCATCGCCCGTGGGGCGCGCTTTCCTCCGGTTCCGTTGCGCAGCGCACTTCCGGTTTGGATACTGCGCCCACCGGGCGTGTCCCACCTCCGCATGTTCGGCATAGCGCCGCTGCGCCTCACCACCTCGACGCATCGGGGCGGCAGCATCCATCGTCAATCCACGCACCATGTTTTCGGAGGCCGCTCCGGTGCAATTCGCGAGGACGTAGCGCACACTTATACGGCGTAACCCCTTCGCGTACCCGAATCTACACATAACTTTTCCCTATTCCTGCGCATTATGCCGAAAAATACCGGCAGTCCAGGTAAAGAGAGAAAAATGCGCAAAAAATCGCATCGGAAAAATCGGCGTGCAGCGCGAAAAGCCGCGCGGTACGCCGGTTTGTGCGCTGCCGGCGCTTTTTTTTCGCGTCAAACGCCCTGGAATCATTTTGAAAAGCGCCACCCCCTAGACCTTGCGGTTCCAGGGATTCTATTGTATACTATATGTTGATTTATTGAGGCAATTTAGGTTGCCGGCGCGGGAGCTTCCGGCGGGCACGCCCGGCTCCGCCCGCGCGGAGAGCGGTGAACATGGCAAGAATTATAGCGATTACGAACCAAAAAGGCGGCGTGGGCAAGACCACGACGCAAGTGAACCTGGCGGCGTGTGTCGCGGCCCTTGGGCGCAACGTGCTGTCGGTGGATATGGACCCCCAGGCGAACTCCTCCAGCGGCCTAGGCGTCGCGGCCATGGAAGGCAAGAGCATTTACGACGTGATCGTCGGCGACGCCGAAGCGGCGGACTGCATCGTGGATACGCCCGTGCCGACGCTCAAACTCTTGCCCGCCGACATCCGGCTGGCGGGCGCCGAGGTGGAGCTCGTCTCCCGCGAAGCGCGCGAATACGTCCTCCGCGAGGCGCTCAGCACCGTGAAGGACGCGTACGACTACATCTTCATCGACTGCCCGCCGTCCCTCGGGCTGCTGACCATCAACGCGCTGTGCGCTGCGGACCGGGTGCTCGTGCCCATCCAGTGCGAGTACTACGCGCTGGAAGGCGTGGGCCAGCTCATGAACACGGTACGCCGCGTGCAAAAGGGGCTCAACAAGGAGCTGGATATCGAGGGGGTTGTGCTGACGATGCTCGACGGGCGGACGAACCTGGGCATCCAGGTCGTGCAGGAGGTCAAGCGCCATTTCCGCTCGCAGGTGTACGGCACGCTGATCCCCCGGAACGTGCGCCTGAGCGAGGCGCCGAGCCACGGGCTGCCCATCCACCTGTACGACCCGTCCAGCATGGGCGCGGAGGCGTACCGCGATTTGGCGAATGAGTTTATCGGCCGGTGTGAAGGGAGCGCGGGATGAAGCGGAAAGGTTTGGGGCGCGGGCTGGACGCCCTGATGCCCGAGATTTTTGAAGAGGAAGAGGCGCAGGCGGCGGACGCGCCGGGCGAACGCGTCGTCCTGGTGAATGTCGGGGATATCGACCCCAACCCCAGGCAGCCGCGCCGCCGCTTCGACCAGGCGACGCTGAAGGAGCTGGCGGATTCCATCCGTCAGGTCGGACTGTTGCAACCCATTCTGCTGTATCCTGAGGGCGGCCGCTACCGCATCATCGCGGGGGAACGCCGCTGGCGCGCGGCCCGCATGGCGGAACTGGCAGCAATTCCCGCCATCGTGCGCGACATGGATGAGGTGCGCCGCCAGGAAGCCGCGCTGATTGAAAACCTGCAGCGCGAGGACCTGAACCCCATTGAAGAGGCGCTGGCCGTCCGCGCGCTGATGGAGGACTGCGGCCTGACACAGGAGGCTGCCGCGCAGCGCCTGGGCAGAAGCCGCCCCGCGCTGGCGAACCTGTTGCGCCTGCTCTCACTGCCGGATTCGGTCATTGAGCTGGTGCGCGAAGGCAGGCTATCCGCCGGGCATGCGCGCGTGCTGGCCGGCATGGACGACGAACGGCGCGCGGAGGCGCTGGCTCAGCGGGCTGTCGCCGAGGGGTGGAGCGTCCGCCAGATGGAAATCGCCGCGCAGTCCGCGCAGATTATAATAGAAAAGATGCCAGGAAAGGCCGCTAAGATCCGCGTGCCGGAGTTCAATGAATTGGAGGACCGGCTGCGCAAGACGTTCGGTCTCCGCGCCCAGGTCATGGGCACGCTGGACAAGGGGAAGATCACGCTGCAGTACGGCTCCCGCGAGGAGCTGGAGCGGCTGTATGAAATGATAGGGGAACAGACGCATGCCTGACTTTGCCGTTCGCGTGCCGGACATCCTGTTGCCGGCGGCGCACATCGACCTCACGCGCTGGGCGGTTGTCGCGTGCGACCAGTTCACGTCCGAGCCGGAGTACTGGCTGGAGGCGGACCGGATCGCCGGGGACGCGCCGTCCACGCTCCGCATGGTGTACCCGGAGGCGTTCCTCGGCCAGGACGGGCCAGACCGCATCGAGGGCATCCACCGGGCGATGCGGGGTTACCTTGCTGGCGGCGTGTTCAGGAACCCCATAAATGGCTTTATCCTCACCGAGCGGACGACCCCGGCGGGCGTGCGCAAGGGATTGATGGCGGCAATTGACTTGGCCGCCTATGATTTTGCCCCGGGGGCGAGAAGCCTCATCCGGCCGACGGAGGGCACGATCCTGGACCGCATCCCGCCGCGCGTCAAGGTGCGTCGGGACGCGCCGCTGGAAACGCCGCACGTGATGCTTCTGGCCGACGACCCGGCGGGCACGCTGATTGAGCCGATGTACGCGAGGCGTGACAGCCTCACGAAACTGTACGACTTTGAGCTGATGCTCGGTGGTGGGCACCTGCGCGGGTGGGCGGTAGGGTTTTCTGGCGAAAACCCCTTCGTGGCGCCCGATTTTTCAAATCGCGCCGCCGTCGCGGTGGACAGCGCGGACGGTGTGCTCTGGGCGATGGCCGCGCTGCCGTCCATGGCGGGGGATGATCCGATCCTGTTCGCCGTGGGCGACGGAAACCACTCGCTCGCCACGGCGCGGCAGTGCTACCTGGACAACCCCACGGAGCGCACGCGGTACGCGCTGGTCGAAATCGTAAACCTGTACGACGATTCACTTGTGTTCGAGCCGATCCACCGGCTGATCCACGGCGTGGACGCGGCGGAACTGCACGCGGCGGCGAACGCGCGCGGCATCGCGCTGGACGGCGGGGACGTGCGGCAGGTGCAGCCGTTCCTGGACGCGTGGCTGCCCAAGACTGCGGAGGTCGATTACATCCACGGCGATGGGGCGCTACGGGCGCTCGCGGCGCGGGAGGGCTACGCGGGCATCCGCCTGGCGGCGATCGACAAGGCGACGCTATTCCCGTCCATACAGGGCGGTCGGGTGCTGCCGCGCAAGGCGTTCTCGATGGGCGAGGCGCGGGAGAAGCGGTATTACATGGAGTGCAGGGCGCTTTAAAGTGGGGAACGCTGAAACGCTGGCGCTTGGATATTGTCGTGCCGCAAGCGGCATTCTGTATCCAGTGGTAAGGTTTTCTGGCGAAATCCCTTGATGATGCCCGACTTTCCAAAGCAGCGCCGCCTCCACGGAGGCGTTTTGGCGCGGAGGACAGCGCATTCAAGTTGCGGCGAATGTGGCTGCCGGATTGCATCGCGAAAGCCCGCGTGGAGGCCGACTCCGCGGGGTTGATATATATTTACAAAAGATACTATGTTTTCGTGAAGGTGGTCCGGTTGCCATGAAAAGGATGCTGAAAGTTTGGATCTGGGTCGGGCTGATGACCGTGACGCTTGCGGGCATCGTGGTTTTCGGCGAGGCGGGCACCGCGCTGCTCGGCGAGGCCGTCGCGGCCCGCGAGGAGGAGCTGACCGTTCTGGCTGCGGACGCCCTGCTGGACAAGGCGGGCATCACGCAGCGTGTGGCGGTCTATGACTGGCTGACTGACAGCAATGTGGTCGGTGACGAACGGCGTGTGTGGGTTTCCAAGAACGGCGGCACGCACTTCCACAGCTACCCGCTGTGCGGCGGCATGAAGGCGCCGATGGTGCTGACGCAGGGCGAGGCTGTGGACGCGGGATACATCCCGTGCAAGGCGTGTTGGGCGGTGGTAACAGCGGGGACAGGGGACTGAGGAGCGGGGAGACGCAGGGACACTGGTGCTTGGTTATTGTCGTGCCGCAAGCAGCACGCTGTATCCGGTGACAAAGATTTCTTGCGAAATCCTTGTATGGTGCTGGTTTTTTAAATCCGCGCCGTCGCTGAACCTCCGCCGCATTTGATTCCGGCCCCTTGGCGTTGTCGCACTGGCCGCATTTGCGTCCATTGCTCTGTGCCGGGGCGAACCTTCACCTCGCTTTATCCCGCGCCCATCGGCATTGTCGCGCTGTCCGTATTCGCGGCCATCGCTTTGTGCTGCAGGGCACCTTCGGGTCGCTTCATCCCGCACTGCGGGCGCTTCCCTCCGGTGCAGCGGGCGCTCGGTTCCGGTTTTGTACTTCAGGGCACCTACGGGTCGCTTCATCGCCCACTGGGCGCGCTTCCCTCCGGTGTTGGCGGCGCTCACCTCCGGTGCACTGGCGGAATGCGGCTCTGGTTCCCAGGTCCTGCCAGACAGTGTCCCTTTGGAATCCCTTCGTCTCGCCTCACGGTGGAGGAGGGATTCTATCTATACCTCCGCATGATCCCGCGTAAAGGAGTTCCATGAACGAGGCGAATCTGCTCGGCGTGGGCGCGACCGCCCGGGTATATCTTGAGGACGGCAAAGCCGTGAAGCTCTACTTGGGCGGCTCGCGCCACGCGGCCGAAAAGGAAGTTGACGCCCAGCGGTTCGCGCGCGCGGCGGGGTTGCCTGTGCCGGAGGTGTTCGGCGTGGAGGACCGCGCGGACGGCATCGCCCTGGTGATGCAATGCGTGGACGGCGCACCGCTCATGCGCCCTGGGATGGATAGGGCGGCGCGCGCGGACGCGCTGGCAACGCTCGTGGCACTGCAGCGGCGGACGCACGCGGTGCCCGCGCCCAGCCTCATCCCTCTGGCGGAAAGGCTGGCGGGCCGCCTTCATGCCGCACCGGGGATTGACACCCCGCTGCGCGACACGCTGCTTACGCGGCTTGGCAACCTCGCCAGCGACGAGCGCCAACTGTGCCACGGCGACTTTCACCCATTAAATGTATTGTGCGAGGGTGGCGAGCCGTGGATCATCGACTGGATGGACGCGACAGCGGGCGCTCCTCTCGCGGACGCATGCCGAACCTACGTGATCCTGCGCCGCCACATCCCGCGCATGGCGGGTCTATACCTCAAAGCGTACTGCAAGGCCGCCGGGGTGAAGGACCGCGAGGTGCTCGCGTGGCTGCCCGTCGTGGCGGCGGCGCGGCTTATGGAGCGCGTGGACGAGCGCGAGCGGGCGATGCTGACAAAGATGATCGCGGAGGGATGAACGAAACGTATATGAAATCCCAACCCGAAGCACACTACGACGGCGGCGCTGATTGGAACAATCGGGCGCCATAAGGGATTTCGTAAGAAATCCCTACATCCAAGGGCACATGAGCACCCCCGCAGGGCAGCATTACGCGCGTTCCGGTTCAAAACCTCCGTCATTTGGCGATTGACGGGAAAAAAACGCAAAAAAACTTGAAAAAAACTGTTTTCACCCCTTGCAAAATATGCGGGGGGTGGTTTATACTAGTAGGGCTGTCGTTCTGGGATGAAGCGATAAGTTACCGGTTGGCCGCCGGATAATTATCGCGGACCATGTCCGGACAATCGGGCGACGGGTCATCGGTTCCCGTTGCCGTAGGTTTTCTAGATGGAAACACACGGCCGGGTGTACATGGCTCGATAAAAAAGGAGGAAATGAAGTGGCCAGTCAAAAAATCCGCATCAAGCTCAAGGCGTACGAGCACAACCTCATCGACCAATCCGCTGAGCGCATCGTGGAAACGGCGAAGCGGACCGGCGCCAGGGTTTCCGGGCCGATCCCGCTGCCGACCGAAAAGGAAATTGTCACCATCCTGCGCGCTCCCCACAAGTACAAGGATTCCCGCGAACAATTCGAGCTTCGTACCCACAAGCGGCTGATCGATATCCTGAGCCCCACGCCGCGCACCGTGGACGCGCTGACGAAGATCGACCTGCCGGCGGGCGTTGAAATCGAAATCAAGCTGTGAGCGTAACAGGAGGTTTTACGATGAAGAAAGCAATCGTCGGCAAAAAAGTCGGCATGACGCAGGTGTTTACGCCCGACGGGCGTTTGCTCCCCGTCACCGTCATTCAGGCCGGCCCCTGCACCGTCGTGCAGAAGAAAACCGTGAAAAACGACGGCTACGCGGCGATCCAGGTGGGCTTTGACACCATCCCGGAGCACCGGGTGAAGAAGCTGGTCAACAAGCCCCAGGCCGGCCATTTCAAGAAGGCGGGCGTCGCCCCCGCGCGGAGACTCCGCGAGTTCCGCCTGGATGATTCCGAAAAGTACGAGATCGGCCAGATCATCAAGGCCGACATCTTCGCTGAGGGCGAGAAGGTCGACGTGACCGGCATCAGCAAGGGCCACGGCTTCACCGGCACCATCCAGCGGTGGAACCAGCACACCGGCCCCATGGCGCACGGCTCCAAGTATCACCGCGGCGTTGGGTCGCTCGGCGCGAACTCCGATCCGTCCCGCGTTTTTAAGAACAAACACATGCCCGGTCAGTACGGCGTGGAGAGGGTTACCATCCAGAACCTCTCCGTGGTCCGCGTGGACGCAGAGCGAGATCTCCTGCTCGTGCGCGGCGCGGTGCCCGGCCCCAACGGCGGCCTCCTGCTGGTCAAGGGCGCCGTGAAGGCGTAGGAAGGGGGAGCGAAGAAATGCCAACCGTTAGCCTGAAAAACACCGAGGGCAAAGTCGTGGGGGAAGTGAACCTCAGCGACGCGCTCTTTGCCAGCGAAGTGAATCCCTTCGCGATGCACATGGTCGTCCGCGCGATCCTAAACGGACGCCGCGTGGGCACCCAGTCCGCCCTGACCCGCACAGAGGTGCGCGGCGGCGGCAAGAAGATCTACCGCCAGAAGGGCACCGGCCGGGCGCGCCATCACGGCAGCCGCGCGCCGCAGTTCAAGAAGGGCGGCGTGGTTTTCGCGCCGAAGCCCCGCGATTACGACATCTCCGTCCCGAAAAAGGTCCGCCGTCTGGCGATGCGCTCCGCGTTCACGTCCAAGGCGCAGGCGGACGAGATCATTGTGCTGGATAAACTGGCCCTTGCCGCGCCCAAAACGCGCGAAATGGTCAAGGTCCTGCGGAACCTGGGCGCGACCAAGAAGGTGCTCGTGCTCGTGGCCGAAAAGGACGAGGCGCTGCTGCGCGCCAGCCACAACATCCCCGGCGTGACCATCGCGCTGGTGAACACCATCAATGTCTACGAGATCCTGCGCCACGACGCGTTCATTCTGACGCAGGATGCCGTCCGCCAGGCCGAGGAGGTGTACGCGCAATGAAAGACCCGCACGATATCATCCGCCGCCCGGTGCTGACGGAAAAGGCGTACGAGGGATTCGGGGACAAGAAGTATGTGTTCGAGGTGGCTATCGCCGCCAACCGCACGGAGATCAAGCAGGCTGTGGAGGCGGTTTTCGGCGTGAAGGTCGAAAAGGTCAACACGATGCGCACGTTGGGCAAGATCAAGCGGCAGGGCAACCACTCCGGCCGCACGCCCGAGATCAAGAAAGCCTATGTCACGCTGAAGAAGGATTCCAAGGGCATTGAATTCTTCGAGGGCATGGCGTAATAGAGGGAGGGCAAACGCATGGGAATCAGAGTCTATAAGCCGACATCCCCGGCGCGGCGCTTCACGTCGGTTCTCACCTATGAAGAGCTGACCAAGAAGGCCCCGGAGCGCTCCCTGACGGAGTATCTGAAGAAAAACGCCGGCCGCAACAAGCAGGGCAAGATCACCGTCCGCCACCAGGGCGGCGGCAACAAGGTCAAGTACCGCATCATCGACTTCAAGCGCGACAAGGACAACATCCCCGCCAAGGTCGCGGCGATCGAATACGATCCCAACCGCTCCGCGTTCATCGCGCTGCTGCACTACGCGGATGGCGAGAAGCGCTACATCCTGGCCCCGCAGGGCCTCACCGCGGGCGACCGCGTGATCTCCGGCCCCTCGGCCGACATCAAGCCGGGCAACGCGCTCCCGATCTCCAACATCCCGCTGGGCACCCTGATCCACAACGTGGAAATCAAGGCCGGCCGCGGCGGGCAGCTCGTCCGCAGCGCCGGAAACGGCGCGCAGCTCATGGCGAAGGAAGGCGCATACGCGCAGGTTCGCCTCCCGAGCGGCGAAGTGCGGAAGATCCCGATGAACGCCAAGGCGACGATCGGCACGGTCGGCAACTCCGACCACGAGAACGTCCGCATCGGCAAGGCGGGACGCAAGCGCCACATGGGCATCCGTCCGTCCGTCCGCGGCGTCGTGATGAACCCCTGCGACCACCCGCACGGCGGCGGCGAGGGCAAGAGCCCCGTCGGCATGCCAGCCCCGGTGACGCCGTGGGGCAAGCCCGCGCTGGGCCTAAAGACCCGCAAGCACAAGAAGTATTCCAACCGGATGATCGTCAAGCGCGCGGGCAAGAAGTAAGGAGGCAAACGCATGAGCAGATCCATCAAGAAGGGGCCTTTCGTGAGCGAGCGCCTTCTGAAGAAAGTCGAAGAGATGAACAACGCCGGCAAGAAAACCGTGCTGAAAACATGGAGCCGTGCCAGCACCATCTTCCCGGATTTCGTCGGCCACACCATCGCCGTGCATGACGGACGCAAGCACGTTCCGGTGTACATCACCGAAGAAATGGTCGGCCACAAGCTGGGCGAGTTCGCCCCGACCAGAACGTTCCGCGGTCACGCGGGCGAAAAGGCTTCGGCCCGCAAGTAAAGGAGATGAGATGAATGGCCACCAGAACCCGTGAAAAGGCGGAAGCCCGGCGGCAGAACGCCGACAAGCGGCCGCACGCGGTCGCGAAGTACATCCGCATCTCCCCCCGAAAGGTCAAGATCGTCATCGATCTGATCCGCGGCAAGCAGGTTGACCAGGCGCTGGCGATCCTGATGTACACGCCCAAGGCCGCCGCCCCGATCGTTGAAAAGCTGCTGAACTCCGCCATCGCCAATGCAGAGAACAACCTGGAGCTCCCCCGCGACACGCTGTATGTCGCCGAGGTGTTCGCAAATCCGGGCCCGGTGCTCAAGCGGTATGTCGCCCGCTCACGCGGAAGCGCGTCCCCGATGCTAAAGCGCACGAGCCATATCACCGTTGTGCTGGACACCAAGCAGTAAGAGGGAGAAGGAGGAATCATTTTGGGTCAGAAAGTAAATCCCCATGGAGCGCGCGTAGGCGTTATCATGGACTGGAGCACCCGCTGGTTTGCGAGCAAAAAGGATTTCGCCAACAACCTCGAGCAGGATTTCCGCCTCCGCAAGATGCTCAAAGAGAAGCACAACGCGGCCGGCATTTCCCGCATTGATATCGAGCGTTCCACCGGAAAAATCACCGTGACGCTCTTCACCGCCAAGCCCGGTGTCGTGATCGGCAAGGGTGGCGCGGGTGTCGAAGCCCTGAAGAAGGAAATCGAAGCGTTCACGAAGCTGCCCGTCTCCCTGAACATCATGGAGATCAAGAACCCCGAGACGGACGCGCAGCTCGTGGCTGAGAGCATCGCCCAGCAGCTGGAGCGCCGCATCTCGTTCCGCCGCGCGATGAAGCAGTCCATCCAGCGCGCGATGAAGGGCGGCGCCAAGGGCATCAAGACCGGTGTCAGCGGCCGTCTCGGCGGCGCGGACATCGCCAGGAGCGAAGGCTACCACGAAGGTTCCATCCCGCTGCAGACGCTCCGCGCGAACATCGACTACGGCTTTGCCGAGGCAAAGACCACCTATGGCCGCCTGGGGGTCAAAGTTTGGATCTACAAGGGGCAGATTCTGCCCAAGAGCAAAAAGAACCCCGTCCGGACCGAAGGAGGCAGATAAACCATGTTGATGCCAAAGAGAGTCAAACGGCGTCGCGTGTTCCGCGGCCGTATGAAGGGCAAGGCCCAGCGCGGCAACTTCATCGCCTACGGCGAGTACGGCCTCGTGGCAACCGAACCCTGCTGGATCACCTCCAACCAGATCGAAGCCGCCCGTATCGCGCTGACGCGCTACACCCGCCGCGGCGGTCAGGTGTGGATCAAGATTTTCCCCGACAAGCCCGTGACCGAAAAGCCCGCCGAAACCCGCATGGGCAGCGGCAAGGGTTCGCCGGAATACTGGGTGGCCGTCGTCAAGCCCGGCCGCATCCTCTTTGAGATCGCGGGCGTCGAAGAAGAAGTCGCGCGCGAGGCGCTCCGCCTGTGCGGCCACAAACTTCCCGTCAAAACGAAGTTTGTCAAGCGCGAGAAAGAAGCGGGAGGTGAGGCTGAATGAAGGCCAGCGAACTGAGAAAGCTCGATTCCGCGGCCCTGGAGGCCAAGGTCAAGGAACTGAAGACCGAGCTGTTCAACCTCCGCTTTCAGCTTGCCACCGGGCAGCTTGAGAACACCATGGTGATCCGGGAAGTCCGCCGCGACATCGCGCGCGCCAAAACCCTGATCCGCCAGAACGAGCTTAAAGCTTGACGAGAAGGGAGATAGCAGCTATGGCCGAACAAAGAGGCATCCGCAAGACCCGCTCCGGCGTGGTCGTCAGCGATAAAATGGACAAGACGATCGTCGTGGCCATCCGCACCCGCGTCAAGCATCCGCTGTACGGCAAGATCATGAACCGCACGACGAAGCTGAAGGCGCACGACGAAAAGAACGAATGCGGCGTTGGCGACCGCGTTCTGGTGATGGAAACCCGGCCGCTGAGCAAGGAAAAGCATTGGCGGCTCGTGGAAATTATCGAGAAGGCCAAGTAAGGAGGGGAACCCCGTGATTCAACCGCAAACCAGGCTGAAAGTAGCCGACAACTCCGGCGCGAAGGAAATCATGTGCATTCGTGTGCTCGGGGGTTCCTTCCGCCGCGACGGCGGCATCGGCGATGTCATCGTCGCCAGCGTCAAGTCCGCCAACCCCGGCGGCACGGTGAAGAAGGGCGAGGTGGTCAAGGCCGTCATCGTCCGCATGCACAAGTCAAAGCGCCGCCCGGACGGCAGCTACATCCGCTTTGACGACAACGCCGCCGTCATCATCAACGACCAGAAGCAGCCGCGCGGCACCCGCATCTTTGGGCCGGTCGCCCGTGAACTGCGCGAGAAGGACTACATGAAGATCGTCTCCCTCGCGCCGGAAGTGCTGTAAGGAGAGTGGACGAGAATGAACAAAGTGAAGAGTCTCCACGTCCACAGCGGCGACACCGTCGTTGTGATTTCCGGCGATGAGAAGGGCAAGCGGGGCAAGATTCTCCGTGCCGTCCCCAAGACCGGCAGGGTCGTGGTGGAAGGCGTGGCCATGGTCACCAAGCACCAGAAGGCGCGCGGCCAGGGCATGGAGGGCGGCATCATCCACAAGGAAGCCGCCATTGACGCGTCCAATGTCATGCTGATTTGCCCCAAGTGCGGCAAGGCCACCCGCAACGCTCACAAAATCCTCGACGATGGCAAGAAGGTGCGCATGTGCAAAAAGTGCAACGCAACCTTCGAGAAATGAGGAGGGGATAGCAGATGGTTAACCGCCTGAAGGAGAAATACGCAGCCGAGGTTATGCCCGCGATGCAGCAGCGGTTCGGCTACACGAACGTAAATCAGATTCCCAAGATCGAAAAGGTTGTTATCAACATGGGTCTTGGCGACTGCAAGGACAACGCGAAGGGACTGGAAGCCGCCGTGGGCGACCTGGGCACGATCGCCGGCCAGAAGCCGGTCGTGACCAAGGCGAAGAAGTCCGTCGCGAACTTCAAGCTCCGCGCCGGCATGTCGATTGGCGCGAAGGTGACGCTGCGCGGCGAGCGCATGTATCACTTCGTCGACAAGCTGATGAACATCGCGCTCCCGCGCGTGCGCGACTTCCACGGCGTGTCCAACAAGGCGTTCGACGGCCGCGGCAACTACGCGCTGGGCGTCCGCGAGCAGCTCTTGTTCCCCGAAATCGAATACGACAAGGTTGATAAGATCCGCGGCATGGAGATGATTATCGTCACCACCGCCAAGACGGACGAAGAAGCCCGCGAACTGCTCCGCCTGATGGGCATGCCGTTCGCGCAAGCGTAAAGGAGGGGGGGAAAAAAGATGGCTAAACTCAGCATGAAAATTAAGCAGCAGCGCCCGCCGAAATTCTCCACCCGCGCCTACACGCGCTGCCGCCTGTGCGGCCGTCCGCATGCGGTGCTCCGCAAGTACGGCGTCTGCCGCATTTGTTTCCGCGAGCTGGCGTACGCCGGCCAGATTCCCGGCGTCCGCAAGGCGAGCTGGTAAAGGAGGTACAGAGCATGGTCGTAAATGATCCCATCGCCGATATGCTGACCAGAATCCGCAACGCGCAGATCGCTGGGCACGACAACGTGAGCATTCCGGCTTCCAACATGAAGAAGTCGATCGCCAAGATACTGCTGTCCGAAGGCTTCGTCAAGAACGTTGAGTTCCTGAACGACGGCGTCCAGGGCAACATCCGCGTGACGCTGAAGTACGCCGACAAGCGCCCCGTCATCGTGGGTCTGAAGCGCATCAGCCGCCCGGGCCTGCGTGTGTACGCGCGCGTGAACGAGATTCCCAAGGTCCTCGGCGGCTTGGGCACGGCAATCATCTCCACGCCCAAGGGCGTGATGACGGACAAGGAAGCTAGGAAGCAGGCCGTCGGCGGCGAAGTGCTGGCTTTCATCTGGTAAGAGGTCGGGATTCCTTACGGAATCCCCTTATGGCGCCCGATTTTTCAAATCGCGCCGCCATCTACCCGCCAATGCTAAGGCGCGCAGCGCCATCACGGTAGGGCCCCCGGGTCCCGGTTCGCCGGGAAACCGGAAAAGGCTATTCCGTAAGGAGGAAAAGCATGTCTCGTATAGGTAAGCTCCCCATTCCGATCCCTTCCGGCGTCAAAATCGACATCGGCGAGGACGGCACCATCACGGTAAAGGGGCCTAAGGGCACCCTCGCCGAGCAGGTCAAGGGCGGCATCCTGGTCAAGGAAGACAACGGCCAGCTCGTCCTGACCCGTCCCACCGATTCCAAGCCGCACAAGGCCCTGCACGGGCTGTACCGCGCGCTGGTGAACAACCTGGTCGTCGGCGTGACCGATGGGTTCTCCAAAACCCTGGAGCTCGTCGGCACCGGCTACCGCGCGCAGGCGCAGGGCGACACGCTCACGATCAACATTGGCTTCAGCCACCCGGTCGTGTTCAAGGCGCCCGAGAATATCTCGTTTGAGACGCCCGCCCCGACGAAAATCGTCGTCCGTGGCATCAACAAGCAGCAGGTCGGCAACCTGGCCGCGGACATCCGCAAGATCCGTAAGCCCGAACCGTACCTGGGCAAGGGCATCAAGTACGAAAACGAGCATATCCGCCGCAAGGAAGGCAAGGCCGGAAAATAATCAGAAGGGGAGTGAGCGCGAATGTTCAATAAAAGGGACAAGAATGAGGTTCGCAAGATCCGTCACGAGCGCGTCCGGGAGAAGATCACCGGCACGCCCGAGATGCCAAGGCTCTGCGTGTTCCGCAGCCTGAAGCATATCTACGTACAGCTCATCGACGATTCGAAGGGTGTAACGCTGGTTTCCGCCTCGACAATGGACCCGGCCGTTCGCGGCCAGGCATCCGGTGACAAAAAAAGCGCGGCCAAGCTGGTTGGCAAAACCGTCGGCGAGCGCGCGCTGCAGGCAGGCTTCAAGTCCGTTGTGTTCGACCGCGGTGGCTACGTCTACACGGGCCGCGTGCAGGCCGTGGCCGATGGCGCAAGAGAAGCCGGATTGGAGTTCTGAGTATGGATAACATGCAAAATCAGCAGCAACCCCAGGCGCCGTTCCATGGCAGGGACAACAGGGATAACCGCGGACCGCGCCGGGATGATCACCGTGGTGGGCCGCGCCGGGACCGTCGGGACCGGAATGAGGAGCCGCCGGAGTTCAAAGAGAAGCTGGTCGCCGTCAACCGCGTGACCAAGGTCGTCAAGGGCGGCCGTAACTTCCGTTTCTCCGCCCTGGTCGTCATCGGCGATGAGAAGGGCCGCGTCGGCTGCGGCATGGGCAAGGCCACGGAAATCCCCGAGGCCATCCGCAAGGCGGTCGAAGCAGCCAAGAAAAAGCTGATCACCGTTCCGTTCAAGGACACGACGATCCCGCACGAGGCCGTGGGACAGTTTGGCACGGGCAAAGTGCTGCTGTTGCCGGCCCCGGAAGGAACGGGTGTTATCGCGGGCGGCCCCGCGCGCGCCGTGCTTGAGCTGTGCGGCATCAAGGATATCCGCACCAAGTCCTACGGGACGAATAACCCGATCAACATGGTCAAGGCGACGATCGAAGGCCTTCGCGGTCTGCGCAGCGCCGAACAGGTCGCCAAACTTCGCGGGAAGACCGTCGAAGAATTGCTGGGCTGAGGAGGCTGAAGAACGATGAAAAAGTTAAAGATCACGCTGGTCAAATCACCGATCTCCAGCCTGAAGAAGCATATCCGCACGGTTGAGGCGCTCGGCCTTCACAAGCTCCACCATACCGTGGTGCATGAAGACAATCCCTCCATCCGCGGCATGCTCTTTGTTGTCCGGCACATGGTCACCGTCGAAGAGATTGACCAATAAGGAGGCACCCAGATGAAATTGCATGAGCTTTCGCCCGCCCCCGGCTCGGTTTCGGCGCCCAAGCGCCTGGGCCGCGGTCCGGGATCGGGTCTGGGCAAAACCAGCGGCAAGGGCCACAAGGGCCAAAAGGCCCGCAGCGGCCATGGCAAGGGCCCGTACTTTGAGGGCGGCCAGCTCCCGCTGACCCGCCGCCTGCCCAAGCGCGGCTTTACCAACATCTTCAAGAAGGAATACGCGTGCGTCAATGTCTCCGCGCTGGATGCGTTTGAGAACGGCGCGACGGTGGACGTTGCCGCGCTGATGAACCTGGGCCTGGTGAAAAAGCCGATGGACGGCCTGAAGCTGCTGGGCAACGGCGAAATCACCAAGAAGCTGACCGTACAGGCGACCAAGTTCACGAACGCTGCAAAGGAAAAGATTGAGGCTGCAGGCGGGAAAGCCGAGGTGGTCTGACATGTTTGAAACGCTTCGCAACGCATGGCGGATCCAGGAGCTTCGCAAAAAGATCCTGTACACCCTCTTCATGCTGCTGATCTACCGGTTGGCCGGCGTCATCCCCGTCGCGGGCATTGACGTGGCGCAGGTCGCCACGCAGATGGAGCGTTTCTCGCTGCTCAACTTCCTGAGCGCGATGACTGGTAACCAGTTCTCGCAGATGACCATCATGGCGATGGGCATCTCCCCCTACATCAACGCGTCGATCATCATGCAGCTGCTGACCGTCGCCATTCCGTACCTGGAGAACCTCCAGAAGGAAGGCGAGGACGGCCGCAAGAAGATCGCGCAGATCACCCGCTACGTCACGGTTATCCTGGGCTTCGTGCAGGCCGTCGGTCTGGTCGTGGGCCTGGGCGCGATGAAGTCCGAGACGTTCGGCTCCCCGTTCGTCACGTCCTGTGTCATCGGCATTTCGATGGCCGCGGGCACCACGCTCGCCATGTGGATCGGCGAGCGCATCACGGAAAACGGTGTGGGCAACGGCATTTCGCTGCTGATCTTCGCCGGCATCATCGCCTCGCTGTTCAACTGGGCGGTCACGGGCATCACGTCGCTGTTCACCACCACGGTGACGGTCACGGGCATCATCACCGCCGTCTGCGTCATCATCGGCATCCTGATCATGGTCACCGCCGTGACATTCGTGGACATGGGCGAGCGGCGCGTGCCAGTGCAGTACGCCAAGCGCGTGGTGGGCCGCAAGATGTACGGCGGCCAGAGCACGCACATCCCGATGAAGGTCAACTCCTCGGGCGTGCTCCCGCTGATCTTCGCGTATTCCATCATCCAGTTCCCGGGTACCATTATGGGCTTCTGGCCGAACAGCCCCATTTCGTCCTGGTGGAACACTACCTTCATGAACAGCATATGGCAACAACTGGTGCTGGCCGTGATGATTATCTTCTTCGCCTACTTCTACACGAGCATCTCGTTCAACCCGGTTGACATCGCCAAGAACATGCAGCAGAACGGCGGCACCATCCCGGGCATTCGCCAGGGCAAGCCGACGAGCGATTACCTGAGCAAGATCAGCAACCGCATCACGCTGTTTGGCGGTGTGTTCCTCGCGGTGCTGGCGGTGATCCCGACCATGGCGACGCAGCTCGGCGGCATCAACCTGCCGTTCGCGGCCAGCTCGCTCCTGATCGCGGTATCCGTCTCGTTGGAAACCACGCGGCAGTTGGAGAGCCAGATGCTGGTGCGGCACTACAAGGGGTTCCTCTAAAATGCTGATGAACCCCGTGCCGCGAAACTTTGAACGATGAAGGGAGGATGTCCATGAAGAACGTCATTTTCCTGGGGCCCCCGGGTTCCGGAAAGGGCACGCACGCGGAAAAGGCAAGCAAGGCCATGGGCATTCCCCGTCTTTCCACCGGGGATATGCTCCGCGAACATATAAAAAAAGACACGCCCCTTGGGCGCGAAGCAAAGGCCTTTATCGAGGCCGGTCAGCTCGTGCCCGATACGCTTGTTATTGAGATGCTCAAGGAGCGGCTCGCGCAACCGGATTGCGCGGGTGGCGCGATTTTTGACGGATTCCCGCGCACGGAGCGCCAGGCTGAGGAATTGGCGGAAATCGCGAAGATCGACCGGGTGCTGAACCTCTCCATTGAGGACGAGAGCATCGTCCGCCGCATGGAAGGGCGCCGGGTGTGCCCTGGCTGCGGGTTCACGTCGCACACAAGCTGGCTGAACGGCAAGGATGTCTGCGAGCAGTGCGGCACGGGGCTCGTGCAGCGCAAGGACGACGCGCCGGAAACGGTGCTGGAGAGGCTCCGCGTCTACCACGCGCAGACCAAGCCGCTGATCGATTTCTACCGGCGGCAGGGTATTCTGTACACCGTCGATACCGACGGGGACGTGCAGGACGTTACGGTTCGGGTGATGGAGGCGCTTCAGTGATTACGCTGAAGAATGTGGAACAGGCCGCGAAAATGCGCGCGGCCGGCCATCTGCTGGAGGATGTGCTGGAAGAAGTCATCCGGGCTGTCGAGCCGGGCGTGACAACCAAGCATCTGAACGCCGTGGCCGACCGGCTGATTCGAAAAGCCGGCGCGATTCCTTCCTTTTACGGCTACCAGGGGTTTCCGGCGTCGCTCTGCACGTCGGTAAACGAAGTGGTGGTGCACGGCATTCCGGACGACAAACCGCTTGCCGAAGGCGCGATCGTCGGGCTCGACATCGGGCTGGTTCTGGACGGCTGGCAGGCGGACATGGCGCGCACGGCGGCGGTGGGGGAGATCTCACCGGAGGCGATGCGCCTGATGGATGTGACGGAGCGGTGCTTCTTTGAAGCGTTGACGCTCTGCCGGGACGGCAACCGGCTGGGGGACATCGGGCACGCGGTGCAGGCGTGCGCGGAGGCCGAAGGGTACTCTGTGGTGCGCGCGTTGTGCGGGCACGGCATCGGCCGCGCCATGCACGAGGACCCCGAGGTGGCCAACTACGGCGAGGCCGGGCGCGGCTTCAGGCTCCGGCAGGGGATGACCCTGGCGATTGAGCCGATGATTAACCAGGGCGGCTTTGATGTCCGAATGGACGGATGGGACGTCCGCACACGCGATGGAAGCCTGAGCGCCCACTACGAAAACACTGTCCTGATCACGGCGGGCGACCCCGAGATCCTGACGATGAAGAACCCGCGGGTGACCGGCCCATGAACAAAATTCCACTGGAGCCGGGGCGTGCCGCGCTCTCCAAGGCGGGGCGCGATGCCGGGCGGCGCGTGGTGGTATTGCGCCTGGAGGCGCCCTACGCGTATGTCGCCGACGGGAACTTGCGCCGCACAGAGGCGCCCAAAAAGAAAAAGGACAGGCATTTACGAGCATTGCCGGAATTTTTTCCCAACATCGCGGGCATACTCAAGGATGGTAAACTGCCATCCAATGCGGAAATTCGCAAGTGCTTAGCCGACCAACCGCAAAGGGAGGAATAGTAGACTTGGCCAAGAGTGACGTTATCGAAGTGGAAGGCGTTGTCGCCGAGGTTCTGCCCAACGCCATGTTCCAGGTGGAACTGCCCAACGGGCACCGCGTGATGGCCCATATCTCCGGCAAAATGCGCATGCACTTCATCCGCATTTACCCGGGGGACAAGGTAACCGTAGAACTTTCGCCGTATGATCTGACCCGTGGCCGGATCACCTGGCGGAGCAAAGCGTAAGCGCCATATCTTTTGATCCGGCGCAAAAACGAGGAGGTACAACGATGAAAGTTCGTCCGTCTGTGAAACCCATTTGCGAAAAGTGCAAGATCATCAGGCGCAAAGGCCGCGTGATGGTCATCTGCGAGAACCCCAAGCACAAGCAGAAGCAGGGATGAGCAAGCGGCCAGGACGTAGGGTCCTGCCACATGTTATTTGTGCTCTGACACGGTTCGATTATGGTTTCTGACCGGATCTTTTTCCCCCTGGCTGCGTCGTTCTCCAGTCAGCGTAGCTGTCGGCTACGCCTCCTTCCGACTTCTTGCCAGACGAAAAAATCTCTCGGCCAGATTCCCAAAATCCAACCCAGCCAGAACACTAGCCGGGACTTCGCACCCGCGTTTCCCGGCGTATCGCGACAGGTTGGCCCTTCGGGCGGCTGCACGGGATTCACCGCTCCGTGTCACCGAAGGCTTTCCATATAGATTTCATTTAGCTTACACGGAGGTGCACCTATGGCACGTATAGCGGGCGTAGACCTGCCCCGGGAGAAGCGCGTGGAGGTCGGCATCACCTATATCTTTGGGATCGGCCTGCCCACCGCGCAGAAAATCATCAAAGAAACAGGTATCAACCCCGATACGCGCGTGAAGGATCTCACCGAGCAAGAGATCAACAACCTGCGCGAATACATCGAGCACAACGTCAAGGTGGAGGGTGACCTTCGCCGTGAAGTGTCTCTCAACATCAAGCGGCTGGTGGAAATCGGCTGCTATCGCGGTGTCCGCCATCGCCGCGGTCTGCCCGTCCGCGGACAGAACACCAAGCAGAACGCGCGCACCCGCAAGGGCCCCAAGAAGCAGGTTGCGGGCAAGAAAAAGGCGAAATAAGGGAGGACACTCGTAATGGCACCGAAAAAAAATGTGAAGCGCGTCTCCCGCAAGCGCCGCGAGCGCAAGCTGGTGGAGCGCGGCGCCGCGCACATCCGCTCCTCGTTCAACAACACGATCGTCACGCTGACCGACATCAACGGCAACGCGCTTTCGTGGGCCAGCGCCGGCGGACTTGGTTTCCGCGGCAGCAAGAAGTCCACGCCGTTCGCCGCGCAGATGGCCGCCGAAACCGCCGCCAAAGGCGCGATGGAATACGGCCTGAAGACCGTCGAAGTGTACGTGAAGGGTCCGGGCTCAGGGCGTGAGGCTGCGATCCGCTCGCTCCAGGCTGCGGGCCTTGAAGTGAACATGATTAAGGACGTAACGCCCATCCCGCACAACGGCTGCCGCCCGCCAAAGCGCCGCCGCGTGTAATCTGGGCATTCTGAGCACAGGAGGAGGACCTCATTTATGGCAAGATATACCGGTTCCGTTTGCCGGCAGTGCCGCCGCGAAGGCGCGAAGCTCTTTCTGAAGGGTGACAAATGCTATTCGCCCAAGTGCACGTTCAACATTCGCCCCACCCCGCCGGGCCAGCACGGCCAGGCGCGCCAGCGCAAGATGAGCGAGTACGGCGTGCAGCTGCGCGAGAAGCAGAAGTGCCGCCGCGCGTACGGCATCCTGGAAAACCAGTTTTTCCGCTACTACGAGAAGGCCAGCAACATGCGCGGTGTCACGGGCGAAAACCTGTTGATGCTGCTGGAGTGCAGGCTGGATAACGTTGTGTATCGCCTGGGCTTGGGCGCGTCCCGCCCGCAGGCGCGGCAGATCGTGCTGCACGGCCATGTCCGCGTCAATGGCAAGAAGGTCAACATCCCGTCATACCTCGTGAAGGCGGGCGATGTGATCACGCTGCGCGACCGCTCCAAGGAGCAGGAACACTTCAAGGCGCTGAAGGAAGGCACCGGCCGCATCATCCCCAAGTGGCTGACGTTTGATCCGGAAACGCTTACGGCCAAGGTGGAGGCGGCCCCGCGCCGCGAGGACATTGATCTGACCATCAACGAGCAGCTCATTGTCGAGTATTACTCCCGCTAATCGTTTCAGAATTTTCTATCATCGACGGTTTGTGAGGGAGGGAAGCCCATATGAGCATGACCGAGTTCGAAAAGCCAAAGATCGAACGTGTCGAAGTGCGCGAAAACTATGGAAAGTACATCGTCGAACCCCTGGAGCGCGGCTTCGGGCAAACACTTGGCAATGCGCTCCGGCGCGTGCTGCTATCTTCGCTTCCGGGCGCGGCCGTGACGAGCGTCCGCATCGAGGGCGTCCAGCATGAGTTTTCCACCGTCAACGGCGTCAAGGAGGACGTGACCGAGATCATCCTGAACCTGAAAATGCTGGCGGTTCGCCTGCACGCGGAAGGGATCAAGACGATTTCCATCGACAAGAAAGGTCCGTGCGAGCTGACCGCCGCCGATTTGGGCGTGGACAGCGAAGTGGAGATCATCAACGAGGATCTGCACATCGCGTCGCTGAACAAGGATGCGCATCTGCAGATGACGCTTACATTGGACAAGAACCGCGGCTATGTGACCGCGGAGCGGAACAAGACTCCGAACATGCCCATTGGCGTTATCCCGATCGACTCCATCTTCACGCCCATTACAAAGGTGAACTACACAGTGGAGGACACCCGCGTCGGCCAGATCACGGACTTTGACAGGCTGACGCTGGAAGTCTGGACGGACGGCTCCGTGGTGCCGGATGAGGCGATCAGCATCGCCGCAAAGATTCTGAGCAGCCACCTGACGCTGTTCACGGGGCTGACGGAGCGTTCCGCCGCGGTGGACTTCAACGAGCCCGAGGACAACAAAAAGGAAAAGGTTCTGGAGATGACCATCGAGGAACTGGACCTTTCCGTTCGCGCCTACAACTGCCTGAAGCGCGCCGGCATCAACACGGTGGCGGAGCTTGTGCAGCGCAACCAGGAAGATATGATGAAGGTGCGGAACCTGGGCAAGAAGTCGCTGGAAGAGGTGGAGCAGAAGCTCGTCGCGCTGGGGCTTGGCCTGCGCGCATCCGAAGAGTAAGCGCGCGGCGCTGGTGCCGCGCCGCCCCAATGGAAAATCTCGTTTCCAAGGATAAAGGAGGTTCCCGATGGCAAGTCAACGCAAACTGGGCAGGCCGGCCGACCAGCGGAAGGCACTGCTTCGCAACCAGGTCACGCATTTGATCTGGTACGGCAAGATCGAGACGACGCTGCAGCGCGCCAAAGAAGTGCGGTCGATCGCCGAGCGGCTGATTACACTGGCGATCCGCGAGTGCGATAACACGGTGGAAGTGAGCAAGGAGTTCAACAACGAAAAGGGCCAGACGGTCAGCATTTCGGTGACGAATGACAAGCCCAGTAAGCTCCACGCGCGCCGCATGATGATGGCGACGCTCTACGATCTGAAAGAGGTCAAGGAGCGGGACGAGTCCAAAGCCGACTTCAAGGAGCGGACGAAGGACAACAAGCACCCGATTATCGAGAAGCTGTTCCGCGAGATCGGGCCGAAGTACAAGAAGCGCAACCAGGAAAAGGGCTGCGCGGGCGGGTACACCCGGATCATACGCAAGGGCCCCCGGCGCGGCGATGCGGCGGAAATGGTCATTATTGAGCTGATCTGAGTACATAAAAACATAGGCTGCCGGACGCTTTGCGTTCGCAGCCTTTGTTTTTTCTATCACAAGGTGCCGTTTTGATGGGCTGAGCGACCTATGGCGATTGGGGAGGCGAGAAGGTGGGCAAGGAGGCATCTGTGGATTCGTTGGCGGAGTAGTCGAGGATGACCTCCCAATCAGCGTCATATTTGTACAGATGAACGCTCGCCCCCCTAAAATCCCAAGAAAGCGAAGGGTTACGCTCCCAGGTCAGCTTCGGATCGCCGTATCGGTTGACCAACGCTTCCAGCACCGCGTCATAGGCGTCGGGTTCAAACTCAACACTGCAACTAAACCCCAGGGGCGCATGATCATAAGCACTGATCTTGGTGGCGGAAAACCCGGCGATGGGCAGGTCGCCGCGTATGATGTTCCTGTCCGCGTTTACCGCGGTGATCCCATACCGCTTCCCCAACTCCATGAACGATCTCCAGGAATCCGCCTGAAGCGCCTGCTCCAGGAACTCCAAGGTGCCCGCCTCGGCGCGTCTCGCCGTCTGCGGAATCCGGGTGGGGACGGGGGCAACCGCATCCAGGAGAGGCGGGAATGAGGGGTAGAAGTCGTTGCTGGATGATCGCATGCGGTAGCATACTTCCAGCATACCGGCAGCGTGCCTCAGCGCAATGTCCATCTCCGCGAAATACCATGCAAAACCGCCCCACGCATCCCGCTTTGTAACGGGTTCTCCGTAATACCGCGTCAACGCCGCTCTCACCGCGTCAAACGCATCCGGCTCGAAAAACGCATAGCAGTCAAACCCTGGAAGGCCTTCGGGGCTGCAAGCATCGACATGAAGAACGGCGTGCTTGCCAACGGCCAAACTGCCGCTGAACCTAGCCCCGCGTTTGTTTTCTGTCACCGTGAAGCCGTGCCGCGCCCCGACCCTTCCGAGCGCCTCCCGGGAATAAGCAAGGGAAGTCTGCTCCATGAGTGCAACAAAGTCATCCCCGCCGGATAAGGAACCCAACTCGGTTTGGGCGGGCGCGGGGGTGGCGAGGATCGCTTGCGTGGGCGGGAAGGCGGGCTTCGTTTCATCCGCTGTTGGCTGCAAGTAATAGCCCACTAAGACGCTGTCGCGGCTAAAGCGCATCAGACGAACCTCCGTCTGCCGGAAAGACCAGACAAGCCGGTCATCGGATTCCTCGGCCGTCTGCGGCTCTCCGTAACGCGCCACGAACGCTGCTTTGATCGCGTCATAGTCCTCCGGCTCGAACCAAAGATCATAGTCATATCCGGTTGTTTCATACACGGTCGTGTCGCCGAGATCCCCGCACAGAATCATCACGACTTCGGCATCGGCTCCGCCGATCGACAGATCGCCAAGGATATCGGCATAGCATCCGGTCTCGAAACCATGCAGGCCGTATTGCCGCATCAAATCCAGCAGCGCCTCCCAGGAATCAGCCACAGAAGCCCGCTCCAGGAACGCGAAGGTGTTCTCCTGCGCAAGCGCCGCTGTATGCGGTTCACGGGTGGGGACGGGGATGGCTTCTGACGGGGGCGGGAAGGTGGGCAGGGAAGGGGCCGGGGCATCGGACGCGGTATAGGTCAACGTGAGTTCGCCGGCGGAAGGGGAAGTGAGGCGAACCTCCGCCTGCTGAAAAGTCCAGGTAAGCGCAGGGTCAGCGTCCGCGTTGGTCTGCGGATCGCCGTAGCGCGCCACCAGTGCCGCCTTCACCGCGTCATACGCGCCCGATTCAAAAGTGAGCGTGCATGCTTCGCCGAGGGCTTCATCCACGGTCACGGTCGCGTTTTTCGTGGCAGCGAACCCGCCGACGGACAGATTGCCGTACATTTCGCCATAGCATTCGCAGCCCACCGTAAAGACGCCGTATTCTTTGCCCAACCAATCGAGCGATTCCCATGTCTTGGCAAAAAGCGCCTGCTCCATAAACGCCAAGGTGTTCGCCTGGGCGCATGCCGTGGCTGCGATGGCCAGCAGCAGGACGGCGGCGGCCGTGCATACGAGCAAACGGGTTTTCATGATCCTACCTCCACTTTCAGGTACAAGGATGTACGTGGGGGGACAGCAGGGCATGTGTAGTTCAGCAATCGGCTTGGTGTGAGGGTTCGAGTTTGAAGGCGTCCTTGCGTGTTACGGGGGCGTGCACGATGATCTTTAGCGCAATGCGGAGCGTGTCCATGCGAGAGATATACTGCCATCCGGGACACCGTTCAGCGGCCGTGTACATTGGCCTGGTTAGCGCAATTTCATCAAACGTAGCGCATATCGAGCGCGTTTTTTCGCCCTTCGCGTTGTATCGTCCAATCGGGCGTAGCGAGGGGCGAAAATCCATCACGCCCTAGTGCGCTACGTTTTCTTCATTCGCGCTAATAATTTGTCGGGTTCGCCTGCCAGGTGGAGGGGGAGTCCATGCGGTTCTTGTCGTCCCAGATGATGACCTTGTACGGCGCGCCCCGCTTGAAGTTGTCCCACAGCCACTGCTGATTGTAGCCCTCCGGGGTCTTGAGCCGCTGCACGCGGATGCAGCCGTGGCTCTTCTTTTGCCCGAGATAGCCCTCAAAGGAGGAATAGTTGTGCGAACCGTCGGCGTTCAGCTTGTGCGGCACCTCATGGAACAGAATGCCGCCGTTGATGCGGATGGCCATGGAGCTGTTCATGTTGCCGTCCTTCAGCGTGCCGGTGTGGCTGATGGTGATGAACTCGCCCGGGACGGTCTCAAAGAGCATGTCCTTGGGATCTTCCCAAATGCCGGTGGAGATGAGGAACTCGGTGACGCGCGTGCCGTTCTTGAACAGGTACATCCGCTGCGTCAGCTTGTCCACCAGCAGCGCCATATCCGTCTGCACATTGACCGTTTTGAGGTTTTTGGCCTTGAGATATCCGCGCTTCAGGTCATACGCGTGCGCGCGCTCCTCCTCCGTCTCCGGCGAGTAATCCCGGTCGTAATCGCTGAACGTCTCGACCAGGACGTATCCGTGCTCGTTCGTTTCGCCGATGACATGCACGCCGTGCGACATGCCGTGGATCTGCGCGACCTTCTTGCCCGAGCCGTCCGGGTTTTCCATCAGGTACGCGTGCAGCCTGCCGCCGTCCATGCCGGTGCCGTCGTCATACACCGTGACCGGCTGCATCAGGATGTCCCAGATCACCGCATCGTCCAGTTCGCCCGGGTTCATGCCCCAGAAGGTGTCGCCGCCCGTCTCGGAATAGGGCGGGGAAAGCTGCACGGGGACAGGCGTCGGGTCGGCCTGCGGCGCGGGCGTCACGTCCACCATTTGAAAGCCCTCGGACGCAAACGTCGCTGATTCCGCCGTGGCGGACACGTCCATGTACACGTATTCCGTCATGGACTCCATGCCGTTCACGGTGCGTAACGTCATCATCAGCGCGTACTCGCCCGCCTGCATGCGGCCGTCGGCCGTTTCGCCGTTCCATTCAAAGCTGTTTCCGCCCGCGGTCACATCGGAGGAGAACAAATCGGTCACGGAGCCATCCGCGCTGCGCATGATCTGCACGGTGAGCGTCCCGGGATCGCTGGCGGTGAAATCGATCCAAATCGCCTTGTCGCCGAGCGTATAGTCGCTCTGTGAGATGCCCATGAGCATGGGGTACGGCTCGCCGACACGGAGCGGCGAATCGACATGCGTCCCGTCGTCCATCTCCAGGCGCAGAATGTACTCGCCCTGTTCGACGATGGTATGGTCGGCCAGCCTGCCGTCCCAGCCGAGCTTGTTGTAGCCCAGATTGACCGGATAGCCGGAGTAGATCGTGTATCGCGGCTGTTCCTGCGCGTCCAGAAGGAGCAGGGACATGTTGCCGCTGTACGGCACCTCCACACCCATGCTATAGTACTTTCCGGGGCGCAGCACGCCGGGAACCTCCTTAAAGGACGGATCATCGGCATAGGCGGGAATGTACGCTAAAAGCAAAGCGGTCAGGAGCAGCACGGAGAAGAGGGCTTGGTGGCTACGGCGCATAATCGACTCCTTTGTCCTTGCGGGATGATTTCCATACATTCTTCGGAAAAACGGATAAACTACCTCATATTGTAGCATCAACGCGCGGTACGCGCAAGCAAACATCCTGTGAACACGGCAAACACACAAGAAGCACCCGGCGAAAGCGTTCCGCCGGGTGCCCTATGGGGATTCCTTGCGAAATCCCGGTCTATTCTTTCCGCTTGCCGATCATGCCGGCGGTCATCTCGCTCGCGCCGCGCTTGACCTTGTTCCACGCGTCCTTGCCGCGCCCCGTTTGCAGCAGCGCGAACACCCCGATGACGACCACCGCCGCGACGATCACCCAGATGATGCCGGTGCCCGCGCCCTTGTTCGCGGTGGACTGCGGCTCCCCGCCGCCCGCCGCGCCGCTTACGCCGCCGTACAGCGTGTCGTTGATGACGTTGCTCATCAGGTACGCCGACTCAATGCAGCGGTCTTTGTTGACCGTGTGCGTGCCGAACTCCAGCAGGATCGCGTTGCTCATCAGGTCCTGGTTATACGTGCCCTTGCCGATGAAGATGTCCTTGATCAGCTCCGGGTATTGCTTGTCCGCCACGGCCTTCAGCTCCAGCGCGAAATCCTTGTTCGCGGCGGAGTTCTGGTTGGAGCGGCCGACCAGCAGGCGCACCTTGGTGGCTTCCTTGCCGTCGATGTTCACCGTGTACTCGTCGGGGTTGGGAATGCCGTCGCGGTGAACGTCGATCATCGCGTCCGGCGCTGATTTGAGCAGATCGACGGCCGTCTGGCGCGAGCGTCGGTACGCGCCCGCGTCGTGCGGCGTATGGATCGTCTCGTCCAGCGTCACCTTAATGCCCTTTTCTTCCAGCGCGGCCTTCAGCGCCTGAGAAACATCGTAGATGCCGCCGTGGCCGTTGTCGGTACTCTGTGTGCCGTCGGTCGGCACGTAGCTCTCGTCGCTGTGGGTGCAGTACAGCGCGATCAATCGGTTGTCGTTCCCGGTGCCGCTTGTGCTATCGGGGCTGGCGCTTGCGCCCATGTTGGACACGACGACGGCAGCCGACGTCTCCACCCAGTTCACATCGGGCATCTTCTGCGCGCCCTGGTGTGCCGCCTGCGCGGTCATGGCGGCTTCGTCCACGGTCTGGATGACATAGCGCTGGTTGTCCCCGCTGATGTACTCGTCGCCCACGTCCACATCGCCGGCGAGCGAGAACAGAACCTCGCCGCCCTCGCGGTAGACCGTGAAAATTCTCGCCGTGTCAAACCCATCGGCGGGCGCGCGCAGGGGCAGCAGCACGAGCAGCGCGGCCAGCAGCACAAAAGCCACTTTTTTCATTCGACACGCTCCTTTCTGCGCCCACGGACGATCCGCTCGATCAGTTCGCCCATGAACTCCGCCATCAGCACGGCGATCAATCCGGAGATGACCACCGCGTCCAGCGCGCCGCCCGTGCCCAGGCGGAGCAGCGCGTCCACGCCGTTTGACCAGTTCACAATCGCCACCAGCGTATCCGCCAGCAGCACACCCACCACCGCGCATACGAACGCCGCGCGCCGCGAGCGGCCCAGCAGGTACGCGACAATGCCCGCCGCGATGCCGTAGGCGTAATTCGGATCGAGCACAATGCCCTCGGGTTCCGCCGGCATCAGGAGGCTGATGAGCCAGACGACGCCCGCCGTAATCAGCGCGCCGAACAGCGCACGGAATACCTCCAGTGTCGAATCCGCCTTGATGAGCACCCAGACGCATAATGCAAGCGGCACCAGACACCCGCCGACGCCGATGCGCACGTTGCCGATCGGGATAGCCGGAATCAGCCCCCCCAGGAAAATGGCCAGCATCACTCCGATGGCCCACTTATCGTTCAGGTGCATCCGGTCAAGCACGCGCTGGCCCACGCCAAAGATCACGAGCAGCGACAGCACCAGCAGCACAATCATACCAAAGGTCATTCGCACACCCCGTTTCAATCATTCTAGGGACAGGATTTCTGGCGAAATCCCTTTATGGCTCGGAATCTTCGGTTCCTCGCCGCCTCACGCATAGGTTTTCCATGGACGGACAGAGTATGCGCGCGGCAGGGAAAACGCGGGCGCCTGTCGAACAACAAAACCAAACAAACGCAAAATTTGGAGGCGGAGCCAATGCTTAAAGGCATTCCTTCTATTCTTTCCCCGGAATTGCTTAAAGTACTGATGGAAATGGGTCACGGCGATACGATCCTGATCGCGGACGGCAATTTTCCCGGTTCGTCGATGGGGCAGCGCCTCGTCCGCCTGGACGGACACGGCGGCGCGGCCGTGCTGGACGCCGTGCTCGCACTGATGCCGCTGGATACGTATGTGGACGCGCCGGTCACGCTAATGGAGGTTGTGCCGGGCGACACGGCCAAAACGCCGATCTGGGATGAATTTGCCGCGATCATCCAGCGCCACGAGCCGGGCACGAGAATTGGCCACGCGGAGCGGTTCGCGTTTTATGGTCTTTCGCGCGAGGCGTACTGCGTCATCCAGACGGGCGAAACGGCGCTGTACGCCAATGTGCTGCTGAAGAAAGGGGTTGTGGGGGCGTAATGCCATCGGGATATTTACACAAACGATGCGCGGAAAAGGCGGTGGAGCTGTCCGGCGTGACCATAAAAGAACGCGACGCGCTGGTGCTGGGCGCGCAGGGCCCGGACCCGCTGTTCATGCTGGGCATTTTTCCGCTTGGGCCGTCTAGTCGCCCGGGACCGCTGGGCAACCTGCTGCACACGCGGCGCACGGGCGCTTTCCTGTGCGCGCTCTGCCGGAGGGCAAAGGACGGCTCTGAAGTGGAGCGCGCGTACGCGATGGGCTTTTTGACGCACTACGCGCTGGATTCCACCGTGCACCCCTACGTGTACGCGCACAGCGTGGACAAACACGGCAAGTACAGCAGCCTGCTGCACATGCGGCTGGAAAAGCGGTGGGACACGCTGTTTTACCGGCAGGACGGACATCGGAGCACCCCGGTCATCATGCCCGGCGTCGCGGAGACACGACCCGTGTGGGAACAGATCGCGGACCTCTGGGCCGTGGCGATCAACGACGTGTTCCCCGAGGAATGCGTCACCCGGGAGACGGTGCTGAAGGCGCTTGGCGGCGCGGAGCGCGTGAACCGGCTGACCCACAGCCCGTCGGGCGTGAAATACGGCGCGGTGTGGGTGCTGGAGCGCGTGATCGGCAAGGCGGGGCTCGCCACATCGCAGATGGCGCCGCGCTTTCTGCCCCGCGCGGACATCACGAACGCGGACCACGCCCAGTGGCGTGCGCCCGCCTACCCGGACACGCCGAGGGACGAGGGGCTTATGGAGCTGTATGACCGCGCGGTGAAACGGGCGACGGAACTGCTCACCGCCGCGCGCGGATACTTTGGCGGGACGCTCCCGGAGGAGGCGTTCGCGGCGGCCGTCGGCAACGCGCAGTATGATACCGGGATGGAGAGTGACGCGTAATCCGTCTATATCTCTATATGGGCACGATAGGCACGGCAAGGAGGAAGCATCATGGCGCGCAAGCACGGGCGGGGCATCTCCGTTGGAACCATCCTGATGCTGGTCCTGAGCGTATCGACGGCGCTGGCCGCCGGGCTTATTTTCGCGCGCATTTCCGGCGACATGGGCCAGATCTCCATCGATCCCAAGCTGCTGACGGAACCGCTGCAGGTGCTCGCGCACAGCGTGACCAACACGGAGCCGGAGGCCACCGCGCCGCCGAACCTGGCAGAGGGCGGGGACCCTTCGCCCACGAACGCGCTGAACATGGCGCGCAAGAGCGAAGAGCCCGTGGCGACGCCCGTTCCGACACAGCCGCCCATCCGCACGCTGAACATCACGGTGGCCGGGCAGGTCTCCGTCGGAACGGAACTGCGGGCAGCGGCCCAAAACGGCGGCTCCCTTGACTTCGGCGCCATCCTCGCGCCGATATCCGGGGCGTTTAGCGGCTCGGACCTGGGCATCGTGACGCTGCGCACGAGCTTGACGGGCAATGCATCGCAGGTTGACGCGTATAACGCGCCCAAGGAGCTTGCCGCGGGTCTGAAATCGGCGGGCGTGAACCTGCTGAACCTGGCGACGGACCGCCTGCTGGACCACGGCATGAGCGGCCTGTCCGAGACGCGGACGGCCATCGAGGAGGCGCAAATGTCCGCCGCCGGCGGATACCGCTCGCAGGAGGAGCGCGCGCGCTACCCCGTCAGCGAGATCGGCGGGGTGAAGGTGGGCATTCTGTCCTACACGGGCAGCATCAGCGCGGCGGGCACAAAGACGGCGACGGAAGCGGAACTCGCGAGCGCCACGCGCGTGCTGGACGCGCAGACCGCCACCCAGGATATCGCCGCGCTGCGCGGGCAGGGCGCGGACCTCGTGATCGTGCTGGCGCACTGGGGCAGCCGGTCGGACACAAAGGCATCTAAGGAGACGCGCGCCATGGCGGAGACGCTGGCGAAGGCGGGCGCGGACATCATCCTGGGCACCAACCCGACCAGCGTGCATGAGCTGGAGCGCATGACGGTGATGGACGTGTATGGCACCGCGCGCGAGGTATTTGTCGCGTATTCGCTGGGGAATTTCCTGACGGACGACTCCCGCGATACAAATAACATCACGGGCACGGTTTTGCGCCTGTCGGTCGAATGGAACGCGCAGGCGGGCAAGGCGACGATCCGGGACGCGTGGTACATGCCCACGTGGATCATGCGCTGGCGGGATGTGAGCGGCGTGAATCGTTACCGCGTGGTGCCGTCCGGCATGGCGGCCCTGCCGAATAACATGACCGAGACCATCTACACCAACATGAAAAAAGCCTACCAGGCCATGGTGAGCAAGGTGGGCACAACCGCCGCGAACGTGCGGGCGGAGTAGCGGTAGGGATTTCTGGCGAAATCCCTTTATGGCACCCGATTTTTCAAATCAGCGCCGCCGTCGTGGCAGAGGTTTCCCGCAAAATCCTCTGATGGCGTCCGATTTTTTGAATCAGCGCCGCCATCGCGGACGCGGGAAGATACGGTGCGAAAAGGCGGGCGCTGCCGCGATGCGGGGGCGTCCGTTTGTCAACCGCGAACAGCGCCGGACGGCGGGAGGGGGGATGGATATGGGCATTCTGGACTTGGACTACATCAAGCGCCCCATGGCGGCCGGGGACACCTGCGCGGACGCCCTGGACCTGCTCCGCGCGAATGGCCGCGGCCATACCGCCGCGCACTGCCTCCGCGTGGCCGAAACGTGCGCCACGCTGGCGACGCGGTTTCACGCGGACACGAAAACCGCATATGCCTCGGGCATTCTGCATGACGTATCAGCGGTGATCCGCCCCGCCGACATGCTGGTGTACGCGGAAGAAAATGGCTGGCCCATCGACCCGTCCGAGCGAAAGCATCCGTTCATCCTGCACCAGCGCGTGTCCGTCGTCATCGCGGAGGAGCATTTTCACGTCCGTGACGAGCGGATTCTGTCGGCAATCGCGTGCCATTCCACGCTGAAGCCCGATCCGTCCGCATACGATATGATCCTTTTCCTGGCTGACAAAATCGCGTGGGACCAGGAGGGCACCCCGCCGTTTCTGGATGCCGTGGAGGCGGCCTTGGAGGACTCGCTTTGCCGCGCCGCGCTGGCGTATATCAACTATGTGATGGAGAACGGCTTGCTTTTGATGCCGCATCGGTGGCTGATTGAGGCGAGGGCTTGGTTGAAGGGGTAAGGGGAGTGTACGGCGCGAGGGGTAAAGAGGAAGCGTAAACCGCCCTTTCCGGGGCGGTTTTTAATCGCTATGGAGCGGAAGGGTGTTCTGCCCGTCTGGGTGCTGCGGTCGCCGCACTGCCCTTGTGATTGCGGGTGCGCGGCTGCTGTGAGTTCGAGCGGATTGATGTGTTGCGCGTGCCGTGCAGAAGGGCGGACGCGCGATGCGCGCCCTGCGCCCGCAGGCGGCCAGCTACGCTCATTCCCGCCGCTTTTCATGGAACTTGCCGTAAAGTGGATATTGAGCAGCAGTGCCACGAGGAAATAGTATGAGTCCTCCCACCCTGAGGCAAAGAGGGGGAGTCCAGAGGGATGAAATACCTTTGGCAGGGTCTGGGACAGCGTCCCTTTCCATCCCCCCTCACGGCTCCCGCCGCACCGTCCGGATCAGCGTCCGCATGTTCATCAGCATCGTCACCGTTTGCCCGGCGATCTGCGCCCACGCGCAGCCGATCAGGCGGTATTCCGCCGCGAGCGCGTAGTTCAGCCCGAGCGTCAGCAGCGCGCCGGTCAGCGACGCGATCAGCGCGCTTCGCTGCCGTGCCAGCCCCGCCAGCATGCCACTGAGCACCTGCTGCACGCCCATCACGGGCACGAGTGGGGCAATGGCGACCAGTAGCGGCGCGAGGTCCGGTTGCCGGTACAGCCGGGACGAGATCCACGGCGCGCCGAACATCAACAACCCCATCGCGGCCAGCGACACCGCGAGCGCGGCGGGAAGCACCTTGACCAGGATGCGCACGAGCGCCTTGGGGTCGCCCTCGCGCCGGGCGAGCGCCGGGCCGGACACCATGGCCAGCGCGCCGGTGATGACGCTGGGCAGCATGACGAGCGGCATTGCCATGCCGGACAGCATGCCCAGCCGTGCGGTGGCCTCCTGTGCGGAAAGGCCGGACGCGCGCAGCCGCAGCGGCACGATGACGGCGTTGACGGTGCGCATCAGCGTGTTGGTGATGCGCATCCATGTCATCGGCGCGGCGAGCTTCCAAATGCGCTTCTGCAACGCTCTGAAGGCTTCGTCCTTCACGCGCGTGCTCTTGACACGTATCCCCTCGCGGCCGAGCATCCAGATGACGACGGCCACGGACACGCCCTCGCCCACCAGCGTGGCCAGCGGCGGGACGGCGGCCGTCCACGCGGCGGTCATGCCGGGGACGAGCAGCAGTACGGCGGCGCACACGCCAAAGCGCACGAACTGCTCCACCAGCTCGGACACCGACGGCGGCACCGTGTCGCCCGCACCGTAGCAATAGCCGCCGTACGCCGCCGACAGCGCGAGGATCGGCAGGCATGGCGCGTACAGCAGCAGCGCCGGGAGCGTCCGCGCGTCGCCCAGGATCTTGGCGATGACGGGGGAGAGCAGTAAAATGAATGGCAGCATCCACAGGCTGATGGTAAGGCCCAGCCGCCGCCCGGCGCGCAATGCCTCCTCGCCGTGCCCGGCGGCAGCCTCGCGGGATACGGCCATCGGGATGCCGGACGTGACCGGCGCGATCCACAGCATGTGCGCGGACGACGCCAGTTCCATCACGCCGATTGCCTCCGCGCCCATCACGCGCGACAGCCAGATGCGCATGGCAAACCCCAGCGCGCGCACCACCGTGTTCGCGCCGGACAGGACGGCCGCCTGCTTGAACAGCGATTGTTTCCTCATGCGAGAGGGTATGCGGCCGGGACGGGCTCAATGCGGGGAAGCCGGGGGATTGTGAGGGGAGCGCGGGGAGGGGATGTTGGGACGCTGTCCCAGACCCTGCCAAGGGGCCATTGGCCCCTTGGAACCCCATCATTTCGCCTACGGGCGGGAAGGACTATTCAATGATTCTTTTGGTGCTGGGATGCTAAGAATGAAGTCCCTTGGACTTTCTGATAGGGAGTTGCCGGCCGCAAGTGCCGGCGTCGTCTACGCGACCGTGTAAATTTTCACCTCGGGGTCGGCGCGCCAGAGCGGTTTCAGACTGACGAACACGTCGTTCTGGAACAGCGCGCTGCTAAGGTACGCGTTGGCGCTCTCGGCGCTGTCAAACCCGTGCAGCACCTGCACATCCTCTTCCCGGATCAGCAGGTCCTTGGACACCGCGCCCGCGATCTGGTCCAGGAACGGCTGTCGGTAGTCGGCGTACACCTTCGCCGCCGCCGGACGGTCGGTAGGGTCGATGGTCATCGTGATTTCCAGATAAGCCTTTGCACGCATGGGATGTTACCTCCGCTAGATCATTGTGTTGAGGTAGGGATTCCTGTCGGAATCCCTTTATGGCGGCCGATTTTCCAAATCAGCGTCGCCGTCATGGAAGGCCTCCATGCGTGCAGTATACCGAAAGCGACTTTAGAAAGTAAATATATTGGTGATTTTATGAGTCGCTATCAATTTTCATAGCAATGATGGCGGCGCTGATTCGAAGAATCGGAAGCCATAAGGGGAACCGGGGGGAAGCGTGCCCAGTGGGCGATGAAGCGACCTGAAGGTGTCAAGCGGCACAGGGCGATGGGCGCGATGGCGACCCGTGCGACAATCCCAGGGCGCGTAATCGCCCAAAGGGCAAGCGCGACAATGCCGGGGCGGGGGCAACGCGACAATACCGGACGCTTCCGCCAGGAATCCCTACCGCTGCGCACAGGTCTTGCAGGGCGGCAGCTTCTTGTCCAGCTCGTCCTTTGTCTGTTGCCGCGACCAATGGCAGATGCTCTGCAGGATGGGCAGTACGGACTTGCCCTTCCCGGTCAGGGCGTATTCCACCCTCGGTGGGATGGCTTCGTACTGCTTGCGGGAAATTAACCCATCAGCGATCAATTCCTTGAGCATGGCGGCCAGCACGGCGTCCGTGATGTTGCTAAGCTCGCTTCGTATGGCGCTGTACCGCAGGACGCTGGCGGAGGACAGCACGCACAGGATGCGCGACTTCCATTTGCCGCCGAATATGTTCAGGCCGTACTCGACCGGGCACATGATTTCCTTTTCTATTTTCGGTTCGTACCGCACGCCTTCATCCTCCCAAGCAGCTTGTTTATTGATAGTGACTATATCAATGTGAAGCGGTTTCGTCAACACGCCCGGGGCGAAGTCAGGCGGCGGCGCACGTTTTAACAATTCGTAAACACAACGCAAACATCATGGCGACAGCGGCGAGCCTGAGAAGGCTGGCGATCAGGGGCGAAAAGAGGAGGGGAAAGCGGAAGCGGAATAGGAAACGCTTGCCATGTTCCGCGCGAGGTGGTACAGTAGCGCCATTCAGTGAAAACAGGCACGAAGGAAGGCGCGGAGCATGCAAAAGTGGGATCAGCGGTTTATGCAGATGGCGGAACTGGTGGCGACGTGGACGAGCTGCTTCCAGGAGAACCGCAGCATCGGCGCGGTGATCGTCAAGAACAAGCGCATCATGACCACCGGCTACAACGGCGCGCCCGCGGGCGTCAAGACATGCAAGGAGCGCGGGGAATGCCTCCGGCGCAGGATGGGCATCCCGTCCGGAACGCGGCAGGAAGTTTGCTACGCGACGCACGCGGAGCAGAACGCGATCATCCAGGCGGCGAAGATGGGCGTGAACATCGACCAATCGACGCTGTATTGCACGCACCAGCCGTGCAGCCAGTGCGCGAAGATGATCATCAACGCGGGCATCGTCCGCGTGGTGTACCGGACCGGCTACCCGGACGAGTTCTCCATGGAGCTATTCAAGGAGGCGGGTGTGCTGGCGGAGCGGTACGCGGAGGACTGAGGCGAAGGCTTGCCGATAGCGATTCTCAAGGAAAACGGACGCCCGCAAATGGAGCGCCCGTTTCGTCATGGGTGGCGGCGCGGATTCGAAGAACCGGGCGCCATAAAGGGGTTTCGCCAGAAATCCCTACCTCGACGGCGGCGCTGATTTGAAAAATCGGGCGCCATAAAGGGATTTCGCCAGAAATCCCTACCTCTCAGCAGGGCAACAATCATGGATCCTCATTCAAACGCTGGTACAGCGGGTTCTTCAGCGCCACGAGGCTTGTGACAAATCCACTGATCCCAACAAGGAAGAAAAGCACCGCGATCCCTGAACCTTTTCCCGCCCCGAAAACAAGCGTCAAAGCCTGTTGTACCGGTGAGGCGGTCTCCATGAGCGGCTCAAAAACATGGTCGGCCAGCACGCCGCCGAGGAACAGCCCGAGCGGGATCGTGCAGTTCTGAAGGGTATCCCTTGCCGAAAACACACGCCCCTGCATTTCAATCGGCACATGGGCACGCATGACGGCGGTCAGGTTGGCGTTTAGAAAAACCACCGGCACATAGGAAGCAAACGCAGCGGTTATCCAGAACGGCAACGAGGGGGTCAGGCTCTGCGCTATGTCCCCCAGGAGAAACGCGAGGCCGGTTCCGATGAAGATGGCATTCACCTTGTTTTTCGCCGGCTTCATGAAAGTGACGAGAAGGCTGCCCACAAGGATGCCGAGCGAGACGGCAGCCTCCGCCATGCCAAGCGCCTTTTGGTCGCCGCCCGTTCTGCCCAGGATGAAAGCGGCCATCATGCCGTCGCCACCCATTTTTGCGAAAAAGTTGATGGCGGCGAAAAACAGAATGATGCGCAAGAGCGCCGTGCGTTCCCGCAGGAAGTTGATCCCCGCCATGCAGCTTTTCAGGAAGGGTTCCCGCGTTTCTTCGGCGCTGCGCACCATGTCCGGGATCTTGACGAAAACCAGCAGCATGACAAACGCGACCGCAAAGGTTATCAGATCAACCGCCAGAACGGTCGTCAGCCCGCCGAACGCGAGCAATGTGCTGCCGAGCGCCGGGGCTAGAATCGCGACGACCGAGCCGGAAAAGGCTTGCAATGCGCTGACCCTGACATATTGCTCCTTTGGCACGAGCAAACTGGTCGCCACATACGCCGCCGGACTCTGAAAAGCGTTCATGAAGCTGAGCAGGAAGTTGATGATGTACAGGTGCCATACGCGCAGCGCGGAAAAGGAATACAGCGCAAAGACTGTTACCGTGCCGCAGGCGGCTATCAAATCGGCCAGCAGCATGATGCGCTTCTTATCCCAGCGGTCCGCGATCGTTCCCGCCACGAAGCGGAAAAGAATGGTCGGCAAAAAAGAACAGATCGACAAAAGCGTGATGCTGGAAGCAGTGCCTTTCTGTTCGTACACCCAGACGATCAGCACGAAGTTGGTCATGGCCGTACCCAGCGTAGACACGGCCTGCGAGCTCCACAGGACGAAAAAGTCGTGTAGGCCCGCAAAAAGGTTCGTTTTCTTCATGGCTTTGCTCCTTCAATCAATTTGTTATTGAATGAGAATGCAAAGCCCGATTCGGACGGCAGTGTGCGCTACCGCGATGGCGGCGAGGATTTGGAAAACCGGACGCCATCAATGGATTCCGTCAGGAATCCTTTCCGCTCCATGCAATTCCCGTCCGTTATCAGACCTTGCATGGAGCCCAAACATGCGCAAACAATGTACAACACCTCCCGACGTGATTTGGTAAAGCATGTCACAGGGGTACGGGGCTGCCAATGGTTTCCCTTATCCTTGCTTCCCCCGTAGCTTCAAAATTGCCCGTTCCGGCGCGTCCTTGGATTCCCCCCAGGGTTTGTCCGCGTTGCGGTAGTCAAACTTTTGCGTGAACCACCACAATTCCCGTTCGATGCGGGCCAGATTTTCGCGCTGCAAGGCGGAGAGCATGCCAAGGAACGCCTCCGCGTCCGCCGCGCCCATCTCGGCGCGCGCCATGCGCGTCAGGCTTTCGTGGTGCGGCTGGCAGTGGCCCTTGGACTTCGCTAGCATGTCCTTGAACGCGGACTCCGTGCGCCACAGGTGCAGCACAGTGAACAGATAGCGGTTCATCGTGTTGCCGAGCCGCTCGCACAGGATGCACGTTTCGCGCGCCGCTTCGTCCGTGGGCGCGCTCTTTTTGTGCCCGAACAGGCCGTTCCGTCCGTTCTTCGCCGGGGCGGCCGCTTTCATGCCGTCGATTACAGTAAGCAGGTGCGTGTGCGTCATCAGCGACAGGCCCAGGCGGTTCTGCATGCCGAGCATCCGCGCGAAGTGATGGGCGCAGAAGCCCTTCTCGTTCACCTCCACGCGCACGTCCGGCTCCATCACCGACGCGCCGAGAAAGCTCTCCAGATAGCCCTGCTCCTGCGCCGCGTGCAGGTCGCACAGCGGGCATTCGCTGTTCTCTTTATAGGCGTCCCAGACCGGGATGGTATCGATATGATAGCGCATCGGCCGCTCTCCTCGCATTGGCTTTGATATCGCTTATCCTACCATAGAAGGGCATCCCCCGCAACATAACGCGCGCGTTTTCGGCATACCCTGCCGCAGGGAGGGGTGCGGATGGCCAAGAGACAGTCGGCGCTAAAGCGCAAGCAAAAGAGCCGGGGCGGGGGGTTGCTGACGGCCGCTGTCGTGCTGCTGGCGGTGGCCGCGTGTGTGTTCATCAGCCCTCCCACGCCACAGGAAGTCACCGCCGTGTTCGCACGCGCCACGCCCGCGCCCGCCGCGACGGTGGCGGCGGTGACGCTGCCGGCGCACGAGTGGTACATCGTGGACGCGGACGGCCAGGCGGTGGCGGCGTGCGGCAAACTGTTGGAGGCGGAGATTCTCCGCGAGGCAAAGGGCAAGCTGGCCAGCATCCGCGTGCTGTCCACCCAGGAGGTGGCGCTGCGCATCACCGCGTCGCCCGCGCAGCTTGACGCGCTCCGGAACGGTGCGGACGCGATCGAGCGCACATTCGAAAACCTGACGCGCATGGCGCACGCGACACCCGCCGACGCCCAGAACGCGGCCAAGGCGGCGCAGACGGACCTGGACGCGCTGCTAAAGACGCTGGACACCGTGCTGCGCGGCACGGAAAACCCGGTCGTGCGCGGTCTGCAAGGGCTGGTAGGCTCGTGCCGCGAGGCGATGGCGGACCTGTCCACGGACGCGGCGAGCGAGCGCGTGCAGAAGAAAAACGCCTCGCTGGCGCTGCAGTATGAGTCGTATGTGCGGTATCTGTCCGGGGGGCAGGGGAGCACGGAGGCGCAGGCGGTGGAGATGGGGGCGGGGGAGTGAAGCGGTCATAGTGCCTCCGGCAGCGCCTCGCCTTCCGCAAGCGGTTTCAGCCCATAAAACATCAAGTACTCGGGCATATGCTCTGCGCAATACGCAAAGCCATGCTCCCCTCGCAACAATTGAAAGGAAACAGCCACATGCCTTTCGGCAAGGATCCGCGACAGCGCCTCGCAAGCGGCGGCGTTGACATCCGCGAAGCCCGTGTCCAGGTACACCGACAGGCCGGACAAATCCTGGGACTTCGCGAGCCGCAGGGGGTCGCGCGCTTCCCTTGCCGCTTCGTCCGGGAACAGCCACGCGTGGATTTCAGGCGTGATGTAGGTATCCTCAAAGAGCGTAGGGCTGTGGCCACCCACTTTCGAAAAAAGGCCGGGATTGCGAAAAGCGAGATGCAGCGCGGCAAAGCCGCCCATGGAATACCCGCCGATGAAGCGGTGCTCCCGGTCCGCAAGGGTCGGATAGTGCGCGTCAATATACGGAATGGCTTCCTGGATGATATAGTCCTCGTAGCGGCCCTCCCGGAAGGTGTAGGAGGATTCGGACGTGAACGTCGCTTCCCCCGGCACATCCGATGAGTTCATGCCGAAGCTGAACTCGATTCCGAGCGCGACGATGATCATCGGTTCTATCCGCTGATCCCGGGTGAGCAAATCCGCCGTTTCCGCGATATGAAACTGATTGATCGTCGTAAAGGAGGACCCGCCCCCGCTGGCAAAATAATAGAGAACCGGGTACCGGGCGGTTTCCCGGTACCCGACAGGCAAGCATACATGGGAGATGATATCCCGATCGAGCAGGTCGCTATGGATGACGATCTGCCGCACACGACCATTTTCCGGGGCAGGGCGTTGCGAGCAGCCCGACAAGCACGCCGCGATCAACAGGAGCGCGAAGCAGAGGGATATCTTCCGCATGGCAATCGCCCTTTCTTGACTGTGGCGCTGATTTGAAAAATCGGGCACCATAAGGGGATGATTTCGCCAGAAATCCTTTCCTTACTTCCGTATCTCCGCCCCAAACCGCTCTGCGCAAACCTCCAAAATCCCGTCAAAAACCTTCTTGACCTCATCGTCCGTCAGCGTCCGGTCCTCCGCGCGGAATCGGAGCGAGAACGCGGCGGACTTTTTGTCCGCGCCGACCTGCGCCCCCCGATACACGTCGAACAAGGACACGCTCTCCAGCAGCGGGCCGCCCGCCTTCGCGATGGCCGCGAGCACCGGGCCGATGGGCAGGAGCAAATCCAGCACCAGCGCCACGTCGCGCGCCACGGCGGGGAAACGCGGCAGCGCCTTCACTTCGCCCATCGGGGTGGCGAGGCGTTCCAGCGCGTCCAGGTCGATTTCGGCCAGCACGGCGCGGGCGTCCAGATCGAACGCGTCGGCCGCGTCCGGATGCAGCTCGCCCAGCACGGCGACGCGCTCCCCGTTTACGGTCAGCGTCGCGCAGCGGCCCGGGTGGTAGTAGACGTCCGCGCCGGGCGCGATGTCCGCCGAAAGGCCGAGCACGCGCAGCAGTTCTTCGATGACGCCGCGCAGGCGGTAGAAATCGTACAGCGCGCCGAACGCGCCGATGCACAGCGCCTGCCGCTCCACGGGCAGCTCGCCGGGTTTCCGCGAATGGCCCTCAAAGACCGTGCCGCACTCGAACAGCATGCCGCGCGGGTTCTGGCGGCTGATGTTCACGCCGAGCGCGTCCAGCATGCCGGGAGCCAGCGTTGTGCGCATGATGCTCGTGTCCTCGCCGAGCGGGTTTCGGATCACGACCGGGCACAGCCTCGGGTCGCCGTCCGGCAGGCCGAGCTTCACCGCGCCCTGCGCGCTGGTGAACGAGTACGCCATCGTCTCGTGGCCGCCCAGCGCGACCAGCACGGCCTTTACCTTGTCCGTGAAGCGCATCCGGTCCGACCGCTTGCCCGCCATCGTCTCGCCCGCTGGTAACACGGACGGCAGGTGGTGATAGCCGTAGTAGCGCAGCGCCTCCTCGGCCAGGTCCGCGAAGCCGTCCACATCCTGCCGGAACGGCGGGGCCACGGCGCGCAGTGCGTCGCCCGCGAGCTGTACGTCGAAGTGCAGCTTCCTCAGGATCGCGGCGATTTCCTCGCCCGGGATGTCCACGCCCGTCCACCGCTGGATGCGGCTGACGGTCGTCTCAATGACCGGCTGCGGCTTCGGCGCGGGGTACACATCGATGATGCCGGAGACGGTGTCGCCCGCGTCCAGCAGGTCCACCAGGTGGCACGCGCGGTCCAGCGCCTCGATGGCGGTTGCGGGGGCGACGCCCTTCTCAAACCGCGAGGACGACTCAGTCCGGATGCCGAGCGACCGCGCCGTCACACGCGTGGATGTCCGGTCAAACGCCGCGCACTCGAACAGAATCTCGCGCGTGTTCTCCGTGATTTCGGATTCCTCGCCGCCCATGATGCCCGCAAGGCCCGTCGCGCCGCCCTCGTCCGCGATGACGAGCATGCTGGCCGTCAGCGTGTGGTCCTTGCCGTCCAGCGTGCGCAGCGTTTCGCCGTCCTTGGCGCGGCGTACGATGATGTGCCGCCCCTTGACCATCGACAGGTCGAACGCGTGCATCGGGTGGCCGGTTTCCAGCATCACGAAGTTCGTGATGTCTACGATGTTGTTGATGGAGCGCATGCCCGCGCCGTGCAGGTACGCGCGCAGCCACAGCGGCGACGGGCCGATGCGGATGTTCTTCACCACGCGCGCCGTGTAGCGCGGGCAGAGGTCCGCGTCCAGCACGTCCACGCGCGCCTCGTCCAGGATATTCCCGCCGTGCTCCTTGACGGTGATTTCGGGCTTCACGAACGCCTTGTCAAACGCCGCGGCGGATTCCCGCGCGATGCCCCAGACACACTGGCAGTCCGGCCGGTTGGCGAGGATGTCGAAATCCACGACCGTGTCGCCCAGGCCGAGCAGGGGCCGCACATCGATGCCGAGCGGGTGGTTTTCGTGGAAGATCATGATGCCCTCCGCGCTCGCGCCGGGGTACAGCGCGTCGTCCACGCCCAACTCATAGCCGCCGCAGAGCATGCCGTCCGACAGCTCGCCGCGCAGCGTGCCGGACTTGATGACCTTGCCGCCGGGCAGCGTCGCGCCGTCCAGGCACACGGGGACGAGTTCCCCGCCTTTCAGGTTTTGCGCGCCAGTGACGATCTGCAGTGGCTTCTCGCCGCCCACGTCCACCTGGCATATCCACAGGTGATCGGAGTTCGGGTGCCGCGCCAGGGACAGCACGCGCCCGGTGACGACCTTATCGATCCCTTCGCCGACGACCTCCGTGCCCTCCACCGCCGTGCCGGTCATGATCATGCGCTCGGTGTATGCCGCCGCGTCCGGCGGGATATCCGCGTACTCGCGAATCCATTGCATCGGTATTTTCATGCTCAATCCCCCTTAGCGGAACTGCCCGAGGAACCGGAGATCGCCCTCGTAGAGCAGCCGCATGTCGCTGATGCCGTATTTTAAAATGGCGATGCGCTCCAGCCCCATGCCGAACGCGAAGCCGGAATAGACGGACGAATCGATGCCGCACATGTCCAGCACCTTTGGGTTCACCACGCCGCTGCCGAGAATCTCGATCCAGCCCGTGCCCTTGCAGACGCGGCAGCCCGTACCGTGACAGACCATGCAGGTGAGGTCCACCTCGGCGGAAGGCTCCGTGAACGGGAAGAACGACGGGCGGAAGCGCGTCAGGGTGTCCTCGCCGAACAGCGCCTTGGCGAACGCGTCCAGCGTGCCCTTCAGGTTCGCCATGGAGATGCCCTTGTCGATCACCAGCCCTTCCATCTGATGGAAGTTGGGGGAGTGCGTGGCGTCTGCCTCGTCGGCGCGGAACACGCGGCCCGGGCAGATGATGCGGATGGGCGGCTTGCGCGAGAGCATCGTGCGCGCCTGCACGGGCGAGGTGTGCGTCCGCAGCACGATGTTGTCCTCCACGTAGAACGTGTCCTGCGCGTCGCGCGCCGGGTGGTTCTTCGGCAGGTTCAGCAGCTCGAAGTTGTATGTGTCCAGCTCCACCTCCGGCCCCTCGACCACCTCAAAGCCCATGCCGGTGAAAATTTCCACCAGATCGGCCTGCACCATGGACATCGGGTGCAGCGTGCCCATGTGGCGCATGGGGCGCGGCTCCGTCACGTCGATGGCCTCGTCCTTCAGCCGCGCTTCGCGTTCCGCCCGGCGCAGCGCAGTGCCGCGCGTTTCGATCATCCGGGTGATGTTTTCCCGCGCGCCGTTAATCAGCGCGCCGACCTTCGGCCGCTCATCGGACGGCAGTTCGCCCATGGCGCGCAGAAGCTGCGTGAAGCTGCCCTTGCGCCCTTGCAGCAGCACGCGGAGCGATTCCAGTTCGCCCGCCGTTGTTACCTTGGCGAGCGATTCTCGCGCCTCGGCCAGTATGCGATCGATTTGATCCTGCATCGTGGTTCCCTCCTAATTCATTGCAGAAAAACGCGCCCGTGTCTCCATAAAGGGACGCGGGCGCGGCGTGGTACCACCCTTTTTTGCCGCGCGCGAAAAACGCGGACGGCCTCTGCGGGATAACGGGCGCGTTCCCGGCCCCGCCTACGGGGGAGACGGCACGGATTCCGCAGGGAATCCTGATCGCCTCATGCCTTCAGCGGAGCGGCTCCGGAGTGAATTTCCCGCTTGCCCTCCCCGGCGGCTTCCAGCCATGGGCGTTTCCCAAGGCCGCCTTCTCTGATGAGTGGCGAGGAACCGTAGATTCCAAGCCATAAGGGGATTCCGCAAGGAATCCCTACCTCTGGGGATACAATGACGCGGGCGTTGGCTCCTTCATAGCCTTTCGTAATTTGATTATTGAATGATATACCATGGCGGCGGGCGGTTTGTCAAGGGTTTTGGCGGTTTTTCGGGGCGGCATCGGGCAGCCGAGGGAGACACTCCCTTCCACGTTAGTTGGCAGGCTCCGCCGTTTCCGCATCCAACGACAGCGCAATCTCCACGAAAACGCCCGGCAGCAGAGCCTTGACATCCGCCTCGGAAAACGCATCGCTTTGCGACAGCGAGATGGAGCGCAGCGCCAGTAGCCCTTTAAGCGGGGAAAGATCGAAAATGTCATTTCCCCAGAGGTTCAGGTCGCGTAGCGCGGGCAAATCCTTCAGCGGCGACACGTCCGTGACGGAACACTCCGTGACATGCAGCGTCTCCAGCGCCACCTGCGCGGCCAGCGCGGAAAGGTCGCTGATGCCTGGGCACTGCTGAATGTACAAGCGGTTGATCGCGTGGCTGGAAAGCAGCGCCAGGTCGTCGCTCGTGATGGGCGATTGGAGGATGTTCAGATGGCTGAGGCCCGGCCACGCGGCGATGAGCGTCGCGAATGTCTCGCTGTCCACGCCCCGGAGCGTGACGCTGCGCATCCCCGTGTGGCGCGCGAGCGGCGAGAAGTCCGCAGCAACGCCGCCGAGGGAGAAGTGCTCCAGGTTTTCCGTCCCGGAAAGCGCGGAAATGTCCACGCGCGCGTCCTTCTTGTACCAGCCCCCGTTAAAGGTTTTCAGGTTCGGCAGGGACAGCACGGGGGAAAGGTCAATCTCGTCGGACAACCCGCTGAGGTGGACGCGGGTGAGCCCCGGCTTGCCCGCCAGGGGGGACAGGTCCGTGATGCCCTTGCAGTCCTGCAGCCACACCTCCTCCAGCAGCGGCAGGTCACGAAGCGCCTCGATGCTCGTGATGTCCTGCTCGGCGATCCTGATGAACTTCAGATTCTCGCAGAGCGCGAGCGCGGAAATGTCCCGGATCGCCCCCTTCTTTGAGGCGGTATCCCGGAAGGCGTCGTACTCGAAGATGGTCACCTTCTCCATGTCAGCCTGGGTGATGTCGCCGGTCTCCTTCCGCAGCATCTTGCGGATGACTTCCTCCACCACGGGATCGCCAAAGCGGACGATATCGCCCCTCGGCGGCGTTTCCGCCAGCGCGGGCAGCGCCGGAACGCTGAGGCACAGCAGCGCGGCGGTGAGGATGGCCAGGGCGCGTGTTCTTTTCCCTGTTTGTGGGCCGTGTCGCATTGTGTCCCTCCTTTGGGGTCGATGGTGGTCGTGTCATCAGTTCACCCCGCCCGACGACGGCCTCATCAACACCTCCACACCCGGCAACAGCGCCGCGATATCCGCCTCGGTATACGCGTCGCTCTCCGTCACCAGGAGCGTTTCCAGCTTCGGGAGGCCCTTCAGCGGCGACAGGTCGCGAATGTCATTCTGCTGAAGGTTCACGCGGGTCAGCGCCTGCAAATCCCTCAGCGGCGTGATGTCCGTGATGGAGCAATTCCAAATGTGCAGGTACATGAGCGCCTTCTGCCCGGATAGCGCGGACAGGTCGCTGATTTCGGGGCAACTCCACAGGCCGAGATCCCTCATCGCGTGGCCGGAAAGCAGGGATAGGTCCTCGTTTGTGAGCGGGGAGGATTGCACGGTCAGTCGCCTGAGATCAGGCCACGCGGCAATCAGGGTGGCGAACATTTCGCGGTCAACGCCCACAAGCGTCGCGTTCCGCATCTTGGTGTGGCTTTCAAGCGGCGCATAGTCCTCCACGAAGCCGCTGTAAAGAAACTGCTCCAGGGTATCCTTCCCGCGCAGCGGCGAAAGATCCAGGCGCGTGTCCTTGTCCTGGCTGCCGGCGGTAAAGGTTCTAAGGTTCGGCAGGGACAGCACGGGCGTGAGGTCCCGCACGCCTTCCAGCCCGACGATCTGGACGATAAAGAGGCGCTGCTTGCCCTCGAGTGGGGAAAGGTCTGTTACGCTCTCGCTAAAGGACAGGTCGACTTCCCGAAGCAGCGGCAGACCCCGCAGCGCCTCGATACTCGTGATGGGTTGCCGTGTGATCGTGACGATTTCGAGGTTCTTACAGAATTGCAGCACGGAAATGTCCGCAATGACATCGTTTATGGACGCGGGGTCTACGAAATCGTCACACACAAACTCCGTCACCGTCGCCATGTCCGCCCTTGTTACGTCGCCGGTTTCCTTTTCAAGCGTCTTGCGGATGACCCGTTCGACCACGGGGTCGTTAAACCGGATCACCTCGCCGTCCAGCAGTTTCTCCGCCGGAACCAAACCTGTAGCGGTTTCCGCCAGTGTGGGCAGCGCCGTCATGCTGAGGCACAGCAGCAGCGCGGCGAGCAGTGCGGCCGGGCCGCGGCGTCTTTGACGGCGGCGCTGATTCGAAGAATCGGGCGCCATAAGGGGATTTCGCAAGAAATCCCTACCGCTGTGGTGGCGAGGATGCTGTCTGTCGCGTTGCATGGTGTCGCTCCTTTCGCGGCCGGTGGCAAGAAATCCTTGCCTCTCCTGGTAAAAAATGGTGACACCTAAAAGTATACGAACACTTTTGATACAAAAATGGCGTCAGCGTGGCATGCGCATGCAATTGTTGGCAGCAATGTGACATTTTCGCGCGCTTTCGGCTTTTCTTTTGGCCGATCCTGCGCTATAATACATCACAATGCCCCGCCCATAGGCGGTCATCCGCGCATGGCCGCCGCCCAGGACGGAAGAACGGAAGGCGCGGGGCGGCTATTCATTACCTGTACCTTTGGTGTAGAATGGGAGGATGCATATGATTTGGAACCCACAGATGGAGGCCATGCAGCGCGAGCAGATGCGCGCGCTGCAGCTCGATCGCCTAAAAGATACCGTGCGCCGCTGTTACGACCATGTGCCGCACTACAAGAAGCGTTTTGACGAGGCGGGCATCAGGCCCGAGGATATCCGGACGCTGGCCGACCTGCGCCATGTGCCCTTCACGGTCAAAACCGACCTGCGCGACAACTACCCCTACCAGATGCTCGCTGTGCCCATGCGGGATATCGTGCGCGTGCACGCGTCCAGCGGCACCACGGGCAAGTCCATCGTGGCGGGGTACACGAAGGGCGACCTGGATATGTGGGCGGAGTGCATCGCCCGCCTGACGACGGCCGTGGGTGCGACGGCGGACGACATCGTGCAGATTTCCTTCGGTTATTCGCTGTTTACCGGCGCGTTCGGCCTGCACTATGGGCTGGAAAAGGTCGGCGCGGCGATCATCCCGATTTCCGGCGGCAACACGGAGCGGCAGATCGGCATCATGCGCGATTTCGGCGCGACGGTGCTCGTCGCCACGCCTTCCTACGCCATGTACCTGGCTGAGGTGGCGGAGAAAATGGGCGTGATGGACGAGATCAAGCTGCGGCTCGGCCTCTTCGGCGCGGAAAGCTCCACGCAGGAGATGCGGCACGAGCTGGCCCGCCGCTGGGGCATCACGGCCACGGAGAACTACGGGCTGACGGAGATCATCGGCCCGGGCGTGTCCGGCGAGTGCGAGGCGTTCCAAGGGCTGCACATCAACGAGGATCACTTCCTGCCCGAGATCATCAACCCCGAGACCGGCGAGGTGCTGCCGGAAGGGGAGGTGGGCGAGCTCGTCATCACGACGCTGACCAAGCAGGGCCAGCCGATGCTGCGCTACCGCACGCGGGACATCACCCGCCTGACCTACGCGCCGTGCGCCTGCGGCCGGACAAGCGCGCGTATGGAGCAGGTGCGCGGCAGGAGCGATGATATGCTTATCATTCGCGGCGTGAACGTGTTCCCGTCGCAGATCGAGAGCGTGCTGCTGGAGGTTTCTGGCATTGGGCCGCACTATGAGATCGAAGTGACGCGCCAGAACTACCTGGACCGCCTGACCGTGAAGGTGGAGCTGACCGACGGCAACCTCCTGGAGCGGTGGCGCGAGCTGGAGGCGCTGGAGCACACGGTGCACGACCAGCTCCGCTCCGCGCTGAACCTGGACGTGCATGTCAAGCTCGTCTCGCCCAACACGCTGAAGCGGTTTGAGGGCAAGGCCAAGCGCGTGACGGATATGAGGGATCAATAGATGGAAAGAGCATTGCTGCTGGGGAACGAGGCGGTCGCGCGGGGCGCGTGGGAGGCAGGGGTCAAGGTGGTATCGAGCTACCCCGGCACGCCCTCCACAGAGATCACGGAATCGATCGCGCAGTATAAAGAAATTAACGCCGAGTGGGCGGTCAATGAAAAGGTGTCGCTGGAGGTCGCGTTCGGCGCGGCCATGGCCGGCGGCCGGGCCATGTCATGCATGAAGCACGTGGGGCTGAATGTGGCGGCGGACCCGCTGTTCACCGCCGCGTACACCGGCATCCGCGCGGGACTGGTGATCGTCGTCGCGGACGACCCGGAGATGTTCTCATCCCAGAACGAGCAGGACAGCCGCTATTACGCCCGAAGCGCGCACTTGCCGGTGCTGGAGCCTTCGGACGCGCAGGAGTGCAAGGACTTCACGAAGCTGGCGTTCGCGCTGTCGGAGCAGTACGACACGCCGGTGCTGCTGCGGCTGACGACGCGCATCGCGCACGCGCGGTCGCCCGTCACGCTCGGCGAGCGGGTGGAAGTAGCAGTGCCCGCGTATGAGAAAAACGCGCCCAAGTACGTCATGATGCCCGGCAACGCGCGTCGGCGGCATCCGATTGTCGTCGAGAGAGAAAAGGCGATGGCCGAGGCCGCGTCCGGCATGGACATCAACCGCGCGGAATTGCGCGGCAAGGCGCTCGGCGTGATCTGCTCGGGCGCATGCTACCCGTATGTGCGCGAGGCCGCGCCGGACGTGTCCACGTTCAAGCTGGGCATGAGCTACCCGCTGCCGGAGAAGGCGCTGCGAGCGTTCGCCCAAAGCGTGGACAAGCTCGTCGTCATTGAGGAGTTGGAGCCGTTCGTCGAGGACGCGCTAAAGGCCATGGGCATTGCCGTGTCTGGCAAGGACAAGACAGGACTGACCGGCGAGCTCGGCGTGCGCAAGGTGCGGGAGGCGCTGCTGGGCGAAAGGAAGGATTTGCCGGAGGCCCCGGCCATGCCGATCCGCCCGCCGGTGCTCTGCCCGGGCTGCCCGCACCGCGCCACATTTTTTGTGTTGAAAAAGCAAAAGCTGAACGTGTTCGGCGACATCGGCTGCTACACGCTCGGCGCGACGCCGCCGCTGTCCGCGATGGACGCCACGCTCTGCATGGGCGCGTCCATCGGCATGGCGTTCGGCGCGGAAAAGGCGCAGGGCAAGGACTTTAGCCGGAAGTCCGTCGCCGTGATCGGCGATTCCACGTTCCTGCACAGCGGCGTCACCGCCCTGATCGACGCGGTATGGGGCGGCGGCACGATCACCGTGCTCATCCTGGACAACCGCATCACCGGCATGACCGGCCACCAGCAGAACCCGGCCAGCGGGAAGGACCTATACGGAAATCCCGCGCCGATGCTCGATTTGGAGGCGCTGTGCCGCGGCTGCGGCGCGCGGCACGTGCGCACCGTGGACCCGTTCGACCAGAGTGCGCTGGACGCGGTCATCCGGGAGGAAACGGCGCGCGAGGCCGTGTCGGTGGTGATCGTGCGGTCGCCGTGCGTGCTGCTCACCAAGGAGCACCCCGCGCCCTTCGCGGTGCATGACTGCAAGAACTGCGGCACGTGCATGCGGATCGGCTGTCCGGCCATTTCGCGCGTGGAAGGCGGCGTGACGATCGACGCGACCATGTGCGTGGGCTGCGGCCTGTGCGCGGGCCTTTGCCCGTTCCACTGCATCGAGAGGGGGGAACGCGCGTGAAAATGGACGTGATTATCGTGGGCGTCGGCGGGCAGGGCATTCTGCTCGCGAGCCGCGTGCTGGGCCGTTTGGCGATGAACGCGGGCCGTGACGCCAAGGTCAGCGAGGTGCACGGCATGAGCCAGCGCGGCGGCGATGTCATCACGCATGTGCGCATCGGCGAAGCGGTGCAAAGCCCGCTGATCGAGGAGGGAACGGCCGACGCCATCATCGCGTTTGAGCCCATGGAGGCCGCCCGCGCGCTGCCGTACCTCAAGGAAGGCGGCTGGATCGTGTGCGGCACGCAGCAAATCGCGCCGATGCCGGTCATCACAGGCGCGGCGAAGTATCCGGAGAACCTCATGGAAACGCTTCGGACCGCCGGGGGGCTTTTCGCGTTTGACGCGCTGCGCGTCGCGCGGGAGAGCGGCGTGCAGCGCGCGGTGAACATCGTGCTGCTGGGCGCTTTTGCGGCCAGACAATCACTAGAACAATCGCTTTGGCTGGAAGCGGTCGGGGCGTGCGTGCCACAGAAGACGATCGAAGCAAACCGGCGGGCGTTCCTCGCCGGGTGGGAGGCCATGAAACATGATGACGGGAACCAAGATGGACCATAATGTTATCTGGGACAAGACGGCGGAGTGCATGTCCCGCGACCAGATTCGCGCCGTGCAGGACCAGCGGCTTTGCGCGCTGGTCAAGCGCGTGTACGCGAATGTCCCGTTTTACCGGGAAAAAATGCAGGCAATCGGCGTGATGCCGGGCGATATCCGGGGCGTGGAGGACCTGTCCAAGCTGCCCTTCACGGACAAGACGGATCTTCGGGACAACTACCCGTTCGGGCTGTTCGCCGTGCCGCAGAGTCAGATCGTGCGCATTCACGCGTCCAGCGGCACCACGGGCAAGCCGACGGTCGTCGGCTATACGTCCAATGATGTCGACATGTGGGCGGAGCTGATGGCGCGGTCCATGTCCTGCGCGGGCGTGACGAAGGACTCCGTCGTGCAGGTGGCGTACGGCTACGGGCTGTTCACCGGGGGACTCGGCGCGCACTACGGCGCGGAGCGCATCGGCGCGTCGGTGATCCCGATCTCCGGCGGCAACACGCAACGCCAGGTAATGCTGATGGAGGATTTCGGCACGACGACCGTCGCCTGTACGCCGTCCTACGCGATGGTTTTGGGCGAAACCATACAGGAAATGGGCATTCCACTGTCGAAATTGAAACTGCAATCGGGCGTGTTCGGCGCGGAGCCATGGACCGAGGGCACGAGACGCCGCCTGGAGGAGCTGCTGGGCATCTCCGCGCAGGATATTTACGGCCTGAGCGAGGTGATGGGCCCGGGCGTCTCCATGGAGTGCGCGTGCCAGCAGGGCATGCACATCTGGGAGGATCATTTCATCCCCGAGGTGCTGAACCCGGACACCGGCGCGCCGCTGCCGTACGGGGAACAGGGCGAACTGACCTTCACGACGCTGACGAAGGAGGGCCTGCCGCTGCTGCGCTACCGCACGCACGACCTGACGGTACTCGACCCGTCCCCGTGCGCGTGCGGACGCACGCATGTCAGGATGCGCAAGCTCGTCGGCCGCACGGACGACATGCTGATCATCCGTGGGGTGAACGTGTTCCCGTCGCAGGTGGAGGGCGTGCTGTCCGCGCTGGACGGCGTATCGCCGCACTTCCTGATGGTGGTGGGCACGAAGCACAACATGGACACGCTGGAAATCCGCGTGGAGATGACCAAAGAGATGATGAGCGACACCGTGCGCGAGATCGAGAACCTGGAAAAGCGGATCGCGCAGAACGTCGCGTCGGTGCTCGGGCTGACGGCCGTGATCCGGCTGACACCGCCCGGGAGTATCGCCAGGAGCGAGGGGAAGGCGAAGCGGGTGCTGGACGAGCGGGTGTAGGGGGACGATGCGTCCGCCCTGCCGCGCGGCATGACAGTCAGGCACGAACGTAGGGGCGCGCATTGCGCGTCCGCCCTACGGCGGCATACCCGGTCTGCCAAGAGACACCCCAAACACCCCACAGCGGAAGGGCACAATCAGCAGGCTATACACGCTTGCGCATCGCGCAGGCCGCGAGGGCGGAACACCCATCAACACCCCGCCCGAAGCCCGGAGGCCCACCCCGCGTGGCCATCGGGGTATATGCATAGAGGAGTGGTACGGATGTTCGTTCAACAGATTTCCGTCTTTATTGAGAACCAGCCGGGGAAGCTGGCGGAATTCGCGGAGCTGCTCGGCCGGGAGGGTATCGACCTGGTCGCGCTGTCCATCGCGGACACGACGAACTTTGGCATCCTGCGCTGCATCGTCTGCGACGTGGAGCGCGCCGCCAGGGTCATCAACGACGCGGGCTACACCGCGCGCATCACGGACGTGCTGGCCGCGTCCGTGCCGGACAAGCCCGGCGGCATGGCCATGGCCGTCCGCGCGCTGACGGACGCGCACATTTCCATCGAGTACCTGTATTCGTTCGTGCGCAACGCCGGGAGCAACGCGCTGCTGATCCTCCGGGTGGAGGATCTTGAGCGGGCCGCGCGGGTATTGGAGGAAAAGGGCGTTTCGCTGATCACGCAGGAGCAGGTGCGCACGCTGTGAACGCCTACCGGCCGACCCGGCTTGTGATCGACCTTTCGGTGATTGAAAGCAACGTCCGCCTGCTTCGGGCGCGCACGCCGAAAGCCGCGCGCCTGATGGCGGTCGTGAAGGCCGACGCCTACGGGCACGGCGCGGTGCCGGTGGCGCGCGCCGCGCTCGCGGCTGGCGCGGATTTTTTGGCGGTGGCGATCCCGGAGGAGGGCGCGGCGCTCCGTGAGGCGGGGCTTACCGCGCCCATTCTCGTGCTCGGCGGCATTGCGGAGGAAGGCGCGGAGGCGGCCGCGCGGTACGGCCTTGCGCAAGCGGCGTTTGACCTGGAAACCGTGCGCTGGCTGGACGCCGCCGCGAAACGCCACGGTACGCGCGTGGATGTGCACATCAAGGCCGATACGGGCATGGGCAGGATCGGCGTGCGGGACGAACGGGCGCTGCGGGCGCTCGCGGAGGCGGTTCAGGCGTCGCCGAACCTTAACCTCGCGGGCGTATTCACGCATTTCGCGTCGTCCGACGAGAAGGATCTCGCGTTTACGCGCCTGCAGGCCGCGCGGTTTGACGCGCTCGCCGCGCCGCTGAAGCAGGCGAAGCCGGACCTGCTGCTGCACGCGGCCAACAGCGCCGCGCTGCTCCGCTGCCCGCAATTGACGTATGACATGGTCCGCGCGGGCATCGCGCTGTACGTGTCGCCCGATTTGCCCGGGGACGCGGGCGAGGGCCTTGGCCACGCGATGCGCTGGGAGACGCGCGCCGTGCATGTGAAGGACATTGAGCCGGGGGAAACGGTCAGCTATGGCCGCAGGTTCACGGCGCAGCGCGTGACGCGCGTGATGACGCTGCCGGTCGGCTACGCGGACGGGTATCACCGCGCGATTGGCGGCGTGGGCCGCGCGCTGGTGCGCGGGCAAAGCGCCCCGGTGATCGGCCGGGTGTGCATGGACCAGACAATGCTGGACGTGACGGACATCCCCGGCGCCTCCGTGGGCGACGAGGTGGTGCTGCTGGGCCGGCAGGGGAATGAGCGCATTACGGCGCGCGAGATCGGCACATGGTGCGGCATGATCGACTACGAGGTCGTGCTGTCGCCCACCGGCCGCGTGCCGAAGGCATACGTGACGAGCGAGGGGGAGTGACCGTTGGGTACGTCGCGGGTTGGGATCATCATCAAATGGGCGCTGAGGGTCTTTGGGTATCAGATCGCGTTCGGCTTGTTTGGCTTTCTGTTCACGCCGGCGGTGGTCGGTTCGAGCGTGGCGATCCGCGTCCCGGTCATCGGGCTTTTGATCGCGGCGGCGGGGTATTTGATGTTCATGGACGGCTCGTACCGGGGCGAAAAGGATTGCCTGATGGGCGAGACGCTGGACAAGCTGGCCAGGAAGGGCAGCTATGAGCCGTCCAAGGCGGAAGAGGCGAAGCGGTTCAGCCGGATGAAGGGCATCGCCTCGGCGGCGCTTGGCGCGCTGCCGCTGGTCCTCATCGCCGTGGTGGTCGCGGTGACGGCGGAGCCTTACGCGTACGCGCTGCAGGACCTGCCGGGCTGGCTGAACTCCTACATGAACCGCGCGGAGGTCGCGGAGCCGTTGCAATACCTGCGGAATGTGACGGTCACGGCCACGGTAGTGGATTACCTCCGGGTCGGCGTGCGGTTTGTGCTGTTCCCGTACATCGGGCTGATGGGCACGATGAGCGACGCGGCGTCGCTGCTGTTTGACCAGCTTTCGCCGCTGCTGGTGCTGATCATGCCCATGATATGCGCCATCGGGTATCAGTTTGGGCCGAGCCGCCGGGCAAAGAACGCGAAGGCGATTGAGGAAGCGAAGAACAAGCCGCGCAAGCGCCTGAAAAAGGCTGCGGCGAAGCGGGGCGGGCCGGAGGAGAAGAAGCAGCTGGTGTGATGGCGGCCGGTTAACCGGGAAGGGGTACGAACGATGAAAAAAGCGACCCTATGGATAGTGGTGCTCGCGCTGCTGTGCCTACCGCTGGCGGGCATCGCGGAGGAAACGGCGGAAACCGAATGGATCGAGGTGCCGGACGCGGGGTTCAAATTGGCACTGCCCGTCGGGCTGACACCGATGGACATTGCGGATGCCGGTGGAAATGGAATGCTGTGGCTGCTGGATCAGGCGTTTTTGACGCGCTTTTGTACCGGCTGGCTTACAGAGTCGGATGAGTTGCGATACATTGTCGCCGCGCTGCCGATGGAAACGGAGCAAGGCGCAACGGATATGTTGATGGAAATCGAAGCGTTTTACCGCGATGATGCTGGGCAGGTGGAAGCGGATGGCGGAACGTTTTATGTGTTTGTTGAGGGCGGTGGGGACGGCGGGTATGTCGCGGCGGCAGTGCAGGGGAATGAGGTGCTACTTGTCGGTTACGCCAGCGTAGCGCCCGGGGCGAAGGAAACGCTCCTTACGGTCCTGAACACGATCACGCCGCTTGACCCGGAGGCATACGTACTGCCGTATTTGCCGCTGGCAGGCATCGCGGAGGGCGCGGCGGAAACCGAGTGGATCGAGGTGCCGGAAGCGGGGCTTAAACTGGAATTGCCTTCGGGGCTAACGGAAATTACTTTGGCGGATATGGATGGGGACGGAACGCTCTGGCTAATAGAGCGGGCGTTTGTGCCGCGGTTTTGCTTTGGCTGGTATAGACCGCCGAATGAAGTGGGTGGATTCGTTGTCGCGGCGCTGCCGCTGGAAACAGCGCAAGATGCTTTGGATACGCTTGCGGAATTCGAGGCGTTTTACCAAGATGATGCGGAATGGGTGGAAGCCGCCAGTGAAACATTTTATGTGTTCCTTGAAAATGGCGGATATGTCGCGGTCGCTGCCCAGGAGAACGAAGTGCTGCTCATCGCCCATGCCGACAAAGCGCCCGGGGCCAAGGAAAAGCTCCTCACAATTCTGCAAACCATTACCTCACTGGAACCGGAGGCATAGCACATGAGCGAACCACGCCGCATCGCCGACTGGGGCGTTTCCGTCGGCCGGATGGAAAAAGGAAAGCGCAATAAGATCACCGATGTGCCCGGCGTCCGCGTCGGGCACTGCACGCTGGATACGGACCGGTACAAGACGGGCGTCACGGTGGTGCTGCCCGGCGCGGAAAACCCGTTCTACCAAAAGCCCATGGCCGCATGCCATGTGCTGAACGGCTACGGAAAATCCGCCGGGCTGATGCAGGTCACGGAGCTTGGGACGATCGAAACGCCGATCGCGCTGACCAGCACGCTGAACGTCGGGCTGGTGCACGACGCGATGGTGCAAGTGATGCTGGACCGCTGCGGGGCCGAGGGCGTCCAGCGCCCGACATCGATTAACCCGGTCGTGATGGAGTGCAACGACGGCCGCCTGTCGGACAGCCGGGAGCGGCCCGTGCGGCTGGAACACGTGCGCGCCGCGATCGCCGCCGCAAGCGAGGACTTCGCGGAGGGGAGCGTCGGCGCGGGGCGCGGCATGATCTGCCATGAGTTCAAGGGCGGAATCGGCTCGGCGTCGCGGATTATCGAGCTGGACGGCGCGCGGTACACGCTGGGCCTTCTGGCGTTGACCAACCACGGCAGCATGGAGGATTTCATGGTCGGCGGGAAGCCCGTCGGCGCGGAAATCGCCGGGCGAAAGCCCGCGAAGCAGCCGCCGGAGCGCGGGTCCATGATCGCGGTTATCGCCACGGATCTGCCCGTCAGCGACCGGCAGCTTCTGCGCATCGTCCGGCGCGCGCCTGTCGGGCTGGCCCGGCTCGGCGCGTTCATCGGGCATGGCAGCGGCGAAATCATGTTCGGGTTTACGACGGCGAACCACATGCCCCATGAGGACGGCCCGGCCGTTTTTTCGCAAAAAGTACTGCGCGAGGATGTGCTGAACGAGGCGTTCCATGCCGTGGCTGAATGCTGCGAGGAAGCCGTGCTGAACGCCATGATTTTGGCGGAAACAACCAAAGGGTTCTCTGGCGAAGTGATCTATTCTCTTAAAGACGCCTGGGGCAAAGAAAATTTTTGAATTCACGTTTTTGCGCTGGCTTTTTGATGCATGCCGTGGTATACTAACGCTCGAAAGGCCCAACGCAAGCCTACCTGGAACCCTCCTCGTGTCAAGGTACCCATACCGATGACAGCGATTGGAGTGCCATGGGATCGTCTGGATTGGGTACTTATCAATAGGAGGGTCTCTTTTCATGTACGAAGACAAAACCTTGACCTGCCGCGAGTGCGGCGCCGAATTCGTGTTCACCGCTTCCGAGCAGGACTTCTATGCGCAGAAGGGCTTCCAGAACCAGCCGAGCCGTTGCCCGGGTTGCCGCGCGCAGCGCCGTGCCACTGGTGGCGGCGGCCGTGGCGGCGAGCGCAAGATGTACGAAGTGATCTGCGATGGTTGCGGCGCGACGACGCAGGTGCCGTTCCAGCCGCGTGGCGATCGTCCGGTGTATTGCCGCGATTGCTTTGACAGGCAGCGCCAGGCTGGCTACTAAGCCCTAAAACGACCGTAAAAAAGCGCCCGAGCAATCGGGCGCTTTTCTGATATAACGAGGCGGGAGTTTCTGACGAAACGCTCGGACGACGCCCAGTTTTGCAAATCAGCGACACCTCGAACGCGAATGCGCTGCCCGCGCTTTGGGGAAGGGCTGCATAAATGTGCGGGGTCCTCCCCGCATGGCAGGGAAAAACCGAGACCGCGAACGATGATCGGGATACAGATGAAAGGGCGGTAACGTATGTCTATTTCAAAAGCATGGGACTGGAACCGGGGCAAAAGCGACATCTGGTTGACGCCGAGCGAGGAAGGCTATTACCTCGCCGACCTGTGGAAACGGCGCGGACACACGGCGCTGCTGGACTTCGGGTGCGGCCTGGGGCGGCACGCCGTCTTTTTCGCCAAGGAAGGGTTTGAAGTGTCCGCGTTTGACCTGTCGCCGGAAGGGGTGGAGCACCTGCGCGCCTGGGCGTCACGGGAGGGCGTGACAGTGGACGCGCGCGTGGCCGACATGCTCCGCTTGCCCTACGCGGACGCGGCGTTTGATTGCCTGTTCGCGTACCATGTCATTTCGCACACGGATACGCCCGGCGCGGAGGCGATCCTCCGGGAAGCGCGCCGCGTGCTGAAGCCGGGCGGCGAGTTCTTCCTGACGCTCTGCTCGAAGGCCTCCTGGTCGTTCGCCGGGGCGGGATACCCGAAGATCGACGAGAACACTGTACGAAAGACCGCCGACGGCCCGGAAAAAGACGTGCCGCACTTTTACGTCGACCTGGACGACGCTGCCCGGCTGCTCACCGCGTCGGGCCTCAAGCCGACGCGCGTCCGCCATATCGAGGAATGCATCCTGAACGGCGAAAAGGACGGCGGCACGCACTACTTTATCCTTGGCGAAGCGTAACCGCCATGCATACACGCAACCACACGAAACACCGCACGTTTGGAACAGCGGCGTGCCCGGTGGCGCGCTATCCTATGCTTGTTTGAAAGGGGAGAGCGCGTTGGACTATGCGGCCATCCTGCAGCGGGTGTTGGACTATGTGGACGATCACCTTGGCGACACGCTGAGCGCCGATGTTCTGGCGTCCGTGGCGGGGTTCTCGCCGTACCACTTCTGCCGCGTGTTCCAGTGGACGGTTGGCCACCCGGTGATGGAGTACGTGCGGCAAAGGCGGCTGGCGTTTGCCGCCGCGGAGCTCGCGGGCGGGCGGAGGATCCTCGACATCGCGCTCGAATACGGCTTTGAGACGCACTCCGGGTTCAGCAAGGCGTTCCGGCGGCACTTTGGCTGCGCGCCGGAGACGTACCGGATGCACGCGCATTCCGCGCGGCCCGCGCGCCCTTCCCTTGCGCAAACGGCAAAATATGTGAGCGGGGGTATTGTCATGGAACCGAAGTTTGTTTCCCTTCCGAAGATCCGCCTGGCGGGGTACGAGATCACGACCACCACGGCGGATGGCCAGAATTCAAAGGACATCCCGGCGTTCTGGCAGGCGTACATGGCGGATGGGCGCGTCAAGACGCTGCACGGCGCGGGCTTTGTGACCGATCACGCCGAGTACGGCGCGTGCTTCCTCGTCGGGCCGGAGACGGGCGAAATGGTCTACATCATCGGCGTGAAGGCGGGGGATGACGCCGATGTGCCGGGCGGGTTCGCCGTGCGCGAGTTGCCCGCCGCAACCTACGCGGTGTTCTCCACGCCGCCCAGCGAGGCCGCAAATTTCACCCAGAACATCCAGGGCGTCTGGCAGTTCATCTTCGGCGAGTGGTTCCCGGCGTCGGGCTACGAATACATGCCCGGCGGGGTCGACTTTGAGCTGTACGACGAACGCTGCATGGCGGAGACGGGCCGGGTGTGCGATGTGTACATCCCGGTGGTGAAGAAGGGGTAATCATCTGTGCCAAAAAGAAGGGGCTGTCGCGGTTGCGGCGGCCCCTTGTTTATGATATACATATCACAGGAGGTGGATCGTTATGCCGGAGCACAAGTGCAAAATCACGGTACTCCGAAAAGAGTGCTATCAGGATCTGCAGGAGCAGTACCTCGCCGACCCGAAGTCCGGCGTGTGCCCGATGTTTGAGGTGGGCCAGGAGTTCATCCTGGAACGGAACGGGGAACGGGACGACTTCTGGCGAATGCTGAACGGGCAATTCTGCTCCGAGGCGTGGGACGCCATCAGCCGGTATGTGTACGCGGCCTTGCAGGGCGGCTCCATCATGCGGGGCTGGACGAACGACGAAAAAATGATGATCGCGTGCTGCAACGACGGAACCCGGCCGGTCATCTTCAAAATTGAGCGGATCGACGTGCCGGATGAGGAGGGATAACCATGTCCGTATTGGTCATTTGGTCCAGCCCGAACCTGGACGGGCTGACGGCGGCGGCGAAGGGCAAGATCGCCGACGGGCTGAAAAAGGCGGGCACGGAGGTCCGGGAAGCGCACCTGAACGCGCTGCAGATGGAGCACTGCCGCGCGTGCGGTAACGGCTGGGGGATGTGCCGGTCCGAGGGGCGCTGCGTGATCGACGGGGACGGCTTCGCGGCGCTGTATGAACAGGCGGCGGAGGCGGACGGCATCGTGTGGGTGTCCGCTGTCTATTGGCATGACTTGACCGAGTGCATGAAGGCGTTCATCGACCGGCTGCGCCGCTGTGAAACGACGCACAACCACGCGCTGGTGGGGAAAAAGTGCCTGCTGGTTGCCTGCGCCGGCGGCACGGGCAATGGGGCGGTCGAGTGCCTGCGCGCCTTGGAGGAATCCCTAAAACATATGGAGATGAAGGCGGTGGACCGGCTGCCTGTGATTCGGTTTAACCGCGAGTACATGCTGCCCGCGCTGGAAAGCGCCGGGGAGGCGTTCGCGCGCTGTCTAGAGTGACGAGGACGCAATGCATCGGGCTGGTAATAGAAATCATCCCGCCGTGAGGTGAAATGAGGGGAGTCCAGAGGGGATCGGAGCCGCATTCCGACGGCGGCGGAATCAAATGCGGCGCAGGTTCGCTTGGATACTGAATGCCGCTTGCGGCACGACAATATCCAAGTGCCAGCGTCCCAACGTGCCCTTCCTATCGCGGCTATCCTTCTGATTACGCCTTCCGCCCTAACATATCCGGCACCTGCGCCAGCAGGATGGCGCCGAACATCAGCGCCGCGCCGAAAATCTCGCGCCCGGAGAACGAATCGCCCAGGATGACCCAGCCCGAGAGCAGGGCGAACACGGCCTCCAGGCTCATCAGCAGAGACGCGACGGCGGGGTTGGTGTTCTTCTGCGCGACAATTTGCAGCGTGTACGCCACGCCGCTAGACAGCACGCCTGCGTACAGCAGCGGTCCCCAGCTGGATAGGATGTCGCGCGGATTCGGTGCCTCAAACAGCAGCATGGCCACCGTGCTCAGCAGTCCGGCGACGAAGAACTGGATGCAGGACATCATCACGCTGTCGGCCCGGGGGGCGAAGTGCGCGATGACCAGGATGTGCCCGGTGAACAGGAACGCGCAGCACAGCACCAGCAGGTCGCCGCGCTCCATGGCCAGTGTGAAGCCCCCGGCGGGGAAGCACAGCAGATACAGCCCCACGACCGCGAGCCCCACGGCGAGCCAGACCGCCGCCCTGACGCGCCGCCCGAAGAACAGCCCGAACAGCGGCACTAGCACGATGTACAGCGCGGTGATGAACCCCGCCTTGCCCACGGACGTGTACAGGATGCCGAATTGCTGAAACGAGCTGGCGACAAACAGCACCGCGCCGCAGCACAGGCCGCCGATCCATGTTTGGCGGCGGGTGCCGGTGTCCGGCGCGGGACGGCCCCGGCGCAGCAGAAATACCACGGGCAGCAGCGCGAGGCCGCCGATCACGTTGCGCACGCCGTTGAAGGTGAACGGGCCGATCAGTTCCATGCCAAGGCTCTGCGCGACGAACGCGGACCCCCAGATGAACGCGGTCAGCAGCAGCATCAGGTTGCCGGCGAGCTTTTTGTTTATCGTAAACACCAGCCTATCGTAAAAATGAGCGAAAAACGTCGTATCAGGACAGCGGCGCAGATTTGAAAAATCGAGCGCCATAAGGGGCACCGGAGAGAAGCGCCGCCTGTGGCGGATACAGCGACCCGCAGGTGCGGCCCGGCACAGAACCGGAACCGGAACCGGAACCGGAACCGAGCGCGTCCTGTGGGCGATGAAGCGAGGTGAAGGTTCGCTCTGGTACAGAGCAATGGGCGCGAAGTCGACCAGTGCGAAAATACCAGGGCGCGCGATCGGCCAAAGGACGCGCGCGACAATGCCGGAGCGGGGCCATCGCGACCATACCGAGGGGCTTTCGCAAGAAACCCCTACCATTTAGTGTATCACGTTTTTCTACTGGATGTCCAGCGGGACTTTGCGGCGCGGCGCGGGAAACGCGGCGGAAAGCCGCGCCAGATCGTCCGCGTCCAGGGAAAAGCCCGCCATGGCGGCGTTCTCCCGCGCGTGCCCGGTGGTCCCGGCCTTGGGGATGGCGACCATACCCGGCTGTGCCAGCGCGAAGCACAGCAGCACCTGTATGGGCATGATGCCGTGCTTTTCCGCCACGGCGCGCACCGCGCCATTTGTCAGCAAACCGCTTCGGAGTGATCCAGCCTGCGCCAGGGGGCAGTACGCCATCGGCGTGACGCCGTGCGCGGCAAGCCACGGCAGCAGGTCGAACTCGATGCCGCGCGAGCCGAGGTGGTACAGCACCTGATTGGTAACGCAGCGGTCGCCGCCGGGAACGGCGAACAGCTCCTCCATGTCGTCCGTGTCGAAGTTGGAGACGCCCCAGCGCAGGATCTTGCCCTTCTGTATTAGGCGCTCCATGCCTTCGATGGTCTCCTGGAGCGGGAAGGCCCCGCGCCAGTGCAGCAGGTATGCGTCCAGATGGTCCACGCCCAGGCGGCGCAGGGACGTATCACAGCTCTTTTCCAGCCGGGAGCCGCCCGCGTTGTGCGGGTAGACCTTGGAGACGATGTACAGCGCGCCGCGATCGTGGCCGCGTATCGCCTCGCCCACGATGGCCTCCGCCTCGCCGTCGGCGTACATCTCCGCCGTGTCGATCAGCGTGACGCCCGCGTCGATTCCGGCGCGCAGCGCGGCGATTTCATCGTCTCGCCGGACGCGGCGTTCGCCCATGTGCCATGTGCCCTGGCCCAGGCGCGGCATCCTTTGGTGTGTGCTGTGCATGCGCGATCCCCTTTCTAATGAGATTTACATTGACTTTTTTCAGGAATACGGTAGGATAAAGATACGCCATTGCGTCCGGTTTGGCAAGGCAAAACGCGCGCAGGAGGGATGAAGCTGTGCACTACAAGGCGCTCTACGCGTTTCATTTTGTGTACTTCATCTCCTTCAGCGTCACGGCGTTTTTGCCCAAGTATTTCGGGGAAATCGGCCTGAGCGACGGCCGGATCGGGATGCTGCTGTCGCTGCCCGCCGTCGTGGGCGTGCTCGTACAGCCGGTGTGGGGCACGCTGACGGACCGCATCCGGCTGAAGCGGATGCTGCTCGTCGGCCTTCTGGCCGCGCTGACGCTCGTGTGCTTTTTGCTGGACCGCGCGACCGGCTTCATCGCGCTGCTGGCCGGGATGGCGGCGTTTTACATCCTCGTGCTCCCGGTGGCCCCGATTTACGCGACCATCTCGCTGGAATACACGCGCGAGATCGGGAAACCCTACGGGCCGGTGCGCTTGGTCGGCACGGTGGGGTATCAGGCGGGCGCGCTGCTGACCGGCGTGCTGCTGGCGCAGAGCCTGGACGGCGTATTCCGTCTGCTGGCCGTGGTGATGCTCGCCTCCTGCGCGGCCGCGTGCTGCCTGCCGCCCGTGCACGGGCATCAGCACGGGCGCGCGAAGGTGCCCATGCGTGCGCTGTTTGATGACCGGCGGCTTCTGCTGCTGCTCGCGATGATCCTCGTCGGCGCGGTCACGTCGCAGTTTTACATGGCTTTTTTCGCGAAGCACCTGGGAGACCTGGGCATTGATAACGCGACGACCGGGCTGATGCTGTTCGTTTCCGTGGCCATGGAGTTGCCCTTTTTGCTGGTTGCGCATCGGCTGGCGCGTCGGACGAGCATATGGAACTGGCTGCTGATCGGGTATGGGCTGAACGCCGTCCGGTGGCTGGGCCTGGCGGTGAGCCGGAGCATTGTTCCGCTGCTGTTGTGCCAGATTCCGGCCGTGTCGGTGATGGCGTGCTTTGAGTACCTGCCCGCTGTGTATGTCAACGAGCGCGCGCCTGAGGCCCTGAAGGGCACCGCGCAGAACGCGGTGATGATCGTGTCTTTCGGCATCAGCAAGGTGATCGGCAGCCTCGTGGGCGGGTTCGTCAGCGAGCGCGCCGGGATTCCTGTGGTGTTCGCGGCCAACGGCGTGCTGCTCGCGGTCGCGATCGCGGTGTTCTGGCGGCCCACACGGAAGGCGATTTTGGCGGAGAAAGAGACGTAGGGCGGGGAATGATGAGTAAAGCCCGGGGAGGTTTGGAGGGGTGTGCCCCCCTAAATGAAATCAGCCCCGGCGGCGTGCACGGCGGGGCGCCGCAGGTTCCGAGCCAGTCCCGCAGACTTACGGCAGAATCCGTACGTCTACTCGGAGCCGCCCGGAAATTCCGCAGAATTTCAGGCTCCGTCCCCGTAGCCCAGCCCTAAGGGGGTTCCGTAGGGGGGACCGAAGTCCTCCCTACGCTCACTCCCGTAGCGCCGATTCCACCACCTTGCGGAGCATCCCCATGGCATCGGCCGGGTACTTGCCGATGGACGTCTCCTCCGCGAGCAGGAGCGAGGACGCGCCGTCCTGCACGGCGTTATAGATGTCCAGCGCCTCCGCGCTGGTGGGCACAGGCTGGTCGCGCATGGAGCTTAAAAGGCCGCCGGCCACCATGAAGGGCTTGCCCACGGCGTTGGCGGCGGTGGCGACACGCTTTTGAATGCCGGGAATCTCATGGCGGGGCATGTTCCGTCCCATGGAGAGGCGGGCGACGACAATTTCGTTCGTGTGAGCCAGCAGCAGAGGCAAGGCGTCCACATCGCCCTTGGCGATGACCTTGGCCAGGATGCGGTATCTGGGTATGAGCGGCGCGAGCAGCGGGGAGAGCTGCTCCATGCTGTGCGGCAGGGCGAGCAGGAGGCCGGTCGCCCCGCCGAAGGACGCGAGCTCAGCGGGCAGGGACTGGCCGGCCGGAAAGTCCAGCAGGATACTGGGCGCGATGCCGGCGTGCGCGGCGGCCGTGTGAAACGTGTCAATCCACGGAAGCGTTTCCGCGAGTGTCCGCTGCGTGAGAGAAAGGCGAATGCCCGACATCCCCTCGTCAAAAAGCCGCTCGATGGTCTCCGCGTCGGCGCACGCGGGGCCGAGCGTGGCGTATAGAAGCGGCGTGCGGCGCGGGGCAAGGGGGATGGGGTAATCGGCGGCGTGGGAGCCGGAGCGGACGGCGTGCATGTGCGCCTGCACCGGCAGATGCTCCGGATGGGTGCGGTACGCGTCCAGCGCGGCTTTGGAGTCGAATACCATGTTCAGGCAGAGGTGACAGGAGCGGTCGGAATGGAGCGCGTCGATCTCTACCTCACAGGAGAGCAGGCCTTCGATTTTCCCCGCCAGGGAGTGGAGCTTATCGCGGGCAATGCAGAGGTTTTCTTCCGTAGGCTCCTTCAGCCAGAAAAGGACGATATGGCGATACACGGCGGGCGCCTCCTTTGGCATTTGCGGGCAAATGGCCTATTGGTATGCTGTATACTATATAGTGTACCGTACTTGTAACAATCGCGCAAGCAATCCGCGCAAGAAAACCGTAAAATAGCGGTGGCTAACCAAAGCAAAAGGAGAGGTTGTATGAGGTTTTTCAAACGGATCAAGATGAACGTGCTGGCGACGGCGGCGCTGTATATCGTGCTGGGGCTGCTGTTCATGCTGCTCCCCGGGGTCACGGAGCGGATCATATGCTACCTGATCGCAGGGGCGCTGGCGCTGGCGGGCATCGCGTACATTGTGGACTATTTCCGCTCTTTTGACACCTCCATGCAATCAAACGGATTGGCTGTGGGTATTCTGTTGGTGCTTGCGGCGCTGTTTTTGTTCCTGAAGACGAGCCTCGTCATGGAGGCGATACCGATTCTGCTCGGCATCGCGGTGATCGTCAGCGGCGTCATCAAGGTGCAGAACGCCGTGGTGCTCTACCGCATGCGCAACAAGGCGTGGATCGCGGCGCTCGTGCTGGCGCTGCTGTGCCTGGCGCTCGGCGTGGTGCTGATCGAGGATCCCTTCACGGACGCACACGTCCTGATTACGGTGATCGGCGCGTCGCTGTTGTTCAGCGGCGTGACGGACCTGGCCATGCTGCTGGTGATGACGCGCAAGGCAAAAGAAGTGAAAAAAGCTGTACAGGAAGCCACGCAGGATGTGCTGATGGGAAAGCGCGGGGGACAGGAATAGGCGAAACAAAAAGGGCGCGGGTTTTATTCCCCCGCGCCGTGTGCCTCTTCGGGTTCCGTCCGCCAGTAGATCCCGTGGTCGCGCTCCAGAAGCCCCTCGACGATCAACTCGCGCCGGAGCGTGCAGAAGTCGTCGTGAAACTCGCTGATGGCAAGGTTCACCTCCCGCTCCGGGTAGCGGATGCCGGGCGTGAAGACCTTCGCGATTTCCTCCAGGATAATGCGCTTCTTTTTTCGCTGCGCGGGGATGACTTTGAGCTTGCCGTAGACGAAAAAGGAGTCGATGACCTTCTGCCGGTAGGCGCGCTCGCGTTGCCTCTGGTCGGCCTGCGCACCGTCGTCCGGCGCGAGCAGCGCGCGAAACGGCTGGTCCAGCAGCGCGCCGTTTAAGGTGTAGACGGTGTAGTACTGCTCCTTTTGCGCGGTGACAAGCCCGGCGGCCTCCATTTTTTTCAGGTGAAAGCTGGCTGTGGACGGGGAAAGCCCCAGGCGCTCCGCGATCAGCTCCACGTACATCGGCCCTTCCGAAAGCCCCGCCAGGATGGAGAGGCGGGACGCGTCCGCGAGGCATTTGAAGAGCTGCAGGTTATCGGCCACTGGGCGTTCCCTCCTTTCCGTAGGTGTTGTAGAGCGCCAGCACGTCGTCCAGCGCGGCCAGCTTGCAGTCCTCCACGGTCACACGGGTGAAGTCGCCGTTCGCCGCGGCCAACTGGCGGGCCGTGTGCCAGTTCTGCGGAATTCTGTCCAAATGCGCCTCGTATGCGGGCATGTCCGGAACACTGCCCAGCAATTGCAAAAAAAGGCAGTAGATGTTGCGCGCGGCTTTTTTGTGATTTGCCTCGTCCGTGCGGTTGGCGGTCTCCAGCGCGTCGATTTCCGTGCTGTGCGTCTGGATACGCTTTTCCAGCGCCTCCGCATACCGGCTGTTGTTATCCTGTGGCATCAAAACTCCCCTCCTGATTTGATAGTATATTTATCAAAGTAGATTTTGTCAATCTATTTCGATAGAATAGAGTCTGGCGGAGGGAAGGAAGATGCGGTTCCTGTGAAGAATGAATAAGAAAGATAAAGGGGGAGTTCCATGGAGCAACCGAAGAAGAAACGCGATGCCAAGCAGATTCTCTCGTGGATTTTGTTTGCTTCGCTGCTGCTGTCGGCGGTGTATACGGTGGTCAAGCTCATCACCGCGCCAAGCGTGACGGAGGCGAGCGAGTTTGACATGCAGCGCAGCGACTATACGCTGATGCTCATCCAATGCCTGCTGGGCATTGTGGTGATGATGCTTCCTTCCGTGATCGAGCGCAGATGGTCCGTGCCCATCCCAAATTTCATCTACATCATGTACTATATCTTCCTGTATTGCGCCGTGTTCCTGGGGGAAGTGTTTTCGTTCTATTATCGCATCAAGCACTGGGATGTGATTCTGCACGCCTTTTCCGGCGCGATGCTCGGGGCGCTCGGCCTCATTCTGGTGAATATTTTAAACGACAACGAACATGTGCGCGTGGAGCTCAGCCCGTTCTTTGTGGCGCTGTTCGCGTTCTGTTTCGCGCTGGCCGCCGGGGCCATCTGGGAGATCTATGAGTTCACCTGCGACGGGCTGATGCAGCTCAACATGCAGAAATACCTGTCGGACGCGGGCGAGGCGTTTGTCGGCCGGGAGGCGCTGATGGACACGATGGAGGACGTCATCACGGACGCTATCGCCGCGCTCGCCGTTTCGGTCGTCGGGTTCTTCTCCCTGCGCAAGGAGCAGCGAAGAAAGGAGCGGATAGAGCCGTGAGAATTGGCCAGTACTCCGACTCGTTCCTGCCCGTGGTCGACGGTGTGGGACGGGTAGTGTTCAGCTATGCGGAAACGCTGGGACGGATGGGACACAAGAGCTACGCGTTCGCGCCGATGGCGGATATGGGGTACCTGGGGGACTATCACTTTCAGGTGGTGGACTACAACACCATGCAAATGCCCGGAAAGCTGCCCTACCGGGTGGGCGTGCCGCAGCTTGACGCGCGCTTTGAGAAGCGCATGCGGCAGATTCCGCTGGACATCGTGCACGTGCATTCGCCGTTCATGCTGGGGCACACGGGCCTGCGGCTCGCGAAGAAGCGCGGCATCCCGGCCGTGGGCACGTTTCATTCCAAATACTACGACGACTTCGCCCAGGTGCTGAAGCTCGATTCCCTGGCGCGGATCGGTGTCAAGCAGGTGGTTGATTTTTTCGAGCAGTGCGATGAGGTCTGGGCCGTGAACGAGGCCAGCGGGCGCACGCTGACGGAATACGGCTACCGGGGCGAAATCATCACGATGCCAAACGGCACGGACGTGCGCTGCCTGGACGAGAGCGTGCTGCCGGAGCTCCGCGCACGCTTCGGGCTTGCGGACGGGCGGCCCGCGCTGCTGTTCGTGGGCCAGATGAACTGGAAAAAGAACATCCGCCGCGTGCTGGAGGCGGCGAAGCTGCTGAAGGAGGAGGGCGCGAAGCATCGCCTGCTGCTGGCGGGCCAGGGCGTCCACCGGGACGAGATTGACGAGGCGGCGCGCGCCATGGGCCTTGCGGAGGGCGTCGTGTTCACGGGGCACATCGGCTCCACGCGGGAGCTGGACGGGCTGTACGCGCTGTCGAAGCTCCTGGTGTTTCCGTCGCTGTACGACAACGCGCCGATGGTGGTGCGCGAGGCCGCCGCCATGGGCACGCCCGCCGTGCTGATCGCGGGCAGCAACGCGGCCGAGGGTGTGACGGACGGCGTGAATGGGCTGACCTGCGCGGACGACGCGGCATCGCTCGCGGGCGCGATCCGGCGGGGGCTTGCGGACGAGGCGGCGCGGCAGCGGATGGGGCAGGCCGCACGGGAGACGATCCCGGTGGTGTGGCCGGAAATTATGGAGTGTGCCGCCGCGCGCTATCAGGCGCTGGTGGAGGCGAAAGAGCCCGCCCAGGCGCAGCGCCGGCGTGTGGCACGGAAGCGCGGACAGGATTTGCCACAGTGAGATAGGACAAAAATACAGCGCCGCCGTGACGAACAGTGTTTGTCCCGGCGGCATGTTTATGGCATTCTCTGGTAAACTGAAAAATGGGCGAAGCATCTTGAGCGTGGGGCGCATGCGGACGGCAAGCGGCCTCTACGGCGAGATGGCGAGCGGAGGTATGACGTGGCTGGCCGGATGGCTGTAGGGGCGCGCATCGCGCGTCCGCCTGGGACGAGTTCGTGCATTTCTCTCAAACATAGTATACGTCTTTGCGGATCTTTTGCCGTCTCGCGTTGTCTCGTCCACTCTAGCTCTGCTACGCCTCGTTCCCTCGACGTAGCGAGACGACAAAATCTTTCGCGAATCCATACGCTATGTTTTCGGAAATCGCGCTCGCCGCGCGCCATCGGCAAGATAAGAACGAAATCGGCGCTATCCCTTCGCGGGCTTTTTTCGCAATTTGAGCGGGACGTTCAGTTCCTTCGCCACGGCCTCCAAGAGGCGCACGGCCGCCGCGGCCTTTTCCTTGATAGGAGCATCCGGGCTGATTTCGCGCTGCAGCCGTTCCAGCGCGCCTCTCGCGTCGTCCAGCGGCAGCAGGTTCACCGCCGCGCAGAAGAAGCTCTTGCGCCTGCCGTCGTTGTAGCGCGACAGCAACTCGCGGAGGATGTCCACCTTCGCGCGCTGCTCGGCGTGGTACGCGTCCAGCCCGATCCTTTGCGCCTTTTCGATATCCGCGAACTGGTTTCTGTGCGTGATGAAGGAATCGCTCTCATCCGCGCCGACGTACCTTTCGCAGGGGAATTCATCGCATAGGTGGCAATACGCGATTTCGCCGTGCCGCCCCGCGCAGGTGAGGATGCCGCACGCGTGGCAGCCAGCCTCGCCGCAGCCGGGGCATTTCGACGCGGCGTCCGTGTTGTGCATCGGGCACAGGCCGCAGTTCAGGCCGCAGAGGGAGAACAAGGGATCATGCCGCAGGGCGTCGCTCATGGTGTGTTTCCTCTTTCGGATGTGTTTTACAGCGCCTCCGCGAAAGCCTCCCCGTACGCCCGCGCGGCCCGCAAATCCTCCTCCGTGGGCTTGAACCGCACGCGGAAGCCGTCGCCCTCCACCTTGATCCCGATCTGCCGCAGGCGCGCGACCAGGTTCGGCACGCCCTCCCCGGTCCAGCCGTAGCTGCCGAACGCGCCACCGCGCTTGCCGCCGTACACGGGCGGGGGCATGTGCGCCGTCAGGGCCATGATGGGCGCGAGCGCGTCGCCCAGGATGGTGGGCGTGCCAAAGAGAATGCCGTCCGCGCCGGCCATGTCCGCGAGCACATCCGCCGCGTCCGCCTGGGTCATGTCGTACAGCCGCACGTCGATATCGCCCGCGCCCCGGATGCCCTCCGCGACGGCGCCGGCTAGCGAGGCGGTGTAGCCGTAGGCGCTGACATACGGGATCACGACGCTCTTTTTCGTTTTCGCGGGCGGTTCGCACCAGGACTGATACAGGGCGAGCAGCTCCGGGATGTGGCTGTCGAGCACGGGGCCGTGGCCGGTGCAGATCATCGCAAGCGGCAGGTCCCGGACGCGGTCCAGCGCCCTCTGCACGAACGGCCGCTTGAACGGGCCGAGGATGTTGTCAAAGTAGTACTTCGCGGCGCTGAGGTAGCCGTCGACGTTCGTCACGGCGCTGCGGAGCACGGAAGGGTGCGCGTAGTGCGCCCCAAACGCGTCGCAGGTGACGAGCGTTTGGTCCTCCTCAACGTAGGTGAACATGGTGTCGGGCCAGTGCAGGTTCGGCAAGGCGAAAAAGCGGAGCGTCTTGTCCCCCAGGGACAGCGTATCGTTGTCCTTGACGATCAGGGAGGGGAATTTGCGGTTGACGATCTGCTCCAGGAACCCGATGGCCGCGCGCGTGCCCACGACAGTGAGGCCGGGGTTCGCGTCCAGCAGGCGCTCCACGCTGCCGGCGTGGTCCGGCTCCGTATGGCTGACGATGAGATAATCGGCCTTGCCGGTCCCTCCAAGATCGTTCAGCGCCTCAAAGTATCCATCCGCGAAGCCCGCCTTGACCGTTTCAAACAGCGCGGTCTTTTCCGATCCGCGCAGAAAATACGCGTTGTACGTGGTGCCAAACTCCGTCCGCATGATGATGTCAAAGATGCGCAGGTCCGGGTCCAGCGCGCCGATCCAGTAGAGATCCTTCTGTAGCTGTAGTGTTTTCATCTTTATTCTCCCGCTTCTTACTATGCTGGCGGCGCTGATTTGAAAAATCGGGCGCCATAGGAGGATTCCGCCAGGAATCCTTGCCTCTGATTCGCGTCAATCATCACGGCTGTTACATAGTATACCGTACTTCCGTGGCAAAATAAACAGCCTTGCGGTTTTTAACCGGAAAACGCGGAAGTGGATCGCCCGGGGCGACATTCCCGCCCGGTTCGCTTGACACGCTTTGGTGGGATTTGTTACCTTAAATTGATTAGGGAAAGGGCGCGCAATCGCCCGGACAAAACAAGACCGGAAAAGATCAGGAGGGAACAAGCGGCATGGAGTTCTATACCGAGGACGCGCAATCGGTTCTTCGGAAGGCGGGCAGCGGGCCAGACGGCCTGTCCGCGGAGGCGGCGCGGGAGCGCCTTGTAAAAGACGGACCGAACAAGCTGCGGGAGGCCGAGCGGGTCAGCCTCCTGTCCCGCTTCGTAAAGCAGCTTGCCGACCCGATGATTGTGATTCTGCTGGCGGCGGCGGCGGTGTCGGCCGTCACGGCCATCTACGCCGGGGAATCGCTCGCGGATGTCATCATCATCCTGGCCGTGGTGCTGATTAACGCGGTGCTCGGCGTCTACCAGGAGAACAAGGCGGAGAAGGCCATCGAGGCGCTGGCCGGGATGATGGCCCCGCAGAGCAAGGTGATCCGCGAGGGTCACTTGGTGATGGTGGACAGCGTGAACCTGGTCGTGGGCGATGTGCTGGCCCTGGAGGCGGGCGACGCCGTGCCCGCGGACGCGCGCGTGTTCGAGAGCGCGAGCCTGCAGGTGGAGGAAGCCGCGCTGACGGGCGAATCCGCGCCGGTGAGCAAGTTCATTGACGCGCTGGGCGCGGGGGAGCACGATAGCCATGACGGCCACGACGTACCCTTAGGCGACCGCAAGAACATGGTCTACATGGGCGGCACGGTGGTCTACGGGCGTGGCCGCGCCGTGGTAACCGCCACCGGCATGCAGACCGAGATGGGCAAGATCGCCGGGGCGCTGGCCGAGGCGAAGGAGCAGCAGACGCCCCTGCAGCGCAAGCTCGCGCAGCTCAGCAAAATTCTCAGCTTCGTGGTGCTGGGCATCTGCGCGTTCATTTTCGCTTTCACGCTCGTCCGCACGGGCAACTTCTCCGGCGACGCGATCCTGGAAACGTTCATGGTTGCGGTAAGCCTCGCTGTGGCGGCCATCCCGGAAGGGCTGGCGGCGGTGGTGACCATCGTGCTGTCCATCGGCGTGACGAAGATGTCCAGGCGGAACGCCGTGATCCGGCGGCTCACCGCCGTGGAGACGCTCGGCTGCGCGCAGATCATCTGCTCGGACAAGACGGGCACGCTGACCCAGAACAAAATGACCGTGGTGGAGCACTGGGGCGAGGACGAGGGGCGGCTGGCGCGGGCGCTGGCGCTGTGCACGGACGCTGAATGGGACGGCAAGGAGGCCGTGGGCGAGCCGACCGAGGCCGCGCTGGTGACATACGCCGCGAAGCTCAACATGCCCAAGGGCGCGCTGGAGGCCGAAGCGCCGCGCGTCGGGGAAGCGCCGTTTGACTCCATGCGCAAGATGATGACGACGCTCCACCGGGAGAAGGACGGCGGGATCGTCCAATGCACGAAGGGCGCGCCGGACGAGGTGCTCGCGCGGTGCGACGCGCTGCTGGAAAACGGGCAGGCGGTGCCGATGACGGACGAGCGCCGCGCGCGCGTGCTCGCCGCGAACAAGGCGATGGCCGACCGGGCGCTGCGTGTGCTCGCGGCGGCGACAAAGGTACACGCGGACCTGCCGGGCGATACGTCGCCCGAGACGCTGGAAACGGGCCTCACGTTCGTCGGCATGGCCGGGATGATCGACCCGGTGCGGCCAGAGGTGAAGGCGGCCATTGAGGAATGCGGCCGCGCGGGCATCCGGCCCATCATGATCACCGGCGACCACAAGGACACGGCGGTCGCCATCGGCAGGGAGCTGGGGATGATCCGGGACGCGTCCGAGGCGATCACCGGCGCGGAGCTGGGCCGGATGGGCGACGAGGAGTTTGCCCGGCGCATCGGGGAGTTCTCCGTCTACGCGCGCGTGCAGCCGGAGCACAAGGTGCGGATTGTGGAGGGCTGGCAGACGAAGGGCAAGATCGTGGCCATGACCGGCGACGGCGTGAACGACGCGCCGTCCATCAAGCGCGCGGACATCGGCGTGGGCATGGGCATCACGGGCACGGACGTGACGAAAAACGTCGCGGACATGGTGCTCGCGGACGATAACTTCGCCACGATCGTCAAGGCTGTGGAGGAAGGCCGCCGCATTTACGACAACATACGGAAGGCCATCCAGTACCTGCTGGCGTCGAACCTCAGCGAGGTGCTTTCGATTTTCACCGCGACGCTGCTCGGCTTCACGATCCTGAAACCCGTGCACATCCTCTGGATCAACCTGATTACGGACACATTCCCCGCGCTGGCGCTGGGCATGGAGCCCGCCGAACGGGACCTGATGAGCCGCCCGCCGCGCGACCCCGGCGAGGGGATTTTCGCGGGCGGACTGGGCTTTGGCGTGGCGTACCAGGGCGTGCTGGTGACGATTGTGACGCTGGCGGCGTACTTCATCGGGCACTACATGGAAGCCGGTGTATGGGAAATCGCGGCCAGCGCGGACGGCATCACCATGGCGTTCCTCACGCTGTCGATGGCGGAGGTGTTCCACGGGTACAATATGCGCTCGCAGACCGGGTCGCTGTTCACGATGAAATCGCACAACAAGTCGCTGTGGCTGGCGATGGCCGCGTCATTCCTGCTGACGGCGGGCGTGGTCTTCGTACCGCCGCTGGCGCGCGCGTTCTCGTTCGAGCCGATCTCCGTGGCGGAATACCTGGTCGCCATGGCGCTGGCGCTGACGGTGATCCCGGTGGTGGAACTGGTGAAGGCGGCGCAGCGGGCTTCGATGAGGCGGAAGGAAGGGGCCGCGCGGCGGTAAGGGCTGGTGCGAAAAGAGGATTCCGCCAGGAGTCCTCTTTTTGCGTCCCGGGACGGCGGCGCTGATTTGAAAAATCGGGCGCCATAAAAGGATTCCGCAAGGAATCCTTACTTTCTGTGCAAATTGCACGCCCCTGCCGCTTGCGGCTGTGCTACAATCGGCGGCATAAGAGCCAACAGGCATTTGAAAAGGAGGCGTCCCCAATGAAAAAGGTTCTTTCCCTGGCGCTGATTCTGGCCCTTTCGCTGGCGCTGTTGCCGATACCCTTCGCAAGCGCCGACAAGACCCTGCCAGTCACCTATGACACGTGGAAGGCGCGCTTCGCGGAGGCGCTGCCGCTGTTCGGGTATGAGGGGGAGATCACCTTAATCGACACGAAGACCTCGATCCAGGGCGTGGACATCTATAAGGGGCCCGACTCCAGCCCAATCCCGTTCACCCTGCGCGTCTTTGTTGAATCGGGGAGCCAGAAGGTGTTCTTTGCCAATGCGGAGGTGGAGAAGTTCCTCACCCTGGAGGAAGACGTCCGGGCGGAGCGGCTGGAAACGATGGACAAGCTGTTGCTGGCCATGCTGTACGCCAGCAACGAGGCGTTCACCGAGGAGAACGCGCGCGAAGGCTTTGCGGTATGCGATTTCGCGGCCAGCATCGACCGCCAGAAGAAGGTAAAGGAGGTCAAATACGAGAAAATCCCGTGCACGCTGCGGCTGGACGGCTCGCTGCAGTATTCTGTTGGGGGGAATAAGTAGGATGTAGCGGCTACGAAGCCATCATCCGCTGAACATGATAAATCAAGGCCCTGCACGGTTTGCGTACACCGGCAGGGCCCTTTCCGCGGTTCAAAACCCGATCTTCAGCGTGTTGCCCTCCACAGCAACGCCCTCCGACTCGATGATGGACAACTTTTGCTCGGCGGTATAGCCGATGGTCTGACCGGGCAGCAGCAGCGCGTCGTATTCCAGCACGTATGCGGCGATGTCGTACAGCATGTCCAGCACCGCCTGCGCGCCTTGCGCGCTGTTCAGCACCTCCATATCCATTTTGCCAAAGCGAGAAAGGCCGTAGGTGTAGCCGCAGTAAGTTTTTCCGCCATCGTTCGTGTACACGCTGAAGAAAACAATATCGTCCAGGGGAATGCCGCCGGTTTCCGCCGCTTCCTTGGCAACATCGACATAAAAACCCGGTTCCAGCACGGTTCCGAGCGTATAAATGCCAGTGGCGGCGGGCTGCTCAAGGCAAGCGGCGCATAGCTTCACATGGAGCGAGGCTGTGTCCAGCGCCGATGCGCCGCCCCCAAGCACGCCCACGATCAGGTGGGCCTTGTGCGCTTCCGCGACGGGCACGGCATCGGCCCAGAAAAGGTTGGTGTGGGCACACTCTGCCGCCTCGCCGTTCGGGACGGGTGACGGCATGAGGCCGATAAAGACGGTCCAGCCGTCCACCGTCGCAACCAAGGTGCCCGCGCCTGTATCGACGCTTCCATCAGGAATATCGATGCCCCAGTCCTCGCGCAGGTTTCGCGCGATTTCGTTCAGATCGGCTTCGGCGCTATCCAGCAGAACGAAGCTGACGAACTGGCCCCCGTCCGCCGCGTCTTCCGTGCCCGCGAAGGCCGGGGAAGCGCACAGCGCGAGCACAAGCATCAGCAAAAGCGTCCTTTTGATCCGTCCAAACGGCAGACTGTGCATATTGACGCCCCCTTACCGCAGCTCCTTCCCATACGCCCGCGCCTTGCCGATATCCCCCAGCAAAATCACGCCGCAAAGCCGCCCATCCGCGTAGTACCGCTTATCCAGCGTGGCCTTCGCGTCGTCGCGCGCGGTTTCCGCCGTGTACGCCTTGGCGGGGTCTGTGCCCACGTCTCCGTCGGCGTACAGGCGGGTGCCCATGCCCATGAACGTGACGGCCTGGGAAACCGGCTGGTAACGCAGCGCGTCCCCGGCGGCGTTCGCGCCCGCCACGCGGCCCATCTCCGTGGCCACGGGCCAGAGCGCGGCGTTCACGCCGTCGAACTCCGCGCAATCGCCGCACGCGTACACATCGGGCAAGTTTGTCTCCATCGTCGCGTTCACGCGGACGGCCCGGCCTGTGTCCGCGCCCGCCGCCTGCGCGATGGCCGCATTCGCCCGGACGCCGCTGGACACGATGACCAGATCGGCTTCGATCGTCCGGCCATCCTTCAGGCGAACGCCGGTCACATGCGCATCGCCCACAATCGCCTCGCTCTCCACGCCGGAGAGAATCGAGACGCCCTGCGCCTCGCAGATCGCCGTGAGCATGCCCGCCGCCTCGACGTCAAGCTGGCGCGCCATCAGCCGGCCAGACCGCTCCAGCACCGTGACGGCGCAGCCCGCGCGCCGGAGACCCCAGGCGGCTTCCAGCCCCAGCACGCCGCCACCGATCACCACGGCACGCTTCGCGCCGCCCGAAAGCAGCGCGCTCACCTTCTCCACATCCGCGATGGATCGAATGGCGACGACCCCTGGCAAGTCCACGCCGGGCATCGGCGGGATGAAGCACGCCGCGCCGAGCGCGTAGACACACTTGCCGTACCGGAGCCGCGCGCCGCCGTCCAGCGCAATTTCATGCGCCGAGGGGTCCAGCGCCGTAACCTGACGGCCGGTCAGCAACAGGATGTTCCGCGCCTCGTACCAGGCGGCGTTGTGGATGGAAAGATCACCCGGCGCGCCGCCGAGCACCTTGGTGAGCATCGGGCGGCGGTACGGCGGTACGGCTTCGTCGGTGACGAGGACGATGGAGCAGGTCGCGTTCCGCTCGCGGATGGCCTCGGCGGCGCTCAGCCCGGCGGTGCCGCCGCCAAGGACAAGGAACGTCTCGTCCGTGTCGCGGCGGAAAGGGGCGGGGGATGAGGATTCCGGCGTGCCATCGGCCGCCGGCGGGGCGGGTACGAACTGGTCCGGCCCCGCACCGCACACGGGGCATATCTCCGCGCCGGCCTCGAACACCGCGCCGCAGACCAAGCATTTGACCATGGATTTCATCGTGTTTCCTCCTCTTAAAAGGCAATATAGAGTACATCGCGAAAGCTCATGTTTTCATCCAGTATACCATAAGGCATACAAAAAGATAGCGAAAGATCAGAGCATTTCTCTCGAACATAGCGCACGTCTTTGCCGGTCTTTTGCCGTCTCGCGCTGTCTCGTCCACGCTGGCGCTGCTGTGCCTCGTTCCCTTGACTTTACGAGACGATAAAATCTTTCGCAAAACCATACGGTGTGTTTTCGGGAATTGCTCTAGGCGCCACCGCGCCGTGCCTCGCGGATGCCATAGCGGCGCCAAATGTGAAAATGCTCCACATTATTCCTGTTAATATACACATCCTTCCACAACGGTTTCACAGACAATGGCAGACATTGACAAACTTTTCCCTCACAATATGACTGAACGTGCTTCCTGGCAATTGCCTGGGGAACCGCATGGTGTCCTTGGATATCAAACAGTTGAAGGGGGATTGAAAAAAATGAAACGGAAGACCACGACGCACAAGGCTGTGAACAACCGCGGGGCCGCGCTGTGCCTGGCGTTGCTGCTCGCGCTGACGCCGGTGGGCGCGCTTGCCGCCACGACCGCGCTCTCCCCGACGACCGGGCTGCCGACGGATAAGCCGTACCGGCCCGTATTGGTGAACGTATCCAATAGCAAGGAGGCCCGCCCCGCCTGGAATCTCTCGGAGGCGGATATCGTGTACGAGGCCGTCATCTGGGGCCCGGGTCACACGCGGTATCTTGCCCTGTACAACGACCAGCACCCCGAATATGTCGGCTCCATCCGCGGGCTGCGCGTCTATCAGGCGGAGATCCGGCAGGGGTGGGACTGCCCCCTCGCGCATCGCGGCGGCCAGCAGGAGGAGGGGACGAACATCTATGACTACTACGCGGAGCATAAGGTGGACCCGGCATTCGCCATTGACGACATATACAAGGGCGCAAGACCGACGGGACAGTCATCGAATATACAAGGCCTGTTCACCCGCCTGAACGAGCGCGTCTCCCCGCACAACGCGGTGGTGAACGTGGCGAAGTATGTGGAGGAATACTGGCCGAAGGCCGAGGACGGCACGCCCTACGAGCCGCGCCTGCCGGGCTTTGCGTTCTCCGACACGCCCACGAAGGGCGACGCGGACGCCACGACCGTGGAGCTCCAGTACGATGTCGCGTTCCCCGGAAAAGGGGTGTACAACCCAAGGTACACGTTCAACGAGGGGGAGCGCGTGTACGAGCGGTGGTATGACGGGGTGGAGCACATCGACGCCACGACGGGCAAGCGCCTGGTCGCCAGCAACGTGATCGTGATGGTGTGCCCGCTGTCGTACTACGAGGACGCCGCGTCGCGGCCCATCATGGAGACCGTGGGCAAGGGATCGATGGACGCGTTCATCGACGGGCGGCACATCGCCGGCACGTGGGAGCGGCTAGCGGCGGACGACCAGACGAAATTCCTGGACGAGCAGGGCGAGCCCATTGTGCTGCTGCCGGGCAAGACGTTCATCCAGGTGATTCCGCCGAACGTGACGCTGGACATGGAAGGCATTGAGGGCGGAACGTACCGGTACGGGCCGCAGGCGCAATAACGGAGCGTTTCACGCTCCACAGACGAGGAGGTCTGCATGCATGCGTAATCAAAGGAAAGCTCGTGTCATTGCCTGCGCGATGGCGCTCCTGACCGCAATGGCCCCGCTATCCGCCCTGGCGGAAGGGACCGCCACGACCGTGCTCTCCCCAACGACCGGCCTGCCGACGGATAAGCCCTACCGGCCCGTACTGGCGAACGTGGCGAATCGGGAAGACGGACGCCCCGCCTGGAACCTCTCGGAGGCGGACATCGTGTATGAATCCATCATCTGGGGGCCGGGCTACACGCGCTATCTGGCGCTGTACAACGATCATCACCCCGAATATGTCGGTTCCATGCGCGGGCTGCGCGCCTATCAGGCGGAGATGCGCGAGGCGTGGGACTGCCCGCTGGTGCACCGCGGCGGCCAGAGCACGGAGGGGACGAGCGTCTACATGTACTACAAGACGCACAGTGTGGACGACACCTTTGCCATCGATCCGATGTTTTCAAACGAGGGACAGCGCCAGACGGGCACGTTCAGCGATGTTTTCTCCACCCGCAAGGAAAGTTCACACCCCTTCAACCACGTGGCGAACATTGCGCGGGTGGTGGAAGCGCACTGGCCCGCGAACGAGGACGGCACGCCCTACGAGCCTCGTCTGCCGGGCCTGCGGTTCTCCGATACGCCCTCGCGGGGCGACGCCGACGCCTTGGCGGTGGAGATTCAGTACGGGGTTGTTGGCACGGAGACATACGACAACCCCAGGTTCACGTTCAACAAGGAAGAGCGCGTCTATGAGCGTTGGTACAATGACGCGCCATACACGGACGCGGCGTCCGGCAAGCGCCTTGCCGCCAGCAACGTGATTGTGCAGGTGTGCGAGGTCGCGTATTTCCAGGATAACCCCGCCCGCGCGGTGGTGGATACCATTGGCGAAGGGCCATTCGACGCGTTCATCGACGGGCGGCACATCAGTGGCACGTGGCACCGGATACAGCCGGACAAGCAGACGGAATACCTGGACGAGAACGGCGAACCGCTGGTGCTGCTGCCCGGCAAGACGTTCATTCAGATCATTCCGCCGGATCTGGCGCTGGATGAGAGGACGGCTAAGGATGGCACATACCGCTTCAAACGGAAATGAGCGTGGCGAGGCGCTACGAATATTTACCAGACAGAAGGAGGCCCCGAATCGTGAACAAGCAATGGAAACACCGTATCGCCGCCTGCGCACTTGCGCTCCTGACCGCCATCGCGCCCTTGGCCGCCCTGGCGGAAGCGCCCGTCCTGTCCCCGACGACCGGCCTGCCGGCAAGCGGACCGTACCGGCCTGTCCTGGTCTGCGTATCCAACAGTATGGAGGCGCGCCCCGCGTGGAACCTGTCGGAGGCGGACATCGTGTACGAGTCCATCATCTGGGGACCGTACAACACGCGCTATCTGGCCGTGTACAACGATCGGTATCCGGAGTTTGTCGGCTCCGTCCGCAGCCTGCGCTCCTACCAGGGGGAGATCCGGCAGGCATGGGATTGCCCCATCGCCTACCACGGTGGCCAGGATGAGGAAGGCACGAGCATCTACGATTATTTCCAGGAGCACGCGGTGGATGCGGCGTTTCTCATCGACCAGCTTTTGAAGGGCGACAAGCCGGACGGGCACCAGGAGATGGTGAAGGGCCTTTTCACTCTGCGGGAGGACCGGGAGCTGCCGCACAACCTGGTGTTCAATGTGGCCGCGTTCGCGAAGAACCACTGGCCGCAGGCGAAAACCGGCGAAGCCTACGCGCCGCGCATGCCGGGCTTCGCGTTCTCCGATACACCGAGCAGCAGCAATGTGAGCGCGAAAACAGTGGACATCCGGTATGATGGCACGGAGAGCGGCTTCACGCAGTATAACCCGAAATACACCTACAACGAACAGTCGCGCGTGTACGAGCGGTGGTACGACGGCGCGGAGCAGACCGACGCGGCATCGGACGCCGCGACGGGTGCGCGCATCGTGGCGAGCAACGTGATCGTGCAGGCGTGTGAGACCAGCTATCTCCAGAACTCTTATGCCCGCCCGTGGGTGGAAACCGTGGGTGAGGGAAAGATGGACGCGTTCATCGACGGGAAGCACATCGCCGGCACGTGGCGGCGGGCGAGCGCGGACGCGCAGACGGAGTACCTGGACGCGAACGGCGAACCGCTCGTCCTGCTGCCGGGCAAGACATTCATCCAGATCGTAACGCCGGAAATGGCGCTGGACGAGGGGGCGGCGAAGGACGGCACATTCCTGTACGCGCCGTTGGCCGAAGCGGCCGCCGCGCCCGCGCTGTCCCCAACGACCGGGCTGCCGACGGATAAGCCCTACCGGCCCATACTTGTCAGCATTTCAAACGAACAGGGCGCGCGGCCGCAGGTCAACCTGTCGGAGGCGGACATCGTGTACGAGTCCGTCAATTGGAGCCCGGGCTACACGCGGTATCTGGCCGTGTACAACGACCAGCACCCGGAGATCGTGGGGGCGTTGCGCGGCATCCGGACATACCACATGGAGATGCGCGAGGGGTGGGATTGCCCCATCGTACACCGGGGCGGGCAAGGCACGCCCGGCACCAGCATCTATGCGTTCATGGAGGAGCACGGCTTGGACAAGGCGTTCAGCTTTGACACCACAAGGCCCGGTACGCATGCAAAGAATAAGGTTTTTCCCATTCTGCCGGACCGCTACGCGCCGCATCACTACGCGGTGAATCTTGCCGCCGCGCTGGAGGAATGGCCCGCGGACGCGGGCGGACAGCCGCATGAGCCGCGCCTGCCGGGCCTTACATTCTCCGATACGCCTACGCGCGGGGATCAGGCGGCGGACGCCGTCACGGTGCGGTATATGGCCGTGGATGACGCTGAGTCAAAGCAGGAGTACACCGCGCAGTACGCCTTTGACAAGGAAAAGCGCGTGTACCTGCGAAGCTACAACGGCGAGGAACAGACCGACGGCGGGACGGGCAAGCGCATCGAGGCCGCGAACGTCATCGTGCAGTACATGGCGCTGAGCTTCTTCGAAGGCGCGGAGGACCGGCCCCTGATCACTACGGCGGGCGGCGGACCGATGGACGCGTACATCGACGGGACGCGCGTGCGCGGTTCCTGGCGGCGCGAGCCGGACGGCAACTTTGTGTATCGGGATGAAGCGGGCGACCCGCTGGTGCTGCTGCCGGGCAAGACGTTCGTACAGATGATCCCGCTGGACATGGCGCTGACGCGAAGCGAGGGGGAAAGCGGCGGCGCGTTTGAGTACGGACGGTAACACAAGGCTCACAAGTCAAGACAAGCGAAAAGCGCGCCCTCCGGGACTTCCGGGGGGCGCGCCGATGGTTTTGTCAGGCGTTTATGATTTTACACGCCGAATTCGCCGTCGCTTGGCGTATACCTGCCCGTCACCTCAATGATGTTGCCGTCGGGGTCTGTGAGATCAAAGAAAAGGCAGGGATTCCTTGCGGAATCCCTGTATGGCGGCCGATTCTACGAATCAGCGCCGCCGTCGTAGTAGGGGCTGACATTGTGGATGTACCGGACTTTGCTGAGATATTCGGTAATGTTCAAGCCACGTATCCTTTCGTATTCGGCCCGTAAATCCTCATCCCAGAAGTTGAGCGCGAACTTGTGCGTGTTTGGCGCGAGCGCCCTGTCCGGAAAGCTCGCAAACGGGCTGGAATAATCGCCTTTGCGAACAACCTTATCAGGGTTTTCCGCGTCAAAATGTGCGTTCATTAAAGAAATATTGTGCCCTTCAAAGACAAACTGCGCGAACCTGTCCGTGTTGCGGCTGGTCACGGTCATCTGAAGCAGCTTTTCGTAAAACGCAATCGACTTCTCAAAGTTATTGACAATCAAGTAAATTGAACCCAAGTGCATGGCCTCACCCCCACAGCCTTTCGGGATACAGCCCCGCTGCCGTCATTTTAGCGATCGCGGCCCGCACCTCCGGGAGGTCCTGCTGGTATGTGACGCCATACCAGCGCTCGTGGCAGGGCAACACGTCCACGGCCGCCTGCCCCTCGCGCAGCATCTCGCCCACAATCTCCGGCAGAAAGTACTCGCCCTTCAGCGGGTTTTCCGCCAGCGCGCGCGCCAGGAAGGCGGTGAAGCGCGCGTCGAGTTCCGCCATGAAGTCCGCCGTGAACCCCCAAATGTTCATGGAGACGATGGTGTCGTCCGGCAGCTTATGGTAGATCTGGCCGTTCTCGGTATACAGCGCGCCGTCCACCGTGGCGATGATGTGCGTCCGCTCATGTATCTCCACGAGCCGCCCGTCCGCGTCCGTGCGGCATACGCCCCGCGCCACGGAACCGCTTTCGGAGAGCGTGTTGTGGATCTGATACCCGACCATGGCGTACCGCCGCGCCTCGCCTTCCGGCCTGGCCGAGAGGAACGCGTGGATCGCCGCAAAGCTGCCAGGGCCGTAGTAATCGTCCGCGTTGATGACCGCGAACGGCGCGTGTAGCATGCCCCGGCACGCGCGCACCGCGTGGCCCGTGCCCCAGGGCTTTGCGCGCCCGTCCGGCACGGCGGTCCCTTCGGGCACGTCTGCGAGGTCCTGCACCGCGCAGCGAACAGCCAGGCCGCCGCCCACGCGCGCGCGGAGCTCGGCCTCAAAGCCGTCTCGCGCCATCTTGGGGCTGATGATGAACACAGCCTCCTCAAACCCCGCGCGTCGGGCGTCATACAGAGAATAATCCATCAGCGCCTGCTCGTGCGGGCCGACGGGCTGTATCTGCTTCAGACCGCCAAAGCGGCTGCCCATGCCCGCCGCCATCACCACCAATACAGGTTTTGGCATGTGTTTTCCCCCTCGTGTTTTTTGTCGGCGGCGCGATTCGGAGAATCGGGCGCCAGGAAAGGATTCCGCAAGGAATCCTTTCCTTAACGGCGGCGCTGATTTGAAAAATCGGGCGCCATGAGAGGATTCCGTAAGGAATCCTTTCCTTCGTGTGAACTTTATGATAACGATAGCGCCTCAGCCCGCCGCTGTCAAGTGCCGCGCGCCCGCCAGTTCTGAAAACGGCGGGGAGGGCGTAGTCTATGCGGGGGGATGCCGCATGTTCACGCAGCAGGGGAAATCAAGTCTGCCGAGGCAGTCGGGAGGGAAAACGGCCAAAACCGGCGCGTTTCGGACAAAAACCTACCGCAAAAAGCGCGGCCTGGTCTGGCGGCTGTCGCTGGTGGTGGTCATACCGCTGGTATTGTTCATCTGGGCGGATGTGAACCTGCGCCCGGTGATCCTGACCATGGCCGAGGCGCGCGCCCGCGTGATGGGCGTGCAGGCGATGAACAACGCGGTCTTTGAGGTGATGCGCGAGGGCGGCGTGTACAGCGACCTGATGAACGTCGTGCTGGACAAAGACGGCCGCGTGTCCATGATGCAGGCGAACACCGCCCGCATGAACGAGCTGTCCACGCAGGTGGCGCTGACTGTGCAGCGGAACATCGACTCGTTCGCGGCGCAGGGCATCGCCATCCCGCTAGGCGCGGCGCTGGGCAGCAAGTTGCTGGCGGGCAGCGGGCCGTCGGTCCGCGTGCGCATCGTGCCGGTCGGCGCGGTGTCCACGGAGTTTGTCAGCGAGTTTACATCGGCGGGCATCAACCAGACGCGCCACCGCATCTTTTTGCAGCTCACCGCCACGGTGCAGATGGTCATCCCGACGGGGTCGCAGGTCTCCGCCGTGACGGCGCACGTGCCGGTGGCGGAATCGATCATCGTGGGCGAGGTGCCGGAGTCGTTCGTGGACGTGACAGATAAGGATCAATTGAAAAATATGCTGGTCGTGCCGTGAGCCGCCCGGGGTCACGGCGCGCCGCTGTTTACGCGTGGGTTACACAAGTAAAGGGGCAACCTAAATTAAGAACACCTGCCTTGCAAACAGCGTCAAAATCCTGTAAAATAATAATGAAGAAAGGATTTCTGGCGAAATCCCTTGATGGCGCCTGATTTTATAAATCAGCGCCGCCATCAAAAAATAACCGAAGGGAGGAAGCCGTATGCTGTTTCGTAAATGCGCGGGCGGGGTTGTGTTTTGCGGGGACGACGTGTTTCTGCTTCAAAACGAAAAAGGCGAGTGGGTGCTGCCAAAGGGCGTGGTGCGCGGGAACGCATCGCAGCAGGAGGTGGCCGTGGCGCGCGTACAGGCTGAAGCGGGCGTTGACGCGGGCATCCTGGAGGCCGTCGGGGAAACCAATTATGAGTTCTATTCCGTGACCCGCCGCACCCCCGTTTGCAACCGGGTGATGTGGTACACCATGCACGCGCCGAGGCCGGAATACCGCATCGCGTTTGAGCAGGGGTTCAAGGATGGGGGATGGTATCCCGTCCAGGCTGCGCTGGATATGATTACTTATACGCAGGATAAATCGCTTGTCAGGCTTGCGTATGAAAAATATAAGGCACAAATGGCAGAAAACGCCGGTCAGTAACGTCTTATACTATGGAGCGGCCTCGCGCGTGCGAACGCGCGGGGCTTTTTGATTGGTAATTGCTTTGGTAGGATTGTGCATCGGTTTGGTTGCGGTGTAATTGACGCGCGGTGTGCTTTTGTGATACGATGTCGTAATATGAGTCGATGCTCCAATCGGAAAGCATAATGGGAGGGTTTTTCCATGTCAGGGCACTCCAAATGGGCGAACATCAAGCATAAAAAGGGCAAGGCCGACGCCGCGCGCGGGAAGATTTTTACCAAGATCGGCCGTGAAATCGCCATTGCCGTCCGGGAGGGTGGGTCCGACCCATCCACCAACAGCAAACTGAGCGACGTGGTCGCCAAGGCGAAGGCCAACAACATGCCCAACGACAACATCACCCGCTCCATCAAGAAGGCGGCGGGCGAGCTCGGCACGGTCAACTACGAGGAAATCGTGTACGAGGGGTACGCGGCGGGTGGCCTGGCCGTGATTGTCGAGTGCGTGACGGACAACCGCAACCGCACGGCGTCCGATATCCGGCACTATTTCGACAAGTTTGGCGGAAACCTGGGCGCGACGAACGTCGTCGGCTGGATGTTCGACAGGAAGGGCCTGATCGTCATCGATAAAAAGCCCGGCATGACCGAGGATGACGCGATGGAGATGGCGCTGGAGGCCGGGGCGAGCGATATGCAGGCTCTGGACGACGCGTTTGAGGTCTTTACCGAGGTGACGGACTTTTCCGCCGTGCGCCTGGCGCTGGAGGCACAGGGCTGCACCTTCCTCTCCGCGGAGCTGACGCGCGTCCCGCAGAACACGACCGCGATTGACGACCCGGAGACCCTGGAAAAGATTGGCAAGCTGCTGGATGCGCTTGACGATATGGACGACGTACAAAACGTATACCACAACGGCGACCTGCCCGAGGAAGAGGATGAGGACGAGTGAGCCGGGGCAAGCGGCCACGATCTTCCAATGCCCCCTTTGCTTGCCACGATTTCGGAATTCTGGTATGATATGCGTAATTTCTTGACGCGTGAATGAGGAGGATAACCCGCAATGCTAAAAAAAATTGGTGCCTTGGCGTTGATGCTTGCGCTGCTGGTTTCATCCGCAGCCGTCGCGGAGGTGACAAACCGCGATATGCAGTTGATGGGCGGCGTTTTAGTATCCAACAGCAGTGATTCGTATTTCTTCTGCCCGATGGAAGAAGGAGTCACCCGTCACTGGGGTCTGTACGCGGTGAGCAGCTGCGCGAACGGGCCGATCCTTGAGATCAGCGACGGTTACCCCGCCCGCCTGATTCACGCGGACGATTCGAACGTGTACTTCCTGGGCTACACCGACGGCGAGCGCACGACGCACTCGCTCTACAGCGTTCCCATCGGCGGCGGCAACCCCGAGGAGCTGCTGACGGATATCCAGAGCGCGTTCGTGGAGGAAAGCAGCACGTTCCTGTATGTCACCAAGGCTAACCCCTACTGCCTGAACCGCTATGACATCTCCAAGAAGAAGTCCACCGAGATCAAGGATATGACCAAGAGCGATAAGAAGATGTACGACGCGATCAAGGGCGACGACGGCGATGTTTACTTCCTGACGCTCGCGGCCAACGGCACGGAAGGCGAGTACTGGTATCATGGCAGCAGCAAAAAGGCCACGAGCCTGGACAAGCCCAACCCCGCGCACTTCACCAGCCTTCTGTACGAGGGATACCGCATTTACGCCACGGGCAACAACCAGGCGCAGATCTACTCCCTGAAGATCGGCAACAAGAAGGGCACGCTGCTGGCGAAGGATGGCCCGCCCATCTACCTGAACAGCCCGCGCTTCGGCCAGTACATCTACGCGTATAACGGCGACGGTCACCAGCTCGTTGCCTACCCGATTGACGGCGCGGACCGCAAGACGATCACGCTGGAGGGCAGCACACTGTCCCGCCTGATCATGGGCGGCAGCAAGGATGAAATCCTGTACTTCGTCAACAAGGCCATCTACGCGGCGCCGGCCGATCTGTCCTCGCAGAGCAAGGTGATTGATTTCGATTCGAACGCCGCCATGTGGACGCACATCGCGCCCGCGAAGTCCAAGGCGATCGTCGTGTTCGGCTATAACGCGGACACGCTGACGTATCAGGACACCATGATGCCCACGGCCGTCTGCGTGTACGACCGCGCGTCCGGCGAGGAGCTTTTCAGCTTCCCGAAGTACGACGAGGCGAACCCTGCGCCCACGCCCAGCACGGAGATGCCGGAGACGATCGGCGCGCCGGAAGAGGAGCGCGAGGACGAGACGTACTTCGTGTTCTAAGCCGAATCATTGCGGACTGAACAAAGGGGCTGTTGTGCCGGCAAAAACCAGCATGGCGGCTCCTTTTTGCGTCATACTGCAGAGGTAGGGATTCCTGGCGGAATCCCCTTACGGCACCCAATTTTCCAAATCAGCGCCGCCATTGGTGAAACAGCCGAGGGATAGCGTTTTGAAAATCACGCAAAACATCCTGTCAAAGGGCAGATAAACTTGACGCGCTGTTGTCGTGTTTGGCGTGCTATACTATCATGACAGATGAAAGCGGAGGTAACTTATGCACACAGTGTATGTCTACGTTCTTGATACCTTGGCCGACTGGGAATTGGGATATGTTACTTCGGAACTGAACTCCGGCCGGTTTTTCAAAAGGGGAGAGCGGCGCATACCGATCAGAACGGTTAGCTGTTCAAAAGAGCCAATCAACACAATGGGCGGGCTGACAATTGTGCCCGACTGCGTGCTTGATGATATTGCCATGAGTGAAACGAGCGTGCTGCTGTTGCCGGGCGCGGATACATGGAACGACCCAAAGCACGGCGCGATCATCGAAAAGGCGGGCGAGCTGCTCTCTTTAGGCGCTACGGTGGGTGCAATCTGCGGGGCCACCGTTGCGCTTGCGAAGTCCGGGCTTTTGGACAAGTGTCCGCATACCAGCAATGGGCCGGGGTTTCTTGAAATGTTTGCGCCCGCTTACAAAGGGCAAGGTTTTTATGTGGACAAGCCCTCCGTGGCGGATAGCAGCTTGATTACCGCAAGCTGCACCGGCGCGCTGCTGTGGGCAAAGCAAATTATTGAACGTGTAGGCGTTTTTGAATCCAACACGCTGGAATCCTGGTTTGACTATTTTCGTACCGGTGAGCCGGAATATTTCTATGCCCTCATGCAATCTTTGCCGTCCGGCAATGAAAACTGATGGACAAGGGGCTGTCGCGCTCGCATAAGCCGGCGCGACAGCCCCATCTTCACACAATTTGCCGCCCTACCGTATAAAGTTCGTTCGCTTCCGCTCCTCTTCCTTCGCCGGCGGCGGATCGCCTGCGGCGATGCACTTCAGCATCCAGGCCATGTTGCGCCCGAGCGTCCGCATGGTCTGCAGCCCTTCCGCGTCGCGCCGCACCTCGTCCGGGGTGTTGCCGTGCACCATGTTCCAATACTGCGACGGCACGAGGGGCATGTTGGAGATCAGGAAATACTTGTTCAGCACGTCAAACGATGCCGTGGTGCCCGCGCGCCGCGCGGATACGACGGACGCGCCCGGCTTGTAGGCGTAGGTGCTTCCCGCGGCGTAGAACATCCGATCCAGGAAGGCGAGGAACGCGCCGTTCGGCGCGGCGTAGTACACGGGGGAGCCGATCACCAGCCCGTCCGCGCTTTGCATCGCCTCGATGGCGTCGTCGACGCCGTCGTCGTCAAATACGCAGCGGCTGGTCTCCGAGCACTTGCGGCAGGCGATGCAGCCATGCACAGGGCCGCGCAGCGCGTGAATGATCTCAGCTGTAACACCGTTGGCCTCAAGGGCGTTCGCCACTTCCCGCAGCGCCGTGTACGTGCAGCCCTTCGCGTGCGGGCTGCCGTTGAGCAAGAGCACCTTCATGTTTCGTCCTCCTTTTTTCGTCCGATGTAGAGAAAATGTTCCGCGAAGGTATGGAAATCCTCGCGTTCGCACATGGCCATGCTGAGCGCCAGCCACCGCGCCCTGACATCCGGCGGCGTGTCGCCCAGCGTTTTCATGAACGGCGCGGCGATGCCCTCGCTGCCGATCAGGTGCAGCTTTGCCAGCGGGAACCGCGCCATGAACGGCGCCACACGCTCCGGCGCGATGAAGTACGCCTGCGTGAATGCGGGGCCCGCGTAGTCCTCGCGCGCCAGGATGCGCTCGTAGAGCAGCGTGTCCTCGCCTTCCCAGAGAATGCTCTCGGGCAGCTCGCGCGCAGCGTAGATCATCGCGGCGACCGTGGAGATGAACGCCGCGAACAGCACGCCGCCCGGTTTCAGCCGCCAAAGGCACGCCTCCACGGCGCGGACGCGGTCGCCCTCGTCCAGCAGGTGGTACAGCGGGCCCATCAGCAGGATGGCGTCGTACGCGCCCGCGTCCGCCGTGCCAAGCGCGGCGTCCAGGTCCCGCGCGTCCCCCTGCAGCGCGCGGATATTGACCTCCGCACCGATAGCCTTGTCCCGCGCAAACGCGATGTTCGCGCCCGACAGGTCCACCAGCGTCACCTCCGCGCCGCGCGCCGCCAGGTGCAGGCTGTACCGCCCCGGCCCGCCGCCGACATCCAGCACGCGGTCCCCGGGTTTGACGTACCGGTCGATGTATCGCTTGTTGATCTCAAACTCAAACGGACTTTTTTCCAGGCGGTCCCATTCCTGCTCGACAGACGCGTCGTAATACGACTGCACCTGCCGCACGCGCGTGTCGACCGCGTTCGCGCTCGCGAGATCGCGCAGGAAGCCGTCCAGGTTCGTGCGGTTGCTGACGGTCACGCGCGCCAGGCCGAGCGCGCGCATCACACCGAGCAGCGCCGCCGCGCCGTGGGCGATGATGTCCGCGCGCTGCGGCAGGATGCCGGGGATTTCCCGCCGCTGTTCCACCGTCATGCCGGCGAGGCGCTCCGCCCAGCCCTCCACGGCGCTGCGCCGGAGCGGGTGACCGTCCACCGCGTCGCGGTCGAACATGGGCAGGCGCATGTCCATGGACGCGAGGCACGTGAGGGTGCCGCCGACGCCGTACCAGTCCACCGGCTTTTCCGCCGCGCCGACGCTGGCCCATGCCTCGGCCGCGCGCGCCTCGGAAAGCGAGAGGGCCAGGTCGAGCCCGCCGCCCGTCAGGTCCGGGACCTCCTGTGAGAGGCGTACCGCGCCGAGCTGCGCGCTGGCGGCGACGATGGTGCGGCTCTCCCCGCCGACGGCGATCTCCGTGGACCCGCCGCCCAGGTCCAGCATGCCGCAATAGCCCGTCCCCGCGCAACCCAGGAACGACAGCCGCCCTTCCTCCTCGCCGGTGAGGATTTGCGGCCGGACGCCGGCCAGCGCCTCGACCAGATCGCAGAAGGACGCGCCGTTTTCGGCGTCGCGCGCGGCGCTGGTGGCGATGATGGACAAGCTCTGGACGTCCGCCTCCCTTGCGCGCGCGGCAAAGCCCGCGGCGGCGGCGGCCGTGCGCCGCATGCTCTCCCCGGATAGCACGCCAGCTGTCAGCCCGGCGAACAGGCGCGTGCCCTCCCGCACGCGGAGCACGGGGGAGACGTTTCCTTCCTCAATGTTGGCGATGAGCAAGCGGGTGGAGTTGGAACCAATGCCAATGACGGCGTGTAACATCCGGTTTTCCTTTCTAATCATAGCGTATAGCGGGCATAATGAATTGCGGCTGGCCGGGAGGGCGTTTCCCGGGGCGGCTTAGGCGTTTGTGGATCGCCTCATCCCGCGCGGCGGGCAGTTCCCTCCGGCAAGACAACGATGTGCACCTTCAGTATGCCCTGAAAACATCGTGGCGCTTTCGTATCACGTCCTCCGCCTACGGCGCAACCGTACTCACCGGCGCGTTCGTTTCCTCGGGCGTGGGGGAGGGCGCGGGCGTGGGCGTCTGCACGATGAGCGGCTGCGGGGCGTTCGCGGCGGCGGAACCCTCCAGGACAAAGCGAATCTCGCCCTCCTCCATGTACCCGAACCGCTGGCGCGCCTCCTGGGCGATATATTCGTCCGTTTCCGTAAACGCAAGGCGGCGCTGGAGCTCCTCGGACTTCGCCTTGGCCTCCAGCACCAGCGTCTGAACCTCCGCCGCCTCTGCCTGCAGGCGGCGCACCTGCGCGCTCTTCACCGCCGCGAAAATGCCGCAGACGATGGACACGACGATCAGCAGAAATGCGATAAAGCGTACCTGTATCGTGACCTCACGGCGCAGGGCTTCTTTCTTGGGCAACGCGTGCGGCCTCCTTTTTGCCGCGCGCGCGCCGTTTCTTTCCGGGCGGCGGTGTCGCGGCGGGTATTTCCCCGGGCGCGGGCTTCACCCCTGCCACAGGGCGTACCTGGGAGGCATCGGGGGAATCGGTCTGCGCCGTTGAAGCGGTTATTTCTCCGCCCCGCACCCGCTTTCCTGCCTGAGGCTTCGGCAAGGCGCGTAAAACCAGCCGCCCCGCCCCGCGCATGATCTGCCGGAGGCCCGCCGCCCACAGCAGCATGCCGCACGCCGCGCCCAGCAGCAGATAAAGCCTGAGCCCCTTCGCCCCGGAGAGCGCGGTCGCCACCGCCACGAGCGCCGCCGTGATGACCCAAAACACGAGGTCGAGCAGCGCCGTGACTACCCGCCCCGCCTTCAAAGAAAGGCGCAGCAGGCGCAGCAAATCATACGCCACGCCCGCCGCGAGACCCGCGTACACCGTTGCCAGAAACGCCTGCGCTTGCCCGGCGGATGAAAACATGCCGGACAGCCCTCCCATCCCCACTGGATAGGCCATATCAGCGGAACATGCGCGCCAGGATGCCGCCCCGCTTTTGCGACGGCGCATCGCCGTACTCAATGCCGGCGATTCTCCCCTCGACGGTCAGCTTGCCCTCTTCCAGATTCAGATGCGCAATATGCAATCCCTCGCCCACCAGCGAGATATCTCCTTCCTCGGTGAGCATGATCACTTCCTGCTCGTTGAAGCTCGCCACGTCCGTCACGCCCGTGAGCACAGCGCGTTTGCGGTCCTCCATGACGACGGAATGTGCGCGCGTTGGCGGACGTTTGCCCTCAGCGGCATCCTTGACCACTTCGCGTCCCTCCTTTCCGCTCGCTTCTCACCCCGAGCATATGCGGAGAGAACCCACAATTATGCGGGTGCGTAGGGGGGACTTTGGTCCGCTTCGCGGATGAAAAGGGGGCGCGATCCGCGGTAGGCCATTGTCGCGCTACTGCGTATCGCTCTGTGGCCTACCAGGCCTGCGCCGCGTTTCATTCCGCCACTGACGGAATGCGGCTTCGGCCCCCTTCAGAATCCCCCGGGGGCAGGGTTACGGGGGACGGAACCTGAAATTCTGCGGAATTTCCGGGCACACCAGAGGGAAGCGCCCGCTGCACCGGAAGGGAGCGCCCGCTGTGCGGGATAAAGCGACCTGGAGTTGCCCTGCGGCACAGAGCGATGGGCGCGAACGCGCACAGCGCGACAATGCCGAAGGGCGCGGGATGAAGCGACCCGAAGGTGCCAACCGGCACAAAACCGGAACCGAGCGCGCCCTGTGGGCGATGAAGCGAGGTGAAGGTTCGCCTCGGCACAGAGTGATCGACCAACGGGAGAGCACGACAATGCGGAAGCGCGTTCGCGACCCCTCAAAGCCTCCCCGGGATTTTGCGCGCTTCCCGCGTCGGCTGTTGAAAACAGCGTATGCCGCCTTTACTTGGCCCTGCCGTCGTCGCACATTGCCTGCGCGAAGCTCGCCAGCGCCGCGATGTTCCGCTCGTCAAACCGCGTGTCCCGCCGGGTATGGATGCGGCCCAGGTACAGCCCGATGCCCGGCGCGCGCCGGAGCGCGGCCACACCGGCCGAAACCTTGAAATGCATCTGGTCGGACGGGTAAAACGCGCGCGAGGCGGGGCAGAGTTCCACGGTCTTGCCGTCCGGCAGCGAGAGCGCGCCCTCCACGCGGCGCACGAGCATCGCGTCCTGCCGGAACGCGCGGCTCGTGACAAACAGCACGTGATCCCCGTCGGACACGCAGTCGAAGTTGATCAGCGGCTTGTCCGCCATGGCGCGCGTGTGTTGCTTCTTGAAGAACGACGAGCCGAGCATGCCCAGTTCCTCATTGTCGAAAAACACGAAGGCGGCGCGCTTCCGCGCGTCCGGGGACATTGACAGCATCGCCTCCAGCAGCACCGCCACGCCGGATGTGTTGTCGTTCATGGTGCGCCGGTTGGCGGGGCCGAACAGCAGCAGCGCGAGGATTCCGAGAAACGCCAGCTCCGACACGGCCATGGAAATCCACGGATTGCGAAAAAGCAAACCCATCAGCGCACCCGCGCCCATGCCGGCCACGACCAGGAACGCCCCGAGCAGGAGTTGGTACAGCAGGGAGACGAACAGGTTTTTTGGCGCGATCAAGTTCGGCAGAGGAAGCTCCGCGCAGGTGTCGTAGTGCGCGGTAAAGACGTAGTCCGCCTTGTTCACATCGCCCACAACGACGTTCGCGCTCTTGATGACCGGGGAGACTTCCTCGGTGGAAGCGATGCCCTCCCCGGCGAGCGCGTCCCGGAGAAACGCGCGGAAAGCCGCCTTCTGCCGCCGCGTTTTCCGCACCTGATATTGCCCAATGACCGCCTGTGTGACCGCGTGCATGGCGTCGCCCCCTCTTGTGTGTATGATACCAGTATCGCAAAAGGGAAAGGGCGTGTCAATGGTGATGGCTTTTTCCCTATACACATGCTATACTGGCTGCCATGAGAATTGCGTTGATAGGGGATTTGCACGGCAACATGCCGGCGGTGATGGCAGTGGACGCGGATATCGCGAGGCGCTCTGTGGACGCGGTGTATTGCCTGGGCGATATGGTGGGGAAAGGTCCCCGCCCCGCCGAGGCGATGGACTGGGCCATGGACCGCTGCGACGTGGTGCTGATGGGCAACTGGGACGAGGCGGTGCTGGACGCCCGCTTTCCCGGCGCGTCCTGGGCGCGGAGGCGCTTGGGCGAAAGCCGGCTGGCGCGGCTTCGGGCGCTGCCGATGGAGCACCGCTTCACGCTGTCCGGCCGCAAGGTCCGTCTGGTGCACGGCAGGCCCGTCACCCCGGACCTCGTCTACGCCGACTCGCCGCTGGAAACGCGGCAGCGGCTCTTTGAGACGGACGACGGCTATGGGCCAAACATCGTCGGCTTCGCGGACATCCATTATCCGTTTTATGAGCAGATCAACCGCCTTGGCACGCTGCTGAACATTGGCAGCGTCGGCAACCCGCTCGCGTGGCAGCCGTACCCCGCCTACGCCATCCTGGAGGGCGAGCCGGGGGAGGCGCGTTGCCCGCTCGCGCATACGATCATCCAGATCGAGTATGACCGCGAGGAAGCCGCGCGGCAAGCGGAGAGCACGCCCGGCTTGCCGCAGAAGGACGCGTATGTGCTGGAGCTGTTCTCCGGGCAGTATAGCCGGTAGGAGGAGGGGATTTCTTGCGAAATCCCTTCATGGCGCCCGATTGTTCCAATCAGCGCCGCCATCTCGGACGCGCGGCGCGGATCACTCCATCACGCGCATCTCCTTCGGGCACCCCGTAATCACCTCGCACCCGCTCTCGGTCACCACGACGAGGTCCTCCACGCGCACACCGAACCACCCCGGCAGATACACGCCCGGCTCGATGGAGAACGCCATGCCGGGCTCGGCCAGCATCGCGCTGCCGGGCGACACGGAGGGTTCCTCATGGCCGTCAATGCCGATGCCGTGACCCGTCCGGTGCGTGAAGTAATCGCCGAACCCCGCCGCCTCAATAACGGACCGGGCCGCGCGGTCGATCTCACCCAGGGGAACGCCCGGCCGGACGCTCGCGAGGGCGGCGTGGTTGGCCATCAGCACCACCTCGTACACCTCGCGCATTGCCGTCGGTGGTTCGCCGAAGAACACGGTGCGCGTCATGTCGCTGTAGTAGCCGTCCATGCGCATGCCGGTGTCCACCATCACCGTGTCGCCGCGGCGCAGCGCGTAGCCGCCGGGGCTGTGGTGCGGGTTGGCGCTGCCGGGGCCGAAGCAGACCATCGGATCGCCGGGAAAGCGCCCCGCGCCGTGCCCCTGGAAAGCGGCGGCGATCAGCGCGCCGAACTCGACCTCCGTCATGCCCTCGCGCAGGAGGGGCAGGCACTCCGCGAACACAGCGTCCGTCACGCGCGAGGCGTGCCGCAGCCGCTCGATCTCCCCGGCGTCCTTGACCATCCGCGCGGCCTCCACGCAGCCAGCGATTGTGAGCGTCAGCCCGGGGTTTCGCGCGGCGAGCCCGAGCGCGAAGCGGCTGGGCCAGTTGCCGTCCACGCCGACGCGGGTGCCCGCGATGCGCGCGGCCAGGATGGCGGGGGCGTCGTCCGCGTCCGTGAAGGGCACCCTTGGCAGCGCGTCCGGCACGAGCGTCACCGCGTTGTGCAGCAGGACCGCCTCGCCGGCCGTGATCACCAGGGCCAGCAGCCGTTCGTCCGGGCGCATCCAGTGGCCGGTCAGGTAGTACATGGACGACGGGGACGCGACGATCAGCGTGTCGATCGCCTCTTGCTCCATCCGCGCGCGCACGCGGGCCAGCCGTGTTTCGTTCATACGTTTCGCTCCTTTTGCAATGGGAATATGCCTTGTGTGACTATAGGGACTTATCGAGAGCATCTCGCCGATCTATTGATAGCCTGCTTTCCCGTACAGCGCCTGGGCGGCCCGGTTGTGCGCGTGGGTGAGGTAGCGATTTCTCTCGAAATCCCTACCTTATCCCCGATGGTCGCAAGCCCGACCTCCACTCGGCTACCCGTGGCGCACGCATTGTGCTCATTATACGCTGCCCCTGTGGGAAAAAACAAGCGGCAGGGCGATCGTGCACCCTGCCGCGCGGAACGTTTTCCGCTCTGTTCGCCGCCAACCGGCTCTATTCGAAATAAATCGGGTTGGACGCGGCCAGCACTTCGCCCGCGGCCGACCACACCTCGGCGCGCACGAACTTCATGCCCTCCGGCTTCAGCGACACCGTCACGGTGTCCGATGCCACGGTGGCCGACTCCCGCACCATGCCCGCATCGCCGTATATCTTCACGACGCTGCCGGGCAGAAGACCGGTCGCCTCCACGATCACCTCGCTGTCCGTCGCAGCCGATACGGTCGCGCCCATCACGGCTTCGCCGCATGTGAGCGACAGCGCCGGGCCGTCCGCGCCCATCGTGACATACAGCCTGCCCGCCGCGATCGCTTCCAGGATCGCTTCGGATGTCTTTTCCGTCGCCAGCACGCAGTTGAATTCCAGGCGCTGGGTGTGGTTCTTGTGCGCGTCCGTGCCGCCGGTGAGGATCACCTTACGGCCTTCCGCCAGCAGCGCCTGATACTCGTCCAGCGTTTTGAGGTCGTCCTCGCGCACCGCGCCGTTGAACACCTCGATCATGTCCACATCCATTTCGTATCCGTAGCGCGAGTAGTACTTCGCGTCATTGGGGTGATCGACCTGGATCAGCGCGCCCTGCTCTTTGAGGGAGGCCAGGTAGGTAACAAGCTCCGCCTTGGCCATCGACGCGCGCTGCGCGAAGTCCCGCAGGCCGAACACGTTGTAGTGCCCCGATTGAAGCGTCAGCTCATACCCCGGCAGGACGATCAGATCCTCTGTGGAGTGATCCTCCTTCAGGTGCCGCAGCGTGTTGTGCTCCGTCAGCGCGATGAAATCATACCCCGCCGTGACGGAATCCGAGATTACCTGCTCCGCCTTGACATCGCTATCGTGCGAAAAAGAGCTGTGGCAGTGCAGATCACCTTTCAGCAGAATGTACGCCTCCTCCGAGAGGCCCGCGCCGGGCAGGCACAGGGCAATGAACGCCGCGAGAACTGCGGATACAGTCCTTTTCATGCAAAACTCCTTTCAAAATCGTAAAGGCCGCCCCACACGGAGCGGCCCCTCTGCGTTGCGTTATGGATTGCGCCGGACGCGCTTTACGGGAAGATGATGGACGCCTCGTCCTGAAGCTGCTTGACAGCCTGCTCCGCGTCGATGCTGCGGTCCTGGATCAGCAGCGAGCAGGCGGAACGCCACGCGGTTTCAAAGTCGGACTTGTACTCGCTGTAGGGGATTTCCTGGCCGATGGAGAGCTGCTCGTACGCCACCTTGTACTGCGGGTTTTCCGCCCACAGCTTCTGGATGATGTCCGTCTCGGTGGAGGTCTTGGTGGTCGGCAGGTAGCCGGTGAACGCGGCGCTCTGCGCGATCTGCTCGTCCGTCATCAGGAACGCGAGGAACTCCCACGCGGCATCCTTTTCTTCCTGGCTGTTGCCCTCTTCGATCATGGCCACGTTGCCGCCGCCCATCGGAGCCGCCGGGGTGTCCCATGTCGGCAGGAAGGCCACGCCGACCTCAAACGGGGTCTCGGCCTCGGACGCGGCCAGCAGCACGTTGGCCAGGCCGCCGCAGGAGGCGAAGAAGCTGGCAGCCTTGCCCTGGTAGAACATTTCCTTCATGGTCGTCTCGGCATCGGTGGAGACGAACGGCCAGCACCAGCCGGCGTCGACCCACTCGCGCCACGCGCCGAGCACCTTCAGCATGGAGCCGTCCTCCAGCGCGGGCACGGACAGGCCGTCCTCGGAGAAGACGTTGGAGCCGAGCTGCACCAGCATGTTCTGCTGGAACCACGCCGGGTCATTGTGCATGGCAAAGCCGTACACCAGCGTTTCCTTGGTGGCTTCGTCCACCTTGGTCAGCGCCTGGCCGGCCGCGACCAGCTCGTCGATGGTCTTGGGGGCCTCGATGCCCGCCTCGTCAAACATGGTCTTGTTGTAGTAGTAGACGGGGGTGGAGCGGATGTAGGGGAGGGAGATCAACTGGCCTTCCGCGTCATAGGAGTACGCCAGCAGGATCGGCGCGAAGTTCTCCATGTCCAGCCCGCTCGCCTCAACGTACGGCGTCAGGTCGGCCAGCACGCCGTCGGCGGCCATCACAGGCACGCCCGCCGCGCGCTCAAGCACGACCAGCTCCGGCTGCTCGCCGGCCGCGATCGCGTTCATGGTCTTGGTCAGGGTGTCCGGGTATCCGCCCTGGTACACCTCAACAACCTCGATGCCCTTCTCCTTGCCGATCGTCTCGTTGAACGTGGCGACGGAGCTCTGGATCATCTCCAGGTTCTTGCCGGAGCCGCGGGTGTGCCAGATCTCGACGGTGATGGGGGCCTTCTCCGCAAGGGCGGCGGCCATCGAGAAAGACATGCACAGGACCAGGAACAAGGCAAACCATTTCTTCATCTCGCAAATCCTCCGTTTGATGATTTTTTTCCTTTGGGAGCCGCCAATTGATGCTTCAGCGGCCACTTATCTAACGGGGTTGGTGTTCCAATCCCGCAAAGGAAACGTGTTGGGAGTTATTTCATGCCTTTGTACGCGAATGCCTGGATGATCTTCTTGCTTGCGAAAACGAACACGATCAGCACCGGCACCACGAGGATCACGTTCGCGGTCATGATGGTGTTCCACTGGATGCCCATCTCCGCGTCCTTGATCTTCTCAATCGCCAGCGTCAGCGGGCGCACCGCCTCGCTGTTGGTCATCACCAGTGGCCAGAAATAGGAGTTCCAGTGCGACACGAACGAGAACAGCGCAATCGTAATCATGCTGGAACGGGCCATCGGCAGCAGGATGCGCGTCATGATCTTGAACTCATTGGCGTTGTCCAGCTTCGCGCATTCCACAATTTCATCCGGAATCTGCATGAACCCCTGGCGCAGCAGAAAGATGCCGAACGCGTTTGCGCCAAAGGGCAGGATCTGCGGCCAGATCGTCCGGATGAGGCCCCAGGAGGACATCTGCAAATACACGGTGATGAACGTGATCTGCGTGGGGATCATGAACGCCACGAGCACCAGACCGAACAGCAGCCCCTTGCCGAAGAACTTGAACTTTGCGAACGCGTAGGACGCGGGCACCATGATGACGAGCTGCAGCACAATGACCGCCAGCGTGATCGCGACAGAGTTGAGCGCGTACCGCCCCAGGTCTACATTCAGGTGCAGGAATACGTTGGTGTAGTTGCCGAACGTGAAGTTCTTCGGCCACAGCGTCGGCGGGAAACGGATCACCTCGGAATACGTCTTGAACGACGTGATGAACATCCAGTAGAACGGAAAGAGAAACGCCAGCACCACGATCAGCTTGATCACGTCGCCCGGCAGATGCGGCAGGTAGTTGCGCAGACGGCGCTTGACCTGCTTCTCTTCCATAAATTGCGATAGAGACATGTGCGTTCCTCCTTTACTGATAGTGGACGCGGCTTTCCAGACCGCGGAAGTACACCAGCGTCAACACCATGAGCAGCGCCATCAGCACCACGCCCGCCGCCGCGCCGATGCCCAGCGTGTTGCTGCGCAGGAACGCGTAATCGTAGATGTAGCGGGAAATAACCTCCGTGGAGGTGCCGGGGCCGCCCTTGGTCATGACATTGATGGAGTCGAACACCTTGAACGAGTTGATCGTGATCGTAATCAGCAGGAAGAAGAGCTGCGGCGACAGCAGCGGCAGCGTGATCTTGAAGAAGCACTTGACCTTAGGCGTGTTGTCCAGGTCGGCGGCCTCGTAGATCTCCGTGGGAATGGACTTCAGCGCGGACAGCACGATCAGCGCGTAGTACCCGATGGACTTCCATACGTTCACGATGATGATGGACATCATGGCGGTCTGCGTCGTTTCCAGCCAGCGGACGGGCGCGAGGCCGAACGTTTTCAGCATGGAATTCAGGATGCCGTAGGAGTTGTGGTCCATGATCCACGACCAGATGAACGCGCACGACACCGAGGCGATCAGGTGGGGGGTGAACAGGGCCGTCTGCGCGAAGTGGTTCAGCTTTCTGTCCCTGTACATCCACAGCGCGAACACCACGGCGAAGATGATCAGCAGCACGACCACCGCGCCCGTGTAAACCGCCGTGTTTTTCAGCGCGACCAGGAAATCCTGCTTGACGACAAAGATGGTGTTAAAGTTCTTCAGGCCCACAAACGCCTTGGTGGGCCGCATCACGTTGCCCTGGAAGAGGCTCAGGTACAGCAGGTTGAGCATGGGGTACAGCGTGAAAGCGACCAGGAACACCAGGGCCGGGATGATGAGCAGGTAGGGGAGGAAGTAGCCGAGCTTCGCCTTGCCAAACAGCGCGACATTGCCAAAGACGAGGCCCGCGAGCATCATCACGGCGCCCGCGATCATCAGCGGCACGCCGCCCTGGCACACAAAATCGAGCAGCGCGGACGCGGGCAGCTTCGCGCCGTCGGAGAGGACCTTGTTGCCCAGGAAGCCGACAATCGTCAGGGCGAGCCCTAAAATGGCCACCGCCGCGCAGATTCCCTTGGCGGGTGTTGCCTTAGGCATCGCACATCCCTCCCGCCGTCTTCAGACACGCCGTGAACGCCTCTTGCCGGTCGCGCCGGATGCGCATGCCCTCGGCGTCGAAGAAATACAGGTCCTCCTCCTGCACCTCAATGACGAGCGTCTCGTCGTCGCGGAACGCGCCCTTCTGGTCCTTGATCATCACCGTGCCGTCCGCGAACTGCACCTTGTAGAGCGTCTCGGAGCCGAGCATCTCGCGGGTGATGATCTTGCCGCGCCGGCGGTAGAACGCGGTGCCGGCTTCCTTGCACAGCACGCCCTTTTCCGGGCGGAAACCGAGCCGGACGCCGCCCGCTATGGGCAGGATGTTCATGGGCGGCGTGCCGATGAACTGCGCGGTAAAAACATTGTTCGGGTCGTTGTAGATGGTTTCAGGGGACGCCTCCTGCTGGATCTTCCCCTTGTCCATCAGGACGATCACATCCGCCATGGACATGGCCTCGACCTGGTCGTGTGTGACATAGACGAACGTGGAATCCAGCCGCTTATGCAGCTCGATCAGCTCCGACCGCATCGCCACGCGCAGCTTGGCGTCCAGGTTCGATAGCGGCTCGTCCATCAGGAACACCTGGGGCTTTTTCACCATGGCGCGGGCGAGCGCGACGCGCTGGCGCTGGCCGCCGGACAGCGTGCCGGGCTTTCTGTCCAGGTACTCTGTCAGGCCGACGATGTCCGCGTATTCGGAAATCAGCCGTGTCCGCTCCTCGCGCGGCACCTTGTTGTTCTTCAGGCCGAACTCGATGTTCTCGCGGACGGTCATCGTGGGGTAGATGGCGTAGTTCTGGAACACCATCGCGATGCCGCGCTTGCTCGGCGCCAGATCCGTGATATCCTTGCCATCCAGGAAAATCTGCCCGCTCGTGGCCGGGCCGATGCCCGCGATCATCCGCAGCAGCGTCGTCTTGCCACAGCCGGACGCACCGACCAGCACGGTAAATTTGCCGTCCTGGATGTCCAAATCCAGGTTTTCAATCACTTTTGTGCCGTCAAAGGACTTGGATACGTTTTTGAATTGGATCTCCGCCACCGTTTATGCCTCCTAAGGTGGGGATTCCTTGCGAACCCCCGGTGATGATTAGTATCGCGCACACAAACCTGGAAAACAAGCAAAATGAATGTAAATTGATCATCAAATTCGCATTTCCATAGAGAAAGTATACAAAACATTCTCGTCGGATGTCAACACATTGCATATATGTTGACAACTCCGCATTGCGTCACGATAAAGAGAGCAAAGTCGATCAAAAATGCGCAGCCTCGTCCGCGGGCGGCGCGTATTCGTGCAGCAGCCCCAGATCCCACAGGAGAGAGCTGGTCAGGTATTTGTCGCGAATCTCGCGGGAGCCGAGGAACGCGCGGCGCGTGTCCAGCGCGCTGATATGCAGATCCTCCGGCGTGCGCGGCATGCCGAGACGGGTCATCAGCGCGTCGATCTCCTCCGCGGGCGGCAGTTCCGCCTGGATGATCGCGCGAATCTCCTCCCAGCCCTTCATGATGTTGTCCAGCCGCTTGGCGTGTCTTGCCGGGTCGTTCTTGCGGACGACGCCCTCCAGCGCGATGATCGTCGGCGCGACATGGCCGAAAATGTCCCGCACCTCCGCTTCCCAGGCCAAAGGATCGAAATCCCGCATGGCCGCCTCCGCTCGCGCGCGGTCCGGAGTGATGTCCCGCATCCGCCACAGCAGCGGGAACGTCAGCGCCGTGCCGACGCCCACCTGGATACCGTGCAGGTCGCTGATCTCGTCGCGCTCCAGCGCCATCATTTCCCAAACATGGGAGTAGTAGTGCTCCAGCCCCGAGGCGGGCCGCGAAACCTCCGCGTAGCTCATCGCGACGCCGGAGAGCACCAGGCCCAGCACAACCGCTTCCACGGCCGCCGGGTCGCGCCGGAGCAGCCCGTCGGCGGCGGTGACACACTTCTTCAGCGACGCGCGCACCAGGCCCGCGACGTTCTCGCAGTAGTACTCGCCAGTGACAAGGTGCGCGATGCGCCATTCGCAGATGGAGATGTATTTCGCCAGCATATCGCCCAAGCCCGCGTGCAGCATGCGCATCGGCGCTTCGCGCAGGATGTCCGTATCGGCGATGATGGACACGGGGCACGCGTTGTACAGCGTCTCCTTGACGCGGTTGCGTACCATGGAGGACGAGTTGGACGCGTAGCCATCCATGGACGGCGCGGTGGCAACCACCATGGAGGGCCTCCCCGCCACGTGCGCCAGCACCTTGCAGCAGTCGTTCACCACACCGGAGCCGACGGCCAGCACCACGTCGCACGCGGGGTCATACGCCATGGAGACGCTGCCCACGGCCCATTCGTCCGGCTCCATCTTCTCCCCGTGCGCGGGAAACACGAACAGGGTTGCCTGGATACCCGCGTCCTGGAGGACGCGCATGACGCGCTCCCCGGCGACACGGTGCGTGTTCGGATCGCAGACGACAAACGGTCGGCGCGCGCCGACCACGGCCAGCGCCTGCGGCAGCTCGGCAATCACGCCCGCGCCGATGCGCAGATCGCGAAGTCCAGTGCGATGGTGACGGCCGCACGCGCAATCATGCCCGTCCGGAGAGAGCAGGGCCGAAAGCCCGGCGGATGCAAAATCAATCATGGACACCATCCTCATATAAAAAAATGCACGAACTTATGCAATCATTGTAAGAGCGTATGCGCCGCTTGTCAAAGGGCGGCGGGCAGGTTGCGGAATCATCACCCCGAACCTGAAACTTAATCAAAGTCGAGCACAACTGAACTTGCTTTTTCACCAGAAGGCGCATATAATTCGTGTCAGGTGATGAATGATGTTCGAGATTGAGCGATTTGAGCAAATCTTGGCCATGCTGGGAGGCGACAGGCCGGTTTCCGTGCGGGAAATGTCCGGCCGCCTGTTCGTCAGCGAGGCTACCGTCCGCAGGGATCTGGAGGCGATGGAAAAGCGGGGGGTGGTCAGGCGGATTTACGGCGGCGCGGTGCTGGTCCGCCAGACGAACCGCGACGTGCCCCTGTACATGCGCGAGAACGAGATGACCGAGGCCAAAAACATCATCGGCAAGAAGGCGGCGGAGCTCGTCGCCGAGAACAACGTCATCATCATCGACGCGTCCTCGACCGCGTACCACGTCATCCGGCATCTGCCGGAGAACAGCAACCTGGTCGTGGTGACGAACGGGCTGAAAGTCGCGCTGGCGCTCGGCGAGCGGCATATCAAGACGCTCGTCACCGGCGGGTCCATGATCGACAACTCCTACAGCTTCATCGGCCGCCACGCGGAGAGCCTCATCGAGAAAATCAACGCCGACATCATGTTTTTCTCGTGCCGGGGCGTTTCGCAGGACGGCCGGATGACGGACACATCCATGGAGGAATCGCTCCTGCGCCAGACGATGTTCGCCCACGCGAAGCGCAAGGTGCTGCTGTGCGCGTCGTCCAAGATCGGCAAGGAATACTTCTTCACGCTCGGCACGATCGACGACATGGACGATGTGCTGTGCGAAAAGGAACTTCCGGAATCCTGGCAGCGAAGGCTGCAAAAATAAGGAGAGAGAGCTATGTTTGTGCATCCGGGACTGTTGGATCCTGAAAAGAGGCTGGTTTCCGGCCATCGCGGCATGAAGGCCGTGTACCCCGAAAACACGTTGTTCTCGTTTGAGAAGGCGATCGCACTGGGCGTGGACTCGCTGGAGATGGACGTGAACGTCTCCCGGGACGGCGAACTGATCGTGATGCACGACCTGACGCTGGACCGCACGACGGACGGCCACGGACCGATCCGGGAGCACACGCTGCGGGAGATCAAGTGCCTGGACGCCGGCAGCCGCCTGTCGCCGGAGTTCGCGGGGCTTCAAGTGCCGACGTTCGAGGAGTTTTGCGAATTGATGGCGAAGCATCCGGACGTTTTGCTGAATGTGGAGATCAAGGACAAGACGGAGGAATGCGTGGACAAGGTGGTGAAGGCGCTGGAGCGGTACGCGCTGCTCGCCCGCTGTGTGTTCACCTGTTTTGACGCCGATATTCTCAAGTATTTCCATATAAAATACGATCTGCCGACGCAGGGGTTCATCGGTGCGGTGATGCAGCACTATGAGCCGGGCCTTTCGGGCACGCTGTCGCACATGACCGCCGTCGGCATCGAGATGAAGCTGCTCACGCCTGAGCGCGTCGCCGACTACCTCGATATGGGCATTCTGCCGTGGGCGTACTGCCCGGACGACGAGAAGAGCGCCGCCTACGCGCGGTACTGTGGCGCGTGGCTTGTGACGAGCAATAACCCAGAGCCCGCGCTGCGGGTGTACCGCGGGTAACAGCGGCGCGGGCGGTCAAAGAAGCGGTATGGTTTGCGTGCTTGGCATTTCCGCCGCGGCGCGGATAACCCGCGCGCTGCCTTGCGGCGCTTGAAGAGGCCCGCGCTGCAGCGTGTTTTCGATCAACGGCTGCGGCGTGAGCCTTGGAAATGCGCGGGCCGGCGCGCTTGCGTCGGCAGGTCGGGTTGCTTCATACGTGTACTCTTCGCGCATTCATCGGTTGCTTATAACGATGGCTGGCCGCACGCATTTTGGCGCCGATCACCGCCGGAGGGTCGTTCCCGGCGGTTTGTTGTATACAGAAAACCACTGGCTAGTACCGCACCAAGCCAGGAAATCGAGATATTCAAGGGGTAGAAAAAGTGGTAAACTAATCCAGGGTGATAAAGATGGCAAAGAAATACTACGTGAACCTAACGGTAGCGGAACGCGCAGACCTCAAAGCGATGATAC
>JAVBOM010000030.1:0-102243 GCA_031550535.1 Eubacteriales bacterium
ACGCTGTCCTCGCGGATCTTTCCGCGCTGCTCTGTGTCGCTCTTTCGGTCGCCGTAGCGCTGCTACGGCTTCCTCCAGGCTCCTTGATCAGCGCGAAAATCTCTCGCGATGCCAGCGACACGCCTTTGTGCGGTGTTACCCAAGCCGCGCGCCGTCAAAAAACGGCACCGAAAGGTGGCGCTGCACCAGCATAGGCGCATCCGCGCCATACCCGCTTCGGGGTGCGCCGGCGCACCCCGCGCGGTGCAACGCTGCGTTGTACCCGGACATGTCCCCATGGATGCTTTTTTTCGGTGCGTTTTTCGCCCTTTCCGCTTTTTTTCACGCTTTTTTGACCGCACGCCCATTATTTACAGCCTGGCGCTGGCAATAACGCGAATTGACGAACACGGTTTTTTATACTATGCTGTACGTACCCTCGTTAATAGATTAACAGTCTACAAAGAGGCAGGGATTCCTCGCGGAATCCCCTTATGGCGCCCGATTCTCCGAATCCGCGCCGCCATCGAGGTAAGGATTTCTGTCGAAATCCTTTTGTGGTGTCCGGTTTTATCAAACCACGCCGCCGTCAAGGTGGTTTTTTCGCCCGCGCGCTGGCGCGCGGCGGGCGGAATGAAGGAGGTATCTATGACGCAACATATATCCGCTCAGGACGCGGGCCGGAAGTCTTGGCTCGATCAGGCGAACGTGCTGGTCGTCGGCAGCGTTGTCCGGGATATGACATACGCGATCGATGAAATCCCCGCGGGCTTTGAAACGCTCTGGGCGCGGGGCAAAGTCAGTGTGCCGCGGCAGTTCGCGCCGAACGAATCGCGCCCGGGCGCGTTCATCCTGCCGGAACAGCACATGCCGGAGGGCGAGGAAGCCCTGGCGGGCACGTGCTTCTCGCTGCTGGGCGAGCGGAGTGTGGGCATCGGCGGCGCGGCGTATAACGCGGCGGTGCGGTGCCTGTCGCAACTGGGGGCCGAGGCTGTGCGCATCCGCTGCTGTGTCGGCGAGGACCCGGACGGCAACGCGATCTGGGACGACCTGATGAGCATTCGCGGCTTGGACCTATCCGGGACGAGCCGGCGGCGTGGCACCGCAAAATCCTGGATTCTTCGCAGCCGGGATGGCGAGCGGTTCATCTTCACCTGCCGAAGCCAGCCGCCGGAAGTGCCAGACAGTCTGTTTGGCGGCGCGCCCGGGCTGATGATCCTGTGCAACTGCGGCGACCCGGCCACGTCGATTCGGTTTCTGGAACGCGCGGCGGGCGAGCCGAACGCGTCCGTGGCATGGATCGCCGCCCGGAACGATTTGCAGTATATTAGCGAGCAGGGGGAGTTCCCCTTTGATTTCGCCACGCGCGAAGCGTCGTGCCTGTGCCTGACCAAGGACGAGTTTGAAGCCGCGTCGGACGCGATGCGCGGGAAGCTCCTGCGCGCGTTTGCCGTGGTGGCCCTGACCGACGGCGGCAAGGGCGGCGAAATTTGGCGGCTGAACGACAAAGGCGAGCCGCGCAGGTTCCGCTACCCGGCCGCCAGGACGCCCGGAAAGCCCGTGGACACCACCGGCGCGGGCGACGCGTTCGCCACGACGCTGGCCATTTCGCTGGTTGGCGGCGCGGTGCCCCAGGAGGCCGCCGAGCGGGCGCGCCTGGTGGCGGCGCAGGTGGTCTGCGCGCCGGGCGCGACAGGGGACCTGACCATCCGGCGGGCGGAGCCGAAGACGAGCAAAAAGACGGGCTGATACCATTTCTCCTTTCATCGACGGCGGCGCGGATTCGAAGAATCCTCTTGCCGAAATCATGCGGATCTTTTCGCCCCTCGCGTTGTATTCTGAGCGCAGCGTAGCGTTGCTACGCTGTGTTCATTTGGCGTAGCAAGGAACGAAAATCTCTCGCGATCTTTCCGGCATTCTGACGAAGAAGTTGGTACGAGAAGCGGAATCGGAAAGAAGCCCCAGCGGCAGGAAAACGCGGGGACACTGTCCCGGCATCTTCCCTGCCACCGCGGCTCCTTTTGCGTGCGCGCTATTCCCCGCCGGCGGGCAGATAGTACCTCGGCTTGCCCTGGGATTTGTTCCCGTACTCGACCGCCTCCTTCGGGCAGCCGCAGATGCACGCCATGCAATGGGTGCAGCGGCCTCCCCAGACGGGCTTCCCATCCGCCATCGTGAGGTTGTTCAGCGGGCAGAGCTCCGCGCATCGCCCGCAGCCCACGCAATTCTCCGTGGCCCGAAATCCCTTCACGCGTACAAACAGCGCGTAAAAGAGGCGGTTGATCACGCCGCTCTGTAGCCTGCCGATAGGCCCGCACTTGGGCGGCGTAGGTAGGGATTCCTGGCGGAATCCCCTTATGGCGCCCGATTCTTCGAATCCGCGCCGCCGTCGAGGCAAGGATTCCTTGCGGAATCCCTCTATGGCGTCCGGTTTTCCAAACCGCGCCGCCTCGGGTGGCAGCGGGTCGCCGCGCCCGATGCGCTCCGCGATCTGCCGGATGACGGGGTCGGCCTCCCGGATGATATGCTTCGCCGTTTCTCGGTCAGGGGTGGGGAACATGGCGATGTAGTTCTCCGGCATGATGACCGGGGCCAAACCCCGGAAGTTCAGCCCTTTTTCGCGGCAAAGTCGCTCGGCGTGCCCGGCGGCGTTCTGCGTATCGGTGCCGCAGGTCAGGACGAAATAGGCGTCCTTGCTCCCAAGAAAGTCTCCCGACCGGATGAACGCCTCCACAACGCGCGGCAGCCGCCAGGCGTAGGTGGGGCACACGAAAACATACGGGCGCTCCGAGATGAAGTCGCCCTTTCGCCCTTGTTTCATCTGGTCATTGATGGACACGGCGCAGTCGCCTGTCAGGCGGGCAATCGCTTCCGCCACGTAGCGGCTGTTTCCGGTGCCGGTGAAATACAGGATCATTGCACACCCTCCAAATTACTCTATCGCTTCAAACGCCAACCCACGCTGCTCGGCAAACGCCTCGGCGGCGCTGCCGGGTTCGCCGACGACGGTAACGCCTTCCACGTTGCCGCCGTACGCGTTGCGGTCGATGGTCTCCACGGAGGCGGGGATGACCAGCCGTTCCAGGCGCGTGATGGGAAGAGACATCTCCGCCAGGGTGCGGACGGAGTCGGGCAGCACAAGTTCGCGCAAGCCCGACTCGAACAGGGCGAACATGGCGAGGGTCTCCACCCCTTCCGGCACATGGTAGACGCCGTCTTCCCGCGCGAGGGCGCAGGGGTAATACAGCATCGTTTTCATGTCCTTGGTGAACAGCACGCCGTCCCGCACGGTGAAATGCTCGTTTTCTTCCGGCACGCGCACGCTTTCCATGCGCCTGCACAACACGAAAGCGCCAGTGCCGATGGACTGCAGGGACGCGGGGAGCGTAATCTCCGTAAGCTCAAAGCACCCCCAGAACGCGCTTTCGCCAATGCGCTGGACTGAATCCGGCAACGCAACGTTTGACAGGAGAATGCACGATTCGAACGCCATGTTGTCAATGACGGTCAGCGACGCGGGCAGTTGGGCGCTGCGGAGCAGGTTGCAGCCGGAGAAGGCCGCGGCACCGATTTCGCGCACAGTATCCGGCAGCGCGAGGTGGGTGACGGATGCCTCGTAAAACGCCTCCTCGCCGATGGCGACGACCGGCTTCCCGCCGATGGTATCGGGCACGCGGACGCGCCTGGCATGGCCCGTGTACGCCGTGATGCGGACGCCGTCCTCGAAGGCCTCCGACGTGAAGTCCGCTTCCTCGCTGCGATAGGGGCGGTCGTTCTCGATCAGGGAGATATTTCGAAAGATCATCCCTACCTCGCCCGGGTAGTCCGGGTCGTCCACAATGTCCGCGTCCGGGAACATGTAGACGATGTAGCGGTCCACATCGTATAGGCTGATAAAGCGCCAGCCCTTGCCGTCCGGCTGCAGGAGGGCGGGCATGCCGTCCACCGTCAGGCAGGTTTCCTCCCCGTCCTCCCGATAATCCGGCCAGTCCGCAAGCGCGTCCGGGGTAAACGCGGCCTTCGCCCCGTCGCGGAACGGTTCGGCGAACGCTTGCACAGCGCCTTCGGCCGGAAGGATGACCAGCATTGTAATCAGCTCCGGGAGCCGCTCGGGCCGGAGGGAGACGCACGGCATGCCCTCGATCTCCTCGGCCATCCACTCCCATGCGTTCGGGAGGCGCAGCGAGAGGTTCCACTCGGGGAAATCCTCCGTATAGCTGTTGAAAACGGACGTAGCCCCTGCGGTCAAAGGCGCTCCCGCCAGCATCGCCAGGCATAAAAACGCCGCCAGCCACTGCCATTTTGCGTTTCGCATCGTTTCGCCCCTTTCTTTTGTCAAACAACCAACCCTTCGCTTACCACACAATGAATACACAAAAACCGGAGCGAACCCCGTCCGCTCCGGCTTTCCTCATACAATCACTCGCCCGCCTGCCGCGCGCCCACGCCCAATTCCGCAAGGTGCCGCCCGATGTGGCGCACCAGCGCCTGGGCGTATGCCTCCGGATGCTCGTTCCACAGCGCGTACAGCTTTTCCTTGAAGTCCGCGTGCTGCAGGATCAGCCCGTAGGTGATGTGGATGAGCTGGCGCGCGTCGTTGTTGTCAAAGAGCAGCGGCAGCTCCGCGTCGGACAGCGCCGTCAGCGGGGGAATGTTGCTGAGGTTCGTGGTGACGTGGTAGTACTGCGTGGCCTCGGGGAACGCTTCCAGCGCGTACGCGTGCACCTGGCGGTACAGCGCGGGGTCTGTTTCCGCGACGACGCGCATGGCTTCCAGCCAGTTCGTGCCGGCGGTCTTGACGTGGAACACGCCCCGCGTGTGCCGCCCGATAGACGGGAACACGCTGAACTTGTCCGACCCGGAGTGGATGGACAGCTTGTACCCAAAGTGGCGCGCGAGCGCCGCGTGCACAGCCATCTCCTCGTCAAACCGCGAAAGGTCGCCGATGTAGTCGATGCCCTTCTGGAACTCCCCGCAGAAGCGCGGCGCGAGCGTCTTGAACCGGACGCCGTGGCGCAGCAGCTCGCTGGCGACGAAAAAGTGCTCCAGCGGCGTGGTCGGCGTGGCCGTCTCGTCGATGGAAATCTCAAAGTCGGCGTTCGCCTTGCCATCGGCAAAGAACCTGCGCCAAATGGACGCGGCGAAGTGGGTCGCGTCGTCATAGATGTAGACGATTTTGGAAAGTTCTTCCTCCGTGAACGTGAGGGTGATGCCCTCGCCGATGTCAAACGCGCGGTCCAGATACCGCTCGCGCAGCCCGTCGTCCAGTTCCGCGCTGCCGCCGTCTGCCGAGGTGGCGCGGTTTGATGAAACCGGGCGCCAAAAGGGCATTTCGTCAGAAATGTCTACCGCGCGAATGTGGTCGGAGCAGTCCAGCGTGATCATCGAGTAGCCCAGGCCCAGCGCGTACGCCACGTCGTCCGGCCGCTTCAGGTGATCGCCGTCCGCGCCAAAGCCGGTGGTGAAGTTCTGCCGGAACACCGCGAATGTCACGCAGTCCAGCACATCCTCATACGTGCGGCGCGTCAGGTTCAGCTCGCGGATGGACTGCTGGGCGAACACGGGCGTGGCGTCATACTGCTCAAAGACCCGGATGTGCCCCGGGCACGCGATGCCCAGCCGGTCGCCGACACCGAACGTGGCGGGCCGGGACAGCACGGGCACAGGAGCCGTGAACGGGAACCGCTCGCGCAGGAAGGAGGCCGTCTCGTGGTTCAGCGGGCGCACGGCGCGGCCGGTGACCAGCACGTCCTTGCCCGACGCGTCGCGCGCCATGAAGATGTCGCCGTGCCGGGATGCGGGGTAGGGCACGACGCCGAGCGCGCCCGCGATGTCCTCCATGCTGGTTAACTCCTTGTCGGCGCTGCGCCGCATGGCCGCCTCCACAAACGCCACAAAAAGCTGGTGCGGCCGGTCGGGGCGGGACTTGAACTCGGGGTGGTAAATGACGCCGATGAAGAAGGGGTGGCCGGGCAGTTCGACCGCCTCGGTGTAGCCCTCGGACTTCTCGGACGCGGGGAACACGACGCCCTTTTCCATCAGCGGGTTGATGTAGGCGGGGTTGATCTCGTAGCGGTTGCCATGGCGCTCGCTGATCTCGCAGCCGTTCTGGTAGCAGGCCGCGAGGCGGCTGCCGCTGTCCAGGATGAGCGTCTGCGCGCCCATGCGGGAGTTGCCCCGGCTGTCGTTGACGCCGATGCGGTCCTTGGGCACGCGGACGACCGGGTCCGGCGTCTCCGGGTCCACCTCCGTGGAGTTCGCGTCGGGACGGCCGAGCAGGCTGCGCACCATCTCCACGACGGTGAGCTGCATGCCGTAGCCGATGGACAGGAACGGCACCTGATGCGTCCTTGCGTAGCGGGCGGCCACGATGACGCCCTCCGCGCCCCGGTCGCCGTAGCCGCTGGGCGCGATAATCGCGTCCAGGTCGCCCAGCGTTTCCTGGGCGCGCTCGTCGGTCAGGTCGTCGGAGGAGATCCATTCGATGTCCACGGCGGCGGTGTGCGCGATGGCCGCGTGCGTGAGCGCCTCGCTGACGGACAGGTACGCGTCCTGCAGCGCCACGTATTTGCCCACGAGGCCCACCTTGGCGCGGCGCGTGGGGTGCTTCCACCGCTCCACCAGCCCCGCCCACTGGGACAGGTCCGCCGCGCGGGGCGGCAGGTGCAGCTCGCGCAGGACGATATCGGCCAGACCCTGGCGCTCAAACATCAGCGGCACTTCATACAGCACGCTGACATCGGTATTGGTGATGACGTTTTCCCGTTTGACATTGCAGAAGAGCGCGATTTTCTCCTTCGTGTTGGTGTCGATCTCCACGGACGTGCGGCAGACGATCACGTCCGGCTGGATGCCGATGGAGCGCAGTTCCTTGACGGAGTGCTGCGTGGGCTTGGTTTTCAGCTCGCCCGCCGCCGAGATGTACGGCAGCAGCGTCACGTGCATGAAGCAGATGTCGTGGTCGCCTTCGTCCCATTTCATCTGGCGGATGGCTTCCAGGTACGGCGCGCCCTCCATGTCGCCGACGGTGCCGCCGATCTCGATGATGGCGATGTCCGCGTCCGCGCTGATCGCGGCCTGGCGCACCTGATGCTTGATCTCGTTGGTCACATGGGGCACAACCTGCACGGTGCCGCCCTTGTAATCGCCGCGCAGCTCGCGCTCCATCACGGCCTTGTGGATTTTGCCGGTGGTGACGCTCGCGTTGCCCTTGAGCGTGGTGTCGGTGAAGCGTTCGTAATGGCCCAGGTCCAGGTCGGCGGCGACGCCGTCGCCCGTGATAAACGCCTCGCCGTGCTGCAAGGGGCTGAGCAGCCCGGGATCCACGTTATAATACGGGTCCATCTTCTGCATGGACACGCGGAAGCCGCGCGCTTTCAGCAGGCGGCCCAGCGACGCGGCCGTAATGCCCTTGCCCAGGGACGAGACGACGCCGCCGGTCACAAATACGTACTTCATCGGGCTTCCCTCCCGGTGATTTCCGGCAGGCTGGCCGCCGCGACGGACTGGCCCACCCGGCGGTCCTTTTCGTCCGGCAGGTGGATCTGCAGCTTCTTCGCCAGGTCCGGGAACTCCGTTTCCAGCACGCGCACGGCGTTCTCCACCAGAATCCGGCCGCCCTCGCCGCTGGTCACGCGGCCCATCAGCAGCAGGTGGCGGACATCGTAAAAGAGCGCGTACCACGGCAGCGCGTACCCCAGGTACACGCCGATGGACGCGTAGATGTCCGCCGCGCCCGCATGCCCCTGCTCCATGTGCTTCTGGATGACCTTGAGCTTGTCGCCCGGGGACGCGCTGTCGTCCAGCTCGATGCCCGCGGCGGGCGCGAGCTTGATGGCGCCGTCCTGGGAGAAGTACTTCACGCCGCAACCGATGTCGCCGCTCCACTCGTCTTCCATGGCACGCGGGCTCGCGTCCACAGGGACGAACGCCAGCTCGTTCAGCCAGCCGGTGATGTTGCCGTCGCCGTCCACGAAGCCGCCCGCCTCGCTCGTGCCCATCGCGATGCCGAGGACGTTCCCGTCCTTCAGCTCCATCGCGCCCGCGAGCGCGGTCACGTCGCCGTCGTTCGCGACGACGAGCGGCACGTCGCCGATCTCCTTCGCCACGTCGATATACATGTTCTTCACGTGCCTATCAAACACGTCCAGCGGCACCTTCAGGAACAGGGACGCGACCATGATGCGGTTGTCCACGTAGATGCCCGCGCTGGATACGCCGATGGCGTCCACGCGGGGCATGTGGCTCGCGGCGGTTTTCATCGCGGCAAGGATGCCCTGGTAGTGGTAGCTGGGGTCGGTGTTCGTCTTGGGGTGCCAGACGACCTCCTCGGAGTAGACGGCCTCGCCGTCGATGACCGCGCTGACCTTGCGGTCGCTGCCGCCCGCGTCAAAGCCGATGCGGCAGCCGTCCAGGTGGCGGCCGACGGGCTCCGCCTGCTCGTTGTCCTGCGGCGCGGCGGAAACATCGCCCGCGTAGACGACCTCGAACGGCTTCTCGTACACGCGCGCCATGAAATCCGCGTCAAACGCGCGCGCGCCCCCCGCCCGGTACGTGGCGGCGAGGTGCTCGTACACGGCGCGGGACCCGGCGACGATCAGCCTGTAGCCGCCGCGCGCCCACACCAGCGTCTTGGCGACGCGCTCGGCGAGGCGGCAGTTCTCCGCGTCATGGCCCGCCCCGTCCGGGAATAGGCGCAGGCGGAACGACGAAACCTGGCCGCCGTTGCGCTCCACGGCAAGGACGGTGTCGGCGGGCGTTCCAGCCTCGGCAATGGCGGCCTGGAAGTCACGGTAGACGATGGAAAGCGGGGCAAAGCTAGGGTCCAGCGGGGCGGGGCATTTGAGGGACATGGGCGATCTTCCTTTCATACTTTCATCAAGAGGTAGGGGTTCCTTGCGGAATCCCCTTATGGCGGCCGATTCTCAGAATCAGCGCCGCCGTCAAGGGAAATGGGTAGAGCGGAAAATGGCGTTGGGCGCAGCAACCCATTGAAAGGGCGGCTGTCCGCGTATCGTTTTGCGCCTGGCCATGCAACAGGGGCGGACGCGTAACGCGCGCGCCTTTACGCCTCGTAAATCGTCCGTCCGCGCAGGATGGTCCGGTGCACGGCGAACGTCTCGTCGCAGAGGATGATGTCCGCGTCCTTGCCGGGCTCCAGCGAGCCCTTGCGCTCCTCGCCGATGGCGGCGGCGGGGTTACGGCTGGCCATATTGACCACCTGCCAGATGGGCAGGTCGGTATTCGCGCGCATGTTGGCGACGGCGTTGTTCAGCTTCAGCACGCTGCCGGCAATGGTGCCGTCCTTCAGGCGGCACTCGATGCCCTTGACGAAAATCTCCAGCCCGCCCAGGTCGTACGTGCCGTCGGACAGGCCGCCCGCGCGCGTGCAGTCCGTGATGAGCACGAGCTTGTCCCCCTTGGCCTTCGCGACCAGCGGGAACAGGCCGGGGTGCACGTGGAACGTGTCGGCGATGAGTTCCGCGGTGACGGGGGCGGTCAGCGCCGCGCCGACCACGCCGGGCATGCGGTGGTTCAGCGGCGTCATCGCGTTGAACGTGTGCGTGGCGTGGCCCAGGCCGTGCCAGATCGCGTCGATGGCGGTTTCGTAGGTCGCGTCGGTATGGCCCATGGACAGCAGCACGCGCGTTTCGCGCGATATTTCCTCGATGAATGCCATGGCGCCCTCGGTTTCCGGCGCGAGGGTGACGATGCGCAGAATGTCCGCGAAATCGCGGATGAAGCCCGCGTCGGGCGCGATGATGAATTCCTCGTTCTGCGCGCCCTTTTTGTTTACGTTGATGAACGGGCCTTCCGCGTGCACGCCCAGGATCTCCGCGCCGTTCCAGCCGTCCTCGCGGCTTTCCGCGCGCAGGCCCCGCATCAGGTCAAACACCTGGCAGAGCGTGGTTTTCGCCACGGTCATCGTGGTCGGCAGCCAGCTTGTGACGCCATTTTTCGCGATGCCGCGCGCCATTTTCCGCACGCCCTCCGCGTCGCCGTCGGAAGTATCCTCGCCCAGGTATCCGTGCATGTGGACATCCACCAGCCCCGGCGATACGTACATCCCTTTCGCGTCGATGGTTTCGCACCCGCCCGGCAGGTCCCCGGGCTCAACCAGGCCCTGGATCGCCCCGTCGAACAGCAGTGCGCGGCCATCCGTCACCAGCGCGTCAGGCAGTATCACCCGGCCATTGAGGATCGCTTTCATGGCTTTTCTCCTTTAAACATCAAGAATGGCGCAATTTCTCTCCATTTAGCAGTATAGAACAAAGCCCGTGTTGCGTCAAGGATGGGAGGGGTGGCGTTTTGTTCCAGAATATGGCGGTAAATCCTGGTAGCCTGCTCATCATCAAAGAAAAGCGCCCCGCTCCCTTTTATAGCAAAGGGAACGGGGCGTCCGGCTGTGGGGGATTTCATTCCTCGATGTCGATGACGGAAACGGGGCAGGCGTCCGCCGCCTCCCTGGCGAGCGCGGCGTTTTCCGGGCTGATGCCCTGATATGCCTCCGCCAGGCCGTCATCCGCCATGCGGAATACGTCCGGGCACTTGCCCGCGCACAGCGTGCAGCCGATGCACCCGTCGCGGTCGATGATTGCTTTCATGGGATTGCGCCTCCTTGTGCTTAGCCTTGCCAGGCGCACTGATTATATTCCCGCGCGGAGGGGATAGCGGTTGTTTTTGCAACAACCAGAGAAAAAAGGCGGAAACCCCCACTCTAACGGCGACGCTGATTCGAAGAGCCGGGCGCCATAAAAGGATTCCGACAGGAACCCCTGACTTTCAACAAGATTGCGTTGACGCATTTGGAGCGATATGGCATAATACGAGAGGGCGTTTCTTCGTATAACATGCCAAGAATACATAAATTATACAGAATAAAGTCATAAAGATGCGAAAACGGATGTTAATTACATCAAATATGTCGCACAAATGAAACAATAGCGCAAAGGCTTCCGCTTTGACCGGGGAGCGGCTGCGTCTGACCAGAGCTTTGGGGCGGTTCTCCCGCCGCCTTCATCGTCTGTTGCGGGAGATAACGCTGGTTTTTACAAATTCGCGCCGCCCAAAAAACGGCTTACCTGCGCGACCGTCCCTCAGCGGGCCCCGTCCCATCCAGCGCGCCGCCGGCGATGGCCCACAGGTACAGACTGGCGACGGTGCAGTAGGGCGCATACCGCTTGCGGTATTTCTCAAATTGTTCGCGCGTGACTTCAGTGTGGCGATACAAGCGTTCCATGCCCCTTCGGATGCCCAGGTCGCCGAAGCTGAGAATGTTGGGCCGGAGCATGGAGAAGATCATCAGCATCTCCGCCGTCCAAACGCCGATGCCGGGGAGGGTGACCAACTTGCTGCACACGTCCGCATCTGGCAGCGCGGGTAGCGCCATAAGATCGAATTCGCCGGCGGCAATCCTTTCGGCTGTGCCCCGGATGTACCCGGCCTTGCGAAAGGACATGCCATACGCCTGGATCGTTTCCACCGGTCGCGCCAGAATGGTTTCGGGCGTGACCTGGCCCATGTCGTCCAGCATCCGGCGCCAGATGGTGTCCGCTGCCTTGCCGGATATTTGCTGGCCGACGATGCTGCTGGCCAGCGAGGAGAACAGGTCCGGGTCCACCTCGCGCCGGATGGGGCCGATGTGGTCGATGGCGCGGGCCAGCGCCTTATCCCGTTTTTTCAGGTGCGTGATTTCTCCTTCGCCGTATGGAAAGACAGCCAAGCGGCTCACCCCTTGCTTATGTCGTATACATTGCATGAGAGTATAGGGATTCGCGAAAGGAATGTCAATGGGCGATAAAAACGCCCTCCACCGGGGATGCTTGCATCATACCAATTCCTAACGGAAATTGGTATAAAAGGAGCGGTGATGTTGCCCGATTTATTCGAGGGGTTTTATTACAAGCATCAGATGGGCGGGGAGACGCTCGCGCTGATCCCCGGGCACGCGAACGGCGAGGCATTTATCCAGGTGATTACCGGCGAGCGATCCTACCATGTGCCCGCGCGCGCATACAGCCGCGAGGGGCACACCATCCGCGTGGACGGCAGCGTGTTTTCGCCCCGGGGCGTCCGGCTGGACATCCACGGCGGCGGGCTGGACCTCGCCGGCGAGATCGATTACCGCGGCCCCACGCCCCTTGAGCGGGACGTGATGGGCCCGCTGCGCTTCCTGCCGCTGGAATGCCGCCACAGCGTGGTGAGCATGCATCACGACCTGGCGGGCAGCGTGCGCCTGGACGGGCGGACGCTGAATTTCACCGGCGGCCGGGGGTACATCGAGGGGGACAGCGGCAGCGCGTTCCCATCGGGGTACTGCTGGGCGCACAGCGGAGACTTTTCGCGGCGGTGTTCCGTGATGGCGTGCGCGGCGCGGTTGCCCGTGCTGGGGCTGAAGATATGGGGCTGTCTGGCCATTGTGTGGCTGGACGGGGTGGTCTACCGCCTGGCGACGTACAAGGGCGCGCGGATTCTGGCGCGCGAGCGGAACCGGCTGGACCTGATGCAGGGAAAGTTCCGGCTGGTCATCAGCCGGATGACGGAGGAGGAAGAGGCGGAACCAGAGACACGGGAGGGGATAGGGATTCCTGGTGGAACCCACGCCGCTGACAAAAAAGAAAAGCCCGAAGGGCATCCGCTGTACGCGCCGAGGGGCGGCACGATGGGACGCGTCGTGTACGAGCAGCCTGCGTGCAGGGTGCGTTTTCAGTTCTATGACGACGACCGGCTGCTGCTGGGAGAGGTCAGCGAGCACGCGAGCTACGAGTTCGCGGGGGAGGAGGACGCGGAGGATAGCGTGACAACGGAAGGCCACTGAGGCGTGAGGGGTCCGTGTGTTTACCACGAGTGGCGGCGCTGATTTGAAAAATCGGTCGCCATAAGAGGGGCACCGGAGGGGAGCGCCGCCAACACCGAAGGAAGCGCGCCCTGTGGGCGATGAAGCGACCCGAAGGTGCCCTGCGGCACAAAACCGGAGCCGAGCGCCCGCTGTGCGGGATAAAGCGAGGTGAAGGTTCGCCCCAGCACAGAGCGATGGGCGCGAATGTGCACAGCACGACAATGCCGGGGTGCGCGATGGGCGCGAAGGCGGCCAGTGCGACATTACCAGGGTGCGTGATCGACCAAAGGGCGAGCGCGACAATGCCGAAGGGCGGCAGAAACAGCGACCCGCAGGTGCGCCGAGGTACAGCGCGACAATACCGAGGGGCTTCCGCAGGAATCCCTACCGCAGACAAGAAGGACAAAAGAAGGGGGCGCGAGGGCATGGACAGCCTTTTTATGGTTTTTATGGTTGCTCTATCGGCCATAGCGGCCGCGATCAGCGTATACACGCTGCTGACGACGCGAAGGCAGGAGCACCACAATATTGTCGCCGTCAAACGGGCGGAATGGATTGACGACATGAGGCGGCTGCTGTTTGAGTTTATCGGAACGTATATGTCGACGCCGGAAAAGGCGCAGAAGCTGGCCATTACGCAGAAGCATATCGACCTGTACCTGGACCATAAAAACCCCGAGCATGAGAAGCTGTCAGAGATGCTGGGCGAGCTGGCGCGCCGTCCCGGCCAATCAATCGAGGCTCTAGTGGCGGAGGCGCAGACCGTCCTGATGGGCTCCTGGGACAGGATGAAGCTGGAGGCCGGGGTCACGGAATCGCAGGAAAAGAGAATGCGCAAGGCGCTGGACGGCCGCAGCGACGTGAAGGAATACTTCGTGGACCCCGGCGAGGCGTCATAGCGATAGGGAGTTTTGATGAAAGCCCTTTATGGCGCCCGATTCTCCAAATCAGCGACGCCAGGGGGCCGCGCCGTCCCTTCGCTTCCCTCCGTTTCCTCCGAAACGGCCGCGCCGGGGGGAAGCGCCGGGCAGTGTCGCGCGCGCAGATACCGCCTGTACAGCAGCGCGCCGCCCAGGCCGAGCACGGCCGTGCCGCCCAGGAGGATCGCCCCGGCGGTGAACCGCTCTGCCATGAGGGACGAGCCGACCAGCACGGACGAGAGCACCGACGGCGTGCGCGCGACGGTCGTCAGCAGCAGAAACGGGCCGAAGCGGATGGAGGTCAGTCCGGCGAAATAGGTGAGCAGGTCCTTGGGCGTGCCGGGGATCAGGTACAGGAGGAACAGCGTGAGCGGCAGCCTGGATTCGTTCAGCAGGAACGACAGCTTCCGGTACGCCGTTTCGCCCATCAGCACGCCCGCCGCGCCCCGGCCCGCACGCCGCACCAGCAAAAAGACGACAGTAGACCCGATCAGCACGCCAATCTGGCAGAGCGCGAACCCAAGACCCGCGCCGAACGCGCACCCGGCCAGCAGCTCCAGCGGTTCCCCGGGGATGAGCGCGAAGACGACCTGCGCCACCTGCATGCCCAGGAAGGACAGGTACCCGCCAATGCCCTGGCTGCGGAACGCCTCGCGCGCGCCCGGACCGTCGGTGAACCCGGCGATCACCCCGCGCAGCAGCAGCGTGCCCAGGGCCATGACGGCGACCAGCGCGGCGAGGGAGAGGCATAGGTAGAACTTTCGCCGGGAGGATTTTGGAGAAGGGTTTCCCGGGGAGGTGGCCCTGTCGGTTTTGCCGGTCTTGTCGTGCATGTATGTACCCCGCGTTTTGTATCGTTGCATTAGAGGCGGCGCTGATTTGAAAAATCGGCTCCATCAGGGAATTTCGCAAGAAATTCCCACCTCGGATATACGATACACCACGCGGAGCGGCTTTTCATGAGAATGGGATTAGCGTTTGGTGAGGAGGAGGGAATTACGAACGAAACCGGCGAGGACGCATGAGGCGAGGGCAGTGCATGAAGGGATGTGTGCTGAATTGCGCGCTTGTATTGACAAAATAGTGCGTTGGATGTACAATTAAAGCGAAAGGAGGTGTTTTCATGGCATCGACGAGCATTACGATACGGATGGATGAAAAACTCAAGAAGCAAGCGGAGGCCATGTTTGAGGACATGGGGCTGAATATGACCACGGCGTTTACGATGTTCACGAAGGCTGTGGTGCGGCAGGGCAAGATACCCTTCGAAATCGTTGCCGATCCGTTCTGGAGCGATGAAAACCAGGCATATCTGCGCAAATCCATCGAGGACGCGAAAGCGGGCAGGCTGACGGAGCATGAGCTGATTGAGGATTAGCCGATGAAGAAGCTGTGGACCGATAAGGCATGGAACGACTACCTGTATTGGCAGTCCCAGGATAAAAAGACATTGAAGCGGATCAATCAGTTGATCCAGGACATTGACCGGAATGGGTATGACGGAATCGGAAAGCCGGAGCCGCTACGGGGCGAGTGGGCTGGATGGTGGTCGCGGCGGATTGACGAAACGAACCGGGTGATCTACCGAATGGAGGGCGACCATTTGATCCTTGCGGGTTGCAGGAGCCATTACGGGGATAATTAGCGTTTGGTGAGGAGGGGAAATCCAAATGAAAAAAGTCGCCGTATTGATCTACGACAAGTTCTGCAATTTTGAGTTCAGTGTTGCGCTTGAGATGCTGGCAATGGCGGAAAAACCAATCACGGTGTTTGCAAAGTCGCTGGCCCCCGTCCGAAGCGAGGAGGGCCTTCTGGCGGTTGCGGAAACGACGATCGACTGCCTGAACATTGACGAATATGACGCTTTGCTGCTCACCGGCGCCGCCGATTTGCGGGAAGCCGCGGAGGATGATGCTGTGCTGGCCTTTATCAAGCAATTTGACCGGCCTGACATGATCATCGGCGCGATTTCCATTGCCCCGCTTTTTCTGATGAAGCTGGGCATGCTGGACGGAAAGCGGTTTATGATCGGCGTCAACAAAGAGGATCTTCTGGAAGAGGGTTTCACCTATGAGGACATGGAACGGATGGTGGACTGGGACGAAAGCGTGAGAAAGCCTATCCCGGAGGGATACATTCAGGAGGGCAACATCATTACATCCGTATCCTATGGATTCATAAAGTGGGCCATCGCGTTTGGCCGCGCGCTTGGGCTGGAGGTGTACCCGAAGTCGTTCGGGCTGGAGGGGTAGGGATTCCCGGCGGCCCCATTGTGGCGCGCTATATCGCCCCCAAAATCAGCGCGTACACCGGGATCGCCAGCAGCCCCGCCAGCGTGGACAGCGCGATACCGCCCGCCGCGTAGCCCGCGTCGCCGCCGTGCTCCTGCGCCCACAGGCAGCTCTGCGTCTGCGCGGGCATGCCCGCCTGCAGGAAGAACACGCCGAGCGTGCCGGACGGCAGGCCCATCAGCAGGCAGAGCGGCAGACATAGCGCGGGGCCGAGCAGGCACCGGCCAAAGAGCATCGCGCCGTAGCCCTTTTGCCACTTTATACCGCCGAGGCGGCGCGGCTTCGAAGAATCGGGCGCCGCAGAGGGATTCCGCAAGGAATCCTTATTTGCAGTCAGCATGGCGCACAGCGTCGTGCCGATGAAGAGCATGGACAGCGGCGTCACCATGCCGCCCAGGTATCCGGCGGTGGTCATGACGATCTCCGGCGGGTCAAAGCCCATCAGGACGAGGGCCACGCTCACCAGCACCGTGATGAGCGGGGGCGAGGCCAACCGCGCGGCCAAGCGGGAGGGCTTCCTTGCGGAAGCCCCGGATGGCGCCCGATTCTTCGAATCAGCTCCGCCGTCGTTGCGCGGGGCCGCGCCGCCGTCCCGGGCCACGGCGGGCGCGCCGATCAGCCACCAGAACAGCGTGTTGACCAGATAATACAGCAGCACGACGGGCACCGCGCCCTCCCCGAACATGGCGCGGCATACCGGCATGCCCACAAAGACGGAATTGCCGAACGTGAACAGCGCGCGGAACACGCCCTGCCGCCCTGTGGGGATGTTCATCCACTGCACGAGGAAGCTGGAGACGATGTACATCGACGCGATGACGACGAACGGCACCAGCAGGTTCAGCAGGCTGCCCATCAGCATGTCCCGCGTGTAATTGCCCATGATGTTGGAAAAAATAAGGCCGGGCATGCCGATGCGCAGCGTGATCCGGGAGAGCACCGTCTGCGCGTTCGAACCCAGCCAGCCCTTGAGCTGAAAGACGTATCCGATGGCAATCAGAATGAAAATCACGGCGACGATTTTGACCGCGCTGAAGAACATGCGCCCGCCTCGCTTTCGTTGGCAAATGTGTGATCTTCTGTACACGGGCAGGGAGAGAAGGCAGGAAGGGACTCGTCCACCAACCCAGGGGAGGGTTGGTGGGGTTGGCCAACCCCTCCAACGCAATGGCGCCGGGGCAAGCCCCACGCCACGCCGCCATCCCGCGCGCAAAGCGCCGCGACAGCCAAAAGGGGAGGTTTGGAGGGGTTGGCAAACCCCTTCATACGCAATCAGCCCCGGCGGCGTGTACGGCGGGGCGCCGATCCCGGGACCCAGTCCCGCAGGACTGGTCCCGGGATCATTTCCATCGTTCCCGGAGCCGCCCGGAAATCCCAGAGGATTTCAGGCTCCGTCCCCCGTCCCTCCAAACTCGTCAAAAACCTCAGTTTTTGACGAAAGGGGCGCAAAAGCGCCCCTATTCCACAAACGCCGCGTAGATTGCCCGCACAGCCGTTTCAAACTCGCTCTCGTCCACACCCACGATGATGTTCAGCTCGCTGGAGCCCTGGTCGATCATCCGCACGTTGACGCCCGCGTGCATCAGCGCCGCGAACAGCTTCGCCGACGTGCCGCGCTGGCGGACCATGCCGCGCCCCACGGTGGCGATCAGGGCCAGGTGCTCCTTCACATCCACGCTGTCCGGGTCGGTCAGCTCGTGGATGCGCTGCACCAGCGCCTTCTGCTTGTCGCCAAGCTGCTTTTCCTCCACCACCACGCACAGCGTGTCAATGCCGGACGGCATGTGCTCAAAGGAGATGCCCTGCTCCTCGATGGCCTGCAGCACGCGGCGGCCAAAGCCCAACTCCGCGTTCATCAGCGCCTTTTCCACCGTGATGACGCGGAAGCCCTTGTGCCCCGCGATGCCGGTGATCGTGGAATCGATGGTGTCGGCCTGGGGCACAATGCGCGTGCCCGGGTGCTCGGGGTGGACGGTGGAGCGGATGTTGACGGGGATGCCCGCCTTGCGCACGGGGAAAACCGCTTCCTCATGCAGCACGGACGCGCCCATATAGGACAGCTCGCGCAGCTCGCGGTAGGTCAGGCAGTCGATGTGCTTGGGGTTTTTGACGATGCGTGGATCCGCCATCAGGAAGCCGGTCACGTCAGTCCAGTTTTCGTACAGCGAGGCGAGCGCGGCCCGCGCGACGAGCGCGCCCGTCACGTCCGAGCCGCCGCGCGAGAATGTCCGGATCCTGCCGTCGGGCATGCTGCCGTAAAAGCCGGGGACGACGGCGTGTTCGTGGTCGCGCAGGGCCATGCGGCACAGGCTGTTCGTGCACTCGGTGTCCAGTTTGCCCTCGGAATCAAAGCAGATGATGTCGGCCGCGTCCAAAAAATCCCAGCCGAGGTATTCGGACAGCAAAAGGCCGCATAAATATTCGCCCCGGCTGGCGACGAAGTCGGGCGTTTTCTCTTCCGGGATGCGGTCGCGGATGCCCCGCAGGGCGACGCACCACGCGTCCGACAGGGACAGCGACTCGGCGATCTCCGCGTAGCGCGCCTCAATGCGCTCAAATGGCTCGTCAAACGCGTTGCCGGCGGAGGCCAGCTTATGGCACTGCAGCAGCAGGTCGGTCACCTTATCATCGCCGTCAAAGCGCTTGCCCGGCGCGGACGGAATCACGTACCGCCTGGCCGGGTCCGCATGTAAAATGGACGCGACGTTCTGAAAGCGCGCCGCGTCGCAGAGCGAGCTGCCGCCGAATTTGGTCACGATGATGGACATGGGATCACTCCGTTTCGTTGTACCGAGGTAAGGATTCCTTGCGGAATCCTCTTATGGCGCCCGATTTTTCAAATCAGCGCCGCCGTCTAGGTAAGGATTCCTTGCGGAATGCTCTTGTGGCGCCCGGTTTTTCAAATCAGCGCCGCCGCTTAGGTAAGGATTCCTTGCGGAATCCTCTTGTGGCGCCCGGTTTTCAAAACCGCGCCGCCGCCGTGCAAGCCATACCGCAAAATTCGTTTTGGTACAGCGTATGATACGCCGGACGCGCGGGTGCGCATACGCCGGAGGCCCCGGATCAGATGAATGATTCAACTATTTTACCACAAAAAGATGCATTTGGGAATCGAAATTTTCCCCGCGCGGGCTGGTTTGGGCGCAAAGAATGGAACACCCTGGCGAAGGCCGTGGGATTAAGGGGAAGAACTTGCCTTTACGGCGGACAAAAAGGGGCGTATAATCAATAGGATGCGGGAGGATTTTTTTCGAAGGCCCCATGGTTCGGTTTTTTCGGAGACGGCGGCGCTGATTGGCACAATCGGGCGTCATAAGGGGCTTTCGTATGGAATCCTTACCTCTTCTCGCCGCGACGGGAGGTGAACGGCATGGAATACCTGCTCTATAGCGACGACGCGCGCGTGGCGTCCTTTGTGTACGCGCGCGGCACCATCCAGGCCTTCCGGCCGGAAAAGCCCGCGCTGCTGCCGATGCAGATACGGGACGCCTCTGCCGAGATGTTCGCCCTGTGGCTGCAGGACCGCGCCATCGACCTGACGACGCTGGTGCACCGCAAGCTGATGCAGGCGCTGGTGGGCAGCCGGGACCGCGTGGCCGTGGCCATCGCGACGAACATGTTCAGCATCACGGACGCGTTCACCTGCTTTCCGGAGGGGGAGTTTGTCCCGCGCGATCAGCTCTGGAGCGAGGACGCGCAGGACGCGGTGAGCGACTTTGTGCTCGTCTCCAGCGATACGTCGCTCAGGCTCCGCACGCACATCACCCCCAACGCGTCCACGGACGGCAGCTTCCCCAAGACCTGGAAATACGAAAAGGGTGAATGGTGGCTGTATAAAATCCAGAGCGCCGAGGCGACGAACAGCGAGTACGCCATCGCGCGGGCCCTTAACGCCGTGGGGTGGGACGCGGCCGTGTACGCGCGCGTCCGGGGGAAACGAACGCGCATCAGGACACGTAACTTTGTGGGCGCGGGCGAGTTTTTCGAGCCGTATGACTCGCTACGCTACTGTTTTTCCGACCGGCGCGACCGTGACGCGGTGATCTACGCAAACATCGGGTCGATGGGCGCGGAGTTTGAGCGGGCGTTCCGCCGGATTCTGCTGGCGGACGCGCTGTTCATGAATGCGGACCGCCACATGCGCAACTTCGGCGTCATCCGGTCGTCCGGGACCGGAGAGATCCTGCGCCTCGCGCCAAACTTTGACAATAACCAGGCATACAAGGCCATTCGGGGCGTTCCGTACAGCCCGGCCATGCTGCGGCTGTTTGAGCGGGAGTTCGGCCTGACGGGCGAGGACCGGGACAGCCTTCGCGCGCTGATCGAGGCGTGCGGGGACATCGCCTACCTTGCGGACGCACGGGCCGCCGCCATGGCGTTTCTCGGGTGAAAGGCAGTTCCCGGGCTTTTGTGGCGGCGGCGCTGATGCGAAGAATCGGGCGCGGCGGGGATTTGATAATCCACGCCATCAAGAGGATTCCGCAAGGAATCCTTGCCTCTGGAATGTAAACAAACGTTGAATCCCGCGCCCCGCCGATTGACAAGCGTGCCGGGGCTCGCGTAAGATAAGGAAGCAAAAAGTGGAAAGGATTTCTTGAGAAATCCTTTATACTTCCATTGAGAAACCATCGCGCGGAAAGGAACTGACATGCGTTTTCGATATATTCCGGGCCTGTTCATCCTGCTGGCGCTGCTGCTTCTGCCGCTGTGCGCCTCCGAGGTAGGGATTTCTTGCGAAATCCCCTGGATGGCGGGGATTTTCCAAATCCGCGCCGCCTCCGCGGTGGCCGGCGAGGACATCTACCTGGCCGAATACGGGAACGACGCGGAGAGCGGCTCGTTTGAAGCGCCGCTGCGCACGCTGCGGGAGGCGCTGTACCGCCTGACCCAGCGGAAGAACGCGGAGGAAGTCACCGTCTGGATGATGAGCGGCACGTATGTGGTGGACGAAAGCCTGTTCATTGGCGACCATATGCTGGACAACGTGTCGTTCCGCGCCGCACCGGGGGAAACGCCGGTCATCACCGGCGCCGTGCCCGTCACCGGCTGGACAGAGAACAGCCTGATGGGCCGGATCGTCTGGACCGCGCCGCTGCAGGCGAAGTCGCTGCGCGCGCTGTACGGCGACGACGGGCCCAGGCAGATCTCGCGCTGGCCCAAGGAGGGCACGCTGAAGGCCAAGGGCCCGCTGGAGAAAGCCGAGAACAAGTTCGACATGCAGCAGGGGTTTTACGCGAACGCGGCGGACTTGCCCGCTTCGCTCACCGGCGCGACGCTGCGGCTTGTGCACTGGTGGAAGGACGAGCTGTCCGATGTGATGTGGAGCGATTCCTCGACGGGCCTGGTGGCGCTGAACCGGCCGATGTCCATGACGGTCGCCGCCGGGGACCGGTACTGGTTTGAAAACGTGATGGGGCTGTCGATGGACCCGGGCGAGTGGGCGTACGACGCCGTAAACGGCATGATCTCCTACGCGCCGCGCGAGGGGGAAACGATCGGCAGCACACCGCTGTACGCGGGCGTGACCGAGCGCCTGCTGACGCTGACCAACGCGTCAAACGTCACGTTTGAGGGCATCACGTTCGCGCGGACCGGCTGGAGCATCCCGCTGTACGGCGCGTACAGCGACTTTCCGCAGGCCGCCTACGACGTGGACACCGCCATTCTCATCAACGCGGCCGACAACATCACCTTTACGGGTTGCACGTTCCGGGATATCGGCGCGGGGTGCGTCCGGTTTGACTACAATGTCCGGGATTCCGTGGTCACCGGGTGCCTGTTTGAAAACATCGGCGCGCAGGCGGTCTACGTCCACGGCAGAAACGTGCTGAACGACCCGATGGCGACGACCGGCATTTCCATTGACAACAACCACGTCAGCGGCTACGGCAAAAACTTCCTGAATGCGGCGGCGGTGCTGATTGTCCACGCGAATGGCGTGACAGTCGCCAACAACGAGATCCATAACGGCACCTACACGGCCATCTCCGCCGGGTGGGTGTGGGGGAGCGACTATAACGCGACGTATAACATCAGCATACGGGACAACTGGCTGTACAATATCGGCCAGAGCGTACTCAGCGACATGGGGGCCATCTACCTGCTGGGTGTGCAGCCGGGCACAGTGGTCAGCGGGAACGTCATCCACGATGTCAACTCCTTCGACTACGGCGGCTGGGGTATTTACCTGGACGAGGGATCGGACAGCATCACCGTGACGAATAACCTGGTGTACCGCTGCTCGGCGCAGGGTTTCCACCAGCACAGCGGCGGGTATAACACGGTGGTGAACAACATTTTCGCGTTCAATTTGGACGGGCAGGTCGGCGCGTCGGGCCCGGGCACGTTTCTGCTGGACAAGAACATCCTGGCGGGCGGCAGCTATCTGAAGAAGATAGATGGCGGCACCATCCAGGTGGGCAGCAATGTGGAGGAGGTCGGCGAAGGGCTGTTCGTGGACGCGGCGGGCGGCAACTTCTCCGTGATCGACAGCCCGGTGCTACAGGCGAAGGGGTTTGTGCCGTGGGTGTATATGGCGGGGCGGTATTTTTCTTTTTAGCAGGGCCAAAACATTTCTGCCCTGGGGGAACGGGGGCCGTACATGCCGCTGGGTCTGATTTAAGGCGAAAGGCTGCGGCCTCTCGCGCTCTCTGGGGTTTGCCCCTCCCCCGCCCAACTTGACGATTTCTGTCATATCAGGTATGCTTACACGGCACACGGGGCGCACCCAAAGGGGACACCCCACAGGGGTAACCCCCAAAGGAGGCGTGCCATGAACCCGACCGAACGGATGCTGCTGCACCTGCTGGACCGCGCGCTGCGCGGCCGCGCGCCGGACGAGGCGCTGCTCGCCGGTGTGGACTGGGCGGCGCTGTTTGACCTGGCGCAGGCGCACAAGATCGACGGGCTGCTGCTGGACGCCGTCTGCGGCCTGCCGGAAGGGGCGCAGCCGCCCATGGAGGTCCTCATGCCCTGGCAGGAGGGCGCGATGATGACCATGATGGGACAGGCGCTGGCCGTGGACCAGCTGCACGCCCTGCTGGCCGCGTTTGAGGCGGCGGGCATCCGCGCCGTGGCGCTGAAGGGCATCGTGCTCAAGGCGCTGTACCCGCAGCCGGACCTGCGCACCATGTCGGACGCGGATCTGCTCGTCGCGGAGGATGATTTTGGCGCCGCGTGCGCCGTGATGGCCGGAGAGGGCTTCGCGGCGGTGGAGGACGAGCCGGGCGTCCGGGTGTTCCAGGGCGCGGACGGCCTGCGCGTGGAGCTGCACCAACGGCTGTTTGACAAGGCGGCGTACGGCTTCCTGTCCCGGTTGGATGAAAAGGCGATGTTCCCGCTGGACAAGGCGGAGCGTGCGCCGGTATACGGCGGCGAGGCATGGACGTTCCCGCCGGTGGAGCACGCGCTGTTCATGCTGTGCCACATGGCCAAGCATATGATTACGACCGGATTTGGCCTCCGGCAGACGGCGGACTTCGTCCTCTTCGCGGAGGCGAATGACGCGGAGATGGACTGGGCCGCGTTCTGGGCCACGGCGCGGACGCTCGGGTTGGACGCGTTTGCCTCGGCCGTGCTGGGCGTGGGGGAAAAGTACATGTCGCTTGAGGCGGCGCGGTTTGATAAAACCGGGCGCCATGAAGGGCTTCCGCTAGGAACCCCTTCCTCTGCGCGCGGGCGCTGGGCCGAAGGGGCCATAGACGATCCGGACGCCGCGAACGCGCTGCTGAACGACCTGCTGGATGCCGGCGTGTTTGGCAGCCGCACGGAGGAGCGCCGCCGGAGCGCCGCCGTGGTCTACCGCGCGGTGGACGCCAAGGACGGCGACGCGGGCCGCGTGCGCCGCGCGCTGTTTCCGTCGGCCACCAGCCTGAAAGCGCCATACCTGTACGCGCGCAAACACCCCGCGCTGCTGCCCGTCGCATGGGTGCACCGCTTCATCAACTACGCCGTCAGCCTCGTGACCGGCAAGGCGAAGCATCGGGACACGGCGGCCAGCCTGTCCGTGGCGGACGAGCGGCTGGCGCTGCTCTCGCGCCTGGGGTTGCGCGACGGGAAATAGAGGAAAGGATTCCTCGCGGAATCCTTTTATGGCGCCCGATTCTTCGAATCAGCGCCGCCGTCAGGGACAAACACCCCACAATACACAAATACACAGAAAAGCAAACCTCAAGGAGGAATCACGGATGACCGATCAGAACGACAAGAACATCCCGGCGGACGCGGAGAACAACCCGGCCGAGGGGAACAATCCCGCCGAGCAAGAAAACCCGTATGTTGCCATCCGCATGGTGGAAATCGGCGTGGTGCCCGGGTATATGCTGCGAAAGGTGGGCCAGGCGTACATGGTCATGCCGACCGGCCCGCGCATGAAGGATTACCAGGGCATGATTACCCTGAACGAGACGGGCGCGTTCCTGTTCAAGGAATCGCAAAAGGAGAACCCGACCAAGGAAACGCTGATCGAGGCGTGCAAGGCCGAGTACGGCGCGACCGACGAGGAGGCGCTGCAGGCCGTGGATTCGTTCGTGATGCAGTGCGCGGAGTGCGGTCTGTTTAAGCAGGTCACCAAGTATTTTGAGAAGGCAACCGGCAAAGAGGTGTCCGCGGATGAGTTCGAACAATAACCCAAACGGCCCCCTGTACGGCCAGGACGAGAGCATGCGCCTGCGCGAGGAGAACTACGAGCGGACGCAGAACTTCAACCTGTTCCAGGAAGCCATGCTGTGGCACGCGCGCGAAAACCACATTCCCTACAAGGGCACGTTTGAATTGACGCCGCGCTGCAGCATGAAGTGCCGCATGTGCTACATGCGCCTGGACCCGCCGCAGATCAAGGCGCAGGGTCGGGAGTTGACCACGGAGGAATGGATACGCCTGGGGAAGATGGCCTTTGACGCGGGCACGGTGGACCTGCTGCTGACCGGCGGAGAACCGATGCTGCGCCCGGATTTCCCGGAGATTTACACGGCGATGACGGACATGGGCTTTCTGCTGCGCGTGTTTACCAACGCCACGCTGGTGACGGACGAAATCCTGTCCCTGCTGCGCGAGCGGCCGCCGCAAGCGATGGAAATCACGCTGTACGGCGCGAGCCGCGAGACATACGCCGCGCTCGGCGGCTGGGACGAGGGATATGACCGCGCCGTGGCCGCCGTGGACGCGCTGCGCGAGTTTTTGCCGTCGCTGAAGCTGAAGACAACGATGGTGCGCCAGAACGCGGGCGATTACGCGGCCCTGGCGAAGTTCGCCTCGGAGCGGGCGCTCCGGCTGGAGCCGACGCTGCTGCCGTTCCCGGCGGTGCGCGGCGCGTGCTCGACCGCCGTCCAGGACCGGCTGAACGCGGACGAGCTGCTTGCCTTTTACGAGACGCACGGCATCGTGCTCGCGGGCGAGGACTGCGGGTCGCCCGACGCGGAAAACCGCCGCGCCCTGTTCTGCGATGCGGGGCTGAACACGTACAACATCCAGTGGAACGGCGACATGGTGGCCTGCAACATGGACGACGATCCGGCGCGCCCCATCGGCCGCCCGCTGGAAGAAGGCTTTGACGCCGCGTGGGACAAGCTGAAGGCGTTCCAGGACAACAAGCCGCTGCCGGAGCCGTGCAAGACATGCCCGGTCTACGGCGAGTGCGGCTGCTGCGCCGTGCACCACCGCGTGGAGTCCGGCGCGTATGACAAGCCCGCGCGGTACGTGTGCGACTTTACCCGCCGCGCGTCGGGGCTGGAGGTTCTGCCGGAGGCGGAATGAGCCTTGATGACGGCGCGGATTCGAAGAATCAGCGCCATAAAGGAATTCCACGAGGAATCCTTTCCTCTATAGTAGTATATAGCAAGATGCAAGCGCATGGACAGCCCTTCTGAAAAGGAGGGCTGTCTTTCCGTAAAGGCGGCGCTGATTTGAAAAATCGGGCGCCGTAGAGGGATTCCACAAGGAATCCCTACCATTTCTAGAGGGAATCGCTGCCAATTGACGAATACATTATGGACAATATCACAACACCACACTGCAAGCAGTACCGGGGGAAACCCGCGACGGCCTTTGGGCCAAGGGAGGAATCGCAATGAAAAAAGATGGGGCGGCGGTGCGGATTCAGAGAATCGGGCGCGGCGGGGATTTGAAAATCCACGCCATCATGGGGATTCCGCGAGGAATCCTTACCGGCTGGTTGTGTTTGTTGCTCTGTGTGACGATGCTGGCGGCGCCGGGCGGCGCGCTGGCGGAAGACCCGTTCGCGAAAACTGTGAGCGGGCTGCGAGGGCTGGCAGTGCAGATGCCGGCGGAAGACCCGTTCGCGAAGATCGTGGACGGGCTGCGAGGGTTGGCGGGAGAGGCGCAGCCGGCTATCCCGGGCATTCCGGAGGTGGCGCTGCCGACCCTTGCGGACACCCCGGAGGAGGCGCTGCTGGCCGTGGACCGCGCCATCGCGCTGTCGCCGGACGACGCGGCCCTGTACGCCCGCCGTGCGGAGTGCCTGATGGCGCTGGACCGCTACGGCGAAGCGATCGCGCCGCTCACGCGCGCCACGGAACTTGACCCGGCGAATGCCCGCTACTACGCCGCGCGGGGCGACGTGTACAGCCATCTTGAGTCGTGGAGTCAGGCCGTGGGGGACTACGCCATGGCGGCCGCGCTGGGCGCGGATGACCCTGAGACGTTCCTGCGCTACGGCCGGGCACTGTGCGAGGCGGGACAGTTCGAGGAAGCGATCCGCGTGCTGGACCAGGCGGAGGGGCTATCGGAGCGGCCCGAGGCATACGGGATTCGGGGGCTGGCCTACGGGGTCATGGGGGAACAGGAGGAGGCACTCGAGAACCTCACGCGGGCCATCGCCATCGCGCCGTATGAGGCGGACTACTACACGTGGCGCGGGCATCTGCATGCTGATCTGGGGCGCTATCAGGAGGCGGTCGCCGATTATCGCAAGGCGATCATATTTGGGCAGGATGATCTGAATGTGCTGCTGGCCTTCGGCAATGCGCTGTATGAGACGGGCCACTACCGGGAGACAGTCCTGGTGCTGGATTTGGTGCTCCGCGTGCTGACGGACGGCGGCGCGTACAAGCTGCGCGGAATGGCCTACCGGGCGCAGGGGGAATACGAGCGGGCATACGAGGATATGGGCCGCGCGGTGCGGTATGCCGCGGGCGATCCGTATGCGTACTATGAGCGCGCGGTGACCGCCATCGCGCTGGGGCGCTATGACGAAGCGGCGGCCGATCTGAACGTGGCGGAAAGGCTGGGGGTGTCCGGCGCGGAGATCGATAGCCAGCGCGCCCTGATCGAACGCGGCGGCACGGAGGAGCATGGGGGCACGCGCCCGCCGTCGGAGAAGCCGTTCGCGAAGATCGTGGCCGGACTGGCCGGGCTGGCGCGGCAACAGCCGCAGGCCGAAGGTGCGCCAGGGAAGCCCGGGGAAACGGAAGGGCTGTTCTCGCGTATCATCGGCGGGATGGATGACCCGGGCGAGGAACTGGCCCCTGTGGAAGATCCTTCCGCGCGGGGCATGCGTGACAGGCGGGAGGACCCGCCGGGGGCTCACCGGGGAGCAAAGCCGCACGCTGGGCGCGGCCATCACCCGGAGCGCGAAGCAGAGCGGGCGGCGCCGTTCCGACCGGGCCGCCATTCTCCGCAAGTCTGGCCGGATGGGCGGGAAGGTCACGGGCGAAATCACCATGGGGGACCGGCAAAGCGGAGCACCTGCCCCGGGGCCGGGTGCTGCGGGCGGCCATGCCCGTAAGCGGGCTGGTCGCGCCATCGGCCTGGGGCTGGAAACGGCGGGATCCATCCGGCCCCCAAGAGGTTTTGCCGCGCGCCGGAGCGCGTCTTTGGCGCGCGGGATCGCAACCGCGTGGTGGACGCTGAGCGCGGAGCACACGCGTCCGGCCCAGTGACGATGGCGGAGCGGCAAGGGGCGGGGATCAAGCATCGGGGGGCAAGGGCGATGAAGGCGGTGAAGGCGGTCTTCTGGGTGGTTGTGGTCGCGGTGCTGGCAGTGACCGCCTGGAATGTCGTTACGGTGTGGACGGCGGCCAGGCGAAGCGAAAGCTATATGGACAAAGCGGCCGCAGCCTATGATCAGGGGTGGTATGAGGAGGCGCTTGCGGAGAATGACCGCGCGCTCGCGCTGAAACCCGACATTGACGCGTGGCTTTGCGCCAAAGGCTCTACGCTTTTGCAGCTTACGCGTTTTGAGGAAGCGGAACGCGCCTTCGACAAGGCCATCGCGCTGAACGCGGGAGAGACCGCGTACTATTTTGGCCGAAGTGTGGCGCGTGCTGTGCAAGGAAACTACACGGAAGCGCTGAACGACATCGGCAGGGCCATCGCGTTTGAACCCGATCGCGCGGAATACCGTGATACGAAGAGCAGGATCCTGTCCACGCTCGGCCGCTACGACGAGGCGTTGGAGGCGGCGAACGCGGCGCTCGCGCTGGAGCCGGATGTCGCGGAGTACCATCTGCACAGCGCCCATGCGCTGGTGGGGCTTGAGAAGCGCCCGGAAGCGATGGAGGCGTATGACCGCGCCATCGCGCTGGAACCGGACCGCGCGGACCTGCTCGTCGCAAAAGGCGCGGCGCTTGTGCGTTTCAGCCGCTACGCGGAGGCGGAAGCCGTCCTGGACAAGCTGATTGAGCGGGACCCGGAGAATGGCGCGTATTACTATAGCCGGGCCATGGCGCGGATGTGGCAGGAACGCTATTTGGAAGCGCTGGCCGACTGCGACCGGGCCATCGCGCTGGAACCCGGCAGCGCGCGGTACCAGAGCGTCCGGTATACGATTCTGTATGCGCTGGCCCGCTATGACGAGGCGCTGGAGGCGGTGGACGCGGCCATCGCGCTGGAACCGGACAACGCGGACCATTACGCCGGGCGCGCCAGCGTTCTGATCTGGACGAAACGCTTTGAGGAGGCTGTCACGGACTGCGACACGGCCTTGGCTTTGCACGGCGACGCCGCGTACGTGCGCTATTTGCGCGGTGTGGCGCTGCACATGCTGGACCGGTGCGAGGAGGCGCTCGTGGACCTGGATCTCTCCCTCGAATTGCAGCCGGGTGACGCGGTTTGCTATGATCGCCGTAGCAGTGTGTTACTTGCGCTGGGACGCGGCAAGGAAGCCGTGGCCAGCGCCACCGCCGCCATTTCGCTGAACGACGGTGTCGCGCGCTTCTACTTCAATCGCGCCTCCGCGTTGCGCACGCTGAACAGATTGGACGAGGGGTTAACCGATTGCGACCGGGCCATCGCGCTGGAACCGGATACGGCGGCATACTACGCGGGCCGCGCGTGGGTTTTGATCGGCCTGAACCGCGCCGGCGAGGCCGATGCCGACTACCGCCGCGCGGTGACGCTGGACCCGGAGATCGAAACGGAGTGGGAAGATTTGCGCCGGGACATCGACCGGCTGCTGGGCGTAACGAGCGCCGGCGGCACGCGTATGGAGTATGAGCCGGAGCCGGCGCGCTGACGGAGACAAAAACCTGCGCTATTTCCTTCCCTCACAGTGCAAAACCGTGCCGTCCGCCTCGGTATAGACCGTCCCTCTTTTACAGTCCACAGCCTGGAACCCTGCTTTTTCCACACACGCGGTTAATTCTTCGATTCTAAACACCGTGTACTGAAGATCAAAATCGGAAAACGGGCGGAAATGACCATCTTGTATGTACTGTGGATATGCCGCCAGCAAGAATTCTTGGTCGTGCCCGGAGAGGCTGAGCACGCCGCCGCCCTTCAGCACGCGCCCGCATTCCCGCAGGATGTGCTGCTGATCGTCCGCCCCGTAGAACAGGCCGAAGGTTTGCGCCTAAATGATGACCACGTCGAATGACGCATCCGGAAAGAGCAGGTCCCTGCCGTTTGACACACGGAAATCGATGGGCAAGCCGTGCTGTGCCGCGATTTGCTTCGCTGCCTCCACCGCTGTTTCGGAAATGTCGATGCCCGTCACGCGAAACCCCTTGTCATGGAGGCAAAACGCTTCTCTGCCCTTTCCGCAGCCGATGTCCAGAACGCTCGCGCCCGCCGGAAACATCCGGCTGACCTCTTCTTCCCAAACCTTCAGCTTTCGGTCGGCATACGCCCGCATTTCGTCAAAGCGTTCGCCCTGGGAGAATATATCCCGAATGGCGCTCAAATGCTCACCCATCGCCCTCCTCCTCCCGCCCGAGCGAGAACCGCTCCGTTTCCAGCAGTTCCGCCTTCCCGTCCGTTACGCGGGTGATCGTCTCGAACACCGTGTCCAGGTCCCGCGCGCGGGTCACGAGCGTGGCGGTGACGGTCGCGCCGAATTCCGCGTCCTCGCGCCGCACCGGCAGGGACAGCAGCGCGTGCTCTACCCGGCCCCAGAGGGGGTAGTCCACCCCGCACCAGAAGCGGACGGAATCCTCCATCACCACGATGTGGGCAGCGTCCAGCGCCTCCCGCGCGCCCTGCGCGTACGCGCGCGCCAGCCCGCCCGCGCCGAGCAGCACGCCGCCGAAGTACCGCGTCACCACCACGCAGCAGTCCACCACCTTGCGGGCGCGCATCGTCTCGATGATCGGCAAGCCGGCGGTGCCGCCCGGCTCGCCGTCGTCGGAGTAGCGCATGATGCCCGCGTTCCGCCCGATGATGTACGCGTAGCAGTTGTGGCTGGCGTCCTTGTATTCCTGCCGGATGCGCGCCAAAAAGTCCAGCGCGTCCCCCTCGGAGCGCGCAGGACTTCCGTGGCCGATGAACCGGGATTTTTTGATGAGGAACTCGCTGGACCCGGCCTCGCGCAGGGTGCGGTAGCCGTCCATCACTTGAGAATTACGCGGTGATAGCTCTTTTTGCCGACGCGCAGCATCAGCCCGTCCGCCGGGATGTCCTCCGCCGAGACGCACGCGTCCACGTCCGTGATCTTCGCGTCGCCCACGGATACGGCGTTTTGCTCCACCAGCTTGCGCGCCGCGCCGCGCGACTTGGCCAGCCCGCACAGCGCCAGCAGCGACGTGACGCGGCTGTCCTCGCTGAGCGCGGCCCGCGTGATCTCCGTCGTGGGCACGGAGCCCTGCAGCGCGCCGCCGCCGAACAGCGCCGCCGCCGCCTGCTGGGCCTTTTCGGCCTCGTCCTCGCCGTGGATGAGCTTTGTCACCTCAAAGGCGAGCACGCGCTTCGCCTCGTTGATCTCGCTCCCTTCCAGCGCGCCGAGCCGCAGGACCTCGTCCATCGGCAGGAACGTCAGCAGCGCCAGGCACTTTTGCACGTCCGCGTCGTCCACGTTCCGCCAGTACTGGTAGAACTCGTACGGCGTGGTCTTTTCGGGATCGAGCCACAGCGCGCCCTTCTCGGTCTTGCCCATCTTGACGCCCTCGCTCGTCAGCAGCAGTTTGAACGTCAGGGCGAACGCCTTCTCGCGCTCCTTGCGCCGGATCAGGTCCGCGCCCGCCAGCACGTTGCTCCACTGGTCGTCCCCGCCGAGCTGCAGGCGGCAGCCGTGGCGGCGGAACAGCTCCAGGAAGTCATACCCCTGCATCAGCATGTAGTTGAATTCCAGGAACGTCAGGCCCTTTTCCATGCGCTGCTTGTAGCACTCGGCGGTCAGCATCTGGTTGACGGAGAAATGCACGCCGATCTCGCGCAGGAACTCGACGTAATTGAGCTTCAGCAGCCAGTCCGCGTTGTTTTCAATGATCGCCTTGCCATCTGAGAAATCCAGGAACCGCGCCATCTGCCGCTGGATGCCGTCCACGTTGTGCTGGATCGTCTCCGGGGTCATCATCCGGCGCAGGTCGGTCTTGCCGGACGGGTCGCCGACCATCGCGGTGCCGCCGCCCATCAGCGCGATGGGGCGGTGCCCGGCGCGCTGCATGTGCGCCATGGCCATCACGGGGATGTAGTGGCCGATGTGCATGCTGTCGGCGGTCGGGTCAAAGCCGACGTAGAACGTTGTCGGCTCCTTGAGCTGCTCGTACAGCTCCTCCTCAAACGTCACCTGCGCGACAAAGCCGCGCTCCTTGAGAATGTCTAAAATGTGCATGGGATGATCCTCCTTATGATACGGCGCGGATTTGAAAAATCAGTGCCATAGAGGGATTCCGCAAGGAATCCTTACCTCTTTGCGATTTCCTCGATAATCAGCTTGCGCAAAATCTCCATGCCCCGGTCGATCTGGTCCGCCTCGCTGTTGGAGAAGTTCAGGCGCAGCGTGTTCAGGTGGCCGCCGTCGGCGTAGAAGTACGTGCCCGGGACATACGCGACGCAGCGGTCGATGGCCGTTTTCAGCATGTCGACGGCGTTGAGCTTCTCCGGCAGCGTGACCCAGACGAACAGACCGCCCTCGGGCCGGATGGCGGTGACGCCCGCCGGGAAGGACGCCAGCGCGTCCATCATGCGGTTCATCTGCGCGCAATATCGGCCCAGGATGCTCGCCATGTGCGGCGCGAGCAGCCCGCGCGCGAGGTATTCCGCCGCGATGGACTGCGTGAGGCTCGGGGTGTGCAGGTCCGTGCTCTGCTTGGCGACGGTCAGCTTGCGCAGTAGCGCCGGGTGCTTCGTCACCGCCGCGCCGATGCGCATGCCCGGGGAGATCAGCTTGGAGAAGCTGGTGAGGTACACGACACGGGCGGTCTGATCGAAAGAAAAGATGGACGGCTGCGGCGCGCCGCTGTAGCGCAGGCCGCGGTACGGGTCGTCCTCCGCGACGATGAAATCGTACCGCTCCGCCAGTTCCGCGATCTTTTTGCGCCGGTCCGCCGCCAGCGTGACGCCGGTGGGGTTCTGGAAGTTGGGCACGGTGTACAGGAGCTTGGGGCGATGTGCTTTGACGGCTTCTTCCAGCGCGTCCATTTTGAGGCCGCCCTCGTCCATGTCCACGGAGACGATCTTCGCGCCGTAGAGTTTCATGGCCTGCAGCGAGCCCAGGAACGACGGGCCTTCCGCGATGACGGCATCGCCCTCGTTGACCAGTGCTTTCAGCAGCAGATCGACGCCCTGGGTGGAGCCGCTGGTCGGCAGCACGTGGGTTTCGTCCACATCAAGGCCGATGTCCTCGCGGAGAAACTTGGCCGTTTCCGCGCGGTAGGGCATCCAGCCCTCGGACGCGCCGTACTGCAGCAGCTTTTTGCCGTCGCGCAGCAGCACGTCGCGCGCGATGTCCGCGAGCACCGTGTCCTGAAGCGCCGCGTCCGACGGGTTGCCGCCCGCGAACGAGATCATGCCGGGCATGCCCAGGAGCTTCAGGATATCGCGGATGGCGCTGCCCGTCACGCCGTCAAAGCGGGTGGCGAAGGTGAGGTTGGCCGGGGTGGTTTGGGTCATGGGGAGGCCTCCTTTTGAGAAATGAATAAAGGACGCCTTCTCTTTCGAGAAGGCGTCCTGAAGAACGCGGTACCACTTCCGTTTGACGGAGGCATTGCGAAGATGAGCTTCCGTCCTTGGGGTGCGCTGTATCCGGCGCTCCGGCGTTCGCTACGCACGCGGGGATGACCATACGGCTCCGCGCTTCGCGTTCGCGCTCCGGGATGTATTCGGCGCCGCCCTTGCCGGTTCCTCGCACCAACCGGAACCTCTCTTGGGCGGTGTGCGGCGCGTACTTGTTCCCTTCATCGCGGTTTGTTTTGAATTAAGGCGTATTATAGCGGGGCGCGGGGGAAATGTCAAGGGTGGGGGAGATGCGTTTGCGCGCGCCGCCGTGCTTATGGTAAATGTTTACAGGCCGCGATAATGCTGGTATGATGGGAAAAAGGCGGGGATGCGAGATGGGCGGCGCGCGCAAAGAGAAGGAAAGATACCCTTGGGAAATTGACGGGGACGAGGGCATTGTGTTCTTTGAAGGGGAAAAAGGGAAGCTCGTCAAGGAAATGTTGTGGTACGGGGTTATTGCGGTCCGTTTGGCGTGGGAAGTTATCGAGCGATGGCCTTGGACAATCTGGCTCATCGCTCCCATGTATGTGCTGCTGCTCGCCGCCGCAATGATCTGGGGCGGGAATCACAAGATAAGAAAGATGATCAAGAGGGCATTTTTCTTTGGTTTGTTTATACTCTTGGGGGCGGGCTTTTGGTCTATGGCCCAATCGGAAATCGATCCATTTGCCGTATACGCCACGGTGGGTATATTTACACTGGCCGTTGTTTGCGGCGTGATTGCCGGGCTGGTCATGCGATACCGCCGGGCGAAGCGTGCGCGCAAAGAAGAAGGCGGTAAAGCTACCGGCGATCATACGTGACGGATACCGGGAGATAACGCGGCTATCCGAAAAGGGACTTGCTAAAAGCCTGATTTTGGGCTACAATAAGCACCAGTGATTTCCCGAAAGAATCGCGAACGATCCCCTGGCGACGATCAAAGCTACGGCAACCCAACCCATCAGAGAGCCGGTGTAAGGTGCGAACCGGCGGGCATGGACGCCTTTCCACTTTGGGAGCCACCGGCGACGAGCCGGAGGGCCGCGCCCTCTACAGCGCGCTTGAGAGGCCGTAAACCCGCGCGTTTGCGGCAATTTGGGTGGCAACGCGGAAAGCAGCGCAAATGCACGCTTCCGTCCCATGTTTTGCATGGGGCGGTTTTTTGTTTCCCATCCCATGCAATCCCGAGCGAAAAAACAAACCGATCAAACAAAAACGAGGAGGCAATCCCCATGCTGGACATCAGACTGCTGCGCACCGACCCGGACATTGTGCGCGAAAACATCAAGCGTAAGTACCAGGAGCATAAGCTGCCGATGGTGGACGAAGTGATCGAGATGGACACGCGGTTCCGCGCCGCCAAGACGCGCGTGGATGAGCTGCGCAACCAACGCAATGTCGTCAGCAAGCAGATCGGCGCGCTCATGGCCAAGGGCCAGAAGGACGAGGCGGAGGCGGCTAAGGCGAGCGTCGCGGCGATGGCGAAGGAGCTGGCCGAGCTGGAAGCCCTGGCCGAGAGCCTCGAACCGCAAATCCGCGACCGCATGCTCGTCCTGCCCAACATCATCGATCCGTCGGTGCCGCTGGGCAAGGACGACAGCGAGAATGTCGAGGTTCAGCGCTACGGCGAGCCCGCCGTGCCCGCGTTCGAGGTGCCGTACCACGTGGACATCATGGAGAAGCTGCGCGGCATCGACCTGGACAGCGCGCGCCGCACCAGCGGCAACGGGTTCTATTACCTGCGCGGCGACATCGCGCGCTTGCACTCGGGCATCCTGTCCTACGCGCGCGATTTCATGATCGACCGCGGGTTCACGTATTACATCCCGCCGTTCATGATCCGTCAGAGCGTGGTCAGCGGCGTGATGAGCTTTGCCGAGATGGAAAACATGATGTACAAGATCGAGGGCGAGGATCTGTACCTGATCGGCACGAGCGAGCACTCGATGATCGGCAAGTTTATCGACACCATACTGGACGAAGAGGAACTCCCGCAGGCGCTGACGAGCTATTCGCCCTGCTTCCGCAAGGAGGTCGGCGCGCACGGCATCGAGGAGCGCGGCGTGTACCGCATTCACCAGTTCGAGAAGCAGGAGATGGTCGTCGTCTGCCGCCCGGACGAAAGCCCGGTGTGGTTTGACAGGCTGTGGCAGCACACGGTGGATTTCTTCCGCTCGCTGGATATCCCGGTCCGGACGCTGGAATGCTGCTCGGGCGACCTGGCGGACCTGAAGGTCAAGAGCATCGATGTGGAGGCGTGGTCACCGCGCCAGCAGAAGTATTTCGAGGTGGGAAGCTGCTCGAACCTCGGCGACGCGCAGGCCCGGCGGCTCGGCATCCGCGCGCGCGGCGCGGACGGAAGCAAGTTCCTGCCGCACACGCTGAACAACACCGTGGTCGCGCCGCCGCGCATGCTGATCGCGTTCCTGGAGAACAACCTGCGCGAGGACGGCAGCGTGGCGATTCCGGAACCGCTGCGGATGTACATGGGCGGGAAGGCGGAGATACGGTAAACAGAGCGGAGAGGCAGCGCGGCAATCCATTCGCTGCCTCCCGAAATTTTTCTGAAAGGGGAAATGTATGTCCTGGAAAACACCATCCATCTGGTACGACCGGAAACGGACGCTTTTTGGCCTCCCGTGGTCCTTCACGAAATACCGGCTGACGGAGGAGAAGCTGTTCATCATCAGCGGGCTGTTCAGCACGAAGCATGAGGAAATTCGCCTGTACCGAATCCTGGACGTCACGCTGCACCGCGCCTTCGGGGAGAAGCTGTTCGGCCTGGGTACGCTGCATCTGTGCACGGCGGACCGCTCCGCGCCGGAGGCGGATATCCGGCGGATCAAGCAGTCCCAGCGGGTGCATCAGGTGCTGTCCGACGCCGTGGAGCGCCAGCGCGCCGAAAAAGGGATCATCGGCCGGGAGTTTTTTGACGGCGAGGGGGACATGGACGGCGGGCATACGCTATAAGCATTGAGGAAGGGGCTGCGCGGCAGCCCCTTTGCCGTTCTTGCGCTAGTACGGATACGCAACGCGGGCGGGCGCGAGGTACTTCACTTGCATGAACCCAAGGACGCCATTTACGAGGACATGGCACCAGCCGCCCTCAATGTCGCCCAATACGGTGACATGGGTTCCGAGGCGGTGCGTGCTAAGCACCCTGGCACCGGTGGAGGGAGATTCCCGCAGGTTCAGCCAGGAGGATGGCTTCATGTTGCTGACTACCATTTGAGGGCACGCCGACGCGACCGCGGGCTTGTTAGGCCCATAGATCAGATACTTATTCTGCATATATCCATGCCGATTTCCTATGGAGACTTCCACCCATTCGTTGCTGGGGTCAGTATGATTTTGCACCACCACACCATTGTAGTATTTCCCTAACGACTGTGCTCTGATCCTTCTGTCCCGTCTCAGGTTCAGCCTGTCCGACGGAACTGGATTGCTCACGATGGATGTCCCGTAGACGGATTCGGCCGGCGGGTTATACTGGGGTGGCGGGATGTACGGGGGCGGCGTTGGCGGAAAAGGCGGGTACACCTGGGGTGATTTCATGATTCGCTGGCTCTTGACCCAGCCGGTTCTTTCCGTGATGCCCCAGATATTCTCCATTACATACTTGATATAAGCCCAGTCCCCCTGAATCATGACAAGATCAACCGGTTGGCCGGTCGGTATCGTGTCAACGACTTCGGAATTCGTGTCAGCATACAAATAGACATCGCAGGTTCCCTTGTTTACATACCCTGTCCCCGGGGAAAACGCATCCGCGTGAGCCGAAACCAACCCAAGGCAAAGAACCAGCGGCACGATGGCCGCCAAACACCGGCGCTTCAAAGCAGCAGTTCTCCTTTCTCTGATGGCGGCGCTGATTTGAAAAATCGGGCGCCAGAAATCCATACCTCTATCGCATGTTGCACTACATATAAAATGCGAAAGGAGCGTGAAATCTTCACGCTCCTACCAAAAAATAGCAAATTTCATGGTGTTATCACAATCGGTGTAACGGAATGGCCGGGATACCTCCGCTTCTTCTCCGCGCCCGTCCCGCGCTACGTCTCCCCCGCCCACACCACCACCAGCGTCCCTTCCCGCACGCTCACCCGGCTGGCCACGCCGGTAAACTCATTGCTGCACCCGAGCGGGAAATCGCTGGTGAGCGTCGCGTCCGCGAGCGGGAACTTCAGCCCCTCAAGATATACGCCCTTTGACACGTCCGAATGGGAGAACACGGACAACACGCCCCGGTGCGCCGCGTCAAACTCCATCGAGCCATCCTGAACGCACGTGATCACATTGCCCCCGCCGTACAGAAACCCCCGGGCACCATTTCGCGCGAGGAACGCCAGGCATTGCACGTTCGCCAGCGTATGGTCGAACCGGCCGCCAAAGCCGCCGTACACGTGAAACTCGCCGTACCCGCGCGCGAGGCCGAGCCGCAGCGCGGCCAGCATGTCCGTGTCGTCCTTTTCCCGGGGCAGCGGAACGACGCCCGGGTGGTCCGGCCGGGCGGGCAGGGAGTCAAAATCCCCAATGACGACATCCGGCCGGATGCCGGCCCGCGAGAGGGCCGAATACCCGCCGTCGGCCGCGATGACCAGATCGCCCGGAAGCGGCGCGGGCAACCGGTCCACCGGCCCCGCGCCGACCACAACGCAACGCTTTTCTTTCATCGAATTCATAGGAGTATCATTTGTAATGCAGCGTGAACATAAACCGCGCCCCGCCCTCCGGGCGGTTTTGGGCCGTGATCGTCTCGCCAAGCCGCGTCATCAATTCGCGTGCGATCGCGAGGCCCAGGCCCGTGCCGGTCTTGCCGCCGTGGGACTTGTCGGCCTTGTAAAACCGGTCGAATACGTGCTGCAGGTCCTCGGCGCAGATGCCGGGGCCGTCGTCCTCCACGGTGACAAGCAGATGGTCGTCCATCGCCTCCGCCCGGATGTAGATATGGCTGCCGGACGGCGTGTAGGTGAACGCGTTGTTCAGCAGCCCCGCCAGCACCTGCTCCGTGCGGTCGGGGTTGCACAGCACCGTCGGCAGCGGGCGGGACACGATGTTCAGTTCCAGCACATGCCCGGTCTTGGCCGCCTTGGCGGCGTAGATGGACGCGGTATCGTGCAGCAGCGGCTCGATCTGGAAGCGTATTTTCTCCAGCGCCAGGCTGCCGCTTTGCAGGCGGCTCAGTTCGAGCATGTCGTCCACCAGGCGGCTGAGGCGCATGGTCTCCCGGAGGATGATGTCGTACAGCTCGTTTCGCTTCTCGTCCGTCCGGATGAGGCCGTCGCGCAGCGGCTCGATCAGCGCGCGCAACGCGGTCAGCGGCGTCCGAAGCTCGTGCGACACGTTGGCCACGTACTCCCGCCGCGTCTGTTCCAGGCGGCTGGCCTCGGTCTCGTCGTGGAACACGCCGATGGCGCTGGCCACGCCGGCCCGCGCGTCGCCGATGGGCATGACGGTCAGCCGCAGCAGTAGCTCGCCCAGCGGGAATGTGAACTCGTTCGCCTCGGACGAGGCGAGCGCGGCACGGAAGTGCTCCCACACCTCGGGCGGGAGGCCCTCGCCGTTGCCGTTCGCGGCGAGCATGGTTTCCAGCGCGGGGTTCGTCTGCACGGTCACGCACTCCCCGTCCACGGACAGGATGCCCTCCTGCAGCGTGTTGACGATGGCGAGCGCCTGGTTGCGCTCGCGCGTCAGGTCGCCGATGCTGTTGCCCAATTCGTCCGACAGCAGGTTGAACGCGCGGGCCAGGTCGCCGATTTCCCCCTTGTCGTGCACGGGGGCGCGCACAGAGAAATCGCCCTCGGCCAGGTTCAGCGCCACGGCGCGTATTTCACGGATGGGCTTGGTGATCAGGCGGGCCATCCAGTAGGCGAGGGGCAGCATGGCGCACAGCACCGCCAGCACGGATAGCCATATCGTGGTGGACAGCGTGGACATGGCGGAATCGATTTCCTCTTGCGGCTTTAACATGATGACGCCGCCCCGAACCTCGTCGTCCACCGTCACCGGCAGGCTGATGATGAGCTGCTCGACCGTGCGGGGCTTATCGCCGCCTTTGACGGGTGCGCGCATCGACTGGTAAAAGGAGTCGTTCTGTCCGCTGAAGAGGCGGTCAAGCTCCACGTCAAAGGCTTCTTTGTTCGAGGCGTAGTAAGGATTCCCGTCCGACGCCTCCGTGCTGGCGATGAGGATCCTTTTGTCGTCAAACACCCACACCATCGCGCCCCACTGGCGCGTATCGACGATGAGCCGCTGGATAGACTCGACGGGGAGATCATGTTGAAAGTGCAGGGACGCCTGTTCGGCCAGGAACTGTGCGCCCGGCGATAGCTCGGCCACCTTGGCCCGGGTGAACACGCGCGGGGCAACGGTGGAATACACAATCAGCGTGACGAGCGCGCTCATCAGCACACTGGCAACGACTAGGCTGAGGATGCGGAAGGACGACAGGTTTTTTCGCATCATGGACGCACGACCTCGAACTTGTAGCCCACGCCGTACACGGTGATGATCTCCCACTCGGGTTCGTCGCAGACCAGCTTCTGGCGCAGGCGCTTGATGTGCGTATCCACGGTGCGCGTGTCGCCGAAGTAGTCATACCCCCAGACCTGGGAGAGGATCGTCTCGCGCGGGTAGACGCGGCCCGGGTGCGCGGCCAGAAGGTGCAGCAGTTCCACCTCGCGCGGGGTCATGGCGATGGGCGCGCCGTCCAGGATGACCATGTAGCGGTCGGGCTGGATCTCCAGTTTGCCGTATTTGAGCGTGACGGGCGTCTCCTCCCCCTGGGCGGGCTGCGCGCGGCGGAGCACGGCCTTGATGCGGGAGACGACCTCCCGGGGGGAGAAGGGCTTGACGATGTAGTCGTCCGCGCCGATTTCGAGGCCCACGATGCGGTCGATCTCCTCGCCGCGCGCGGTCAGCATGATGACCGGGATCTGCGAGGTCTGCCGGAGCGTTCTGCACACATCCAGGCCGCTCATCCTGGGCATCATCAGGTCCAGCAGCAGAAGATCCGGCGCCGTGCCTTCCTCCAGCATTTTCAGCGCCTCCTCGCCGTCATACGCGGAGGCGTGGGCAAAGCCCTCGGCATCCAGGTAGAGGGAAAGCGACTGGTGGACGACCGGGTCATCGTCGCAAATCAGGATTATGGGGGTTGCGCTCATGTTGTCACCTCATTAATAGGCTGTATAGCGAGGGATTCGCTCGCGTCAGATAAAATCATGATAACAGGGAATTATGGCATGCGTGTGAAACCGCGCCGCATCGCGTTATTTGACGAAGAAAAGGGCGAAAGGGTTCGATGGGCGCGCGATACGGAGGATTTTCACCACAGGTTTTGCGCCCCCTCATGGAAAATGCACGTTACGTTGCCGTCAGTGAACGCGGTTATGCCCGGAGAGAAATCCTCCCCGGTTCTGTAAAAGGCAAGGGGAAATTTTCGCATGAAATCCCGATTGAGTTCTGTAAGCGATTGTTTGCGACGGCAATAATAGCCCGTGAGTTCATAAATGCCGGTCGCGAAGGATATCTCCTTGATCTCGCGATAAACGGCGCTTACATACCGGGATAGCCGGCCTATCATCCGCGCGCAGTTTTCCTTGGTGAAGATAAGATTGCCAAGGCAAACGCGTAACGCCGTATAGTCCGTTCCCTCGCCGTCCAAAACATCAAAGCGGGTGTTGTCTGCGGTACACGCGAGGTTCGCGAGACGGCTTTTTATGATCGCGTCCATTACCGCGCGGTACATTTCCCTTGGGCAGAAAAAGGTCAACTCGAAATACTCCATACGCAGCCTTCTTTCGTGGTTTCGTTCGCGTGAGCGCCGTCTGCTCGTTGGCTTTTCGGTCTTTGCGGTCAAACGCTTGCATTTCCGTCCCGGTGTATGGTATACTACACGTCGCGACTTGTAAAACGGACGGTCCGCTGCCGCGAGATAAAATAAAACGCTCGATCGGGCATGAACGTCTATGAGGAAAGGAGGACATTCCGATGAATGAAATCATCCGCTCCCTGGAGCGCGAGCAGCTTCGCAGCGATCTTCCGGACTTCCGCGTGGGTGACACCGGGCGCGTGTTCGTGAAGGTTGTCGAAGGTAGCCGCGAGCGCCTGCAGGCCTTTGAAGGCGCGGTGATCGCGCGCCGCAACGGCGGCATCCGCGAGACGTTTACCGTCCGCCGCGTATCGTACGGCATCGGCGTGGAGCGCACGTTCCCGCTGCACAGCCCGCGCGTGGACCGCGTGGAAATCGTCCGCCGCGGCAAAGTTCGCCGCGCGAAGCTGTATTACCTGCGCGAGCTGTCCGGCAAGGCGGCCAAGATCAAAGAAATTCGTAATCGCTAAACTTTGGCACCATTCAGCCCGCAGCGCATGCGGGCTGCGCTTTTTATATGGGAGGAATTGCATGCAGATCCAGTGGTTTCCGGGGCATATGGCGCGCGCCAAGCGCCTGTTGGGCGATGCGGTGCGCCGCGTGGACGCCGTCATCGAGCTGTGCGACGCCCGGCTGCCCTTTTCCAGCCGGAACCCGGATCTCGCGCAGATTGCCCGGGGGAAGCAGCGCCTGCTGGTGCTGAACAAGGCGGACCTCGCGGACGAAAACGCCACGAAGCAATGGATCGCGTTCTTCCGGGAACACGGGCAGGAGGCGTTCGCGTTCGACGCGGCGCGCGGCAAGGCGCAGGACGCTGTCCGGCGGATCGAGCGGATGACGGCGGAGGCCGTAGCCCGGCAGGCGGCGCGCGGGGTGAGAAAAACCGTCCGCGCGATGGTCGTTGGGGTGCCGAACGTGGGCAAGTCCACGTTCATCAACCGGCTGAACGGCACGCCGGTGGCCGAAGCCGCCGACCGACCGGGCGTGACGCGCAGCCAGCGTTGGGTGCGCGTGTCGCCGTATCTGGAGCTGCTGGACACGCCGGGGCTGCTCTGGCCCCGGCTGGACGACCCGGAGGCCGCCCGGCGGCTGGCGTGGCTGGGCACCATCCGCGATGAAATTCTGGATACGGAGGACCTGGCCGCGTCGCTGCTCGTGGCGCTGATGGCGGCGAGGCCGGACGCGGCGCGGCAGCGGTTCAAGCTGGCGGACCCCGTCCCAGCAGAGGACGGGCACGCGCTGCTGGAATGCGTGTGCCGCGGGCGCGGGTTCCTGATGGCGCGCGGCGCGTGCGATACGGCGCGCGCGGCGGCCGTGGTGCTGGATGAGTTCCGCGCTGGGCGGCTGGGCCGCGTGACGCTGGAGGATGTGAGGATTTCTGGCGAAATCCTCTGATGGCGCCCGATTTTTCAAATCTGCGCCGCCGTTGACGTGCGGGAGGAGCCGGAATGCGAAAGACAATCACCCCCGAAGAACGACTGAGCGAGTTAACGGCGATCGATCGGGAATACTGGGCGTGCGGCCTTTCGTTCGGCGGCATTGACGAGGCGGGGCGCGGGCCACTGGCCGGGCCGGTCGCGGCTGCCTGCGCGGTGATGCCTCCGGAACCGCTGATCCTGGGCGTGGACGATTCCAAGAAGCTCACCGCCAGGAAGCGGGAGGCGCTGTACGACCGGATCCTGGAGACGGCCCTCTTCGCGCGCGTGGCGTACGCCACCGTGGAGGAGATCGACCGGCTGAATATCCTGGAGGCGACGCGCCGGGCCATGGCGCGCGCGGCCGAGGGCGCGCCGTGCGGGCTGTTTCTGCTGGACGCGATGGAGGGCGTGCCCTTGGCTGGACGGCAGCGCAGCATCGTGCACGGCGACGCGGTCTGTTACAGCATCGCCGCCGCCTCCATCCTGGCCAAGGTCGCGCGGGACCGCCTGATGGACGCGCTGGACGCGGAATACCCGGCCTACGGCTTCGCGCGGCACAAGGGATACGGCACCGCCGCGCACATCGCCGCCATCCGCGAACACGGCGCGTGTCCGGCGCACCGGCGGCTGTTCGTGCGGGGGTTCGTGTGATGTCGCGCGCGAAAGGCAATCTGGCCGAGGACGCGGCGGCGCGGTATCTGGCTTCGCTCGGCTACGAAATACTGGACCGGAACTACGCCGTGCGCGGCGGGGAGATCGACATCATCGCCCGGGAAGGCGATTTTGTTGTTTTTGTGGAGGTCAAGGCGCGGGAAAACGCCCGGTACGCCGCGCCGAGGGAAGCGGTGACGCCCGCGAAGCGGCGGCGAATTTGCGGGGCGGCGCTGCTGTGGCTGCAGGAGCGGGGCATGGCGGAGGCGAACGTGCGGTTTGACGTGGTGGAGAGCGTGGGCGGGGGATTGACTCTGCTGCGCGCGGCGTTTGATTTTACGGCGTGACGAACCCGATAATATCTGTTATTATATGGAAGATGCTGGCGCCGCGCTGATTATCCAAATCCACGCCGCCATGGACGCGTATCGTACCGCGTACCGTTACATAAGCAATGAATAGGTTATCACCCCGAGCGATTTCCGCCCGATGAGATGGAGGAGTTCCATGCGCCGATTTACCCTACTGCTATTGCTATGCGCGCTGCTGGCCGCGCCCGCGCTGTCGCTGGCCGAGGCTGGGACAGCCGAAAACCTGCTGATAAACCCCGGGTTCGAGGATGTGCAGGACGGCTGGCCGCTCTACTGGGAACAGGATAAGTGGCTCTACGACGAGGGCATCACATACATGGACGCGCGCGAGGGTGGGCGAAACGGCGGCCTGTGCGCGATGATCGAAAACGTGTCCACGAACGACGCGCGGTTCGTGCAGAGCGTGCCCGTGGAGCCGGACACGATCTACCGCCTGTCCGGCTGGGTGAAGGCGGAGAACTGCGATCCTGGGTTTGTCGGCGCGAGCCTTTCCGTCATCGGGTCGTATTTCCTGTTCCCGGACGTGCACGACACGGCGGGGGAATGGGTGGAGCTGGAATGCTATGTTGAGACGAGGGAGGACCAGACGGAGCTGCGGATCGGCGCGCGCCTGGGCGATTATTCCTCCGATACCACGGGCAAGGCGTGGTTTGACGACCTATCGCTGACACCCGCGGAGGCCGTGCCCATCGACGCGAGGTTCATCAAGTTGGTGGATTACTCGGCGGGCGATAACCTGCCCGTGCAGGACGACGTGTCATCCACGGAGGACGTGATGCCCGCGCGCGGGGATTCCTCGCCGCTGATTGGGGCGCTGCTGCTCGTTGCGCTATGCCTGGGGCTGTGGGTCGTGCGCGCGAAGCGCGTTACGCTGTCCGGCCGCTGGATCTGGGCGCTGCTGGCGCTGGCGGCGGCGGTCCGGCTGTACCTGATGGCCGCGTGGCCCGGGTACGACAACGACATGGCATGCTTCTTCTCCTGGGCGCGGCGCATGGTGGAGGTCGGCCCGAACGCGTTCTACGCGGACGCCATTTTCTGCGATTATCCGCCGGGATACCTGTACCTGCTGTGGATCACCGGCGCGCTGATGAAGCTGTTCGGCGTGACCGGGCTGGACACGGCGGGCCGCATGCTCACCAAGATCATGCCGCTGCTGGCGGACATGGGCATGGTGTACCTGATCTGGCGCGTGGCGAGAAAGCGCCTGGGCGACACCCCGGCGCTGCTGCTGGCCGCGCTGTACGCGCTGAACCCCGCCGTTTTGGTGGACGGCGCGATGTGGGGACAGGTGGACTCCGTCATCGCGATCGGGCTGTTCATCGCGGTGATGCTGGCGGCGGACGGCAACTGGAAGGCGGCGCTGCCCGTGTTCGTCGTCACGGCGCTGATGAAGCCGCAGGCGCTGATGGTCGGCCCGATCGGGCTGATCGCGCTGGTGATGGACGGCATCACGCGGAAAGATAAGAAATTCTGGAAGGACGCGCTGATCGGTACGGGCATCTCCGTGCTGGTGGCGGCCATCCTGCTGCTGCCATTCCTGTACGGCAAGGCGCAGCCGCTCACGTGGATTTACGACCGGTACGCCGCCTCCATGGATTCGGCGGATTATCAGGTCGCCACGCTGAACGCCGCGAACCTGTACTACTTGTTCGGTGGCAACTGGCTGACGCTGGAGAAGCTCGTCGGCCCGTTCACCATCGGCACATGGGGCACCATCCTGATGGTGGTCTCCGTCTTTGGCGTGATGGCGCTGTACGCGTGGCGCGGCGACCGCGAGCGGTTGCCGTACTACGGCGCGCTGATCCTGATCGCGCTGTTCGTGCTGGGCGTAAAGATGCACGAGCGGTATCTGTTCCCGGCGCTGGCGCTGCTGCTGTACGCGTACATCCGGCGGCCGGACAAGCGGGTGCTTATGCTGTTCGCCGGGTTCTCGCTGACATTCTACCTGAACTGTTCGCTGGTGCTGCGGGATAAATACCTGCCTTCGGGCTTCGGGCTGGTGGGGTGCCTGCTCTCCTTGGCAAACATTCTGCTGCTGGGCGCGGCCATCTGGGTGGCGGTGGACAAGAAGACATGGCCGCTGCGCGCGCTGCCGGAAGGGCCTAGGGAGCCCGTGGACCGCCTGCCGGACCTTCGCGGCACGACGGTAAAGCCTGCGCGAATGAGCAGGGCGGACTGGGCGCTGATGCTGGGCCTCACCGCCGTCTACGCCGTCATCGCGTATGTGGGCCTGGGGTCAAACGTCGCGCCGCAGACGGGGTTCAAGAGCACCGGCGCGGCCGAGGTCGTCACGGTGGACTTTGGCTCCGTCAAGGAGTTCAACATTCTGTACTATAGCGGCATCAACCAGCGCGACCGCATCGCCACGTTCGAGTTCTCCACCGACGGGGAGAGCTGGGCGGACGCGTCCCCCGCGAGCCTGAAGCCGGGCGACTGCTTCCAGTGGAAGTACGTGACGCAGGCGTCGTACAACCAGGCGGGCGACCCGGTCGGCTGGCAGGATATGCCGCTGATCTTCGGCGCGCGGTACGTGCAGATCGCCTTTGACGGGCCCGCGCTGTCGATGATGGAGGTTGTGTTCCGCGACACGCAGGGCAATGTGCTGCCCGTCCTGACGGCGACCCGCTCCGGCGCGCACGAGGGGGACGAGAGCGACCCGGCGCTGCTGTTTGACGAGCCGGAAACCGTGCCGGACCATCCCAGCTACTACAACAGCATGTACTTTGACGAGATTTACCACGGCCGTACGGGGTACGAGCACTTGCACCAGCTCCAGACGTACGAATGGACGCACCCGCCGCTGGGCAAGGTGCTGATCATGCTTGCCATCAAGATATTCGGCATGAACCCGTTCGCCTGGCGGTTTATGGGCACGCTGATGGGCGTGCTGATGGTGCCGATGATGTACCTGATGGGCAAATTATTGTTCAAGCGCACGCGCTTCGCGTTCCTGGCGGCGTTCGTGATGGCGTTTGACATGATGCACCTGACGCAGACGCGCATCGCGACCATCGACAGCTACGCGGTGCTGTGCATCATCATCATGTACTACTTCATGTTCCGCTACATGCGGATGAGTTTCTTTAGGGACGGCTGGCGCACGCTGATCCCGCTGGGGCTGTCGGGTCTGTTCATGGGCATCGGCTGCGCGAGCAAGTGGATTTGCTTCTACGCGGGCATGGGGCTGGCCATCCTGTTCTTCTGGACGATGGGACGGCGGTTCCTGGACTGGCGGGCGGCGGTGCGCGCGCGGGACACGGACGAGGACGCCGCGCGGTGCGCGGACGCGTTCCCGCGGTATCTGATCGGCACGTTCGCCGCGTGTCTGGCGTTCTTCATCGTCATCCCGTTCGCCATTTACTACCTGAGCTACATTCCGCACTTCGCCTGGGAGGGCGGGCTGACGCTGGATAAGTTCATCAAGACGCAGCAGGACATCTTCCGCTACCACTCCACGCTGACGGCGACGCACAGCTTCATGTCCGCGTGGTACGAATGGCTGCTGATGCTAAAGCCCATGTACTACTACAGCGGCAAGGCGTTCGTGGAGCCGGGCAACGCGTCCACCATCATGGCGATGGGCAACCCTGCCGTGTGGTGGGTGGGGCTGCTGGCGGTGCTGTACGTGGTATACCGCTGGCTGAAGCCGCATTTGAAGGGCGAGGCCGCCGTGGACCACCGCCCGGCCATGCTGCTGGTGGGGTATCTGGCGCAGCTTGTGCCGTGGATGTTCGTCACGCGCGCGATTTTCATCTACCATTACTTCGGCAGCCTGCCGTTCGCGATGCTGTGCATCGTGTACGCGTTTGAGCGGCTGTACGAGAAAAACGGGAAGCTTGCGCAGTATTTGCAGTTCGGGTACATGGGCGTGACCCTGGCGCTGTTTGTCGGGTTCTACCCGGTCGCGACGGGCGTGGAAGTGCCGGTGGGCTGGATCAACGCGATGAACTGGCTGGGGTTTTTGAAGCTGCCGGGGTGGCGGTTTAGAGGGTGGATATATTACTGACGGGGCGTAGGGGATTGCGATCCCCCCTACGTGACCCCCCGGGGCTGGGTTACGGGGGACGGAGCCTGAAATCCTCTGGGATTTCCGGGCGGCTCCGAGTAAACGTACAGATTCCGCCACCAGTCCAGCGGGACTGGTTCTGGAATCTGCGGCGCCCCGCCGTACACGCCGCCGGGGCTGATTTCACTTGGAGGGGCCTCACGCCCCTCCAAACCTCCCCCTGGGCGGGCGCGGGCGCTTCGCGCGCGGTACGCGGCGAGGGTGGGGCAGGCGTGTGCGGCATATGCGCCGATTGTCTGGCGCACGGGTGGTCGCCTTCCCGGGGTTTGCCGCCAGCTTCGCGGCGGGATGCGGCGAGGGTGGGACAGGCGTGCGTGGCATATGCGCCGATTATCTGGCGCACGGGTGGTCGCCTTCCCGGGGTTTGCCGCCAGCTTCGCGGCGGGGTACGGTGGTGGCGTATACGCCGATTGTCTGGCGCACGAACCGTAGGGGCGGCCAATGGCCGTCCGCTCAGGCATTGGCCATCCGCCCGCCGTTCGCGCGTCAGAAAATCCTCCCACACCCATTTCGGTCACACTGGGTTCATATAGGGCTGATATCTTTGACGGCGGCGCTGGTTTGAAAAATCAGGCGCGGCGTGGATTCGGTGAATCCACGTCATACGGGGGATTTCGCCAGAAACCCCTGCCTCACACGAAAACTTCACCCACCCAACCATCGCAAAGGGGGGCTTGCCATGCTGGCGCGCGTGTTATCCTTCGGGCTGCTGGGCATCGACGGATACCCGGTTTCCGTGGAGGCGAACGTTTCCGGCGGAATGCCGCTGTTTGAGATTGTGGGCTTGCCGGACGCCGCCGTGCGCGAATCGCGCGAACGGGTCCGGGCGGCGCTTGCCAACAGCGGCTTTTCTATGCCCTTCACGCGCGTCGTCATCAATTTGGCCCCGGCGGACACGAAAAAGGTCGGGCCGGTGTACGATTTGCCCATCGCGCTGGCGGTGCTGTGCGCGTCCGGCCAGATTGCCGTGGATTCCGCGAATCCACGCCACGAGGGCGTTTCGCAGCAAATGCCTACCCCCGGGGACACGTTATTCCTGGGCGAATTGTCCATGGGCGGCGATCTTTCGCCCATCCGGGGCGCGCTGCCCGCCGCGCTGTCCGCCGTGGGGCAAGGGTATACGAAAATCGTGCTGCCTGTGGCGAACGCGCCGGAGCTCATGTGCCTGGAGGGGCTGACGGTATACCCGGCGGCGACGCTGTGGGAGGCGGCGGGGCATTTGTCCGGCCGCGCGCCGATTCCCCCGCAGGCGCAGACGGCCTACTCCGCGCTCGCCCGAGAGGCCGGGGACGCGAACGACATCGCGCATGTGGTGGGGCAGCACACGGCCAAGCGCGCGCTGGAAATCGCGGCGGCGGGCGGGCATTCGCTGCTGATGACCGGCCCGCCCGGCTCCGGCAAGACGATGCTGGCGCGGTGCCTGCCGTCGCTGCTGCCGGACATGACGCGCGAGGAGGCGCTGGAAACCACGCGCATCCACAGCGCCGCCGGGGCGCTTCCGCCGGGCGCGGGGCTGATGACGCGGCGGCCCTTCCGCGCGCCGCACCACACGGCGTCGCTGCCCGCGCTGGTCGGCGGCGGCGTGGACGCGCACCCGGGCGAGGTCACGCTGGCGCACAACGGCGTGCTGTTCCTGGACGAGCTGCCGGAGTTTCCGCGCAATGTGCTGGACGGGCTCCGCCAGCCGCTGGAGGACGGGCGGGTGTCCATCGTGCGCGCGGGCGGCCGGTCGGACTTCCCGGCGCGGGCGATGCTCGTCGCGTCGATGAACCCGTGCCCGTGTGGCTACCACGGGTCGGGCGTCCGCGCGTGCCGCTGCTCACCCGAGATGGTGCGGCGGTACAAGGGCCGCGTCTCCGGCCCGATGCTGGACCGCATCGACATCCGTGTGGAGGTCGGCGCGGTGCCCGCCGAGGAGATCGACCGGGGTGGGGAGCGGGAATCGTCCGCCGCCGTCCGGGCCAGGGTGTCAAGCGCGCGCGCCATGCAGCAGGCGCGGTACGCGGGCAGCGGCGTGTTCGCGAACGCGCAGGCCGACGCGCGCCAGCTCCGCCAGACGGACGCGATGGACCCGGACGCCGTGAAGCTGCTGAACGGCGCGGTCGCGCGGTTCGGCCTATCCATGCGCGGCCGGGACCGCGTGCGCAAGGTGGCGCGGACGATCGCCGATCTCGCGGGGAGCGACCGGGTGCTGACCGAGCACGTGGCCGAGGCGCTGCAGTACCGGGGCGCGGAGGGGTGAAGCGTGGGAGAAGGGCGCTGGGACGCTGGCACTTGGATTTTGTCGTGCCGCGAGCGGCACGCACCCCGGCATTGTCGCGCTGTGCGCATTCGCGCCCATCACTCTGTGCCAGGGCGAACCTTCACCTCGCTTCATCCCGCACGGCGGGCGCTCGGTTCTGGTTTTGTATCCAAGCGAACCTGCGCCGCATTTGTTTCCGCCACTGGCGGAATGCGGCTTCGGTTCCCAGACCCTGCCAAAGGGATTTCATCCCTTTGGAATCCATCATTTCGCCTCACGGCGGGATGGCATTATGGAATTGATGAGAGTTGGCGTTTCCTGCCATGAGGTAGGGATTCCTCGCGGAATCCCCTTATGGCGCCCGATTCTCCGAATCTGCGCCGCCTTGGTAGGAACGCTTGAGCCGCGCTGAGGACAGGCGGGCACAATGCTCCTGTGAAACGCCGGACAGACGCACCGGCCTGCAAACCCACCGGTCGTCGGTGCGCGCAGCGCGCGTCCGCCCTGCTGATTGGCGCAACCGGCGCGACAAACGAAGCGGACTGCCAATGGCCGCCCCTGCGGATGTAAGGAACGCAGAGGGCAGATTGCGCGGCAAGCTGTCGGCGCGCGCATCGTGCGTCCGCTCGCGATAAAATCCGCGCAGCGCGCGTCAACAGCATGCGGCATCCGCCGCCGTCCTAGCGAAAATCCCCCGCAAATCCCCACAAACACGCACGAACACCCGCGACAGCGCGATACAAAAGCGCGGAGGGCGCATAATGGGCTACAGCGAGGATCAAAAATACTGGGTATGGCTATCGAGCGTCTACGGGCTGGGCGCGCGGCGCTTTGACGCGCTGCTGGACAAGTGCGGCCCGCCGCAGCAGGTATGGGAGGAATGCGGGCCGCATCTTGCGTCCATCATAGGGCAGCAGGCGTACGCGTCGTTGTCGGAGGCGAGAAGCGCCAAGTACCTAGACCGGCTCTTCGCCGACCTGGACCGGTGCGGGGCCATCGCCGTCACGCGCGAGGACGCGGAGTACCCGCCGCGCCTGCGCGAAATCGCGGATTCGCCGCCGACGCTGTTCGTGCGCGGCCGCTCGGCGCTGGCGGACGACAGGACGCTGGCCGTGGTCGGCGCGCGCAACTGCACGGCGTACGGCACGCGCATGGCCAGACGGCTGTCCCGGGAGCTGTCGCAGGCGGGCGTGGTGATCGTGTCGGGCATGGCGCGCGGCGTGGACGGCGCGGCGCACCGGGGCGCGGTGGACGCGAAGGCGCGCACCGTGGCGGTGCTGGGCAGCGGCGTGGACGTCATCTACCCGCCGGAGCACCTGACGCTATTCGAGGAAATCATCGCAAACGGCGGCAGCGTGGTGTCTGAGCTGCGCCCCGGCGCGCCGCCCAAGCCGCAGCACTTCCCGGCCAGGAACCGCATCATCAGCGGGCTGGCCGAAGGGCTGCTGTTCATCGAGGGGGCGAAGCAGTCCGGCGCGATGACGACGGTCGCGTACGCGCTGGAGCAGGACCGGGATGTCCTCGCGCTGCCCGGGCAGGCGGACAGCCCGCTGTCCGAGGCCACGCACGCGCTGATCCGCGACGGGGCGCGGCTGGTGACCACCAGCGGGCACATCCTGGAGGACATGCGCTGGACGTATCCCGGCGCGCCGAGCCACGCCGAGCGGATGGCATCGCTGCCGATGACCCTGACGGAGCAACGCATTTTTAATCAGTTGCAGGGCGGCCCGGCGGACGTGGACGCACTGGTGGAGGCGCTGGGCGTCACGCCGAAGGACCTGAATTCCGACTTGACATTCCTGGAGTTTAAGGGAATAATAAGGAAGTTACCCGGCCGCAGGGTCGAAGTGATCGCGAATTTGGAGGAATAAGAATTGGCAGCCAGGAAATACAAGCTCGTCATCGTTGAATCGCCGGCCAAGGCGCGCACGATCGGAAAGTTTTTGGGCAGCGGCTATAAAGTCGAGGCGTCCAACGGCCACGTGCGTGATTTGCCCAAGTCGCAGATCGGCGTGGACGTGGACAATAACTTTGAGCCGAAATATATCACCATCCGCGGGCGCGGGGAAGTGCTGGACAAGCTCAGGCGTGACGCGAAGAATGCCACGCAAGTGTTCCTGGCGACGGACCCTGACCGCGAGGGCGAGGCGATCTCCTGGCATCTGGCGCAGGTGCTGAACATCAACCCGGACGACGCGTGCCGCGTGGAGTTCCACGAGATCACGGGCAAGGCGGTCAAGGACGCCATCCAGAACCCCCGCTCGATCGATATGAAGCGCGTCAGCGCGCAGCAGGCGCGCCGCGTGCTGGACCGGCTGGTGGGCTACAAGATCAGCCCGCTGCTGTGGGTGAAGGTCAAAAAGGGCCTTTCCGCCGGGCGCGTGCAGAGCGTCGCGACGAAGCTGATCGTGGACCGCGAGGACGAGATCGACGCCTTCCTGCCGGAGGAATACTGGGACATCGCGGCGCACATGAAGGCCGGCACCCGGCAGTTTGACGCGCGGCCCGTGGACGCGGACCTGAAAAAGCTGGACGTGAAGGGCGCGGAGCAGGCGGAAGCCATGGTGGTCAGGCTGCGCGCGGCGAAGTTCACGGTGGAGCAGGTCAAGCTGTCCGAGCGGCGCAAGAACCCGTCCCCGCCGTTCACCACGCCGAACATGCAGCAGGAGGCGGCGCGGAAGCTCCGCTTCACCACGGCCAAGACCATGCAGATCGCCCAGCAGCTGTACGAGGGCGTGGACATCGAGGGTGAGGGCACGATCGGTCTGATTACCTACATCCGTACGGATTCCGTGCGCATCTCGGACGAGGCCATCACGGCCGTGCGCGAGTACATCCCGCAGCGGTACGGCCAGGCGTACCTGCCGGAGACGCCGAACGTCTACAAGGGCAGAAAGCACGCGCAGGACGCGCACGAGGCCATCCGCCCCACCGACGTGCTGCGGCGGCCCGAGGACATCCGCGCGTCGCTGACGCGGGACCAGTACAACCTGTACCGCCTGGTATACCTGCGGTTCATCGCCAGCCAGATGGCCCCGGCGGTGTACGATACCGAAACGTCGATCCTGTCGGACGGGGACGTGCGGCTTAGGTTCTACGGCGAGCACAAGAAGTTCGCAGGGTTCACGTCCGTCTATGAAGAGGGATCGGACGAGGAGATTGAGTCCAGCGAGACGACGCTGCCCGGCCTCGCCGTGGGCGATGTGGCCGAGACCGTGGACATCAGTTCCGACCAGCACTTCACCCAGCCGCCGCCCCGCTACACCGAGGCGTCGCTCGTCAAGACGCTGGAGGAGCGCGGCATCGGGCGTCCCAGCACGTACGCGCCGACCATTTCGACCATCATCGCGCGCGGGTACGTGTCGCGCGAGCAGCGCAAGCTCTACCCGACGCTGCTCGGCCGCATGGTGACGCAAATGATGCGCGACCACTTCGCGGACATCGTGGACGTGACGTTCACGGCGGGGCTGGAGGACAAGCTGGACCGGATCGAAGAGGACGCGCTGCCCTGGAAGCAGGTCATCGGCGATTTCTACGGCCCATTCAAGGAGACGCTGGACAAGGCCGAGCAGACAATTGAGAAGGTCAAGGTCGAGGACGAGGTATCCGACGAGGTGTGCGAGCAGTGCGGCGCGCAGATGGTGTTCAAGATGGGCCGGTATGGCCGGTTCCTCGCGTGCTCGCGCTTCCCGGATTGCCGGGGTACCAAGGCGATCCAGATCGAGATCGACGCGCCCTGCCCCAAGTGCGGCGCGGCGCTATTGGAAAAGACATCCCGCCGGGGGCGGAAGTTCTTCGGCTGCAAGCGGTATCCGGAGTGCGACTTCGTGTCCTGGGACCGCCCGGTCAAGGAGAAATGCCCCGCGTGCGGCAGCTACATGACGCTGAAGGAGAACCGCAAGGGCCGCTGGTACCTGTGCAGCAACGAGAACTGCCGCCAGCGGATTGAGGCGCCGGAAGCGCCGGACGCGGAAGGCATGGAGGGCGCGGAAGAGTGACGCGCGCGACGGTAATCGGCGCGGGCTTGGCCGGGTGTGAGGCCGCGTGGCAGCTAGCGGAGCGCGGCGTGCCGGTGACGCTCGTGGAGATGAAACCGAAGAAAAAGACGCCCGCGCACACGGCGGACGGGTTTGCGGAGCTGGTGTGTTCCAATTCGCTCCGGAGCGACCGGTTGACGAACGCGGCGGGCTTACTAAAAGAAGAAATGCGGCGGCTGGATTCGCTGGTGATGCGCGCGGCGGACGCGGCGCGCGTGCCCGCGGGCGGCGCGCTGGCCGTGGACCGGGAGACGTTCTCCGGCGCGATCACGCGGGCGCTGATGGAGCATCCGCTGGTGGATGTGGTGTGCGAGGAAGTGCGGGACATTCCCGCGCCGCCCGCCATCGTGGCCACGGGGCCGCTTACCTCGGAACCGCTGGCCGAGGCCATCCAGAGGCGGTTTCAGACGCTGAACTTTTACGACGCCGCCGCGCCGATCGTGACATTGGAATCGATTGACGAAGATAAAGTGTTCCGCGCGTCGCGCTACGGGCGCGGCGAGGATTACCTGAACTGCCCGATGACCGAGGCCGAGTACGAAACGTTTATCGAGGCACTGCTCGCGGCGGAAACAGCGCCCGTGCACGGCTTTGAGGAGAAAGCGGTGTTTGAGGGCTGCATGCCGGTGGAAAGTCTGGCGCGCCGTGGACGGCTGTCGCTGGCGTACGGGCCGATGAAGCCGGTGGGGCTTACGGACCCGCGCACCGGGCGGCGGCCGTTTGCCGTGGTGCAGCTCCGGCAGGACGACGCGGCCGGGACGCTGTACAACCTAGTCGGCTTCCAGACGCGGCTGACATTCCCGGCGCAGCGGCGCGTGTTCGGGCTGATCCCGGGGCTTGCGGACGCGGAGTTCGCGCGCTACGGCGTGATGCACCGGAACACGTTTCTCCGGTCGCCCGACATCCTGGACGTGCGGTTCCAGGTGGTGCTGAGCGAGGGGCTGTACTTCGCGGGGCAGATCACGGGCGTGGAAGGGTATGTGGAGTCCGCCGCAAGCGGGCTGTGCGCGGGGCTCGCGCTGGCGAACCAGCTCCGCGGCATGCCGCCGGTGAGTTTTCCGGGCACGACGGCCATCGGCGCGCTCGGACGGCACGTATCCACGCCGAACCGGGATTTCCAGCCGATGAACATCGCGTTCGGGCTGATCGATTCGCTGGACGCGCGCGTCCGCGATAAGGTGAAGCGGTACGAGGCCGTGTCCGCACGGGCGCTGGACGAGATCGAACGCATCAAAAGGACGGTTTGACGGGTGTGGGAATGAGCGTATACGAGACGGCTGTGCAGCGCGTCGATTTGCGCGGGGTGCGCCTTTCCGGCCGTGTGCTGGACATCGGCGGCGGCGGGGAAGGCGTGATCTCGCGGTTATCGGGCGAGAACGTGGTGGCGATCGACCGGCGGCCGGACGAATTGGCCGAGACGCCGGACATTGGCCTCAAGATCGTGATGGACGCGTGCGATCTGAAGTTTCTGGACGGGTATTTCGACCACGTGACATGCTTTTACACGCTGCTGTACATGGGCGTGGACGAGATCGGCCGGTTTCTGAACGAGGCGCGCCGCGTGCTGAAGCATAACGGGCTGCTCTGGGTCTGGGACACCGCGATCCCGGAGGAAGCGACCGCAGACGCGTTTGTGGCGCAGGTGGAAGTGCGATTGACGGACACGGAAATGCTGACGCCGGGGTATGGCGTGGCCTGGCAAAGGGGACAATCGGGGGAAATGATCCAACAAATGGCCGAAAGCGCCGGGTTTACGGCCGCTACGGCGGCGGAGCGCGACGAGGCGTTCAAGATTTGTTTGCGGAAAAGATAGCATGTGGGTAGAAGAGAATCTGGACAGGAGGCGTCAAATGAGCTTAAAGGGGACGACCATCTGCGGCGTCCGGAGGGATGGGCGGGCGGCCATCGCGGGCGACGGGCAGGTGACGATGGGCGAGACGAGCATATTCAAGAGCGGCGCGGTGAAGGTGCGGCGCATCTGCGACGGCCGCGCGGTGCTGGGCTTTGCCGGCACGGTGGCCGACGCGTTCTCCCTCAGCGAGAAGTTTGAGGAGAAGATGGAGCAGTACGGCTACAACCTGATGCGCGCCGCCGTGGAGCTGGCGCAGGAGTGGCGCGGCGACAAGATGATGCGCAAGCTGGAAGCCATGATGATCGTGGCGGACAAGGACGACATGCTGATCGTCTCCGGCACGGGCGAGGTGATCTCCCCCGACGACGGCGTCTGTGCCATCGGCTCCGGCGGCAACTACGCCCTGGCCGCCGCGCGTGCGCTGACGCGGCACACAGAGATGTCCGCGCACGAGATCGCCGAGGAGGCGCTGCGGGTCGCGGCGTCGATCTGCGTGTACACGAACGAGCACATTACGGTTTTGGATGTGTGAGGGAGGGGGCGCTAGGGGGCTTTGGCACTTGAATATTGTCGCGACGTAAACGCCGCTCTGTATTCAAGTGAACCTGCGCCGCGTTTGATTCCGCCACAGGCGGAACGCGGCTTCGGTTCCCCTAGGACCCCCACCAAAGGGACATTGTCCGGGTTTTCATATTGTCGCGCACATGGTGCGCTCTGTATGAAAACCGATCTGTGCCGCATTTATTTCCGCCACTGGCGGAATGCGGCTCCGATCCCCTCTGGACTCCCTTCATGTTCGCCCGCGGGCGGGAAGTGTGTATCCGGAGAGTAAGCATTGCACAGCATGACCGGCGCGGTTGCGCGAAGCGGCACAACCCGCGCCATACCCAAATCCCCACCCTTGCCGTGAGGCAAAGAAGGGGATTCCAAAGGGGCGAAGTCCCTTTGGCGGGAGGTCTGGAGGGTGGAACCCTCCAGCGTCCTTCCGCCGCCCACAACCAGTAATGGAGGAAATACTATGCCCCAACTAACCCCCCGTGAAATCGTGCGCGAGCTGGACCGCTTCATCGTCGGCCAGGACGACGCCAAGCGCGCCGTCGCCATCGCGCTGCGCAACCGGTACAGACGGTCGCAATTGCCGCCGGAGATGCGCGAGGAAATCGCGCCGAAGAACATCCTGATGGTCGGGCCCACGGGCGTGGGCAAGACGGAGATCGCCAGGCGGCTGGCCAAGTTGGTCGAGGCGCCGTTCGTGAAGGTGGAAGCGACGAAGTTTACCGAGGTCGGGTACGTGGGCCGCGATGTCGAGTCCATCGTGCGCGATCTGGCCGAGGCGGCGATCCGCATGGTGAAGGAACAGCACGCCGAGCGCGTGAAGGCGCGGGCGACCGTGCTGGCCGAGGACCGGCTGGTATCGCTGATCGTCAGCCCGCCCAAGCACCGGACAAACCCCATCGACATGCTGCTGGGCAACAAGCCCAAGGAAGCGCCGCTCCCGCCCGAGGAGCAGCAGCGCGTGGCGGGCAAACGCGACGAGATCCGCCAGCAGCTCATGCAGGGCGAATTGGAGAACTACGAGATCGAGATCGAGGTCGAGGACGCACCCACGCCGGTGGAGATCAACGGCGCGAGCGTGAACATCGGCGACATGATGGGCGGCATGCTGCCCAAAAAGACCAAAATGCGCCGGATGAAGGTATCCGAGGCGCGCAAGATCCTCATCCAGGAGGAAGAGGGTAAGCTGATTGACATGGACGCCGTGACCGAGGAGGCCCTGCGCAAGGCCGAGCAGGACGGCATCGTGTTCATCGACGAAATCGACAAGATCGCCGGGCGGTCCAGCGGCGGGCACGGCCCGGACGTGAGCCGCGAGGGCGTGCAGCGCGATATCCTGCCCATTGTCGAGGGATCGACCGTGAACACGAAGTACGGCCCGGTCAAGACGGACTTCATGCTGTTCATCGCAGCGGGCGCGTTCCACGTGGCCAAGGTGACGGACCTGATCCCGGAACTGCAGGGCCGCTTCCCCGTGCGCGTCACGCTCAAATCGCTGTCCAAGGCGGACTTCCGCCTGATCCTGACCCAGCCGGAGAACGCGCTGACGCGGCAGTACGCGGCGCTGCTGGAAGTGGACCACGTGAATCTGGTGTTTGAGGATACGGCGCTGGACGCGCTGGCCGAGGCCGCGTGGCTCGCGAACGAAAACGGCGAGGACATCGGCGCCAGACGGCTCGTGACGATCTTTGAACGGCTGCTGGACGATATCTCGTTCAACGCGGACGGCAGCATGCCCGCGTTCCCGCTGTCCATCAACGGGGAGTACGTGCTGCAGCACCTGGGCGCGGACGCGAAGCGGCGCGACCTGACGCAGTTCATCCTATGAGCCAGCCCGCACCGAAGCTGACCAAGGGCGCCGCGTACGCGAAAATTTCGTTCGTCAGCGCCATGTGGGGGTTCTCGTTCATCGCGTCCAAGTACGCGATGCAGCAGGGGTTCGGCCCGTTCACGCTGGCGTTCGTGCGGTATATTTTCGTGTGCCTCATCATGCTGCCGGTGCTGCGCATTAAGGAAGGCAGCCTGAGACCGCCCGAGAAGAAGGACTGGCCGGGCGTGATCATTTCCGGCGTCGCGGGCATCTCGCTGTACTTCGCGTGCGAGTACCTGGGCGTGATGCGCACGACCGTGGCGAACGCGTCGCTCATTTTCGCGGCCATCCCGGTGCTGGCGATCCTCTGGGGCGCGCTCCGGGGCAAGAAGTACCGCGCGGCGTGCTGGATGGGCGTCCTGGTGTCGCTGGTGGGCGTGTTTTTCGTGGTGTACTATGGATCGGCGGACGAGGGCGGCGGGATGAACGTCAGCGTGCTGATCGGAAACCTGCTGATTCTTTTGGCGTGCGTGTGCTGGGTGGTGTACATTGAGATCAGCGACCGGCTGCTGACGAAATACTCCAGCCTGAACCTGACGGTGTGGCAGGGCGTGGCGGGGCTGATCACGCTGCTGCCGATGGCGCTGCTGGAAGGGCCGAAGTGGCGGGCGGTGCCCATCGGCGGGTGGGCTTCCGCGCTGTTCCTGGCGGTGGTATGCTCGGCGCTGTGCTTCTTCTGGTACGCACAGGCGCTCCGCGCGCTATCGCCGCTACAGGCCGCGATCTTCATCAATTTGAACCCGATCGTCGCGGTGGTGGCGGGCGTGCTGCTGCTGCACGAACCGGTGACGCTGATGCAGATGGTCGGCGGCGTGATCATCGTGGGGAGCATTTTGCTCGTGAACGCGGGGATGAACGCGAAGAGAGCAGAGTGAATACAACAAAGGAGGCGTGTCCCATGAAAATTGGCATCGGCACCTATTCCTTCGGCGGCATCGCCAGCTATCTGGGCCTCGGCCCGACGCTTCTGGAAAAGTTCCGAACGATCAAGGCGCTGGGCTATGACAGCGTCGAGCTGCTCCCCGTGGATCTGGATCACGACGCCGCCGACATCAAAGCGTGGCTGGCCGAAACGGGGCTGGAGGTCTTTTCCGTCCACGCGGAGCCGACGGAGGAAGTCGTGAAGAAGATGGCGGCCATCGGCGGCAAGGCCGTGATCTGGGCGGGCACGCCGTTTTGCGACAAGGCGGAGGCGATCGAGGTCGCGCGGCAGCTCGACGGGATGGCCGAAATGGCCGCGCCCTACGGCATCCGGGTTGGGTATCACAACCACAGCCAGGAGTTCTACTTCGACGAGGGCAAGGCGCTGCTGGAGCACCTGCTGGACAACAGCCAAAAGTGCTTTTCGCAGCTCGACTGCGGCTGGGCCATGAACGGCGGCATGTACCCGCCGTACTTCATCCGCAAGTACAGGAACCGCATTCTGTCCATCCATGTCAAGGAGAACAGCAAGGTGGTGGGCCCGGGCGGCAAGCCCGCGTCGCGCCACGGGGAGAACGCGAACCCGGCGGCGGCCTTTGCGAATGTCAAAAACCTGCCGATGGAGGAGCGCCAGAAGATCCTTGCGCAGGTGACGGAGATGGTCAAGGCGAACGCGAACGGCATGGACGCCCAGTGCAAGATGGGCGCGCCCGAGTCCAACATCGACTGGAAAGAGATCAAAAAGGCGCTGGACGGGCAGGACTTTGACGCGCTCTGGATTGTGGAGCGCGAAGGGTTCTACGGCGAACGCGACGAGTGCCTCGCGGACGACTGCGCGTGGATCAAGGCGAATATCGGGTAATACCGGAAAACATTAAATGAAGCGATGCCCATCCTTGATGGGTGTCGTTTTTTTCGCAATGGATAGGACATGGTGAAAATGGTGCGCATAGATTATTTTGAGCGCCTTGACAAGAGGAAAATTGATTTGTATAGTAAAAGTAGACGAAGATCCGGGTATGAGCGGAGATACTGACACGACTATGGCGCGAAAGCGGTGAGGGAGGCGGGGCGAAGATCACAAGGAGGGAGAGGATTCATGAGGGATCACAGGCAATTCATGTACCCGGCGGGGTTCGTGTACGCCGGGATCATTGAGGCGATGGTTGCGGCCTTTGCGGTGTGGGCGTTTCTGTCCGGCGGGCGCGGGGTCGCCGTCGGCGCGGCGACGGTGCTGATCGGCATCGGCGCCGGGGTGTATCTCTGGCACCTATGCTACCGGCGCATCGCGCTGAGCGGGCAGGGTGTGCTGCTGGAGAAGCCGGGGGCGCGAGAGGCGCTGCCCTGGCAGGACATTCTGTACATCCGGGAGACAAAGCGCGCGAACCACGCGTTTCCGCACCTGGTGGCGTTTGTGCTGCACCCGGACGCCGCGCTGTTCTTTGACTCAAAGAAGCGGCGGACGCGGTTCGTCCTCGTCCAGGCGAACCCGAGGCTGCTGGGCGCGCTGCGGGCGCTGCACGGCAGCGGCATTGTGACGGACAGGATGCTGCGCGGCAGGCTGGCGCGGGAGATCATGGGGAGCGGGTGACGGCGCGCCCGGAATCGACGCGGACGGCGGCGCTGATTTGCAGAATCGGGCGCCATGGAGGGGTTTGCCATATAACCCTTCTCCCGGTGAACAGGGTGGCTTCTGTAGGAAGGAAGCCGCCCTTTCTGTTGGCTTTTTTGCTGTTTTGTCAAGAATTGCCAAGGGTCATGCGTCTACTCTGTGTATGCCGAGTGTTTCTCTAGGGGCTGTTTTTGAAACACGCCCTATGTCGTCGACACGAAAGGAACGCACTATGAAAAGAAACCAAACCCGGAGGCTAATCCTGATCCTGGCACTGACGATCCTGTCCGCCCTGCCCATGCCGGGCGGCGCGGAGGAAGCGGACAAGGCCGAACGGCACGAAAGCGGCAATTTCATGTACACGCTGCAGAACGATACCGCCACGATTGTGGCGTACACCGGGAAGGGCCAAAGCACGGTGATAATTCCGGAGGAACTGGACGGGCATCCCGTGCGGGCGGTTGGAAGCGGCATTTTTACGAACGAGAGCGAGACGGAGCGGTACACCTTCCACGCGAAGGATGGCAGCAGCGTCGGGATTGACAAACCGAAGATGATCCACCCGGAGGTCACGGCCATCGAGCTGCCCGCCGGGTTGCTCTCCATCGCGCCGGACGCGCTTTGGCAGACGAACGTCCGGGACATATCGGTCGCGCCGGGGAGCGAATCGTTCTCCGTGATGGACGGCGTGTTGTTTGACAAGACGGGCGAGACGCTGCTGCATTACCCGGCCGGGCGCGGCGAGGACGCGTACACGGTGCCCGAGGGCGCGCGCGCCATCGCGGACTACGCGTTTTGCATGCGGGACATGGGCGAGGTGATTCTGCCGGAAGGCGTGGAGTCCGTCGGCGCGTACGCGTTCGCCTACTGCGAAAGCCTGCGCGCGGTCACGCTGCCCGAGGGGCTGAAGTCGCTGGGAGAGATGGCGTTTTTCGTCTGCGGCGCGCTGCGGGAGGTCGTGATACCGGAAGGGATCGAGGTGCTGCCCGCCGGGGTGTTCAGCGACTGCTACGCGATGCGCTCCGTCACACTGCCCGAGAGCCTGCGCGCCATTGAGGGCGGCGCTTTCTTCGGTTGCTACGCGCTTACCACGATCCACATCCCGGCGGGGGTGACGGAGATCCATCCCACGGCGCTGGGGCGGCTGTCCGGGCTGGCGGAAATCACCGTCGCGGAAGAAAATCCAGCCTATGCGTCGCGCGACGGCGTGCTGTTTGACACGCGGACGAACGCGCTGCACACATTCCCGCCCAGGAAAAGGGTCGTCGCGTACACGGTGCCCGAGGGCACGGCGGCGCTCGGCTCGGGCGCGTTCCACGGGTGCGGCAACCTGACGGCGGTCAGCCTGCCCGCCAGCGTAACGGAGATCGGCAGCCGGGCGTTCTACTCCTGCGCGAACCTGGAATCCATCGCGCTGCCGGAGGGGATCACCTCGGTGCCGCACATGGCGTTTGGTTTTTGCGGGAAGCTCGCGGAGGTCATCCTGCCGGACAGCGTCACGGAGATCGAGCCGTACGCGTTTGAGTTTTGCCGCGCGCTGACGGCGATCGAGCTTCCGGAAGGCGTGCACACGATTGGCAAGCGGGCGTTCCGGCAGAGCGGCCTTGTCAGCGTCACGCTGCCGGAGGCGGTCACCTCCATTGGTGAAATCGCCTTTGAAAATTGCGCCGGCCTCACCGACGCGCACATCCCGCCGGCTGCGGCGGACATTGACCCGACCGCGTTTGACGGCTGCACAAAGCTGACGATTCACGGGGCGGAGGGCAGCGCGGCGCAGGCGTATGCGGAGGCGAAGGGGATACCGTTCGAGGCGAAGTAGAGACTATGAGATACGGGCACAAAAAAACGCCGGGCGCGGACGATCTGTCCGCACCCGGCTACTTTATGGAGGATGGGCATACCTTCACCCCTCCCATCCCTTCAGGCAGAACGCCTTCGCGTCCGCCGCCCGCATGGTGGCGAGGATGCCGTCCAAATGGTCGTACTCATGCTGCAGCAATTCCGCGAGATCGCCCGAAAGGGCCATCTCGCGGTCCATCCAGTCCATGTCCTTGAAGCGGATGTAGCAGCGGCGGTGGCGCAACACGCGCACCAGGAGGCCGGGGAAGGACATGCAGTCGTCCAGCACCTCCATCATGTCGTCTGATGGAAACGTCAGAACGGGGTTGAGGAACGCGACCGGCTCGCCGCCTGGGGCGCGCATGTACAGCACTCGCTTTGGCACGCCGATCTGCGGCGCGGCGATGGCCCGGCCCGCACCGTGCCTCGCTCGGTAGTCCAACAGTGTGTCGTTCAGATCCTGCACGACGGGCCGGAGCGCGGAAAGCTCGTCCCGCCGGACCGGGGCGCTCGTTTCGTACAGGCGCGGATCGCCCAGCAGCAAAATGGGGCGCACCATGGCCCTCACCCCTTCCCCTTCCGAAACACCACCAGCTTGCTCAGCACGTAGTTCAGCGCGACGACGACGACGTTGCACACGATGTTGGCAATATTCTCGTCCCAAGCGCCATGCTCCACGGTGAGATACAGAAAACCCTCGGCGAAAAGCAGCGTGAGTAGGCGCATGGCCACGAAACTGACAACCTCGCGCAGGAACGCCTTCCGGTCCCGCGTCTCGCTGCGGAACACCACCCACTTGCTGCCCACGAACGCGAACGCGATGGCCAGCGCGGACGCCATCACCTTGGCGATGAGGTAATCGATGCCCAGCGCGCGGGTGAACAGCGCGAAGGTAACGATGTCGATGCCGGTCGTCACGCCGCCGATGAACAGGTAGCGGATCAGTTCCCCGTGGCGCTCGTACAGCGCGAGCAGTTTTTTACGCATGCAAATGCCTTTCAACGATGCAGTGATCAATCATAATGTCATGCTCATCCAGTAGCCGTCGCGGTACGTGCCGTCGGCCAGCTTCCGCTCGTGTTTCATCATGCCGTCCACGGTGAAGCCCACGCGCATGTACAGCGCGATGGCCCGGGTGTTCGCGGTGTCCACGGTAAGCGTGGCCCGCTCCACACCGCTTTGGCGCAGCCAGGACAGCGCGGCCTCCATCAGCGCGCGGCCGATGCCCATGCCCCAGTGCGCCTCTTCGATGGCGATGCCGAGCTGGCCGATGTGCCGGGTGCGCAGGCGCGTATCAAAGAAAGCGCCGCTGGAGCCAACGGGCCGTCCGGCCACCTCCGCCAGCAGCAGCAGGCGGTTGTCCGCGTCGCGCTGCGCCTGGATGTACGCGCGCTCCTCGTCCTCGGTCATGGTCAGTTCGCCCGGCTCGCGCGTGAGGAACGTCGTTTCCTCGTCATAGCGCCGCAGGAGCGCGAGCAGCGCGGGCGCGTCATCCGGCTCGGCGTTCCGCAGGGTGACGAGCTTGCCGGAGAGCTTGTAGTCTTCCCGGAAAAGGGCCATTTGCATCGCTCCTTTGATAATGCCTATCGTGTTCCTCTCGCGGTTCCTTCTGATTCGTTCACTCTTTGCCGCCCCGCCGCCGCTCCTCCCATTCCGCCTGCAGCGCACTATACATGCGCATGTCACCCCAGGTGCCGTCCTTGCGATGGTAGTCCTCCCGCAGTGTGCCCTCGTACACCAGGCCGTTTTTCTGCATCACGCGGCCGGACGCGGGGTTTTGCACGTCATGGCGCATGCTGATGCGGTGCAGGCCCACCTCGAAGAACAGATAGTCCAGCACCGTGGCGAGCGCCTCGGCCGCGATGCCCCGGCCCCAGTACGCCCGGCCGATGCAGTAGCCGATCTCGGCGCTGTCGTGCTCGCAATCCAGGTGCACGACCGAGATGGCGCCGATGGGTGTGCCGTTCAGCTCAATGAGCCAGTTATAGTAGCGGGCGCCGTCGTACTTTTCCAGCCAGGAGCCCAGGACACCACGCGTCGTGTCGACGTTCGGGTGCGGATACCAGCAGAGATATTTTGTCACGAGCGGATCGGATGCCCAGTTCTGGTACATGGCCTCCGCGTCGTCCATTTCAAACCGGCGCAGGATAAGGCGCTCGGACCGGAGCGCCTGGGTACCCTTGTGTGTCATGCGTTTGCCTCCAAGCCAGCCATCCGGCGCAGCGTGTCGCCGGTCAGGCGGTATGTCGTCCATTCGTCCATCGGCACGGCGCCGAGGGACAGGTAAAAATCAATGCTGGGCTGGTTCCAGTCCAGACACCACCATTCCAGGCGGCCGCAGCCGCGCTCCAGCGCGATCCCCGCCAGCCTGCGGAGCATCGCCGTGCCGTAGCCCCGGCCACGGTGCGCGGGCAGGACGAACAGGTCTTCCAGATACACCCCCGCGCGGCCCAGGAAGGTGGAAAAATTGTGGAAGAACAGCGCGAAAGCGACGGTTTCACCCGCGATTTCGCCCAGGATGACCTCCGCGCGCCGCAGCGCGAACAGTTCCTCGCGCAGCAGCGCCTCGGTGGCGATCACCTGGTCCGCCATCCGCTCGTACTCCGCCAACCCCCGGATGAACGCGAGGATGGCGGGGACGTCGGCCTCCGTGGCAAAGCGGATGGACAGCCCGGATTTGTCCAGGATCGGATTCTGGCCGGGTTCACTGCGCATGCGCGGTTTCCTCCTTTGCGTTGTTGCCCCGCGCCACGGGCCATTCGTCCCGGAGGATCGCGTAGACATAGGTGTCCTGCCACGCGGGCGCGCCGGGGCGGGAGGCGGGAGCATCCAGGCGAAAATGCGCTTCGCGCCGCATGCCCAGCCGCTCCAGCAGCCGGCAGGACGCGCGGTTCTCCGGGGAGCACTGCGCGTACACGCGGCGCGCGCCCTCCGCGAACGCGCGGTCCACCACGGCCCGCGCGGCCTCGGTGGCGTACCCGCGCCCCCATGCGTCGCGCGCGAGCACGCAGCCCAACTCCCGGCCGCCGTGCGCGCGCGCGTCCAGGTATACATTGCCAATCAGCGAGCCGTCCTTGCGGCAGACGGCCCAGAACGCCTTGTTATCCGCCCGGGCGAGCGCCTCGTAGCGGCTCGCGGCCTCTGTGAAGGGGCCATATGGCTCAAAGCGGACGACCTCGGGATCGGACAGGGCTCTGTGCAGCGCGGGCCAGTCGCCCGGCTGGAAGCGGCGCAGCGTCAGCCGCCGGGTTTCGATCCGGTCCGCCTGTCCCTTAGAAAAATCGCAGATCATAGCGCAATCCTCATGCCGTCAAAGGCGAAGGAGACGCCGTCATACCGCGCCTCCAGCCGGGTGTAATCGTCAAAGGACTTGCCCCAATCCTCCTCGATGTGCGTGACGATGACGCGGCCGAAGCCGTACCGCTCCTTCAGCGAGAGGATTTCGTCCATCGAGAACAGCGTGTCCCGCAGGGGGTTCGCGGGGGAGAGCGTCACGCCGCCGCGCAGCGTATCGCCCACGATGGTGTTGCCGATGACCAGGACATCCGCGCCCTGCAGCAGCGGATGATCCGGGAAGGGCTTGACATCGCACGGCGCGTAGACGAGGCGTTTTTCTTCTTTTTGAAACACGAACACCGTGACCTCCCGCCGCTCGTCCACGGGAAGTAGCGTCAACCGGATCGGGCCAAAATCAACGCTTTCCCGCACCACCTCGCGGCGGATGAGGCGCATGTGCTCATAGTAGTCCAGAAACGGGCCGAACTTGCTCCCGATGGCGTTCACGTCGCGCAGCACGTTGTCCAGCGCCATGACACGGATGGGGGAGGGGTCAAACGTATTTTCCGATAGCGCGAGCCAGTCCAGGCGCAACAGCTCGACGACGCGCATGCCGAGCGTGTGGTCCGGGTCCCAGTGGCTGTACGCGATGGCGTCCACGGCATCGATCCCGGCTATGTCCAGCGCCTCCGCGATGTCCTCCGGCGTATCCACGAGCAGGCGCGCGTCCGCGCAATACAGGCTGCACCCCCGGCGGCTGTACGGAGCGCCCTTCGCGCGGGCCTCCTCGCAGACGGGGCAGCGGCACAGGGGCCGGGGCAGCTTCACGCACCCGCCGGACCCGACGATGACGAATTCCATGAAAACTCCTTTATTGGGGCAAGCCCGCGTAAAGGGGACACGTCCCCCTTACGGTATCCCCCTGACGAAAGAATGTTTTCCGCCGGCTTCGCCTCTGGAAAACTCCCCGCCCGCCCGGCGAAGCCGGGCGATACGATTGAAGTCGAGGGGCTCCGGCCCCTCGAGCGCCTTGGGTTCGAGGAAGATAACGCCACGTTGTAGTCATTGCGGCAGCTTTTTCGCGAAGCAGACGATGCGGTTTGCCTCCCGGAAGCCGAGCGCCCGGTGAAACAGGACGCTGAGCGTGTTGCGCAGCTCACAATCGCTCGCGAACTCCGCGCAGCCGCGTTCCACGGCCCATGCCTCGCACGCCTCAGCCAGCGCGCGGCCCATGCCCTGACGGCGTGCCGCCTCGCTGACGAAAACGCCCTCCAGGTAGCCGACCGGGCTGGTGCGCGTACCCTCGACATAATCCCGCCGGAGCGAGCACTGCGCGAAGCCCTGCACCCCGCCGTCGTCCACGGCGACGAGCACGGCCGTGTCCCCGGATTCGCTTTCGATGCAGCCGGCGATCTCGTCAAACAGTTCGTTCATATCGTGCCCGGGCCACAGGAGCAGCGCGAGCGCCGTCACGGCCCAGGCATCCTTACGGCTCGCGCGCCGTACCGTCATGGTATCACCTCACATGCATTATTCGGCATGGTTTTGGGTTTTCCTCCGCGCGCAATCGGGGGAAACATTTCGCGCGGCGGGACGCGCATGCCTGTCCCGGCAGGAGTTTCGCGCGGGGCGGCGAAAATCTCTCTCCATGACGGCGCTGATTCGGAGAATCGGGCGCCATAAGGGGATTTCACCAGAAATCCCTACCTCTGAACTGACAATCCTTGAACGGACCGCCTCTGAACAGAACAAAAGCCGACAAGAAAGGGTGTGCCTACTTTTATGATGGAACTGCCGGAGTGCCTGGTCATCAGCGGGCAACTCAATGACGCCGTGCGCGGCAAGCGCATCACGGAGGTCATCGCGAACGCGTCGCCGCACGGCTTCGCGTGGTTTTTTGGCGACCCGGCGCTATATTCCGGCCTACTGACCGGGCGCACGCTCGGGGACGCGCGACCGGTCGGCGGGCAGGTGGAGATCGCGGCGGAAGGCGTCACGCTGCTGTTCAACGACGGCGTAAACCTGCGCTATCTCGTGCCCGGGGCCAAGCGCCCGGCCAAGCACCAGCTTTTGCTGGGGTTTGAGGACGGGTCGGCGTTGGTGTGCAGCGTGCAGATGTACGGCGGCATGGCGGCGTTCCCGGACGGGACGAACGACAACCCGTATTACCACGTGGCGCTGGATAAGCCCTCGCCCCTCACGGACGCGTTCAACGAGGCGTACTTCCTGGCCATTTTTGACGCGGCAAAGCCGTCGCTCAGCGCGAAGGCGCTGCTGGCCACGGAACAGCGCATGCCCGGCCTTGGCAACGGCGTGTTGCAGGACATTCTGTTCCTGGCGGGTCTGCACCCGCAGCGGCCGATCTCCACCATCGACGGCGCGCGGCGGAGGGCACTGTTCCGCACGGTGAAGGACACGCTGCGCCGCATGGCGGACGAGGGCGGCCGCGATGTGGAGAAGGACATATACGGCAAGCCCGGCGGCTACCGGACGCTGCTCTCGCGCAAGACGGTGGAGCTGCCGTGCCCGAAGTGCGGCGGCATGATCACGCGCAAGGCGTACTTGGGCGGGAACGTGTACTTCTGTGAGACGTGTCAGCCGCTGGTGAAGGCGTAAGAAAAAATAGAAGGGGGAGGATGCCATGATGCCGGAGGAGCGCCCCGTTGTCGCCCTGCTGTATGATTTTGACAAGACGCTCTGCACAAAGGACATGCAGGAATACACGTTCATCCCGGAAGTTGTGAACATGCGGGCGAAGGATTTCTGGAACAAGTCCGGCGAGCTCGCGAAATCGCAGGGCATGGACGGCATCCTCGCCTATATGCACACCATGCTGCAGGAGGCCAAGTACAAGAACCAGCCGATCGGCCGCGACGATTTCGTGGCGCTGGGCAAGGACCTGGAGCTATACCCGGGCGTGGAGGGCTGGTTTGAGCGCGTTAATCAGTTCGGCGAACAAAATGACGTGCAGGTCGAGCACTACATCATCTCGTCCGGCCTGCGCGAGATCATCCAGGGGTCCAGCATCTACGATAACTTCCATGAGGTGTTCGCCTGCGAGTTTTTCTACGATGCCAGCGGTGTCGCCTGCTGGCCGAAAAACGTCGTCAACTACACCACCAAAACGCAGTTCCTCTACCGCATCAACAAGGGCATCCTCGACCTCTCGGACGAAAAGGGGCTGAACAAGTACATGCCCGAGGACGACCGCCCTGTGCCGTTCCGCAACATGATCTACATCGGCGACGGCCTCACGGACGTGCCCTGCATGAAGCTCGTCAAGGTCAACGGCGGCTATTCCATCGCCGTCTACCCGGCGGGGAAGATGAGCGCGGACGCCAAGGCCCTGCTGCGCGACGGGCGCGTGGATTTCCTCACCCCCGCCAACTATAGCGAGGGGAGCGAGTTGGACGGACTCGTCCGGGACATGATCCGCAAGATGGCCGTCGTGGACAGCCTGAAGAAAAAGAGCAAACAGCAGATGGACGCGCTGAAGGCATAGAATGGACACAAAAGAAGGAGGTTCTCGATATGATCTACCGGGAATTGGGTAAAACGGGCAAAAGCGTAAGTGAAATCGGGCTTGGCTGCGAGCACCTGGACGGCAAGCCGTATGCGCAGGCGGAAGCCACCATCCACAGCGCGATGGAGCACGGCATCAACATTTTCGATGTGTTCATGCCGGGGAAAGAGGTGCGGGAAAACATCGCCAAGGCGCTCGGCGCAAGGCGCGGCGATGTGATGATCCAAGGGCATATCGGCTCCACGGACATCAACCGGCAGTACGACATCAGCCGCGACTTGCCCACCGTGAAGAAATACTTCGAGGATCTGCTCCGGATCTTCGGGCACATCGATTTTGGCATGATGTTTTTCATCGACTCGGCGGAGGACTACAGCGGCGTGTTCGATACGGGCTTTGCCGATTATGTGCAAAAGCTGAAGCAGAACGGCGACATCGGGCACATCGGCTTTAGCTCGCACAACCCGGAAACCGCCATGCGCGCCATCAACACGGGCCTTCCGGAACTGATGCTGTTCAGCATCAACCCCGCGTTTGACATGCTGCCCTCCGGCGAATACGTTTTTGACCACGTGGATAGCGGGTTCGGCGCGCAGCTTTTCCGGGGCCTTGACCCCAAGCGCGCGGAGCTGTACAAGCTGTGCACGCAAAAGCAGGTCGGCATCACCGTGATGAAGACGCTCGGCGGCGGCAAGCTGGTCTCCAAGGAGCACACGCCGTTCGGCGAGCCGCTTACCGTTCCGCAGTGCATGCACTACGCGCTGTCGCGCCCTGCGGTCGCCAGCGTGATGCTTGGCTGCAAGGCACCCGAGGAAGTGGAAGCCGCCGTGAAATACTATGACCTGAGCGACGCGGAAAAGGACTATGCCGGGGTGCTGGGCACCATGCGCAATGACTTCAGGGGCAACTGCGTCTATTGCGGGCACTGCCAGCCCTGCCCCGCCCAGATCGACATCGCCGCCGTGAACAAATATCTGGACATCGCGTGCCTGGACGCGGCGCACATCCCGCCTTCCATCCGCTCGCACTACGCGGGGCTGCCCGCCAAGGGGAGCGACTGCATCCAGTGCGGCAACTGCGAGAGCCGCTGCCCCTTCGGTGTGCCGATTATCCAGAACATGGCCAAAGCGGAGGAGATGCTGGGGTAAGCGGAACGAACACAGACGAATAAAAAAGACGGGGCGGCGCGCCGGGAAGGAACAGCGCGGGGGAGTACCCCGCCGTTCCTTCCTGATCGCGCCGCCCCGCTCCTTATCGCCGCAAAAACCGCTCCATCCGCCGCATGGCCTCGGTGAGCTTATCCGTCGCCGTCGCGTAGCAGCAGCGGATATACCCCTCGCCGCTCGCGCCGAACGCGGTGCCCGGCACGCACGCAACGTGCTCCGCGCGCAGCAGCGCCTCGCAGAACGCCTCGCTCGTCATGCCCGTGCCCTGGATCGAAGGAAACGCGTAAAACGCGCCCTCCGGCACGAAGCACGGCAGACCCATGCGCTGGAACGCGTCCACCATCAGCCGGCGGCGGCGGTCGTAGCTGCGGACCATGGTTTTCACATCCTCAAACCCGTTCGTCAGCCCCCGCGCCAGCGCCTCTTCGGCGGCGACCTGCCCCTGGGTGGACGCGCACATGATCGTGTACTGGTGGATTTTGCACAGCAGCGCGAGCAGCTCGCGCGGGCCGCACGCGTAGCCCACCCGCCAGCCGGTCATCGCGAACGCCTTGGAAAATCCGCTCAGCAGGATCGTCCGCTCGCGCATGCCCGGGAGCGACGCGAGGCTGATGTGCGGCGCGCCGCCATACGTCAGCTCCGCGTAAATCTCGTCCGAGAGCACGAACACGTCCGTGCCCCGCAGGGCATCCGCGATGCCAAGCAGCGCGTCCCGCCGCATGACGCCGCCGGTGGGGTTGTTCGGATAGGGGAAGATCAGCGCCTTCACGCGCGGGGACAGCGTGGCGCGCAGCGCGTCCGCCGTCAGGCAAAAGCCGTCCTCTGCGCGCGTTTGCAGCGGCACCGGCACGCCCCCGGCGAATATGACGCCCGGCGCGTACGCGACATACGAGGGCTCCGGGATCAGCACCTCGTCCCCCGGCGCGACCAGCGCCCGCAGCGCCAGATCGATGCCCTCGCTCGCGCCGACGGTGACGAGCACCTCGTCCTTCGCGTCATACGTGAGGCCGAAACGCCCGTGCAAATACTCCGCGATCAGCGCGCGCAGGCCGGGGCGGCCCCAGTTGGACGTGTACTGCGTCAGCCCCCGCTCGATGGATTCCACCGCCGCGTCGCGGATGTGCCCGGGCGTCACAAAGTCCGGCTCGCCGACGCCCAGGGAGATGGCGTCCGGCATTTCGGCCACGATGTCAAAAAACTTGCGGATGCCGGAGGGCGGAACGTCCCGCACCAAAGGGTTCACCAGGCGCGCATACTCCATCACGGGCTCACCGGCAGCCGCGTATCCTGCCCGTTGCCTTGAAAGGCCACGCCCTCGTATTTATAGGTTTTCAGCATGAAGTGCGTCGCCGTGCCGATGACGGACTCAATCGGCGACAGCTTCGACGACACGAACGCCGCGAGCCGCTGAAGCGTTGGCGCTTCCGCCATCACCAGCAGGTCATACGCGCCGCTCATCAGGTACAGGCTCGTCACTTCGTCAAACTGCTGAATGCGCGCGGCGGTGGCGTCAAAGCCGCGGTCGCGCTCGGGCTGTACGCGCACCTCGATCACAGCGCGCACCGTATCCCGGCCCGTCTTTTCCCAGTTGATCATGGCGGGGTACTTGATGAGCACGCCGTCCGCCGTCAGCCGCGCGACACGGCGCTCCACCTCGTCCACGGGCGCGCCCGCCATCACGGCAAGCTGGCCCGGCGTGACGCGCGCGTCGTCCGCGAGTGCTTCCAGAATGTGCATGTCCAGCGTATCGTAGGCCAAGGGAACAACCCCCTTTCGTACAATGTGTTCGGAGGCGTTGGTATAAAAAAGACCGAGCCACCCGTGGCCGTAGTTTTTCGCGCTTATCCTGTAAAAATCCTGCCAATCGGAGAAAAGAACAAAAAATTTAATCCAACAAATGTCGCCAAAAACAAAAAAAGGGCGGTTGCCCGCCCTCGGTTCGATAAGAAGCGATCAGACTCAGTCCATGCCGTCCCAACCGCCCGCCATATCCGCGCCCTGCGCGATCATTTTGCGCACGGCGGCCTCAACCTGGTCCAGATCGACCGCGTACCCGCGCTCGCGCAGCTTCTTCGCCACATAGGCGAGCTTCGCCTCGCCCTGTCCTGCGCCGTAGAGCTGTTCGGCGGCGTAGACCAGCACGTCCACCACGGCGGACAGCGTCGCCTGCTGCTGCGCGGTGGTGCGGCTCCGTATCCACGGAATGAGCCACGCCGTCACCAGCGCGGCCAGCAGGCCAACGACCGCCTGCAAAATGGGGGTCAAATCAATCATGCGGATTCCTCCTTCGCCTTTGGCGTGATAGATTGCCGGATCTGCGCCTTCTGTTCGTCCAGGGAACGCCACGCGGACTTCAGATCGCGCTCCACAATCACCAGGCGTTCCACCATGCCGTTATGCTTGTCCATCTTCGTTTCCAACTGTTCCAGGCGATAGTTCACCAGCCGGTTCGATACGACGATGCCCGCGGCCGAACCGAGCAGCGTGCCCGCGAGCGAACACAGCGCCACAATGATTTCACTCGGCATCCTCACACCCCCAGTGCCCGGCCGAGCGCCTCGTACGCCTCGCGCACGGCGGCCCGGAAGCCTGCGTCCGCGTCCGCCACCGTTCGCACCAGGTACCGCCCGTCAAGCCAGCCTTCCGTTTCACCGTACCGCGCCTCCACAAAGCCCGTGCTGATCGGCTCGCGCAGCACCTCCACGCGCGCGCCCTCGGGCACTCTCGCCATCGCCCGTGTTTTCATCGGATCTTCCCATAGGTTGATGCCGCCGCCGGTCTGCGTTGCAACGCTCGCCGTCCAGATCGCCTCGCGCATCACGCCTGCCCCGCTTTCTTCTGTTTTATTCGCCGCCCCGTATGCCACCCCGGCAAGGCGTCCCCAGTGCGTCCAGGGATACCCGCCCGCCCGGCCGAGTAGAACCCCTTTGCTGCTCCCGCGTGCGTCTACGACCATCCCGCCGCCGACGTACAGCCCAATGTGCGCCATGCCGCCCGCGCCGGCCCGGAACACCGCCAGGCCCGCCACGTCCGGCATGGCGTGCATGCCGCCCGTCTCCGCGCACCAGGTCTTGTAGATGGTTGTCGCCCCGCCCGATTTATACTTGTCCAGCGAGCGCCACGCGCCGCGCAGCAGCCCGCTGCAGTCCCACACCCGTTTCCCGTCCCATTTGGCGCATACGCCCAGCAGGTTTCCCGCCTGTTCGGGCGCTCGGTTCGCCAATTCTTGCCGGAAAGAAGGGGAGCAGACCTGCCCGTCCGCCCCCCAGCAATACCCGCCGCCCACGGCTGCCCGCGCGTAGGCGCATAGGTCGGTTGCGTTCATTAGATCGCCTCCTCTAGTTACCCCAGTAGATTCATCCAGCGGCCAATCACCGCACCCATACGCTCGCGGCCTGCTTCGTTCGGAAGCGTCATATCCAGCTCCGGATAATAATAGGATCGTGTTTGAGCATTGAAACCGAGAGTATAGTAGTTGTCGATGCAAACCACCTTGAATTCTTTTGCGATTGAATTACAAACATCAATGTATTCTGTCAGAGTTTTATTAACTATAATGTGACTATCGCTATCATCAACAACATGAAAACCTGCGTCCAGCCAAGCTCTGTAGATAGGTGTACAAATGGAGATTCTAATGCGGGGGAAGGCGGTAAAAAGCGTCCGAAGAGTATATCGGAACGCTCCTTCGAAGGTTGTTTTTGTTTCCCCGGCATTGGTTGGTGCCACATACCCATTGCCAAAATCGTTTGCGCCAAAAGCGATTGTGATATGAGTCACCTCACTAAAATTCAACGATTTTAGCATGGACAAAGCTTCGGCATGGCGTATTTTCGACGCACCGGTTTGCGCTTCAATCGTTGCCTCTTGGGCGCTAAAATCTCCTGACACAATTGCGTCGGCTAAAGAACACATGGACAGACCGTTATACGCTGTTTCGCTGATGTTACTCATGCGTGTCCCACCGAAAGCACAGTTATAAACGGTTGCCCCTGTAGTTTTTGCAATGCTGTCACTGACACTTGTCGGACCTCGCACATTCGCGAATATTGAATCGCCGAAATTGACAATGTGCTTGCCATAAAGCGGTTTTGCTTTGTTGACCTCTATGTAGGCAGTCTCGAACTCATTGGCGAGAGACTTCGCGTATTCGGTGGTGAAGGTGCCAGTATCGGCATACAGCGTGTTGAAGGCAGGTGTCTCTCTGTTTATCTGCGCCAGTGGGGGGATTGTCATGTTTGTTGCCGCCGGCATCGCAAGAATCGGTACACACGCCTCGTAACCGGTATCAATCGAACCGGTTTCAAGCTGCACGTCTCTTATCGTGACAATTGTGTCTACGGGCAATGTGCTTGAGCGATTTGTTCTCAAATCAACCCTGCGCCCTTTGATTAACTCCATAAATCCACCTACCCGTTGAGCAGGAGAATAATAGAATAAGGGTATGTTTATATATGTCTCCAAGGTTACCCCATCCGCAGCGTAGAGCAAACATGACAGTTGATAATTTCCATCCGTTGCTTGTGTAGCGTCCATCCAGGCTGAAAAGGCATATGTTCCTGTGGGGTATGGAAACGAGCCCCAGCTTTTGAGAGTCCGTTTTCCATTATAATCCCCTGTATAATCAACAGCAGTATCAACGAGATTTTTCCCCGTTTGATACATCCTTCCCACGCCACTGGTTGCTATATCAATCCCGGTCATTGGCGCGGGGTAAAACTGGGCCATTTCGGAATCGCCTATTGTTTTCCACAATAAAGTCTGTTCGTTGTTTTCACTCGTGTTGATCTCTACCCAGCTCTTGTTTTTCCGGCCGTACAGCTTACTATCCGCAGGCGCTTCGGGGAAGGCGATACCCTGTTCAGCCATGTCCGCTATGGCCGCATTGATGTCCGCCGCCGCCTCTCTGGCGTCCGCTGCCGCTGCCGCCGCTTCCTCCGCCGCCGCCTGTGCCCGCGTAACCGCCCCCAACACCTCGTCCACCCAGCCGAACGCGGGATCCTCCGGCACCTCGCCGCCCACGCCGATGCTGTCCCGCACCGTCAGCAGCACCCGGTAGCTCTTGACCACTGCGTCGCCCTGCCGCGCCTGTATTTCCAGATCAACGTCGCCCGCAAGCGCCGTCTCCATGCCCGTCAGCGAATACCGCACCGTGCCCTCCGTCACGGGCATGTCCACTGCCGCCGGATACACCGTTCCGTCCGGCCTTCGCGCGATCAGCGCGAAGGTCGCCCCCGGGTAACGGTCGATCACCGCGGATACGTCCACCGCAACCTCCGTCGCCAGGCTGTCCCCCACAAACCCCGCCATGGTCCGCTGTGGCCGGGGTTCCCCGAAGATTCGTCGTATGGTCCTTACGCTCATATCAAAATTCCCCTCCATATTTCGGCGCATTCTCGCCGCGTCCGGCAGTTGGTGCGCCATCCCTGACGTAATTTTATAGGATGTCCTTGTACATCGTGTCAGCTACTTGCCGTTGACACCCGCAATGCGACAATCCGCGTTTACTGCTGCGCAAGCAAGTATGCCGTGCCCTGATACCCTGATGCCGCAACCGTGCCGCCCGCGTCCGTGTATAGGTTGTTGGTTCCGGCGAGCGACGGGATCGTGTGCGTTTGCCCCGCGACCGTCGTTGGAACCGCGAGCGGATAGAGCACGGCGTATGGTAGCGGAGTAGATGCTTTGCTTGCGAGCAGCGCCTTGAATGACGCGAGGTCAGGCGCAACCGCCGCGGGCAGCAGGAGATTGATCTGTCCTTCCGCCGTGCTGCCAAACACGCCGACGGCGTTGTTCACCGCGCCTCCTGGCAGCGGCTGCGCATAGGTACACCACATTTCCATGGCGGGCTTTGCGTCCGGCATCGCGAGCGTAAAGCGGTTTGACGTTCCATAGGCCCCGGCAAGCGTCCAGTCCTCCGTCCCATCCAACGGGAGGTATTTGCTTCTCAGCGTAATCACACCGCTCGCAACCCCTACTTCGTCCGTGGCGCCGGGCAGGCCGTACAGTGTCTGAGGATTCTCGATTTCATAAGAGTTGCCCGCATAAGGGGTAAATTCCGTTACAGTGCTTGACAACTCATACTGATACGAAGACCGGAAAGATTCCAATTCCGCGGCTGTAAACATTTGAGGACTACCGCCCGCTGCGTCTGTGTGCCTATATACAATTCTCGCGAACATCGCGCCAGGGTATGAACACTCCAATGAAGGAAGAAGTTGTTTGGTAGCGTCATAAATCTTCCATGTAGCCCTCGTAATGGTTGAATCGGCCCAGCTAATAGCGCCCCAACCGCCATTGAATAACGGAAGAAATCCCGTTGTGATATAGTTTTTCCAGTCAACGGGCAAGCCCTCCGCGTCGAGCCCTTGAATGAGCATGTCATCTGGGTTCGACTGGTTTTTCCCCGTCCGATACACCGTCTCGCTATCGCATCCAACAATGGGCGACGGATCGCCGGGAGAAGGACTTTGCGGGGAAAATGGAACATATGGTGTAGCCACAGAACCCTCTTCCACTTGGATGTTTGTAAAGTCAACATAATCACCAATCGCCACAGTACCTGCCGAGGTGTTGGCATAAACAATTATAACAATTCTGGGTTCGCCGTTCGGGGGGGTGCCTACTGTAAATGTGGTTTTTCCTCCGATTGCACTCAAGCCGGCAATATAGGCTGAAATGGTCCCGTTTTCGCGTTGCCAATAAACGTATACACGTCCAGCGTTAGACGCGCTGGCAGCAAGCTCGCCACGAAGGGTAAACTGCTTTCCGGCTACATCGGCGTAGTTAAACAGGGCGTATACCGCGTATGAAAACTCTCCAACCCCCACTTCGGTCGATGTAATCCGCACCCCATTTGGAATAGTCGAAACGGTTGATTTTATTGTAGCAACGGGTCCCTTGCCTATGTCAAACAGATTCTTGCCTTGCGTCACCGTCTGCCGCGCAACCAAGTTCAGCGTAGCCTCCAGCGGCAATCCTTCAACGCAGCCGTTCAAAGTGGCAATTGATCCGGAAGCACTCGTGGCGGGAAAGACTTCCTTGGTAACCAGATCCATAGAATCCCTATTATAATGCACAAACAAACTGCCGGCATTGGCGTTCAGCGTATTTGCCCCGGCGACCGCCGCAAACGTGTACGGTGTCCCCGCCGTCAGGGTGACGGCGTCGCCGTTGATGGCACATGCCCCGGTGGTGTCCGCCGTCACCTGCACGGTGCTGTTCACCGCCGGATGGATCGTGATCGAGCTTCCATCCGCGTAAAACTGCCATTTGCTCGCGGCATGGGTAAACACCTGCGTTTCTGTGGCCTCCATAACCCGCTCGGCGGCCTCCAGCACCTCGTCCACCCAGCCGAACGCGGGATCCTCCGGCGCGTCGCCGCCCGCGCCGATGCTGTCTTGCACCGTCAGCAACACCCGGTAGCTCTTGACCACCGCGTCGCCCTGCCGCGCCTGTATTTCCAGATCGACATCGCCCGCAAGCGCCGTCTCCATGCCCGTCAGCGCGTATCGCACCGTGCCTTCCGTCACAGGCATGTTGGCCGCCGCCGGGTACACCGTTCCATCCGCGCGCTTCGCGATCAGCGCGAAGGCCGCTCCCGGGTAGCGGTCGATCACCGCGGACACGTCCACCGCAACCTCCGTCGCCAGGCTGTCCCCCACAAACCCCGCCATGGTCCGCTGTGGCCGGGGCTCCCCAAAGATTCGCCGTATAACCCTTATGCTCATATCGATATTCTCCTCCATATTGCCGGCGCCTCATCCGGCGCCCACACATTCGCGCCCGCGCCGCCGGGCATCACGCACTCATACACCACGCCGCCATACGTCCGCCTCTCGCCAAACCCCACGATCTCCCCGGACACCCACGGCAGCGCCTCGCCGCCCTCGTCCGGCACCTGCACCGGCGTATAGATCGCCAGCATCCCCTCCGCGTCCGGCGGCTGGTGCTCCGCGCTCGTCACCGCCTGCCGCACCCGATACAGCCCGCAGTGGTAGGGATTCCTCGCGGAATCCCTTTCATGGCCCGGAATCTCCGGTTCCGTGCCCGCGCCGTGCCGCACCACATCCCCCTCGGCGTACGCCACGCCCGCCCGCCACCAGTCAAAGACCGTCTCACACGCCAGCAGCGTCCCCGGGTCCTCGGTCGCCCGCGCCACCACCGCACCGGCCATGCGCATCTGCGCCCTCAGCGCCCGCGCTCTTTCCGCCTGCTCCGCTGTCAGAATCATGCGTATCCCTCCAATATCGCCAGCACCTCGTCCGCGCCCCGGCTTGCCGTCAGGATCGGCAGCGCCACCTGTTCACCGCCCACATTCCGCGTCCAGCCGATCCCGTTGTACATGTCCCCGATGTCCAGCCCCAGCGGCATCTGCTCCACCAGCCGCCTGCTAAGCGCCCGCTCCATCACATCAACATCCTGCCCCGCGTCCATCACGATCAGGTTCTCCACATACGACCCGTGCTGGAATGTCCCGTCCTTGTCCGTCCCGTTCACCACGGCATATTTCATACAGCCAGCCCCTCCTCAATGTAGGGATTCCTTACGGAATCCCTTTCATGGTCTGGAATCCAAGGTAGGGGTTCCTTCGGAAGCCCCTCATGGCGCCCGATTTTTCAAATCAGCGCCGCCATCACGGTTCCAGTCCCTCCTTCAATATCCGTATATACACAATCCCCTGGTATCCCTCACCGCTGCGGTTGCGGTAGGCGTTCCCAGACGGCCCGCGCCCGCCGCCCCCGCCGCCGCCGGAACCGTAAAATGTCGCGTCGCCGCCGGGCGTGCAGGCCGCGTTCGTACTTCCGCCATTCCCGCCCGCGCCGCCGCCCAGATACCCCCCCGCGCCGCCGGTCGTGGCGGCCTCCCCGCCGTTCACGCCGTTGCCCCCGTTTGTTCCGCCCGCGCCGCCCGTCTTGTGCCCGCCGCTCGCGCTGTAATACCCGCCGCCCCCGCCACCCGCGCAGAAGGGCGCGGTGAAGTTGATCGTGTCCCAGAACGGGTATTTCAGGTTGGCGTCGCCGGTGCGCCCCGTGCTGCTGGATGCGTTTCCGCCGCCGCCCCCGCCGGTTCCGCCGTTGCCGGCCGTTCCAACGTTGCCGGTCGTCAGCTTGCCGATGCTGCTCGCCCCCGCGCCTGTCACGGCGTCAATGGTCTGCGCGCCCGCGCCGATGACAACGGCGTAATCAGTCTGTATCAGGGCATCCTGCCAGAGATAGCTGTTGTACAGCCACGCGCCCCCGCCGCCCGGCCCGCCGCTGAAGTTCTCCGTGTTTTCCGGCGCGGAGCTTCGCCCGCCGCCGCTAATCGTACAAAAATGGAACATGCCAGCCCCGTGCAGGGAAAGTATCCCGCCCGTCAGGCAGGCGATTTCCAGATATTCCCGCTTCATGAACGTCACGTCGCGCGTCGTAAATGTTCCGGTGTACGCCCATGAAATGGGCCTCGGCGCGCGGCCCGCTAGCCCCGCAATCTTGATGTTCACGCTCATTTTACTTCCTCACTCGGCCAGTGTGGATTTTAGGATTCGGATGTACACAATCCCTTGGTATCCCTCGCCGCCGCGGTTCCTGTACGCGCTTCCCAAAATCCCTCTGCCGCCCCCGCCGCCTCCGCCGGAGCCATAGGTGGTCGCGTCGCCGCCGGGTGTGCAGGCCGCGTTCGTACTTCCGCCATTCCCGCCCGCACCGCCGCCCAGGATACCGCCCGCGCCGCCCGCATACCCGGTTGGGGTCCCGTCCGTGCCTCCGCCGCCGTTTGTCCCGCCCGCGCCTCCATTGCAATAGCTGCTCCCCGAGGCATACCATCCGCCGCCGCCCCCGCCGCCGCAGTGGGGAGACGCGAAGTTGACCGTATCCCCGTAGGGATACTTCAAAATGCCGTCCCCGGCCCCGCCCCGGTTCGCGTTCAGGTTGCCGCCGCCTCCGCCGCCCGTGCCGCCGTCGCCCTCCGTCCCCACGGTATCTGTGGTCAGCGCGCCGAATTTGCTCGCGCCTGCGCCCGTCACCGCGCCAACCGTCTGTGCGCCCAGGCCCACCTCCACGGCGAATGCCGCCTGTGTCGCATCGTCAATCGCGAAGGAATGGTTGTACAGATACGCGCCCGCGCCGCCCGGGCCGCCGCTCGGGGTTGCCGTGCTCTCCGGCGCGCTGCTTCGCCCGCCCCCGCCCACCAGGCATACGTAGCAGTTGCCCGAGCCGGTGAATGAAAAGACCCCGCTCCCCGTGCACGCGATCTCCATATAGGTGCGCGCGTTGAAGTACACCTGGCGCGCCACGTGCGCGCCGGAATACGCCCACCGGATGGGCACGTCGCTGATCCTGTGGGTGTCCGAGATGTTCACGCGTATGCTCATGGCCGAACCTCCACCGTGATCGGCACGTCCTCCGCCGGGATGGCCCCGTCGGCCGTCAGCGTGAACCCGCCGATGGCCTGGGCGGAACCCCGGAGCTGCGCGTTCCTCGCCGCCCGCGCCTGGTCCTCCGTCGCCGTCAGCGAAAGCGACACGTCCACCGCCTGCGTGGCGGACACAATCCGCGCGTCCTGCACGCTGTACGCGTTGCCCGTCCATCCGGCCGCCAGCAGCGTCATGTCAAACCGCACGGAAGGCGTGGCCGCCCCCACATCCCCGGCCCCCAGCACCACGTCCGCCGAAAGCGCCTTCCCGTTCACCGTCCTGGTGTCCGGCACAGCCCCCGCAATTTCACCCACCGTGTAGGTGGGCTTCGCGTTCGGCTTCCGCGCCCAGTCCGCCACGTTCGGGTCCGTCTCCGCCGTCACATACACCCCGTCATGCCGGTGATCCCCGCGCGCCACATCGCTGGTTCCGGTTCCAAACGCCGCAAACGCGCCCGCCTTCAGATCCCCAAACCACTTGCTTACCTTGCCCCAGAGCGTCGCCTGTGTTTCTCCGGTCGCCACGTTCGCGCGCGCAGCGGTCTGCGTGAACGCCACGGTCAGATCAGTCCCATCCCCGCCCGCGTCCAGCTTCCCCGCCGCCAAATCCCCAATATTCCCCATAAACGTGTCATGGTCATACGCCGTAAAGTTCCGCCCGCACAGCGTCCCCACCGGCCACGCCCGCGCGGTTGTCCCATGATACCCCCGCACGCACTGCGACACTGTGTTCCCGCTCACCGCGCCATACCGCACCACCTCCGCCGTGTCGTCCTCGCCCAGCGTCAGCAGGTTCGGCGGGGCGGGCAGCACCCCCGCGTTGTCCAGCACAATGCTCGTGTCGCTCCCCGAAACAGCCTCCGTCACCAGCGCCGGCACGCTGTTGTTCACCGCCGGGTACATCGGTTGCTGCGCCATCTATTTTCACGTCCCCTTTCCCGTGACCCAAGGTGTCCGCAGACACCCCCGCTTGAAATCAAATCCAGCGACATGCGCGGTGGATTTGCGCAGATTCCAGAACCAGTCCCGCGGGACTGGTGGCGGAATTTGTACGTTTGCCTGAGGGCCGACTGGCATTGTTGCGCTCTCCCGTTGGTCGATCGCCCTGTGCCAGTCTGCACCTTCGGGTCGCTTCATCCCGCACTGCGGGCGCTTCCCTCCGGTGTGCCCGGAAACGGCAGAGCGTTTCAGGCCGAACCCTCCCCGTCGTCCCACCCATCAAAAAACGCTTTTGATGGGTGGGGGCGAAGCCCTAGTAAGTCCCCCCTCCGCGCGATTGCACAAACCCCTTCACGACCAAATCAATCGTGATATACGCCAGATCCCCCGGCTGCACCCCCAGCCGGATCCACTGCCCCCGCATCACCTTGCCGTCGCTCCCCAGCAAATGCTCCGTCAAATCCAGCTCCACGTCCGTCCCCATCGACGTTTTCAGCACCCCGTTCACGTACACGTCCCCGCCCTTGGGGCTCCCGAACCGGAAGATCCCCTGCTCAATCCCGTGCGTGTGGTCGGGGATCGACACGCTGTGCGAGTGATCAGAAATGGGCACGCTGTGCGAATGCGCCGCGATGCTGATCCGGTGCGAATGCCCCGGCACCGCGTGCGTGTGCCCCGGAATCGTGTGCTGGTGCCACATGCTGTGCGTGTGGCTCATGTAATGCCGGTGCGACCCGATCCCGTGCGAATGCCCGCTAAGCCCGTGCGTGTGCGACGGCGCCTGATGCCGGTGAATGCCGATCCCGTGGCTGTGCGACGCCAGCGTGTGCGCGTGCGACCCCTTGGACCCGTCCGCGCTCCCGGTCGATCCGCCGCCCGCGCTCCCGGTCGTCAGGTTGATGTCGCTGGTCGCGGCCCCGCCACCGCTCCCGGTGTCCCCGCTCGCCCCGCCCGTATACTGGCCATAGCTCGGGTGCGCCGCGTCTGTCACCGTCAGGCTCGATCCATCCGTGTTGAACCCCGCGCCGCTGTCCAGCGTCACCGTCGTTCCCACGCTCAGCGAGGTCACCCCGTCCTCGCTCGTCACGGTGGACCCGCCCCCGCCGTTGCTGCTGGTGGAAGACCCGCCCCCGCCCGCGCTTGATGTGCTGGTCGACCCGCCGCCCCCGCTCGTCACCTTGTTGTACGAGCGGAACGCCTCAATCCGGATCTTCGCCAGCACATAGTTCACAATCCTCATATCCCGGGGGATGTGGAAGCTCAGCACCGCCGGCGTCCTGCTGTCCGCGTTCGCCTGGATCGACTGCGCGTAAATCTGCGTCGCTCCCTGGCTGTACACCTGCTCGATGCGCTGCCGGTCCGCGATGTCCGCCACGCTCCGGGCCAGGTCCGTCGGCCGCGTCGCCAGCGTGAGGCGCATGTCCCCGGCCACGTCCAAATTGCGGCGAATCCCGGTAATATACGTCACGGTATCGTCCATCGCTAGCCGCACAATCCCGCCAATCTCCGCCCGGTCAAAATCCTGCTTTGTAATCTCGTATAAATCAGCCACGCTCACCGTCCGCGTCAGCACCGGCTCCTGCATCTCTTGCAGCAGCGCCCGCCCGCGCTCCATCAGGCTTTGGGCGTCCTCAAACGACCGGTCCACGTACACCTTGCTGATCACCCCGTACCGGTCGATGGTTGCCTCCGGGCTCTGCAAATACGGCTTCCCGCCATTCACGCCCGCGATCGTGAGCTGGTTCACGCCCTCGCCGTACCCCAGCAGGTACAGCCGCGTGCACATGCTCTCCGCACCCGCGCTGCCGGTCTCGGCCAGCAAATTCTTCTCCGCTCGCACGTAGAAATCCGGTGCCTTCGCCGTGTCAATCCGCCGCAGCGACACCTTCCAAGGCCGCGCGCCCATGTCGTATTCCCACCGGTACGCGTCCACGAACAGATTCGGCACCGAGAACAGCGCGTTCAGCACGTTCTCGCTCTCCAAACCATATTCGTACTGCAAATCGAACTCGCACGCGTCCAGCACCCACCGCGGCTCCGACTGAAACCCCAGGATGTACTCGATCACGTCCCGGGTGTGCACCCCTTCGTTCCCGATCACGTGCTGCCCGAACATCACGTCGTCCACCAGCGTCGCGATGGCGTGCTCCGCCTTCACCACCCGTTCCCCAGTGACGCCCCGGCTCACCCCGTCCGACAGAATCCTGTAGTACGCCCCGCTGTCACTCCGAAGAAATGCGAAAGGCCGCAAATGTGCGGCCTTCGGATCGTCGTCCGGCAGCTTGAACGCCAACGTGCCCACCCCGTTGAGCACTGCTTCTTCCACGCGCTCATACGCGTTCTCCAGCATCGCCACCTTCACCAAATGCCGGTCAAACACTTCCAGCACGAATTACCACCTCTCAGGTCGTCTTTTTTACCGCACACCAAACTCCGGAGAGTTTGAGAGACCGCAGTCTCTTAAATGCAATCAGACCCAGCGGCATGTACGGTGGGTCTGTGATCCCACAGCCAGTCCCGCAGGACTGGTGGCGGGATCAATTCCGGCAGTCCCGGTGCCGCCCGGAACGCCCACAGGCGTTCAGGCGCCGGGCCATACACCAGGGCGATTTGAAATCGCCCTGGCTGCATCACAGCCACCTCTCCGTGTACAGCATCTCCGCGTCCACATTCACCTGCCCATTGGATTCCAGCAGCACGTCGTACACGCTCCGGTCCAGCCACAGCCAGTCCCCGCTCTGCGCGTGGATCACGTTCTCGCCGTCCAGCAGCACCACATAGTTGTCGCTGTCAATCACCAGCGTCGACCCCGGTGGAATCACCACATTCACCCGCGCGTACGTGATCTCAAAGGACATCGTCGAAACCTCGCCGTCCGCGATTTCCAAAAACAGCGCGTGGGGGAGGGGGTAGTCCGCCGAAGGGTACGCCGAAGCCCCCATCCGCTCCAACACCGCAGCCCCGTACGCCATGTTCGCCCCGATCTCGAACACCCCGGCAAGCGCCTCCTCCAGCCCATAGGCGGCGTAGTAGTTCGCGCTCGGCGCCAGCAAAGCCCCCGACCGTTCCGCCATGCCCGCGCCCAGGAAGAACACCCCCCGCGCGTCCACGGCCCCCAGCAGGTCATCCCGGTATCGCGCACCCAAAAACAGCGCGGGGCCCGCCACCAAGCGCGCCCCAACCGTCTCCGCCACTATGTATGCCGCCGGAATGTTCTGCCCCGTGTCGATCAGCGAGTCCACCCACTCGACCAGCGCCGCCCGCAGGTCCAGCGTGTCCGTCATCGCCTTCCCCACATTGTACCGCGCGCGGTTGTACCCAGCCGTATTAAACATAGCCCCTCCTCGAAGGGTTGTCGTTGACATATATTACACCGTAATGTTACACTACACCCGGAGCAGGAAAAACTACAGGGTGTCCGCCTTCCCAAAAGCGTTCACCACGCAAACGGGAGGTGATGCGCATGAGGGACTACGAAATCCTCATGGTCGTTTTCACCGTCATCGGGTTATTGATCACAGTCGCAAAGCTGCACAACCGATAGATAAAGCGAACCGCCTGTAGCTGACACTACGGGCGGTTCCTTTGGAACGCTTGTCGTGGGTGCGTTCACCTTGAAGTACCCATCTTCCTGCTCTATTGTACCCCAACCATCTTACCACCGTCAACCCCGTTGTACCACCAAATATACCAGAGTACCACGACAGTACCCCTACAACTCAAAATACCCCCGGATGGTCTCCCGCACCCGTTCCCGCGCCCGTTCATCCGCCAACACACCCATCCGCCGCGTCAGGCGCGCGTGCGCCAGCGTGCGCAACTGCTGTATCATCACCACGGAATCCTTCGGCAATCCCGATACCGCCGCCGGCAGTTCCACCTCCGTCGGGTATATCCTCGCGCCCGGCTTGATGGAGGATAGGGGGGCCACCGTGCACACCGGGATCGCGTGGTTCACGCTATCGTTACTCAGTACCAGCACCGGCCGGCTGCCCCGTTGCTCAGAGCCTTGCGCCGGGTCCAGATTGCAGTAGTAAATCTCCCATTGATTCACCATCCGCCCATCTCCTCCGCGTCCACGCCGGCAAACGCTTCCTGCGTTTCCATCGTCCGTGCCATATAGTCCGCGTCCGCCGCCGCTTCCCGCATTTCCCGCGCGTACCGGGCCTTTTCCTCGTCCGTGATATACCGCTCCAGCGCCTCTCGAATTCCCTGGTTTACGGAGGGTATCTCCTTGCGCTCCGCCATTCGCTTCAGCGCGTTCACCGTGCCCGCCGGCAACACCGCCGTATACTTCACCATATCCCCGTGCTGCATATCAATACCTCCTCGGAATGATTATACAACATGCCATCATATTTTGCAATACCCGGTCAGTTCACCGCCACCCTTACATCCCCGCCCGCAATCTGCACCATCAGCCCCTTCCGCACGGTCCTCGGCGTCTGCGCCTGATAGAAAACAGGCGCCCCGGCCGTCGGCGAATCAAAGATCGCCATGTAGCTGAACGTCCCCCAGTCCGTCGTGGCCCGCGCCGTGGCCACCGCCGCGCTGTTCTTGATCTCCATCTGCCCGCCCACCTGCTCTTGCGGCGCGCCAAACACCAGCGGCACCCGCGCGTATCCGCCGCCCGACAGCTCCACGCCGCCCGATTCCGGGTTCCCGTTCAGCATCGCGAAGTACGGCGTGAACCCGGCCAAACTCGTCCCGCGCAGCCAGTTCAGGCACTTCGTCTTGAACGCCTTCGCCATGTCCCCGTGGAACCACCACTGCGCCTCGCCCGTCACCACCACCAGCGATTCGCCCGTTTTCCACTCATACGATGTCGTCAGCGCCCCGTACAGCAGCATGTTGCCGGCGGTGGGGGAGTCCAGCACCGCGATGTGCGTCACCTCGCCCAGGTTCACCGGCGTCGCCGGGAATGTCGCGTCCGCGATGTTCTGCACGCCGATCCCCTCGTTCATCGGGGCGGGCGTGGAGAACGCGATCGGCTGCCTGGCGTACCCCGCGTACGTCACCTCCGCGCCCGCCGTCCCGCTCTCGCCCGGGTTGCTCAGAAACGCGCCCAGATACAGCGAAGCCGGCGGCGTCGCGCTGTTCTCCCGCAGCGTGTTCAGGATCAGGGTCTCAAAGTAGTTTGTCGCGTACATCCTTATAAATCCCTCCGTTTCCGTATCCGCATCACCAGGCCGTCCAGCGCCGCCTCGCCCATGTTCGTCACCCGCACCCGCGTCGGCGTCCGCGCCGTCCCGGCATACCCCGCAGGCCCTTCCAACGCCGCCGTCACGCTCTGCCCATACGCGAACGGCTCGCACTCAAACTCCAACACAAACTCATGCCCGGCCATGCCCAGGTACTTCAGCTCCGTCTGCCGGTATACCCGGCCAACATAATGCTTGTCCGGTTCGTCCCACAGCACCAGCCGCCCCTTCTTCGCCAGCAGCGCCGCCATCTCGCGGATCTCCTGCCGCGTCAGCCCGCGCGTGGTGTCGCAGTCCAGCCGAATCTTCCGCCCCTCGTACCGGTTCGCGCCAAAGTCATATGCCCCGTCGCGCGCGGGCACTGTCACCGCGCGCCGCCTAAGCTCCGGCAGCAGCGCGTCGTGCCCCACGCACCGCACCCCGTATGCCAACAGCACATCCACCCCGCAGAACAGAAAGCTGTCCGCCTGCACCGTCGCCGCCATCCTCACACCACCCCCCGGTATCGCTTCTCCCGCGCCACTTCCTCGCCCAGCATCCGCCCGATCTCCCGCACGTCCAGCTCGCCGTTAATCGCATCCGTCTGGATCGCGATCTCGCCGATATTGACCGTCGCGCTCCCCGTACCAGCCGCCGTACGCACGTCATCCCCCGTCGCCACGCGCGTTCCCCGCTGTGCCGCCCGCGCCATGGCCTCCATATACGCCCCAACCAGATCCCCCGACTGCTGCGCCCGCGCCTCAAACGGCTGCAAATACCCGTCCACCGAGTCATTGCCGAGCGTCTCATACGCCCGCGAAGGCGAGTGCGCGTCCAGCGCGGCGCGCGCCGCCGCCAATGCCATAGCGACCATCCCCTGTACGGCCGATACCAGCGCGCCGGTCCCGCCCATAACGCCCTGCGCCATGCCCTCGGGGATCGACCGCCCCGCGCCCGGGAAGTCCGCGCCCATCACAGCCGCCCCGGCGGCGGCGCGTGCACCGGCCACCACGGCTTCCACCGCGCCCGTGAGCGTCCCGGTTTCCGCCGCAACCCCTTCCGCCGCGTCAATATCCATCTGGCCGCCCGCCGCCTGGAACCCCTGCGCCGCCACGGCCGCCTGCGCCGCCGCCTTCGCCTCCGCGACAAGCTGCTCCACTGCCGCCCGTGCCGCCTGCCCTTCCGTGACGCCCGCCGCGATGTCCGCGTCCACCTGCGTGCCCACCTGCGCGAAGTTCAGCTCCTGCGCCTTCTGTAGCGCAGACGCCAGCGCCGCGTCCAGCAGCGCGGCAACCGCGCCCGACGCCCCCGAAGCGCCCGCACCGCCGCCCTCGGAAGCCGCGCCCGCCGTCGCCGCCCCGCCCATAGCCTGCGCCTGCGCGGCAAACCGCTCATACGCCATCGTCAGCTCGTCGATCAACTGCAAATGGGTCGCCAGCCCCTGCTGTGCCTGCTCCGCCGCGGCGGAAAATGCGCTCCCGATCGCCTCCGCCGCCGCCCCCGCGCGGGCCGTGGCCTCGTCCAACCCGCGCTGCATCCCGCTCGTGTCTATTTCCGTCCCAATGACGATGCTGCCGTCCACGTCGCCGGGCATGGGATCACCTCGCTCGTGTTTTCATCAATCCGGGCATAAGAAAAGCGCCCCGCAATCGCCTGGCGCTCCGATCGTCAGAAGCTACGTCATTCTTCAATTGTCGGTATGCAAGGGGATAGAAACGTATCCCTCTTCTTCTCGATCCTCCCCTTTGCCAGCACATAGACGTGAAATTCGTTGTCCGCACCGCCGGTATCCTCGTCGTCATGGATGTACAGCAGTCCGTAAGACCCCACAGCCTCCTCGGCAACATAACGATAGAACTGGAGTAGCCGCTCAGTCAGGCCGGCTTCATGGTTTTGAAATGCGTTTAGCGCTATATAATGGTTCCCGTTCACCGGTCTCATATCCACCAAACCGTTGCCCAATTCGGATTGGAGAAGCGTCTCTTTGATAAGGGACAAAACTACACTTAAATTCGAGATAACTTCGTTTTCGCCTTCCTCTGAAAAACTGTCCCTAAGCGTAATCCAACCATGGTATTCAAACATTGCTTCTTCGCGGCGGCGCTGATTTGGAAAATCGGGCGCCATCAGAGGATTCCGCAAGGAATCCTCGCCGACTCGCCCCGAGATCGTCGGCCATCGGTTACTCGTCTTTGCCATCCTCGATTTCATCTTCGGGGTCGTCCTCGTATTCTTCCAACCCTTGCCCGCTCACAACAATGTGGTGTGCTTCCGAGTTCGATTCAAAAAAACGCCAGCATTCCCCACCATCGGAACCGGTGGTGAACACTTCCAAAGCAAAGCCGTTATCAAAATCGATTCGGAGGTCACCCAATTGACTGATCTTGGTTTTTTTCACAGTAAAACCATATGGATCTTCACCAAAATAGTTTTTTGCGATATCGTCGTAAAGATTGCCCCCTTGAACATCCCAATCGAAGGTATCCCAATCGAAATCGGGATCATTTTCCATTTTTGAGGGTGGGTTAAACATATCGTCTTTTGCAAGGAATATTTTATCTCCGCATATCAGCCGAAAGCTGCCGTCAATATGCAATGCCAGCCTGGAAACAGTAGAGACTCTGGTAACCAATTCATCTTCATCGTTATATCTATGAGACGCTCTTTCCACATAATCTCCAAACCCCAGACTCGCCATTGTACCTGCTCGCATGAAATGACGGAGTTTTTCGCCATGAAGTTTTGTGAGCGCCTCAGAAATAGTTGTAAAATGTTCCTTTTTCATGCAGTTCTACCCTCTCATTTCTTACGACGCAAAGTCTTGGCTGCGTCCATCACTTCTTTATAATTTAGGCCCTCATCGTGGACATCATCATGAAGATCCCGCCGTTGTCTGTCTGTCAAATCGAATCTCTTTCTTGCCTTTCTTGTCTGTTCATTCTGCTTTTTGTGATCCATTGGCATCTTGCCTCGCTGTCTTGGTTTGTCCGCCCGGGTTTCCCTGCCGCCTCTAGTATTGTCGAATCCCCCGCCGCCCCCGCCGCCGCCCATATCAGTCCGCTGCCTTTCGAAAGGCATCGCGCCAATAATTCAACGGAATGATTTCGATTCCCTTTTCCCGGCAGAAACGGAAAATATCATCCGGCGCGGTGAAATAGTTCACAATGGCATTGGGTCTCAGGACCTCCACCATTTTGGCCAGACCCTTTTTGAAATAGTAGCGGTCCAGCTTATCCCGAATACAGCCGTTGGTACATACGGCGTACGTGCCCCCCTGCGCAAATCCCTCAAAAGCAAAATCATACGTGCGCTCATCGCCCCACCGGACATTCGGGACAATGTTGACCCCGTTGTTCTGAAGCCAAAAAGCCAGCGCCCTGTTCCGATAAGTGTTCCACATCTGCATCACCAGCGGCATTTCTCGGTATAAGCTGTAGTCCGGAGTAATAACGCCTTCAAACTTCATAAAAAGCGGAAGGTAACGCTTGGGGCAGTTCCATACCTTTTCAAAGAGGTAGGAATTTCTGACGAAATTCCCTTATGGCGCCCGATTCTTCGAATCAGCGCCGCCGTCGCGATAGTCATACGCATAAAAATGCAGCCACTGGTCATGGCGCTTCGCCCGCTTGGCCAGGTGAAACGGTATGCCTTCCGCTGGCTTATAATCAACCTTCATTTAGCAGGGGCAGCTCATAAACCTCGCTGAAACGAGCGCACTTCACCAAATCCGACTTGAATACATTGAGACTGGGATTTTCGGTAAAGTCCATCATAATCGTGCATCCTCTCGCTTTCCCCGCACGCCCCTCTCCGCACGCTCCTTTCGCGCCTTCACCTGCGCCACCCACGCGTCCATCCCGCCGCCGCCCGTCCGCCCGCGCGGCGCAAAGTACCGCATCCGCTCTGGCAGCGCCACCTGAGCCTTCGCATCCCGCTGCGCCTTTGTCGGCTTTTCCGTCACCCGCGTCCGCGCGTCCATCACCCCCCGGATCACCTCGTTCTCCGGCAATCCAAAGAACAGCGCCCGGAACACCCACCAGTGTAAATAGGGGACTGCCATCAAATCCATCCCGTACGCCGACCGGAACGCCGCATACACCAGCGCCGCGTCGTGCTTGTAGTCATACCCGCGCTCCGCGCGCCTTCCCGCGCTCCGTCCCGCGCCGCCTTCCGCGTCGTCCTCGCCCAGCGCGTAAAACCGCCGCAGCGCCGCCATCCCTTCTTCCAATGCAAACGGATACCCCTTCCCCGGGTCGATCCGCCCGCTCGCGATGGAGGGCAAAAAAGCCGATAAAAAAAACGCCGCCTTCTCCGCGACGTCTGTTTCCGCGTCCAACGTCACTGATTCCACCCGCGCCCAGTACCGAAAATCCGTCAGAATGGGGTAGGGCGCGCCGCCCACCGTCACATGGTCCGGCGGCGGCGCGTCCCCCATCAGCGCGTCAAAGAGAGAGATCATATCCCTGCGGCATGGATTCCTGGCGGAATCCCTTTATGGCGCCCGATTCTGTGAATCAGCGCCGCCGTCGCGGCAGGGATTTCTAGCGAAATCCCCTTCATGGCCCGCAATTTTCGGTTGCGCGCCATCACGCTTCCGCGCTCCACGTGAACGCCACCGGCACATCGCCGGTCTTGCGCAGTTCCACGTCGATCGCGGCCGTCTCGCCCGCGCTTCCGCCGCCGTCGCTGTTCACCATGATCGCCGCCTTGCCCATCTCGCCCTTCCCAGTCAGCGCGCTGAACCACACGTACCGCGCCACCACCTTTTCGCCCACACCGTACAGCCGCGCGATGTCAAACGCGTAGTCCTGAAAATCGTCGCCGATATGCCGGTCGCCGGTCGCCTTGAACGTCCGCTGCGTCCCGGTCTTGGTCGTGGATGCGCCCGCGCGGATGTACTGCTTGTCGCTGGATACCGCGTTCATCTGCGCGTCCACGCCCTCAATCGCGGCCTGCACCACGGCGAACGCGCCCACCTTCGCGTCCTGCGCTTCGCTGATGTCTATCGCCAGAATGTTGTCGTCGTTGGTCACCACGCCCGTAAACGCCGGATCGGGCGCGCCCAGGGTCGCCATAAGCGCCGAAAGCAGCATGTGTGTGCCTCCTTATTGTGTGTTCGTTTGCCAGTACGTCAGTTCCATCCGCATCCGGTACGCCGCCGTGTTCGCGTCGTCCGCCAGCGTGTACAGCGCCGGCCCGCCCACAGCCATAAGCGTGTGCGGTACGCGCCCCACGTCCATCACTGGCAGCGCCCGCGCGCGGGTCGCGGCTTCCGCCCACCGCGCCACCGCCTCGTACCGCGCGTGCGTCTCGGCTAAATCCTCATTTCCGACCGCCTCGCTCCGGGCGCTGAGCGTGAACGCGAACCGCCGCAGCGTGTCCCCGCCCAAATACCGCTTCACCACCTGGCTGTCCGGCTCGGCGTCCACGCTGTACCGCGAGGGCCGCCCGTCCAGGTTGTCAATCGCGATGTCAAACGGCCCGGCGGCCAGGGCGGGGCATCCCGCCAGCAGCCGCTGCACATACGTCGCCAGGGTCATATCGCCCCACCCACTTCCTTCTTCACCTTCGCGACCAGCGCCGCGCCGTTCGCGGCCTTCCATCGCTCAAACCAGCGCGCCTTCTCCCGGTGCCGCTCATACTGCGCGCGCGCGTACGGCGCCGTCCATGTCACGCCGTCCGCGCCCGCCTCGCCGCTCCCGCGCAGCCGCCCCGTCTTGACCGGCACCAGCGGCGAACTTCCGCGCAGTACCTCCGCCGCCATCATCTCCCGCGCCCGCGCGCACGCGCCAGTCATCCGCCCAGCCAGTGAAGGGTCCATCGTCACCTTCACCGTCACGCCGCCCTTGCTCATTTGGCCGACACCTCAAAATGCCACATTTCCGGGCTGCCAAAGTCCAGCGTATCCACGCCCGTCACCGTGGCGCAGTCATCCTCCGCCAGCAGAATATCGTTCAGCGCGTCCGGCCCCGCGGGTTCCGGCGCGCGCCCCTTGGCTACGCGGTCCGCGCCCGGCGTCAGCGTCCAATACCGGTCAATGTGCTCCGGCTCCACCGCCGCGTACGCCTTCGGCGGCAAATACGTCCGCCCCCCGTCCGCCACCGCCTCGTACCAAATCATGATGTCCACGGTGCGGAGGCCATTCGTCAGGCTCTTCGCGGTCCGGTTGTCCTCCCAGTGCACCGCCGACCCGCCCGTCACGCGCGTTCCGCCCAGTACCGTGCGCCGCCATTCCACGCGTCCGGTCTCCCGGTTTTCATAGCGGTTGTATACGGTCATCTCCCGCAAGCTACCGCACCTCCGCTCCGCGCCACATCAGCCCCGTTCTCGCCAGATGCACCGCCGCCGCGCGGCGCACCGCCCGTTCGGTTGCCTGCCTGCCCGCCTCGCCCGCCGTGCTCTCCGCGTCCCGGTAGGCCACATGGTGCCGCCCGGTGATCTCCATCTTCACCGCCTGGCCGCCGGGCAGCAGCGGGTTTCCCCGCTCCGCCTCCAGCAGCGCCTCGGCCACGGCGCACGTCGCGTCCTTAATCGCCAGCGACATCCTCTCAAACGCGGCCTCCGCGCGCCCCAGGGTCAGCGCGTCCACCCGCTCGGATGCGCGCCGCGCCAGCCGGTCAAACTCCGCCTCCGGCACCGCGTTCCCCCGGTATATCCTGTCGTAATACGCATAGTCGGCGTATACCAAGCCTCATCCCTCCTTGGAGGATCAATGATCAGATCTTCACCCCGCGCAGCACGCCGGCAGCCTTCACGGCCTTGATCGCCACCGCGGCCACCATCTCCACCTCGCCTGTTTTCACCGCGCCCGGCGCCGATAGATCGGGCAGGTACGTATCGATCACCTTGCTCCCGGTGGGGGAGACACCGTGCACGCCGTCCAGCCCCAGCCGCACCGGGTACACGCACGTGGTGCCGTCGCCCGCCGTCCCGATGATCGGCGTCGCGCCGCCCGGCTTGTCGCCCAGCGCCATCACCATCGACCCGCCCCACTGCAATACCTCGTCGCCGTAGTTCGTTTTGCTCGCCAGGTTCATGCCCGCGCGGTCCATCACGCTCTGGAACACGCTGAACAGATCGCCGTTCATCAGATACAGCGTCGGCGCGCCGTCCAGCTTCGCGCGCAGGCGGCGCAGCGTGTCCAGGAACATCTTCCAGTTGGTGTCGATCATCGCCGGGGTCGACAGGTCAATCGCCTCGTCCGGGATCAATTCCGTCGGCCCGCCCGCCACCGTCTTGTCCAGCCCGTCAAACGCCAGCGGGTCCGCCCCCGCGTCCCCGTTGATGAACCAGTCGTGGAACAGCGCGCGCGCCGCCTTGATCTTCTGCTGCAATTGAAACTGCACCAGGTCCACCGCCTCGGTCTCGTCCTTTTGCACCACCCTGTCCACCTGGAACGACCCGCCGAAGATCTTCAGGTTCACGGAGACCGGCTCCGTATCCGCCTCCTGCGGCACATATTCCGCGTTCAGCGCGCGGGCCGCCGCCGTCGGCTGCGTTTTCAGCCGGTTGTACGTGTACGTCAGCGACGTGCCGCCCTGCGGTTTCACCGCGTTGTCAAACGGCATCAGATCAATCAGCGCCGACTGTGTAAACTCGTCGATCACGTAGTGGGTCAGCTTGTCATTGGAAAGTGCCTTCGCCTGTTGCAATGTGATGGGCATGAAAAATCCTCCTCGTGTTCATGAAATGATGTGCCATGGCAAGACGACGCGCCGCGGTAGCCCCGCGCCTCCCGCGATCGCCCGGATGACAGCGCGTCCGCCGCGCGCGCACCGCCCGCATTTCGCGTGTCCACAGCGATAGCCGCGCCCGCAGCCCAAAAACCCCCGCCACCGTCCGTGCGCGCGTAAGCCCCCAAAGCGCGTCGCCCGTCCTGCGGCAACCCTGCAACCCCGCCACCGTCCGTGCGTGCGCAATCCGCCCAAACCGCCGCGCGCCATTCCCGGACGGAACCCCGGCCCGCCGGTGCGCGCATCGCGTGGGTCCGCCCAGAGCGCCGCCTTCAACCACTCCGCGCCGGAAACAGCGCCGCCCGTATCGCGTCCCGCTCGTTCCCCTCGTCCGCCGGCGGCGCCGTTTTCCCCGCAAACCCGCCGCCCCCTGCGGCGTCCTGCGCGAACGCGCCCGGGTTTGCCGCGCGCATCGCCTTCGTGAACGCCTCCACGCCCACCAGCGCGCCCGTCTCGTCCCGCTCCAGCCCCGCCACCTTCAGCTCCGCGATATACGCCCGCCTCGCCAGCGGCGATGTAAAGCGCAGCCCGGCCGCGTACGATTCCGCCGCCACGTCCAGCTCCAGCGCCCGGATGCGCGCCTCCCGCGCCGCCGTGTCCCGCCCAGCGGCCGCGAGCACGGCCCCCACCTGCTCGTCCGTTAGGCCCAGGGCCACCAGTTCCTCGTGCTCCATCGTCCCCCTCCTCATCCGCGCCTCTGCCCGCGCGTTTCCCCATAACAAAAGCGCCCTCCACCCCGCATGAAGGACGCGCAGCCCCCTGAAAAACCAACCCATCCCGGCGGCAGGGCCGGAACACCGCCTCCGCACGAAATAACCATGTGCCCGTATCGCCCGTCATGGGCCGCCACGCCGCGTCTCGCGCGTCAAAACGTGACATTCTCAATCGCATCACGGCCACCCGTGCGGGGGCGGGGTTTCGGCCCCGTCCGCCCATTTTAGGACACCATCGAAGAACCGAAGATATCGAACCATCATGATGGGATAAGGCTCCGGCTCATCGTCCCGGCATTCCTTCCCATCGCCCCGCGCTACCCCTCGCCGCCCCCGGCTTCCGCCGCGATGGCCCGCGCTTCCCCTTCGTCATACCCCCGGTACAGCGTCAAGTACCGCCAGAACGTCATCTTCCCGGCCTCCACCCACCGCCAGGCGTCCTCGGCCTCCTTGCCCCGGTCCCGCGCCACGGAATCGTCAAATATCACCCGGACATCCGCTTCCTCTGGCAGCCCCTCGGCGTCCAGCACCGCCACGACCACACCCCGCAATGTGTCCGCCAGCCCCGCCTGGTGCTTCTCCATCGCCCGCAGCATCGCACCGCCGCTGGCGATCACCTCCGTCGCCGTCCGCATCGTCTCCGGCTCCCACCGGAACGCGCGCTCGCCCAGGCCGATCATCTGCGCGTACACCGTGAGCTGCGCCTGCAACGACCGCTCAAATTCCGCCGCCCGGTAGGGCACGGTCAGGTCCGTCACTGCCACCGGCTCGTCGCCCAGCCCACCGCCCATGTCGTACACCGCGATGTCCCGCGCGTCAAACACCTCGCGCAATTCGCCCGACACCCGGTCCATCTTCAGCATGTTCGCCGTCACGCCGATGCGCGGCCGCCCGATCTCCATCGCCGTTTTCGCCCCGTCATACGCCAGGTCAATCGCCTGCAGCGTGTCCAGGCAGTTCGCGTATACCGAAATCCCCAGCGGCCCTTCGCCCTGGTTGTCCGCGATGTTTGGCCGGATAATCGCAAACCGCTTCGCCTCCGCGCGGTACTCCGGCAATACCCCCTCCGGCGCTTTGACCTCCGCCAGTTCCCCGCCGTCCGTCTCCTCAAAGTACCGGTTGGTAATCCGGTATCCGCCGTCCGCCTGCTTCTCGTGCAGCATCAGGTAGAGCATCCGCTTGCCGCCCCGCGCGTACCGCCCCGCGAACGCGCAGCTTTCGATCTCCTCGCCCGCCCAGCCCAGCGGGTAGATCATGTCGGCCGCCACCGTGTCGATCACTGTCCCCTCCGGCCCGCCGTAGACCACATACGCCCCCGTGCCCAGCGCGAACGCGCGCTCCACCAGCGCGTTCGTCCGCCGCGTAAACCCGTTCCGCAAAAGCGCCGCGTTCACCGCGCCGTCCAGCGCCGGATCGGTCAGGTTTACCGCGCAGTCCGCGTTCCATAGCAGGTTCGCCCAGTATTCGCAGCCCTGCTTGGCCATGTTCAGCCCCGCGCGGGTGCGCGGAATCGGCCTGCCCCCGCTGAATATCGTGTAGTCGTGGAACCCGCGCACCTTGCCCCGGTACCACGCTTTCCACCGCGCGATGTCCGCGTACCGCGCCGCGCCCGGCGGCTCATAGCCCGCGCCGCGAAGGATTTCTTGTATCGTCATGCCCGCCCTCCCCATAAAAAACGGACGGCCCTTCCGGGTCGCCCGCTCCTCTTCACATACACTGTATCACAGCCCCATGGTGACATTCAATGACCTCTTTCCCGGGACAAATCAAACGCACGAAGCCCCTCCCGGGGATTATCAAGGGGCCGTAGCCCCTTGATTGAAACCCGGCATCGGCGGCTTCGCCGACGAACGGATGAAAACCGTCAGGTTTTCTTTCCTTGCGTCCTTCGCGCCCGGAAAATCGTGAGATTTTCAGCGAAGGACGTTTGCCCCCCCCACGCAGGCACCGCAGTTCATGCGTTTGCCGCGTCAGCGGCATAGTCCCGCCCCCAAAAGCCCCTGCGCACACGGCTCCATCGCGTACTCAAACGCGTCCAGCGTGTCGATGTCCGTCGTCCCGTCGTCCAGCCGCGCGTCGTCCGGCCGCTTGTCGTCCCATACCGCGTCCGTTAGCGCCCGGATGAGCTGCCCGCATCCGCGCGCAATCGTCAGCCGCCCGCTGGCCAGCAGTCCGTTCACCAGCCGTATCCGCCCGTTCACCGGCCCCTTCCGCGCGTTTTTCACCTTCAGCGGCACGCCCGCGCGCGCCAGCGCCACGGCCAGCCCGCGCATCAGCACCTGCTCCGCGCTATCGCAGTAGGCCGCCGGGCACATCGGATACCGCATCAGCACGCCCTTCGCGAACGCCACAAACGCCTCGGCCAGGGTTTCCGGGTTTTCCGCCGCGGCCGGACGACGCATCTCGTCCAGCACGATGGCCCGCCCAAAACCCCGCGTGAACCCCACCGCCACGAACGCCGACGCCGACTTGTTCCCCCCAAAGTCCACCCCAATCGTGGCCAGCGCGACCGGCTCGTCCGCCCCGTCAACCAAAAACCGCGCCGGCTCGTCCGCGAACAACGGATAGATCACGCCCTCCGCGCGCGTCCACCGCCCCAGAATGTACCGCTCGCGCCAGATCCCCGTATACTGCCGCTCGATCGCCTCCACGTATTCCGGGTCCAGAAAAACATTGTCGCGCAGCAAAAACGTCCACACGGCCACGTCCGGGCCGGCCGCGTCGATCACGGCCTCCTTCGCCCAGTGTCCCGGCGCGTCCGGGTTCGTCGTCGCGTACAGCCGCGCCCCCGGCGCCGACAGCCGCGACAGCAGCATCCGGTAGAAGCCCTCGGGCACCAGCGTCAGCTCGTCCACATACGCGCCCCATAGCGTCAGCCCGCGTATCTTGCTCTCCGCCTGCTCGTCGTTCGCGCCCTCCAGCCACACCCGCCGGCCGTACAGCCACCCTTCTTTCTTGGACAGGCTGTACGTGAACCGCCCGGTCAGCCGCGCGAGCAGCGTCAGGCAGTTGCGCTCCAGCGTGATCATGGTCTTGCCGCACATGATGAATTCGCTGTCCGCCTCCGACCCCTGCACAAACAGCGCCCATTTCAGCAGGCTCGCGTACGTCTTGCCGGACCGCACGCTCCCGGTCAGCACGTTGATTCTCGCGTCCTCCGCGCGGAGAAACGCCGCCTGCTTTTCGCTCAGCGGCCCGGTCATGGCGTGGGGGAGGGTTCCGCGCCGCCCCGCGTCGCCATCAGAAAGGAAAGTACCTCCGGCATCACACCCTCGTCTGCCCGGCTTCGCTTGTCGTCCACCATTTTGGCCAGCAGCTCCATTGCCTGCATCGTGCTGCGCGTGTCCAGCCGCCCTTCCTCAATGCCCGTCTCCACGATCTTCGCCAGCCGCGCTTTCACCCAGGCCTCGTCCACCGGCGTCCCGCCCGCCTGCGCCGCTTTGCGCGCCATGCCAACACCTCGCTTTTGAGTATGATAAAGGCGGGCCGCCCCGCCCGGGACAGCTCGCCTTTTCTTCACATCTACAGCATAGCACAGGGTGCGGGTGACATTCAATGACGTCTTTTCACCCTGGCGATCTTCGCCTCGCCTACTTCACCGCCGTAAGCTGGTTGTACTTCGCCCAGCCGCGGCTGTTGCCGCTGTTGTAGTACACCATCACATAGCCGTTCTCTTTGGATGACAGGTCCGCGTACAGCGTTTGGCCGCTTCCAATCCACGCCATCTGCTTGCTGCCGTCCTTCGCCTTATCCAGCAGCGCGCCGCCGTTGCCCTTGAACTGCATCGCCTTCTTGCCCTGCTTGTAGTCGGGGGTCCCGTCGGCGTTCTTGCCGTCGCAGCCATACGGGTGATAGCCGCACCACACCTCGCAGTTGCAGTCCTCGCAATAGCACTCCGGCAGCACACAAGGCTTCGCGAACGCCGTCGCGCCAAAGGGCAACAGGCATGCCAGCAACAGCATGGCCGCCAACAGCCTTTTCGTTCCATTGTTCATCGGTACATCCTCCTTCTCGACAGCCCATTTCAACAAACACGCGCCCGAAACTGTACAAATGCAGCCCAAGGCCCGAGCATTGCCCAAGGCACCCTCCACATTATACCAAAATCCGACAAAAACACAACCCCCGCATTCCCCGCGATGTTCACAGTCCCGCCGCCTCCGCTCTATCCGCAAAGCCCCGCGCCGCCACCGTCTCCAGCGCCTTGTCGTGCATGCGGTACACCTGCCGCACATGCACAAACAGTGCGCCGGCCACGTGTTCCCATGTCCAGCCGTTCAAGTACCGCCACCTGAGCATGTCCCGCTCGCGCGCGTCCGGAAGGGCGTCTATTGCCTCCTCAATTTCCCGCACGCGCCCGGTCAGCCGCTCCACTTCCCTTGCCAGCGCCTCCGACAGGTCCGCCAGCGCCACGGCGCCCTCCTCCACCCGGCTGTACGCGGCGTCGCTCCGCTCCATGCGCCCCATCCGTCCCGTAATCCGCGTCGCCATTTCTTCGTAATGCCTCGCCCGCTCCAGCAGCGCCTCGATGCGCCGGTCACAGCGCAGCGCCTCACTCAAAAAAGCCTTCGCGGCGGCGATGCGCTCGTTTTCTCCCCGTTCTTCCCGCTCCATGCTCCGCCTCCTCATGTATCCCCGCGCCTTTCCGCGTCTGGGGAAACGAAAAGCTCACCAAATAGTGTCAATAAACACATATTACAATAAAAAACGTGTTTGTCAATACGCGTTTTTGATAGATTGCGTTTGGGGGCTTTCCTTTTCCAGGAAAACCCTGTATAATGTCTCTACCTCAATGGCGGCGCTGATTTGATAAATCGGGCGCCGTAAGAGGCGCCGAAGAGAAGCGCCGCCAACACCGAAGGGAAGCGCGCCCAGTGGGCGATGAAGCGACCCGAAGGTGCGGCCCTGCACAGAGCGATCGACCAAAGGGCGAGCGCGACAATGCTGGGGCGGGGACAGCGCGACAATACCGAGGGGCTTCCGTAAGGAATCCTTACCTTGCGGCGTGGGTCGCCGCCCCCAATGCTTGTTTTACCAACACACGCGCAATTGCGCGCAGACCGCTCATAAGGGAGGTGCCCATATGAAAAGACTCGCCGTGTTTGTTTCGCTGGCCTTGCTTGCCGCGATTCTCTCCCTGACCGCCGTCCCCGCGCTCGCCGCCCAGTCGATCTCCATCGGCTCTCTCGGCGAGGTCACGGCCCTCTCCCTCGTCTACTACGATCCCAAGGCAACCGAGCCCGTCGATCTCAGCGCGGTTTCCGGCCCGCAGATCGACCTGGCCGTGGAGCCGGACAAAAACCTCCTCTATTGCGAGGTGACCTTCTCCGCCACCAAGGCGGAAATCTGGTACGGCCTCCCCGGCGCCACGCGGTACCGTCTGCCCCTTGGGGAATCCAAGGTGCTCACGATTCCGCCGGGTACCACCTGCGGCTTCTACGACGGCCAGGCCGGCCGCGAAATACTCTCCATCCGCGTCCGCGTCAATACGTCCCTCTCGTATGCGGATGCGCCCCTTGAGGACCCTCCCGAAGGACAGCTCGCGTGGATCGCGGGCTGTCTTGCTTTTGCGCCGGTATACGAAAAGGACACGACCGCCTCCGCCGTCATCGGCTGGGCCCGCCTGGGCGAGGTGGTCTATTTGCAGCGGTGGGGCATGGGTGACGCGTTCTGCTACCTCCTCTACAACCGCGCGAGCAACGCCGGCTGGGTGGAAGGGTGTTATATCTATGTGGAGGAGGCATAGGCGGCGTTTTGGTTCTTCGCCCGCTAACTACGGGTAGTGGATGCCCCGATGGCACTACACAAGAACTTAATCATTTCGAAACATTTTACTCCCCAAAGATAACTTTTTTGAAATTTTTCCCTTGCCAATGGAACCATCATATGGTAGATTTGCGTCAAATATGGTAGAATGGGACTGTGGGCGTTTTGCGCCCGTCCCATTCATATGAAAAGGCGTCCCGTTTGCGTTTTTCGTGGACGCCTCCAGATCGGACCGCAATATTGCGCGGCAATCCGGCATCGTCGCCGAACATGAGGAGGGAAGAAAGGTGACAACAAAGCAAACGCTCAGAAAGGCTCTCGCGCTTCTCCTGGTGTGTGTAATGGGCGCCATCCTGGCGTTCGGAGCGCTCGCCGAAACCACGCTTGATCTGAGCCAGTACACCCAGAAGACGGTCGGCACCACGACCGTCTATGTTGACAAGGATAACGTCCAGTGGGTACTCGACCCCACAGGCACAACATTGATTCTCTATACGCCTCCGGCCGCCCCGCAGCCCGCGCCGAACGGCGGCAAAAAGCCCGCAAGCAACGGCGCTGGTGCTGCCGAAGGCAGCTCCGGCACGGGCACGACCGGCACCGGAACGGACGGCACGGGCACGACCGGCACCGGAACAGACGGCACGGGCACATCCGGCACCGGCACGGGCGGCACGGGCACGACCGGCACCGGAACGGACGGCACGGGCACGACCGGCACGGGCACGGACGGCACGGGCACGACCGGCACGGGCACGGACGGCATGGGCACGACCGGCACCGGCACGGACGGCACGGGCACGGCCGGCACCGGAACTGATGGCACGGGCACGACCGGCACCGGAACGGACGGCAC
>JAVBOM010000033.1:0-33308 GCA_031550535.1 Eubacteriales bacterium
AATCTGTACGTTTACTCGGAGCCGCCCGGAAATCCCAAAGGATTTCAGGCTCCGTCCCCCGTAACCCAACCCCGGGGGATACTAAAAGGGGGATCGCAATCCCCCTTTTACTCAGGAGGTCAGTATGCAATCTGTCCTGGATGTCAAGGACCTCGTCGCCACCTTCCGCATCGGCCACAAGGATTACCCGGTGCTGCGCGGCGTCTCCTTCCATATTAAACCGAACGAAACGCTGTGCATGGTCGGCGAAAGCGGCTGCGGCAAGAGCGTCACCACGCTTGCCGTGATGGACCTGCTGCCGCTGAACGGCAAGGTCGTCTCCGGCAGCATCAGCCTGGAAGGCACGGAGCTGACACGGCTGGACAAAAAGCAGCGCAACGCCGTGCGCGGCAAACGGATGGGCATGATCTTCCAGGAGCCGATGACCGCGCTGAACCCACTCTTACCCATCGGCTACCAGCTCACCGAGGGGCTGCGCCGCCACAAGGGCCTTTCCAAGCAGGAGGCGCGCGAGGTCGCGCTATCCTATCTGGAAACGGTCGGCATCGCCAACCCGAAGGAGCGCATGAAGCAGTTCCCCTTCCAGCTCAGCGGCGGCCTGCGCCAGCGCATCATGATCGCGATGGTGTTGTCCGTGCAGCCCAGCCTTTTGATCGCGGACGAACCGACCACGGCGCTGGACGTGACGATCCAGAAACAGGTGCTGACGCTCATCAAGAAGCTCAAAAGGGACATCGACGCCGGAATCCTGTTCATCACGCACGACCTGGGTGTGGTCGCGGAGATCGCCGACCGGGTCGTGATCCTGTACGCCGGGCGCAAGGTGGAGGAAGGCCCCGTCGCGGCCATCTTCAATGGCCCGCGCCACCCGTATACCATCGGCCTGATGAACGCCGTGCCGAACGTTGACGCGGACGATTACGAGATCCGCGCCATCCCCGGCACGTTCCCCAACCTCACCGACGACATCCCCGGGTGCCGCTTCCACCCGCGCTGCGCCTATGCCACGGCGCGCTGCCGCGAGGAAATTCCGGCGGAGCGGGAATACGGGCCGGGCCACTTCGTCTCCTGCTTCAAAGTTGAAGGGATTTCTGGCGAAATCCCCTTCATGGCCCGCGATCTTCGGTCGCGTGCCGTCGCCTGTGAGGAGGAGAATCCATGAGCGAGAAAAAAGTCATCCTGGAGCTGAAGAAGCTCAAAAAACACTTTGTCCTGAAGCGCGGCGTCACGCTCAAGGCGCTGGAGGACATCACGTTTGAAATGGTTGAGGGCGAGAAATTCGGCGTCGTCGGCGAGTCCGGCTGCGGGAAGTCCACGCTGGGCCGCGTGATCCTGCAGCTCTACCCGCAGACCAGCGGCGCGTGCATATATTACGGCAAAACCATCGAGGAAATGGCCCCGCGCTATGTCGGGAGGGAAATCGGCCGCCTGACGCGCTACCAGGCGCGGGCGCGGCGGTATTACCAGGAATCCCTAGACGTGGACAAGAAAGCGGCGGCGCTGGCCGCGCAGAAGGCGTCCCTGTCCGCGTTCGGCAGCCAGAGCGACATCAACGGATACAACGCCGCGTCCAAGCGGCTGGACATGCTGACCGCCCGCTCCAAGGAGCTGCGCAAGGAGGCGTCCCGCCAGCTTCGCGAGGGCTCGCGGACGGTCGGCTCGCTGATCCTGAGCGAGAAATTGCCGGAAATCCAGGACCTGTTTGAACAGGCGCAGCGGGAAATGGGCCTTGCGCACACGGCGCTTTCGGCGTATGCTAAGTGCGAGGCCGAGCACGCCAAGGGCCTTGCCACCGGCGCGCCGGACGAAGCCGTGGCCGCGAAAATGCGCGCGCACGAGCGCGACGCGGAGAAGCACCGCCAGCAGGCCCGGGCATACCGGGAGCGGGCGTTCGCGTACCGGGGCAAGTTCGTCTCCCCGATCACCGAGCTGTGCCTGGACCCCGCGTATCAGGCGAAGCTCGACCGCAACTACGAGACGGGCATCAACCTGGGCAAGCTCACCACGCACGAAATGCGCATGCTCCGCCGTGACATGCAGATGATCTTCCAGGACCCGGCGGCGAGCCTCGACCCGCGCCAGTCCGTCGGCAGCGCCATTGAAGAGGTGTTCGTCATCAACACCGACTACGGCCCGGCGGTGCGCAAGGAAAAGGCCATCGCGCTGCTGGAAACCGTCGGCCTGAAGCGCGAGCACTATTATTCGTATCCCCACGCGCTCAGCGGCGGGCAGAAGCAGCGCGTCGGCATCGCGCGTGCCATCGCCCTGGACCCGAAGTTCGTGATCCTGGACGAGTCCGTCTCCGCGCTGGACGTGTCGGTGCAGGCGCAAATCCTGGAACTGCTGGGCGACCTGAGCGAGAAGAAGCACCTGACGTATTTTTTCATCACGCACGATCTCGGCGTGGTCAAGCACTTCTGCGACCGGATTCTGGTGATGTACTTGGGGCATGTGTGCGAGCTTGCCGATAGCAAGGCGCTGTTCAAGAAACCCCTGCACCCGTACACGGATTCGCTGCTCGCCTCCGTGCCGCGTCCCGTCGTGCGCGAGGGCGCAAGCGACGACCGCGTGCTGGAAGGCGAGGTGCCCAGCGCCGTGAACCCGCCCAAGGGCTGCCCGTTCCACACGCGCTGCCCGAGCGCCATGGACATCTGCCGCGAGCAGAGGCCGCCGCTGGTGGAGGTGGAGCCGGGGCACCTGACGGCGTGCTTCCTGCATCCGGACGGCGTCGCATCCGCAAAAGAGACGCAAATGGAGGAAGTCCTATGAATTTTGATCCGCTGTATCTCCCGTACGCGTCCAGCCGCTACCCCATCTATGCGCGCCGGGGCATGGTGTGCACCTCCTCGCCCCAGGCATCCGCCGCGGGGCTGGAGGTGCTCCGCCGGGGCGGCAACGCCGTGGACGCCGCCGTTGCTACCGCGACTGCGCTGACCGTTGTGGAGCCGACCGCCAACGGCATTGGCAGCGACGCGTTCGCGCTGGTCTGGATTGAAAAGGAAAAGAAGCTGTACGGCCTCAACGGCAGCGGATGGGCCCCGCGCGATATTTCGATCGAAAAGGTGCTGGCGCAGAACCCGCCGAATGGCAAAATGCCGACCCACGGCTGGACGCCCACCATGGTGCCCGGCGCGCCGAAAACCTGGGCCGCGCTCAGCGCGCGCTTTGGCCGCGTATCGCTGTCCGACGCGGTCGCGCCCGCCGTCCAGTACGCCCGGGAGGGTTATCCCGCCTCGCCGAACCTCGCCCGCATGTGGCGGTTGGCGCTCCGGCGGTACGGCACCGTGTGCGTCGGACCCGCGTTTGACGCATGGTATGAGACGTTCGCCCCGGACGGCAAGGCGCCCGAGGCCGGCGACCTGATCCGCCTGCCGGATCACGCGGCCACGCTGGAAAAGATCGGCGCGACGGGCGCGGAGGACTTTTACCGGGGCGAGCTGGCCGCGCGGATCGTGCGGGAAAGCCGGACGTACGGCGGCTTCTTCTCGGAGGAAGATTTCTCGGAATACGACGTTTCCTGGGTGGAGCCGATTTCCGTGCGATACCGGGGGTACGATGTGTGCGAAATTCCGCCGAACGGCCAGGGCATCGTCGCGCTGATGGCGCTGAACATCCTGAAGGAATTCACCTTCACCCAGCGGGACTGCGCCGATACGTTCCACAAGCAGTGGGAAGCGATGAAGATCGCCTTCGCGGACGGTCTGTGCCACGTGACCGATCCCGCGCAAATGCGCGTGAATTACCACGATCTGCTCAGCCCCGTGTATGGCGCGGCGCGCGCGCAGGAGATTGACGACACCGCGAAGGACCACGGCCCGAGCGTCCCGCCCAAGAGCGGCACGGTATACCTGTGCACTGCCGACGGCGAGGGCAACATGGTGTCCTACATCCAGAGCAACTACATGGGCTTCGGCTCCGGCATCGTCATCCGGGGCACGGGCATCGGCCTGCAAAACCGGGGGCACGACTTTTCGCTGAACCCGGAGGACGCCAACTGCCTGGCCCCGCGCAAAAAGACGTACCACACGATCATCCCCGGCTTCCTGCTGAAGGACGGCGAGGCCGTCGGGCCGTTCGGCGTCATGGGCGGGTACATGCAGCCGCAGGGCCATGTGCAGGTGGCGATGAACCTGATCGACTTTGGGCTGAACCCGCAGCAGGCGCTGGACGCGCCGCGCTGGCAGTGGATGCGCGACAACCGGTTCCTGGTGGAGAACACGTTCGCCAACGAAACCGCCCGGCAGCTTGCCGCGCGCGGCCACCGGGTGGAGGTGGCGCTGGACAGCGTGGAGTTTGGGCGCGGGCAGATGATCGTGAAGCTGCCGAACGGCACGCTGGTGGGCGGCACGGAGCGGCGGACGGATAGCAACATCGCGTGCTGGTGAGGGGAGACGGGGGTTCCGGCGATGGATGCCGGCGATACGCGAGGCGATCCCTTTTCTTTTGCGCTGAATTTACCGCATAAACGCGTTCCGGAAGGCGTTCTGCCGTTTTCCTATGACGCGCGTGGCCTTTTGATCTTGTAGAGGCTGGCGGGCCCGTGGTATACTTGGCGCACGATGCAAGCCAGCCGCTAGGGGCTGTTTCAAAAAGCTAAATCATGCAAACCGGGCGTCTTTTCCGGCATCTCTGCGTCGTTTTCCGCTCAGCGTAGCGCTGCTACGCCTCGCTCCAACTCCTTGATCTGCCGAAAAATCCGCTCCGGCCTGCACGATTTCCATTTTTGAAACATGCCCTAATTTGAAAGCGAGGGAATCAAATGATACCTAGCCTGACCATTGGTGACCTCATGGTTGATTGTGGGAACGCCAAACGCGCCCGCGAATTCTACGCCAACCTGACAAAGTGGAAAGAAATGATCGCTTTTGATTGCCTTGCGCTTGAAGCGCCGAACGGATTAACGATTCTATTTACGGAAACCGATATTCCATATGTGTCACCTGTCTGGCCTGAGGAGCCGGATGAGCAGCAGAAACAGATGCACCTGGATTTTCTGGTAGACGATTTACAGTTTGCCGTGGAGGAAGCGATCCGTTTTGGCGCAACCAAACCCGCCGCGCAATATGGCGGTGAGCATTATGCTACATTGCTGGATACAGAAGGGCATCCGTTTTGCCTGTGTAAACGCCCGCAAACCAAATCCGAGTTTGATTTGTATTTTGAGCAGAAGGGATACGGTTCGATTCCGGATCCTTCTATCAATATTGACTGCATGGATGTAGCGGCACTTCGCGGATTTTACGCTCAGTTGACTGGTTGGGATCAAGATTTTCATTGGACGGCGCTGATTCCCGAAAATAGGATGGTCGTTCACTTTATGGGATGCGCCGGCGACTTCGACTATATTCCGCCCGTCTGGCCGGAAGAACCCGGCAAGCAGCAAAAGCAAATGCACTTCAATTTTCAAGTGGATGATTTGCAATCCGCAGTTCAAGAAGCCATTCACCTGGGTGCAACAAAACCTGCTCAGCAGTATGGCGATGCACAGTGGGTAACGCTGCTTGACCCTGAGGGGCATCCGTTTTGCTTATGCGGCAGAGAATAGCATAATCTGTAACGAAGCATCTGCGTGAAGCGGGTGCTTTTTATCCCTGAAAGGGGGCTATCATGAACCTACTCACCCGCATTTTGGTTTGCGTGCATAGATGGAAAGGGATTCCCCGCATTTATAACTCTGTTCCATATCAATTATGGAATCAACAACAAAACCCGCTTCGGTCAACTCTCGCTGATAGCCCGCTTTTGTTTTTGAACGTCCCGGAACGTATGGAATCAGTATTTCGACTTCTTTGTCGTCTTTCTTGAAATTCATTTGCCGGGGCGTCGCGTAATCGTCGTTTGACACGGCCAGCCATTCGTCATAGGAATGGATAAAGTCATCGGCCGCGCGTTCGTTGCGTTGCTCCCGGAAAAAGAACATCGGCGCGCTGCTTTTCAGGCATGCAAACGCGTTGCGCAGATAGGCCTTTCTGTCGGGGTCAGTCACCAACATATGGAAACCCATGACATCCAGCGCGGCGTCGTATGTTCCGTCTATTTTTTCCGTAGCCACATCTGCTTGCGCTACCGTGGCGGTTGGATACGCCTTCAAACTGCTTTTTGCTTTCCGCACGGCGGAAGGCGCTATATCCACACCCCGATAGATACACCCCAGCTTGGAAAGTATCACGCCGGCCGCGCCTTCCCCGCAAAAAAACTCAATGATTCTCTTGCCCTGTAGGTTATTGCAGGCAACCCATTTTGTTAGGTATTCAATCAACTCATCATCGTCCGGGGTATGTCCCCAGTATTCCGCGCCCGCTTCATATGCCGTTTGGTATCGTTTTTCGTACAGCGAGTGATAGGATTCATTCATTGCACCGACGCCTCCGATACTGCAAATTCGTTTCCTTCCATGACGGCGGCGCTGATTTGAAAAATCGGGCGCCATGAGGGGCACCGGAGGGAAGCGCCGCCCGTGGCGGATACAGCGCCCCGCAGGCGCACCGAGGTGCAGAGCGATGGCCCGACGGACCAGCGCGACAATACCGAGGGGCTTCCGCCAGGAATCCCTACCTTTTCTGGGTGTAGAGAGGGCGTGAAATCTGAAAGCGGGGAAAAGGCTTTTGCGTCGTTTCGGGTAAAAGCAAAAAATCGCCAAAACCCTTTTTGTAAGGAATTTCAACGATTTTTGTGGCGGAGAGAGTGGGATTTGAACCCACGGATGGGTATTAGCCATCACACGATTTCCAATCGTGCGCCTTCGACCACTCAGCCATCTCTCCATGGCGTGTGCCCAGCCGCAATAGTATAGCACGTGGAGGGAGGGCTGTCAATTATCGATCGATGGCGAATTTACGCGGGATTCTCCCTACGAACCGGGGCATGCAAACCGAAAGTAAAGCCGCTGGGCAGCCCCTAACCGCCCACGGCCATACGATCCCGCACGCCTTACCCCATCAAGCCTTTCAGGAACCCGACGGCCTTCTTGATATCGCCCGTGGGGTCGTCGCCCACCTCGCGCTCAATGGTCAGGAAGCCCCGGTAGCCGATCGCGTCCAACGCGGCCAGGTACGGGGCGAACTGCACGCCGCCCTCGCCGAGCGGCACCTCCAGGAACGCGGCGTCGGTGACCAGCGCGTCGTCGCGGACGATGCCGTAGATCAGCTCGGGATCGCGGTCCAGGAGCTTCACGCCGTCCTTGGCGTGCGTATGCACGATGTAGTCCTTCAGCGTGTGCACGGCGCGCACCGGGTCGTCGCCGGTGACCATGATGAGGTTCGCGGGGTCCAGGTTCACGGCCACGCCGGTGGAGTGGAGCGAATCCAGGAAGTTTTTGAGCGTCTCCGCCGTTTCCGGGCCGGTTTCCACGGCGAAGTGCGCCTGCAGGCTGTCGGCATACATGGCCAGCGCGCCGCACGCGTCCTGCATGATCCTGTAGCGCGGGTGCTCGGGCGAGGCGGGCGTGACGCCGATGTGCGTAGTGACGACGCCCGTTTCCAGGTCCTTCGCCAGGTCCAGGATGCGCTTGGAGCGATCCACGAGCCCGGGGTTCTTTTCCGCGTCGCCAAAGCCGTGGCCCAGGTCGCCGCACAGCGCGGAGATGACCAGCCCCCGGTCCTTGACCATGCGCAGGAACTCCGCGCGCTTTGCCTGGGTCAGCGCCTCGGGCGATAGGTCGCCGCGTGTGGCGTAGACCTGTATGCCCTGCGCGCCGATGGACGCGGCCAGGTCCAGCGCCTCTTGCATGGGCTTTTGAAACGAATCGAGGATGACGCCGATGGGGAAGTGTGCCATGGAAAGCCCTCCCTATATTGTTGGAGCCACTGATTGATTCGGGCGGCGGTCTTGCGGACGCTTTTCCGCCTCCACTGCGTCGTACCCGCCTCGCAATTGCCGCACTGAACGCTGCCGCGTCCATTGCGCGCCCCGGAATTGTCGCGCTCTCGTTGGTCGACCGCTCTGTGCCGGGGCGAACCTTCGCCTCGCTTCATCGCCCACAGGGCGCGCTCGGCTTCGGTTCTGTTGCTCGGCGCGCTTTCGGTTCACCTTTTGCGCCCACTGGGCGCGCCTCACCTGCGCGCAGTCGACGTAGCCTCCCGCTACGCCTCCTTCCGACGCCCCCGGATATTGTCGCGACGCAAGCGCCGCCCGCGTCGCTCTGTATCCGGGAGAGTCTCCGCCTCGCTATTTCCCGCGCCCTTCGGCATTGTCGCGCTGTCCCTTTGGGCCATCACGCTGTGCCGTAGGGCACCTTCGGGTCGCTTTATCGCCCGCTGGGCGCGCTTCCCTTCGGTGTTGCGGGCGCTCGGCTCCGACGCCTTGCGGAGACGAAAAATCGCCTCGCAATCCCGCCACCCTCGTTCAATCAGTAGCTCCATTTCCTTAATTAAACTCTAATCCCACTCTGCGCTAACTCCAACACCCGCCCTGTATACTAGGGGCATAGGAGGTCGAGGAAAATGCTGAAAGTTCTTTTTTTCCCGTTTGCGATGGCGTGGGGGTTCACCGCGCTGATCCTGTCCGCGATTGGCCGCGTGTTCGCCTTCGGCATGGGCCTGGCGCTAGCCGGCCTGGGCGCCATCCTGTGCATGACGATCGTCGGCATCGTGATCGGCGCGCCGCTCGCCGCGTTCGGCGTGGCGCTGATCTTCCGCGCGATTTTTTGACCGCCGCGATATTTTGACCCCGGCGAGCCGCCCGCACACCCTAGGAGTGAAACTGCTGCGCCGCGTGCGGCTGCGACCACACGTCGCCGCCCGTGCCGTGCGCGCGCGATGCGCCGACATGGTTGAACAGTGAGGCGGCCGTCCCCTCCGCCAGATACAGACACGTGGCGCTGTCATGGGCGCAGCCCGGGTTCGCGGTGGCGGCCAGGGCCTTCGCCCCGGTGGTGAAGTCGTCCATGGACACGGCGGACGCGATGCGGTCGTCCCGGAAGAGAAGCACCCACCAGCGTTGCTTCAGGCTGTTGAACACGGGCACCGGGCGCAGGCCCGCATAGCCCGTGAAATCCACGTCAAAGTCGAGCAGCGCCCAATCCTTGGAGACGGCTTCGTCCTTCCACATGAGCGTGTTCGCGGGGCCGGATTCCAGCTTGCCGCCGTTTAACACCTCGTTGTAATAGCCGGCGGATGTCGTGGTAACCCGATAGCAGCAAGTGGCGGCGACGGATTCGTTCATCGCCATTTTTTGATGGAAAACGACGGGCATCTTCAAGGGAATCCCTCCTTTATGCGCATGTACGCTGGTTGTTTTGCGTAACCGCGGCAGCTTTATCGTACCATTGTTTGGGGATTCCGTCAAATTCAGGAATGACATTTCGGCCGCATCTGTGCCGCTGTTGAACCACCCCTGCCGACAAAACACACCGGAAAGATTGAGTGGATAGCAAAAAAACGCTATACTTGAAAGCGCCGGATGCTCCGTTCCGTTCTATATACGAGGGTAGGGATTCCTGGCGGAAGCCCCTCGGTATTGTCGCGCTGGTCCGTCGGGCCATCGCTCTGTACCTCGGCGCACCTGCGGGTCGCTGTATCCGCCACGGGCGGCGCTTCCCTCCGGTGCCCCTTATGGCGCCTGATTTTTCAAATCAGCGCCGCCGTCATGGATACGGCCATGGGGGCGGTCCGCGAATGAACCGAAGAGACGATGAAGGGATGTGCGCAATTTTGAAAAAATGGATGGGGTTACTGCTGGCTGTGGCCATGATGATGGGGGCGGTGCTGCCGACGGCCGTTTTGGCCGAGGCGCAGACGCTCACCGCGCCGGCACTGCCGAACGTAGGCGATACGCTGCACGGGTTTACCGTGACGGAGCTTGGCACCGAGCGGATTATTGACACGCCGACCGTGCGCCTCACGCACGACAAGACCGGCGCGGAGGTATTGTACATCGCGGCGGACGACCCCAACTGCTCGTTTGACATTACGTTCCGGACGCCCGCGCTGGACGACAAGGGCCTCCCGCATGTGTTCGAGCACATCACGATTTCCGGGTCCGAGAAATACCCGGCGCAGAACCTGTTTTTCCCGCTCACCACGCAGACGTACAACACGTTTGCCAACGCGATAACGATGCCGAACGCGACGACCTATCCGGTGTCGTCGCTGTCGGAGGCGCAGCTCCTTCGCCTGGCTGATTATTACCTGGACGGCGTGTTCCACCCGCTGATCTACCAGGACGAGCGGTACACCCAGCGCGAGGCGTGGCGCTATTCCCTCAAGGACAAGGACGCGCCGCTTGAAATCACCGGCACGGTTTATAACGAGATGCGCGGCAACCAGCTCATCCAGAACGCCGCGAGCTATGACCTGAAGGAGACGCTGTACCCCGGCAGCATCCTGTCCAACAACAGCGGCGGCGATCCGGATACCATTCCGGAGATTGTCTGGGAGGACCTGACGGCCTTCCACCAGGCGTACTACCATCCGTCCAACTCGCTGACCGTGCTCTACGGCAACATGGACGTGGGGCCCTTCCTCGCGCTGCTGGATGACTACTTTGGCGCGTACGACCGGCGCGAATTCGACATCGACGACGGCAAGGTGCCGCCGGTGGCCGAGTTCACGCAAAAGACGTTCGATTTCCCGGTGGAGGCCGGATCGGAAGCCGAAAACGCGTCCATCGTGCAGTACGGCTATGTCGCGGAGGGCGTGACGCAGGCCGACGCGTTCGGCCTGTCCGTGCTGACGGACCTGCTGACGCACGAATCGTCCCCGCTGACCGAGGCGGTGCGCAAGGCGCTGCCCAAGGCGACGCTCTCCGCGGGCGTGGATATTACCGTGCCCGATCCGTACATCGTGTTCATGCTGGAAGGCGTTGACGCGGCGGACATGGAGGCGTTCAAAGCCATCGTGGACGAGCAGTTACCCACAATCGCGGAGGAGGGCATTGACGCGGATGTCATCGACGCGGTGATGGCGTCGATCGAGTTCTCCAACCTGCTGATCCCCGAGATCAGCAACCTGGGCGTGAACCTGTCCATGACCCTCGCGCGGATGTGGGCGGGCAAGGATTCGCTGACATACCTGAGCGACCAGCTCGACGCGCTGGACATGATGAAGCGCGAGGCGGCGAACGGGTATTTTGAAAACCTGATGAAAACCTACCTGCTGGAAAACCCCAGCAAGGCGCTGATCGCCACGTCGCCCGTGCCCGGCCTCGCCGAGGAAAAGACCGCCGCGCAGGCGGCTGACCTGGCCGAAATCAAGGCCGCGATGACGGACGAAGAAATCGAAAAGATGATCGAGGACGGCAAGGCGCTGGACGCGTGGAGCCAGGCGGAAGCGCCCAAGGAGCTGGTCGAGTCGCTCACGGCCGTCACTGCCGACACGCTGCCCGAGGAGATCAAGCTGTACGACATCACGGAGACGGAGCGCGACGGCTACCGGACCATGACCGCGCAGGCTGCCATCGGCGACATCGGGCGCACGGCGGTTTACCTGGACACCAGCGCCATCCCGCAGGACATGCTGCATTACTATAACCTCTACACCTCGCTGATCGGCATGGTGGACACGGAGCACTACGGCCGCCAGGAGCTGCAGACGCTGATTACCCGCTACCTGAACGGTTTTTCCGCCCAGGCGAGCGCGCTGCACTACGCGGACGATTCCTACCGGCCGGTGCTGAGCCTTTCCTGGATGACGCTGAACGATGACTATGAAAAGGCGCTGGGCATCGTGCGGGACATGGCGTTCACGTCCAGGACGGACGACCTGCTGATGCTGGAGACGGTCATCGGCCAGCAGAAGCTGGCGATGCGCAATCAGCTTAATTCCTACGCGTACGCGATGCAGTACACGCGCGCCATGGCCACCGCGTACGAGGACGCGGCGTATTCGGACTACCTGTCCGGCCTTTCGTACAAGGCATTCCTGGACGAAGCGGAGAAGATGCTGAAGGAGGACCCGGACGCTCTGGTGGCGAAGCTGAACGAAGCCCGCGCGCTGATCGCCAACCGGCAGAACGCCGACGTGATCTTCGCGGGGAACGAGGCGGGCCTTGCGGGGTTTGACGCGAGCATCGGCACACTGTTTGACGGAACCCCGGCGAAGCCGGTGGAGAAGGCCGCGCTGTCGCTGCCCACCCCGGCGAAGCGCGAGGCGCTGGTTACGGATTCCACGGTGCAGTACAACCTGATCTACGCGCCGCCCGAGACGCTTGGCGTCGAGTACAGCGGCAAGCTGGAGCCGATTTCCCAGCTCATTTTCGATGCGTATCTGACGCCGCAGATTCGCCACGGCATCGGCGCGTATGGCATCCTGAACCTGATGGACAAGCGCGGTTTCGCGTTCATCAGCTACCGCGATCCTGTCGTCGCGGAGACGTTCGCCGTGTACGAGGGGCTGGCCGCTTTTGCCGAAACAGCGCCCGTGACACAGGATGACCTGGACCGCTACATCGTCAGCACGTATTCCGCCTATGCGATGCCGCAGGGCGACCTGACCGGCGCGATTGGCGCGATACAGAACCGCCTGCTCGGCTGGCCGGACGACGAAAAGCTGATCCGCATGCGCGAGATCAAGTCCGCGACCATCGAGGACCTGCGCGCGCTTGCGCCCGTGTTTGAGAAGCTGGCGGCGGAAGGCGTCCGGTCTACATCCGGCGGCGCGGCCGTGATTGAGAAGAACGCGGCGCTGTTTGATGAGATTATCCGGACGGAAGGATCACATTGATACGGAAGATGGGAGCGCGGCGCGAAAACGCCGTGCTCCCTTGCCTTTTGAGCTTCTCCGGGCAACGGTGCGCCCCCTTGCCAATCCTTGTTTGAGGCGCACGTTGCACCTTATTATCTACAAGTGTAGATTTTCGTATTGACAACGCATTTTCTACGATGTAAAATCTTTACAAGACGATTGTCGATCATGAAGCGGTATTGATGGCAATGATGAATTGGTCCAATGGGCCAATGCGAAGCGGAGGGATCATGCATGACGCAGTGGATGCAGCAGCTACTTTGGCAAACCCTTGCCATGTCGGCCATGGTTCTGGCCTACTGCGCCGCCGCGCGCTGGCTGCGGCATCGATACGCCGCCAGATGGTTCTACCTCGCGGGAGCCATCCTGCTCATCGGTTTTTTGATCCCGCTTCGTCCGGTTTTCACCATTGAGATGAAACAGGCTCCGGCATTTCTGCTGAACGGCGCCGGCCAGGAAGCTGCCGCGTTTCCCTTCGCCATGGACCCCTCTGCCGCGGAGCAGGCCGCGCCGGACTTTCCCCTTTGGCAAACCGTTTTCCTCGTATGGGCTCTGGGGGCGCTTGGCACGCTGGCCTACCAGGGAATCAGGCATCTGCGCTTCATCCACGCCGTTAAACGGTGGTGTACGGATGTGAAAGACGCGGGGCTTCTGGCGCAGTTTGACGAAGCAAAACGGGATCTTGGGCTAAACGGCCGCGATATTGGGTTTGCGTATTGCGCGTGCATCTCCGGCCCCATGCTCCTCCGGCTGGACAAGCCCACCATTCTGCTGCCGGAAAAAGCGGAGGCCGATGGCAGCTCGCGCTCGATCCTTTTGCACGAGCTGATCCACTACCAACGCCGGGACCTTCTGCTGCGGCTCGTGATGCTGTTCTCCACAGCGATTCATTGGTTCAACCCGGCGATCTACCTGCTGGTGAAGCAGGTATCGCTGCAGTGCGAGATTTCCTGCGATGAAAAAGTGGTCGAGAACAAGGACATCGAAGGCAGACACCAGTACGCGATGTCGATTATTAGCATCGCGCAACATCAGGCAAGAGGCTATACCCTGTTAACAACGCACTTTAACGGGGGAAAGAAAACAATGAAAAAGCGCATCAATTCCATATATGAACCGGCGAAGAACAAGATGGGGTTTGTTCTGCTGGCGAGTGTGATGGTTTTGACGCTGCTGGCGGGCACGTCCATTGCCGCCACCGACGCGAGCCCGATCAAGGTCACGCTTCCGGAGGGCATTGCTCTTACGGCCAATGAGAAGGTTGATTCCTACGTCATCAAGTGGGAGCCGGTCGAGGGCGTCAAGGAGTATCATATTGGTGTGTACTGCAAAGCGACGGCCAACGGCGTCGTCCCGTACTGGTTTGTGGCGGATGGCTGGGCTGGCTCCCAATACGTGCAGGACGGCGAGGGCAAAGATCACTTTGTGGAAGGCATGGTTTGGGACAGCATCACGTTGCAGGGCGACGCGACCGAGGCGGACATCAGCGCCACGCTCAGCAAGAACATGCATCCGAACAGTGGCATGAAGACGCTGCTGGAATGCAACATGACCATGGTTGTAATCCTTGAGTCCGGCGCCCCGATCACGATGACCATCCCGCTGCCGGTGAAGTAGGGAGTCCCTGCGGAATCCTTGCCATTAAGCCCTTTGTGCCAGGCGGCGCATGTTCCGTTGGCATCCCCGGCAGAAGTATTTTCCATGTTTATTATCTACAAGCGTAGATTTCATATTGACAACTCATTTCCTCCGGTGTAAGATATTGGCAAGACAATTGTCGATCGAGGGGTGGGTATGATGGTTATGATGAAAAAGCTGCCGGACGCGGAGCTTGACGTCATGAAAGTGGTGTGGCAGCTCGTGCCGCCCGTTACCTCCGGCATGCTGCTAGAAGGGCTGGCGCGCGAAACGCACAAGGAATGGAAACTGCAAACGCTACATACGCTGCTGAACCGTCTTGTGGACAGGGGTTTTCTTTCGTTTGACAAAAAGAAGAAGGACAAACTCTTTACGCCCCTGGTGGGGCGGGAGGAATACCTTACTTACGAAACGGAGAGCTTTCTGAAACAATACCATGGTGGTTCCCTGCTGAATCTTGTCAATTCCGCATACCCGGGCGAAAGCCTGAGCGATGATGACATTGACGATCTGGTCCAATGGGCCAATGCGAAGCGGAGGGATCATCTATGACGCAGTGGATGCAGCAGCTATTTTGGCACACCCTTGCCATGTCGGCCATGGTTATGGCCTACTACACCGCTACGCGCTGGCTGCGGCATCGATACGCCGCCAGATGGTTCTACCTCGCGGGAGCCATCCTGCTCATCGGTTTTTTGATCCCGTTTCGTCCGGTTTTCACCATTGAGGTGGAACAGGCTCCGGCATTTCTGCTGAACGGCGCTGGCCAGGAAGCTGCCGCGTTTCCCTTCGCCATGGACCCCTCTCCCGCGGAGCAGGCCGCGCCGGGCTTTCCCCTTTGGCAAACCGTTTTCCTCGTATGGGCTCTGGGGGCGCTTGGCACGCTGGCCTACCAGGGAATCAGGCATCTGCGCTTCATCCACGCCGTCAAACGGTGGTGTACGGATGTGAAAGATGCGGGGCTTCTGGCGCAGTTTGACGAAGCAAAACGGGATCTTGGGTTAAACGGCCGCGATATTGGGTTTGCGCATTGCGCGTGCATATCCGGCCCCATGCTCCTCCGGCTGGACAAGCCCACCATTCTGCTGCCGGAAAAAGCGGAGGCCGATGACAGCTCGCGCTCGATCCTTTTGCACGAGCTGATCCACTACCAACGGCGGGACCTTCTGCTGCGGCTCGTGATGCTGTTCTCCACAGCGATTCATTGGTTCAATCCGGCGATCTACCTGCTGGTAAAGCAGGTGTCGCTGCAGTGCGAGATTTCCTGCGATGAAAAAGTGGTCGAGAACAAGGACATCGAAGGCAGACATCAGTACGCGCTGTCAATCATCGGCGTCGCGCAACATCAGGCAAGGGGTTATACCCTGCTGACAACGCACTTTAATGGAGGAAAAGACACAATGAAAAAGCGCATCAATTCCATATATGAACCGGCGAAGAACAAGATGGGGATTGTTCTGCTGGCGTGTGTGATGGTCATGACGCTGCTGGCGGGCACGTCCATCGCGGCGGATACCACGGAGGAACCGATCAAGGTCACGCTGCCGGAGGGCGTCGTCCTCACCGCCAATGAGAAGGTTGATTCCTACGTCATCAAATGGGAGCCGATCGAGGGGGTTAAGGAGTATCATATTGGCGCGTACTACAAAGCGATGCACACTGATGGCAATGAGTACTTTGCTGTGGCCGACGGCTGGATGGGTTCCGGGAAAGTGCAGGATGGCAAGGGCAAGGAGTACTGGGTTGAGAACGCGCCCTGGGACGCCGTCACGCTGAAAGGTGACGCAACCGAAGTGGACATCGCCGCTACGCTCAACAAGTACATCAAACCGGACAACGGCGTGAAGACGCTGCTGGAATACAACGTGACCATCCTGGCGGTCATGGAGTCCGGCGAGCCGATCACGATGACCATCCCGCTGCCGGTGAAGTAAGGCGGTTATTCGTCACACAGGAAGGCACGTTTGCCTTCCTGTTTGTTTTTGGAACATGACATGCTGTTGTCGGGTATTGTGTTATAGAATACAGCCATCAAGAGGATACGGAGGCGTTCCGCCATGGAGAAACACAAAACCGGCCGGCCCAAGCCCACCTTTGAAAGCGTCCTCGCGCAAGCGCCCCAGGCGCTTCAAAGCGAAATGCGCGCGATGGACGCGTACCTCAAAGCCCTGCGCCCGCTGAAATTCAGGCGTGTCGTGGACAAAAGCGGCAGGATCAAGTATGTCGCGCCCGAGTTTGGCATTTCCTACGGGATGAATGTGCTGGAAGCGGAATCGCACCATCATTTCGGATGGTATTTCCTGTATGACAAGATCGAACGAAAATGGTATCTGAAATCGGACCGCATGGAGGAAGTGCTGGCCGAAATAGCGGAAACCGATCCGGGGCTGGCGGAGAAGATTTTCCTTGGCCTCAAAGAATGCTCGCTCTGCAAGTCGCCCTCGTGCGGCCAGATCGAGTACGAATATAACGGAAAAGAAAAGACGACCTGCTACGGCCGGGTGCGCCTGCGCCTGTGCGCGGAGGATTTCAGCGACGCGCGGGCGTTTTTCGGGCGGCTGAACGGGCTAATCGCGCGCGGAGCGTCTGCGTAGGGGAGAGGGCTTTCCTCCAAAACGAAAAAAGAGATGCCTGACCTGCACGGTCAAGCATCTCTTTTTCGGTCAATCGTCCAGAATGGTCACGGTGCCCGCCGCGAGGTCCACCAGCAGTTCCTTCGCGGGCGCGCCGTTGTAGTGGAGGCGAATTGCGTCCGGCAACGGTTCGCCCTCCGCTATGTCATACGCGGCCTCCGCGTGCACCAGGCCGCTTTTCGCCGCGTCGTTCGCCTCATTGCCGCTTTCGTGAAGGGCTGTGCCGTCCATCGCGTACGCCGTGAACGACGGATACGCCCTTTCCGATACGGGCGTGTGGAACACGTTCACGACGAGCCGGGACGGCGTGCGGCTGACCGCGACATGCTTCACGCGCGTCGCGCCCAGGTCCAGGTCGGTCTCCTCGCCTATCAATGGCTTATCCGCCCTGGGGATGGCGACGGCGAACCCGCCCCACTCGTCGTATTCGCCCTGCTCAGGGCTCGTGCGCACGCCGGTGGTAACGGTGGCTTCCACGCTTTCCGGTGAAACGCCCAGCGGCAGGGAGAGCCATTCGTAACCCTGGAGGATTGCGCCTGCGAACGTTCCGCCGCCGCCGTGGCGCACACCGGGGGTGCTCACATTGGGGTCAAACGCCACCTCGCAATAGGAGCCGACGACGGTTTTGCCCGCCTTGGCCGCCACGCTCATGGGCTCCTGGTCCATGGCGTTCGGATCAAACGACAGCGCGTCCACCAGCGCCACATCCGCCAGATTCGGCGTTTGCAGCAAGCCGATCTCCGCGACGCGGCCGTCGTAATACACCCACTGCACCGTGTAGGTTACGGCGTCCATAGTATAGACTATCCCCTCCGACACGGCGGGGACGAGCGGAAGCGCGGCCAGCAATATGGCCAGGAACAGGGTGATTCGGTTTCGCATGGGACACCTCCTTTTTTTCGTCTGAAAAGTGTTACTTGTTATCCTTCCCCTCCGCCTTCGGCAGCGCGTCAAACGGCACGGCGATGGCCCGCATGCTGTCAAAACCCTCCTCATTTGTCACATACCCGCAGAGCACGGGCGCGCCATCCTTGTCCAGCGCGAAATTGTTTACGGCAAGGTTCTTGAATCCCTGGGCGTTGCCCGCGACGCTGCGCCAGTCCATGCCGGTCAACTCGCCGTCGCCGTCAACCGTCGCCAGACCCACGGCGTCCGGTGTGTTGATCACGGCGCGGAAGCCGCCTTCGTACGGATACGGATCAAGGTATGTATAGGGCATATCAACGCGCCGCGCCCACAGCGCACGGCCCTCCCTGTCCACGCGGACGGCGTAGCTCTCCAACTCCCCGGGTGTCCCGCCTTGTAGATCCCCGTACACGAACGCGCCGCCATCCTCCGCCCGCGCCATCGTCAACGGAGAACCGCTCGGCCACGCGTACTGCGCTTCCCAGGCGATTTCCTTCCCGCTGTCGAGCTTTGTCAGCGAGAGATAGCTCGGCATATCCTCCGTCCCGCCCATCAGGAGCAGGCCGTCGTCCATTTCCAGTATTTCCTGTGTCCACCACGCAAGCCCCGGTTCGCGCGGATAGTCCCGGGTGGTTACGGTATCGCCGTTCAGGTCGAACCATTGCAACCAGAGCGCGGATCCGCCCGTCGTCTCGGTGGCGATAAAGCCATCTGAAAGGGGCCACAGCCGGACCAGGTCAAACGCGTCCGTCTCGCCCAGCAACCCTTTGTCCGCGTCAAAGAAGGTCAGCACGCCCGTGCCGTCCGTCACGTAGCACCGCTGCGCGTACCGCCCGTCCGCTAGCGGCATGATCTTGGACGCGCCCTGCTCGGTCGCGGGGTAGTACTTCACGTCGTATGTCCAGACCGTGTTCCCGGCCGCGTCCCGGCGAACGAGCTGGGTCTGGCTCTGCATCCAGGACGCGTCCGTGGGGCAGATGCCGGACCCGTGCTGCAGCATACCCCCGTCCGGCAGCATCACGATGGAGAACAGGCTGGAAGGCGCGTCCAGCAAATACGGTGACAGGTCAAAGGGCTCCTCCGCGCCCGCCGCCGGGGTCAGGCCCGCGAATACCAGGGCGCAGAGCGCCAGCGCACACACAAATCGTCTCATGGTCCCTCCTTGTTGCAATTTTCCATTATTTGGCTGTCCATACAACGTCCCGTGGATGCTTTCTTGTTCCATTTGCGGTATACTGATGCCAAGAAAACACACGAAAGAACAAACGGGAGGCATGACCATGGACCAAACACAGCCCCGAAACCCCGGCGACGCCAACCGGATCACACGGGACTATCTTGATTCGCTGCTGATCGAGCTGCGGCACCTGGACGGCGCGCTGCCCTCGACGGCGCTGGACCTGTACGGCCATCGCTTTGATACGCCGGTGATGATGGCGGCGTTCTCGCACTTGGATAAATTCAAATATCACGACGACGGCATGGTGGAGATCGCCCGCGCGGCCGCCTGCGCGAACGCGGTCAACTGGGCGGGTATGGGCAGCGAGGACGAGTTGGAGCGCATCCTTGCCACCGGCGCGAAAACGGTCAAAATCATCAAGCCTTACCAGGATAACGAGCGCATTCTGAGAAAAATCGAACACGCCGAACGCGCTGGCGCGTTGGCTGTGGGCATGGACATCGACCACAGCTTTGATAGGCGCGGCGAATACGACGTAGTGGGCGGCGACGCGATGCGGCCTAAGTCGCTGGACGAGATTCGCGGGTTCGTCCGGGCGACAAGGCTGCCGTTCGTCATCAAGGGCGTGCTGAGCGTAGCCGACGCGGTGAAGTGCGCGGACGCGGGCGTACAGGGCATCGTGGTATCGCATCACCACGGCATCCAGGAATACGCCGTGCCGCCGCTGCTGGTGCTGCCCAAGATCATGGAGGCGGTGGGGGACAGGATGCCCGTGTTTGTGGATTGTTCCATCGACAGCGGGATGGACGTGTTCAAGGCGCTGGCGCTGGGCGCGACGGCCGCGTGCGTGGGCCGCGCGATCCTCGGCCCGCTGAAGGAGGGCGGCGCGGACGCGGCGGGGAAAGTGCTGGAACAGATGCGGGTAGCACTCGCCGGCGCGATGGCGCGCACCGGGGCGAAGGACCTGGCCGAAATCGACCCGGCAGTGATCTGGCGGCTGCCGTAGCGCTTTGCGGCGGATCACGCGGTTGGATGAGAACGAGGAGGGACGTCCTCCGCCGAGGGCGCCCGATTTTTCAAGTCGCGCGACCCTCTCAGAGGACGCAAGCAAAGAAGACCTGCCGGTTTTATCCGTTCGTCGGCAGAGTCGCCGAGGCCGGATCGAAAACAAGGGGCTGCGGCCCCTTGATCATCCCCGGAAAGAACGCGTACGGTTTCCGTAGCGCATTGGCAGCCATGGAAAAATATGGTATAATTAACCAAGAAAAAATCAGGAGGGATGCCCCATGCGGACAAAGAACCAAGCCGTGGCCGTTCTCATCGCCCTATGCGTGTTCCTTGCCCCGGTGGCACTGGCAACGGGCGGCGCGTACATCAACACAGACCGCGCGCTCACCCGGGACGACCTGCCCGTCAACGGGTATATCACGTTTGACCTGGAGCTGACGGGCTACCAGATCCAGCCGAACTACAAGGGCGAGGACTGCGTGGTGATCGACTGGGTGTTCACGAACCTGGGCAAAGAAGCCGTTTCCTTTAACGAAGCGACGTTCGTTAACCTCTACCAGGGCGGGATGGGCGAAGCGTATCGCCTGAAACCCACCGTGCTGTCGGAGTATGATGAGGTGAACGAGGACCAGCCGCTCGGCCGCATGGAGTCTCTCCCGGTCAAGACCATGCACCTGACCACAAGCCGCGACCAGGATCTGCGCGTCATCGTCTACGATCTGCTGCTGGACGACACCGACGACACCGTGCTGAACGTAAGCCTTCACCTGTCGGAAACGCCCGCGCCCGCTCCGCTGGACGACCCGGAGCAGATCATCATCGCGCTGCACCGGCACGGGTTTCTCTACTATAGCCAGGCCGGCGAGCCGGATTGGTACGGCACAACGACCGACGACGAGCGCATCCTGATGGGGCAGACGCTGCTGGCGCTCTTCACGTCGCTTGGCTACGATGTTTCCGCGTACGCGCCGAACACGTTCGCCCAGGCGTTGAACGACCGCTACGACCAGGATAAGTCCGTCACCATCTGGCAAACCGCCTGCGCGGAGCTGGGCGTTCCGGCGGAGATGTACGAGGAGATATTCTATCAATAAGGATCAATAAGCGAGACCGGAATCACGAGCACACCGGGTCCCATCATACGGGCCCGGTTTTTTTGCGCTTCTCGGCCGATCGGTTCCGTGGCGATTCTCGCACCCATATAGTATAGCGCGGCGGCCGCAATGGCCCGAAATGAAGGAGAGGGTTTCGTATGGATGTGCACGACTATATCAAGCCGGAACTGTTGATTCTGGTGCCCGTGCTGTACTTCTTTGGCAAGGGTCTGAAGCGCGGCGCGTTCCCGGACAGATGGATCCCGCTGGCGCTGGGCATCGCGGGAGTCGTCCTGTCAGGGCTATACGTGTTTTCCACGTGCGAATGCGACACCGTGGGGCATGTGCTGACGGCGCTCTTTGTCGCGATGACACAGGGCGTGCTCGTCGCGGGGGCGAGCGTATACGCGGACCAGCTCGTCAAGCAGGCGCGGAAAGAGGCGTAGCGGGTGGTATCTTCGTGAACGGCGGCGCGGATTCGAAGAATCGGGCGCCATTAGGGGCACCGGAGGGAAGCGCCGCCCAGTGGGCGATCAAGTGACCCGAAGGTGCGCCAAGGTACAGAACGATGGCCCGAAGGGCACCGGAGGGAAGCGCCGCCGGTGGCGGATGAAGCGACCCGCAGGTGCGGCCCGGCACAGAACGATCGACCGAAGGGCGAACGCGACAATGCCGGGGCGGGTACAGCGTGACAATACCGAGGGGCTTTCGCCAGAAATCCCTGCCTTCTACGCGATGGCGCGGGTGATGTTGAAGGCGCAGATGCACACGATTACCGCCAGAAGGCCGAGATAGAACGCGTCCGCCTGCTTTTCCGTCAGGCGCTTATAGATCCGCGAGCCGAAGAGCGCGCCGACGACGCCCGCGCCCATCATGGTCAGCAGGTAGCCCCACGCAAACACCGGAACATTGCCGGACAGCACCGTCTGTCCAAAGCTCGTGGCCTGGGACAGCAACACCATCAGCAGCGAGTTTTTGGCCGCCTTTTTCGTGCTCATGGAGAAGAAATAGCACAGCACGACCAGGTTGATCGGTCCGCCGCCAATGCCCAGGAAGCTCGACAGCATGCCAATCAAAAGCCCGATGACCACACAGGCTAGCGGGCTGTGAATCGTGTGGGTATACTTGATTTTCTGTCTGTTGGCCAGGTATAGAATGGTGCCTATGAGCAGCAGCATGAGCAGGCTGGATTGAACAATGGTCAGCACGTCCTCGTGCCCGACCTGATCGACGAGGCGATTGTAGTACCCCTTCCCGACGGCGCCGCCCAGCGCCGCGCCGAGGCCCAGGAAAACGCTGCGCCTGCCGTCCAGCTCGTGGCCTCCGCGGCCGCGCAGCAGCGACACAACCGACATGGTGAGCACCGTGCAGCCGGACAGGAACGACACAGCCTCCGCCGGCATGATGCCAAAGCTGTCCAGCACCGGCTTCATCACAATTCCGCCACCGATTCCGCAAATGCTGCCCGCTGTGGAGGCGGCAAAGGCAAGGAGGAAAACCCATACAACCATCGCAACACATCCTGTCCGCCGCGCCGCCGCAGTGCGCGGGATGCGGCAAGTATGCCGTGACGATACCATTTCGCGGCGAGCGGCGTCAAGACGGCACGGGCCTTGCGCGGGGCCGGAGGCGTCACACGATGGTAATGATTACATATTTCGGTTGCGGTGATTCTTTACAAAACAGAGGCATGCACATTGTTTTTAAAATGTTTACATCAAGTGGCACAAGAACACCGGCGGTAGGCGCGCGCGGATAATTCCAGAAAATGTAATGCTTTTTTTCGCGCCAAAACGTCATTTTCACCCTCGCATCCAGGCCGATCCGTTCGTCCGTTCTGGCATCCGCGAACCATTCATGCTATACTGTCCGCGTATGGATTTTGTAAATCCACACCGCCGCAAAAGAGAGCGAGGAATACCATGCATCCTTACGACGATGACCGCTGGACGCGTGAAAACCGCTGGAATCGCTGGGGCGAGGGCGACGAAACCGGCGCGCTGAACAGCCTCACGCCGGACATGGTGCTCCGGGCAATCGGCCTGGTCAAGGAAGGCCGTGTGTACGACCTGGAGACCGAGCGGTTCAAGGGCATGCCGGTCTGGCCGGGCCACGCGGCGTTTGACCTGGTGGCCTACGCCACGCCGTCCGGCAGACGCAACATGGCAGCCGGCCCCATCCCGCCCGCGCACGCGTGGACCAAGCCGGGCGCGCTGTTTGACCCGGCGAAAAACGCCCCGAACATGGGCTCCAATACGGAACTGCTGATCGCCCCGCTGCACGCGGGCACGCACATCGACGCGCTGTGCCACATCACCGTGGGCGAGGACGACCACTGGTACGGCGGCTACACGGCGGGGGAGCACGGCACGAACTTCGGCCCGTTGAAATGCGATATGGCGCGCGTGCCGCCGGTGGTCACGCGCGGCGTGCTGCTGGACATCGCGGGGTTTCTCGGCCTGCCGCACCTCGCGCCGAACCACATCATCACGCCCGGGGAATGCGAGGCGTGCGCCGCGTGGGCCGGTGTCGCGCTGCGGCCGGGCGACGCGGTGCTGCTGCGCACGGGGGAGCGGTGGCCCGAAGGCGACGCGTGCCCGGACGCGGGCCTCGGCCTACCCGCCGCGCGCTATTTGGTCGAGGGGTGCGGCGCGATTCTCGTCGGCGACGACATGGCGTGCCTGGACGGCTTCCACGGCGGCGGCGTGTCGTCCGTGCCGGGCAACCCGCAGCCCGTGCACCACTATCTGCTGGTGCAGCAGGGCGTGCACATCATCGAGCTGCTGCAACTGGACGCGCTGGCCCGGGACAAGGTGTACGAGTTCTGCTTCATTTGCGCGCCCGCGAAGGTGCGCGGCGCGACCGGCATGTACGTGCGGCCGGTCGCCATCGCGTAGGACATCCCACAGGACGACAGAAAGGCGGCGACGGCATGGCGAAGGACAAGCTGCGCGGCGTGTTCGCGCCCGTCAGTACCCCGTTTGACGGGCAGGAGGAACTGGACCTTACGGCCCTTGCGGCCAACATGGAGCGGTACGCGGAAAGTGGGCTGGCGGGCTACCTGGCGCTCGGCTCCAACGGCGAGAACAAGAGCCTGACGGCGGACGAGAAGTTCGCGGCGCTGGACGTGATCGTAAAGGGCCGCGCACCGGGCCAGACCGTGATTTGCGGCTGCATCGCCGAGTCCACGCGGGAGACGCTGTCCCTGGCGCTGCGGGCGCAGGACATGGGGAGCGACTACATCGCGCTGCTGCCGCCCAGCTACTTCAAGAAGCAAATGACCGATGCCGCGCTGACCGGCTACTTCACCGATGTGGCGGACAAGTTGTCCGTGCCCGTGCTGCTGTACAACGCGCCGGGGTTCGCGGGCGGGCTGGCGTTGTCCGACCGCGTGATCCGCGGGGCGGGCGCGCACCCGAACATCGCGGGCATGAAGGACTCGTCCACCGGCAACATCGAGGGGTTCCTCCTCGCCGCGCCGGAAGGGTTCGCCGTCATGGCCGGCAGCCTGAACAACTTCCTGACCGGGCTGCTGTTCGGCGCGACGGGCGGCGTGCTATCGCTGGCGAACGCGTTTCCGGCGCTCGCCGTGGAGCTGTACGGGCTGTTCGCCTCCGGGCGGTACGAGGCGTGTGCCGCGCTGAACCGGCGGCTGCTGGCGCTGAACCGCGCCATATCCGGCAAGGGCGGCGTCGCGGGCGTCAAGGCGTCGATGGATTACGCGGGGTTCGCGGGCGGCGACCCGCGCAGGCCGCTGCTGCCCCTCCCGGCGGAGGAAAAAGAGGCGCTGTTTGAGATGCTGCGGCGCGAGGGGTTGTAGGTTTTCGACCGACGAACGAAAGAAGGGATCGTATGCCGCTTGTGTCCATGACGCACATGCTGGAGGCCGCCGCGCGGGGCGGCTATGCCGTCGGCGCGTTCAACATTGTCAATGAGCTGACCGCGCGCGCCGTGGTTGCCTGCGCGGAGGCGCTGCGCGCGCCCGTCATCCTGCAGACATCGGTTTCGACCGTGAAGCAGATCGGCGTCCTGCCCCTGATCGGCTTTCTGCGCCCGCTGGCGGAAAACGCCGCCGTGCCCGTCGCCGTGCACCTGGACCACTGCAAGGACCCGGCGCTCGCCCGCGCGTGCGTGGACGCGGGCTGGTCCTCCGTGATGATCGACGCGTCGCACTTGCCGCTGGAGGAGAACATCGCCGTCACGGCGGACATCGTGCGCTACGCGTCCGCGCGCGGTGTCAGCGTGGAGGGTGAGCTGGGCGCGATCGGCGGCGTGGAGGACGACATTGTTGTCCGTGAGGGCGAGGCGAGCCTCGCGGACGTGGACACCTCCGTCCGCTTCACCCGGGAAACCGGCGTCCACGCGTTCGCCCCGGCCATCGGCACGGCGCACGGCCTGTACAAGGGCCAGCCGAAGCTCCGGTTTGACCGCTTCGAGGCCATCCGCGCGGCCGTGACCCCGCCGCTGGTTGTCCACGGCGGCACCGGCCTGTCGGAGGAGGCGTTCCAGACGCTCGTCCGCCTGGGCGCGGCCAAGATCAATATCTCCACGTCGCTGAAGCACGCGTACCTCGGCGGCATCCACGATTTTCTCGCGGAAAACCCCGATTGCGCCGATCCGCTGAAGCTGGACAAGTACGTCCAGGCGCGCGTCGAGGAGGATGTGCGGCGGCATGTGGCGCTGTTCGAGGCGGCGGGGAAGAGCGCGGCGCAAGCTGAGCGGGAGGAACGAGCATAGATGTGGCGCACGAAATGGACAGCGCACGGCAGGCTCTTTGGCGAATTTGTCTACGCGATCAACCAGTGCGGCGTGTTCCTGCTGGATTTGCCGGATGAGGAAATCGGGTTTCGCATCTTTGAGGAGTTTGATGTCGGGGCTGGAACTTTCCTGCATCACAACACCCTGTCGAACCTTCAAGGCGACGGCCTGATCGATCGGACCATCCGGGAGAAAAGCGCGCTGCTGCGAAGCAAGTTTATGGCCCTCCAGGGGACCCCGCAATGGAACGTCGAATCAATCAAGCGCGACGCGGTCTGGCTGGACATCATGAAGCTGTCGGATGAGATAAAGGGCTTACTCCATGCGATGTGGAGCGATGCCGAAATGGAGGAAATATACAAGATGCGCGACATGGATCGGGATTGGCAGTATTTCAAATAAGGAGCCCCCCTTTGCTTCACGGCAAGGGCGAGGACTCTTGCTGTCGCGAGGCTTTTATGCGACGACACGGGCCGCCTGATAAAAGAGCGCGGACAGCGTGACAGCGCGCTGGCCACCGCACAAGGGATGCGGACGGCCAATGGCCGTCGTCCCTACGGAACGCCAGGGAAACGCGCGGGGCAGGTTGCGAACGGGCCGTAGGGGCGCGCATTGCGCGTCCGCCCTGTACATGGCGCACGATCTGCGTTTATCCCCGAAATCACACCGCCCCCAGGAGGTTTTCCTTTGCTTCTTTTCTTTGTTCGAAAAGAAAAGAAGACGTCCCCTCGTCCCCCCACGCCCACCCCCAAAGGAGGTTCTCCCATGCCCACAGCCCCTTATCCGTGCGACCTGCACACCCACACCGCCCGTTCCGACGGGAACGACACGCCGAGCGCGCTGATTGACGCGGCGGCGGAGGCGGGCGTCCGCGTGCTGGCGATCACGGACCATGACATCACCGCGCCGGAAACCGTGGACACGGATGGCGGGGCGATCCCCCTGCGCGCGTACGGCTTATCGCGCGGCGTCGCGGTGCTGCCGGGGATCGAGTTCTCGTGCGATACGCGGGTGGAGGACGTGCACATCGTCGCGCTCGGCTGCGATTTCGCGCACCCGTTTTTCGCGATGGAGTACGAGGCGAGCGTCCGAAGCAAGATCGACGGGTATAAGGCGCTGTGCCGCCTGCTGGCCGAGGACGGCATGCCGCTGGACTGGGAGCGCGACATCCTGCTCGGCGGCGCGCGGCCGGAAACCGCCGTGCAGCGCAAGCAGCTCTTTGAGGCCATGGCGGAAAAGGGCTATGCGGACGGGTGGAGCCGCGCCAAGGTGCTCGTACAGACGACGCCGCGCTACCAGGTGCGGCGGGAGAAGCCGGACCCCATCGGCATCATCAGGAACATCCACCGCGCGGGCGGCCTGGCGATCCTCGCGCACCCCTATTTGATCGACGATCCCGCCGAATGGCGCGGCGAACCCGTCCCCCGCGCGGAGTACATTGATTTGCTGATCGGGGCGGGTCTGGACGGGATTGAGGCCGCGTACCCGTATCACAAGACGAGCTACAAGGGCAGCCTGTCCCCGGACGAAATCGAGCGCCGGGTGCGGCGGGACTACGGCGGCCGCCTCCCGGTCATTTCCGGCGGGTCGGATTACCACAACGATGGGAAAAAAGGGAAGGATTCCGGGCGGAATCCTTCCATGGCGCCCGATTCTTCGAATCAGCGCCGCCATCAAGGCGCGCAAAACCCCCGACGCCTGGGCGAAAAGGGCGTCACGCTCGCGTACTTCCTGGACAACCCGCGCCTCGCGGCGCTTTTGGACAACGAACAAATGAAACGATTGGAGGCGCTTCCATGATTCTGTCGATTGACTTTGGCACCTCATCGCTCAAACTTGCCGTGCTGGATGACGCCTTCGCCATCGTGCGAAGCGAGAAGGAAGCCTATCCGTATATCATCCTGCCGGGGGAGAAGGTCGAAATCGACCCGGACGCGCTGCTTTCCGCGCTGGCGCGCGCGTGCATGCGCCTGCCGGAAACCCTGCGCGAGCGCGTGGACCTCGTGTGCTACGACGCGTTCTCCCCGTCGCTGATGCTGATGGACGCGGAGGGCGCGGCGCTGTACCCGGTTGTGACGCACATGGACCGCCGCAGCCGCGAGCAGTCCGAAACCATCTGCCGCGTGATGGGCAAGGAACGCTACCAGTCCATCGCGGGCGTGTATCCGTTCACGGGCGGCGTCTCGCTGACCACGCTGCTGTGGTTCCGCCAGCACGAGCCGGAACTGTGCCAGAGCGTGCACAAAATCGGCCACTTGACCACGTTCCTGCACAAGTACCTAACGGGCGTTTGGTCGGTGGATTTCGTCAACGCGTCCATGATGGGGCTGTACGACACGGTGCGACAGTCCGGCTGGTCGGATGAGATCCTCAGCGCGTTCGATATTCCCATGGCGTGGCTGCCGCCCATCCACATGCCGGGCGAAACGCTCGGCGCGCTGCGCCCCGCCGCCGCGGAACCGCTCGGCCTTCGGGCGGGCATTCCCGTGGCCCTGGGCACCAACGACGCCATCGCCTCGCAGGCCGGGGCGGGCAACAGCCGCTCAGGCCAGGCGCTGAACATCGCGGGCAGCAGCGACATGATTTCCGTGCTGGCGGACAAGCCCGCGCCGCACCCGGGCTATTACGTGCGCAACGCGGCCAGGGCCGGCCTGTGGCAGATATACGCCACCACGAGCGGCGGGTTCGCGGTGGACTGGTTCCTGAAGGAGTTCTGCCGCGAGATGGGCGAAGCGGAGTTTTACGGCGAATACCTGCCCGGGTGCGCCGCGCGCGCGCTGGAGACGCCGCTGGCGTTTGACCCGTACCTGGCGGAGGACCGGCAGAGCCTGGAGCACAAAAAAGCCGCGTGGCACGGGCTTTCGCTCGCCTCCACGCGGGAAGAGATGCTCTCGGCGCTGCTCTTTGGCATGCAGAAAACGCTGCGCGATGTGCTGGATCTCGCGGCCGCGCACACCACGATGGACGGCACGCTTCGGATCACAGGCGGGTTCGCCCCCACCGTGATGCCCCTGAAGCGCGCGATGTTCGCCGGGTACGCGCTGGACTTCCGGGACGACTGCGCGCTGCTGGGGAACGCGGTGTTGGCGGCGGGGGAGTAGGGACGGGGAAACGATGGGACACGCGGGGACTCCGCCCCAGACCTTGCCAAAGGGATTTCACCCGGGTTTTCATATTGTCGCGCACAGGGTGCGTTCTGTATGAAAACCGATCTGCACCGCATTTATTCCGCCACTGGCGGAATGCGGTTCCGATCCCCTTTGGACTCCCATCATTTCGCCTCACGGCGGGAGGGATTTTATCAATAACCCACAGATGATGACATCCCTACCGTGATTGCCCTCTGGCGTCAAACCCCGCCGAAGTGGAACACCACCCCGATCACCGCCGACGCGGCGATGACCACCACCGGGTGCAGCTTCTTCCATTTCAGCATCACAAAGTAGATCACGACGGCCAGGGCCAGGCCCATCCACTGCACCGCGTCCAGGATGTTGCCGCTGGCCTGGTACGCGGGCAGGTTCAGCAGCGAAATTTTCAGCACGGAGAACCCGGCCGCCGCGATCAGGCCGACGGACGCGGGGCGCAGGCCATAGAAAGCGCCCTGCACGAACCGGTTTTCTTTAAACGATGTCAGCAGCCGCGCCACGATCAGCACGATCATGATCGCGGGGACCACGATGCCGAGCGACGCGATGATCGCGCCCGGGACGCCCGCCGTCGTAAAGCCGACATACGTGGCCATGTTGATGCCGATCGGGCCGGGCGTGGATTCCGAAATGGCGATCATGTCCGCGAGCTGCGCCTGGGTGAACCACTGCGTGGCCTCGCCCATCTTGGACAGGAACGGCAGGGTCGCCATGCCGCCGCCGATGGAGAACAGGCCGACCTTCATAAACTCCCAGAAGAGCTGCAAAAGAATTGTCATGCCGTCGCCCCCTTCCGCCCGGACAGCAGGATGCCCGCGAGGCCCGCCACGACCACGTACACGATGGGCGTCACATCCAGGAAGATCGACGCGAGGCACACCAGCGCCGCGATGACGCCGGTCACGATGTCGATGATCGCGCCCTTGCGCAACTTCAGGATGGCGTTGACGATCAGCACCGTCACGCACACCCGGATGCCCGCGAACGCGTTGATGACCAACGGCAGGTGCGAGAAGTTCGATATGAACGCCGCGATGACCGTGATGATGACGATTGACGGAAACGCGACGCCCAGTCCCGCGACAATGCCGCCCACCGACTTTTTGATTTTATGCCCGATAAAGATCGCCGTGTTGACCGCGATGATGCCCGGCAGGCACTGGCTGATGGCGTAGTAGTCCATCACTTCCGCCTCTGTCGCCCAATGCCTTTGCTCCACCACCTCGCGCTGCAGGATCGGCAGCATCGCGTATCCGCCGCCGAAGGTCAGCGCGCCGACCTTGCAAAACGCCCAGAACAAGTCCAAATAAGTACGCATGGAGCCCCTTCACCCTCTTCCTCACCAATCAAACCAGAGGTAGGGATTCCTGGCGGAATCCCCTGATGGCGCCCGATTTTTCAAATCAGCGCCGCCGTCATAGAACCAAACGAGAATCATCATAGCGCCCATGCGGCCATCTGTCAATGCACGGAGGTAAGGATTCCGCAAGGAATCCCTACCGCTGGCTCCTTGAACTGGGGAAAATCCACTCCGCCCTGCACGATTGCCATTTTTCTAACACGCCCTGGCATGGCGATTCGATTTCACCGGGTGAACGATGCATACAGCTGTTTTTCCAACTTCTGGCCGCACGGGTTTGACCTGGACGGGAAGCGCGGCCGACGTCCGAGCATTACTTCCAGGCGCGGACATTCGCCGATCCCGGGTTTGGAGAGCGCATCCGCGCGGCCAAGACGCCCATGGAGGCGGCCACGCTGGGCCGGAGCAGGGAGTATCCGGCGAGGCGGCGCGGTTTGACAAAACCGGACGCCATGCGGGCATTTTGCAAGAAATGCCTACCGCTTCTACAGTACTGGGAGCGGGTGAAGGAGGACGTGATGCGCAGGGCGGTGATGGCCAAATTCACCGCAAACGCCGATATTCGGGAGGTGCTACGATCAACCGGCGTCGAGGTGCTGATCGAGGCCACCACGGATGATTATTGCTGGGGTTGCGGGCGCGACGGCAGCGGACAAAACGCGCTCGGACGCATCTTGATGGAAACGCGGGGCGCGCCGCGGGAAGCGGAGCGGCATTCTCTTCGATGACGCGCGCCTCCGCGCAAATCCCCCCGCCCCGCGAGAAATTTGCTTTCTCCCGCGCGAATCTTGTGGTATACTATATCTTGTATGAGTATCATCGATTTGCCCATTGACAACAGAGGGGATTTCACCAATGAATAGGTTTGGCAGTCGCAAAAAGCCGCTGTTCCTGTGCGTTCTTTTGTGCCTGGCGCTGTTTGCGGGCAGCGCGTCGGCCGCGCCCGGTTCGCTTTTCGTCACGCGCGTCTTTGAGCGTGACGGGACCGGCGTGTTCCTCTTTGACGCGGTGAACGCGGCGGGCAGCCCGCTGGCGCTGGCCGTGGACCAGGTGGAACTGGCGTTCGGCGACACGCTCGTTGCGACAGTGTCGCTGGAATCGCTCCGGGATGCGGACGAGAGCGTCGCGGTGCTGCTGCTGCTGGACACGTCCTATGCCCTGGGCAGCGGGGAAAAAACGCGCCTCACCCGCGCGGTCAAGGAATGGATCGGCGCCACGCGCGAGGGCGACAAGCTCGCCCTGGTCACCTGCGGCGGCGAACCCGCGATGCGCGCGGACTTTGTCTCCTCGCACCCGCTGCTGGAGGCGGCGGCCGGCGGCATTGAATACGGCGTGAAAGGCGACACATTCCTCTACGACGGCCTGCGCCTCGCGGCGGAGATGATTGAGCGCCGCGCGGACGAGTTGCCCGCCCGGGTGGCCGTGGTGGCGTTCACGGACGGAATGGACGAAGGATCGGCCAAGACGACGGCGGAGGAGGCCGTAACGCTGCTGCGGAGCATGGGCGCGACGCTGTCCGTCGTGGCGGTGGGAAATAGCCCCGAGGCGGCGGAGGCACTCGCCTTTGGCGGCGCGTATGCGCGCGTGGGCGGCGGCAAGGCGGACAAGACCATCGACGGCGCGTTCACCGCGCTACGCGACCGGCTCCTTGATAGCTACCTGTTGCGCTTCTTCTTGGAAAGCGTTCCGGCCGGCGGCTTTTATGCCGCGACCCTGACCGCGCGGGACGATGCCGGCGAAATCATCGCCACGGGAGGTGTTCTGCTGCGCGCGCCCGACAGCGGCGGCGCGGACGCGGGTTCTCCAGTGACGAACGCGACGGGCGCGCTGGCGGAGGCGTTGCTGGGCGACGCGCCGGTCTTTACGCTGGCGCGGCTTTCCGCCCCCGTAGACACGCCGTCCGGAGAGGCTTTGCCGCCCACGGAACGCCCGTCGGCGACGGAAATCGCCCCCACGGACGCGCCGTCCATCGCCCCTTCCGACGATGTGCCCGCCGAAAGCCCCACCGTTCCCCCGACACTAGCGTCCGCGCCTCCGGAGGGGCAAGGGCTGCTCGACCGGGGGCTTTCCTTCTGGAACGGTCTGTCCGAAACGGAGCGGCTCGTGGCGCTGGGGGTGGGCATTCTCGCGCTCGGGCTGATTTGCGCGGGCATCATCCTGCTATGCGTCCGCGCGCGCAAGCGCAGGCAGAAGCGGGAGATCGAGGCGCGGGAAGCGTCCGAGCCCAGGCTGTCCCCGCCGCCGGCCGAGGAGGCGGACCAGCCCACGGTGCAGACGAACATCGTCGTCCGGCCGCCGGTGTACCAGCCCGTTTCGGCGGAGCCGTACACACACCTGCGCCAGCCCGCGCCCACGGGCGAGGCGGACGAGCCGATCGTTTCGGTCACGTTCCGCATCATCGGGCCGACCGGCGCGGTGGAGAACCGGACGCTGCTCGTGTCCGAGGGGTTCACCATCGGCAGGGAGCTGACGTGCGGCCTGTTCATCAAGGATGCGCGGCTGACCAAACGGCACCTGGTGCTCGGCCTGCCGCCGGAGGGCGGCCTGCTCCTGCGCGGCGTGAAGGCGGGCATGGTGCTGGTCAACGGCGGCAAGGCGGAGGGCGACTATCCGCTGCACAGTGGCGATACGCTGCGCCTGGGGAGGGTCTCCGTGATGGTGCAATATAGCGAGTAATGCCGGTTTTTGGTTCGAGTTGTGCAATGGCGCGACGGTTGCCCATAGCGAGCCGTAAGGGCGCGCATTGCGCGTCCGCCTTGTAGCGGGTCCAGCCCGCCCGATGTAGATAACATGAAGAAGAGGTAGGGATTTCGGCGAAAGCCCCCCGGTATTGTCGCGCTGGCCGCCTCGCGCCCATCACTCTGTGCCGGGGTGAACCTTCACCTCGCTTTATCCCGCGCCC
>JAVBOM010000022.1:0-61951 GCA_031550535.1 Eubacteriales bacterium
CAGCATCACCCTGAAGGCCGACGCGCCCTACAGCGTGGGCACCCTGGAAGTCTCCGCCTACAGCAACGGCAACCTGCTCTGCAAGGCGTTTGAGATTCCCGTCGCCAATGTCGCCCACGACCCCATCCCGTACCTCCGCGCTGAGCGGTAAGGATTCCTGGCGGAATCCCTCCTGCCGCCCGATTCTTCGAATCAGTGCCGCCGTCACGGTAAACAACCAACTGCCATCCTCTCTCTTTCTCCTGGCCCGCGCGGCCATAGACGCAAGACAAGCATGCACGGGATCGTGGGATCAGCGCGAACGGTATGGCCCGATGGGGAGCGGGCCACCGGGAACGCAGCCCTCACGATCCATCCGAGGGGCCGAAAGGCCTCTCTTTTTTTATAAGTTTCGAGAAAGAACGCCTATTTACCCTAACTTGTTGGTGACGTATACAGATAAGTATGGTATACTACGAGTATCTCCTGCATATCCCGCGGCGATCGGGTTGGAGCATGCTTCCCATCCACGCTCACTCCCTCACAGTCGCGTTCCTCCTTTTTTCTCCCTGGCAGGGGCGCGGTCGCGCGGTTGCGCACCGGGCCTTTTCTTCGGCGTTGGGCCCTGGACCGCGATACAAAAACGCCGCGCCGCGCGCGTCCGAAGGCGCGCGCGGCACGGTGTTCACTTGGCGATTTGGTGGGAGGATCAAATGTCTTCAAGTTCCTTATTATCTTCGATTTCCTCCTCCGGAGTCTCATCACCATTGCCATCATCATCACCCGGTTTTATCTCCGGGTCCTTCCCACCGCCCCCGGTCTCCTCAGCAGGGTTCTCGGGCGCCTTGCTCGTCTTGGGTGCGTCGCCATGCGAAGAACCATTCTGCACGATGAGGAATACCGATGGGTCCACGCCATTCGCCAGCGCCCACGCGATCATCCCAGAGCGCGCGGCCGGGAGCTTCGACATATCCTTCTTCGCGATGGCCCACAGGGCGGCAAGCCGCTTGTTGATCTCTTTCGCGAGGGGCGCGCCATACCTGGCGGTCAGTTCGGCGGTGGTCGCGGCGCTCGCGCAGGCGGGCAATATAACCGCCGACAGCATCAGCGCCATGAGTACCAGGGCAACCTTGCGTTTCCATTTGCTCTGCATCTCTTGTAATGCCTCCTTTTCAGCCCCGGCTAAGTATAATCCGGCAGCCTGATTCAGGCATTATACCACCATTGCTGCTCTTTGTCTCGCTTTATCCGCACTTAGTGCATATAAAATTGTGTGTGGCAAAGCGCCGCCCCGCGCCTGACTACACCGTTCCCCGGATCACCCGGTATCCCCCGCCACGTTCGACGATCTCCACTTTGCCCATCAGCGACGACAGGAACCGCTGCGCCGAATCCGCGCCCTGCTGTTTGCGGATCACGACAAATAGCGTGCCGCCCGGCACAAGCCGTGCCACGGCCTCCTCGAACAGGCGGTACACCACCGCCTTGCCCGCCCGGATCGGCGGGTTGACGGCGATCAGGTCGAGCGCGCCGGGCACGGCGGACAGCCCATCCCCCTGGTACACGGCCGCGCGCAGCCCGTTGGCGCGGAGATTCCGCTCCGCCAGCGCCGTCGCGCGCGCGTTGATGTCCGTAAGCGCCACCTCCGCGCCCGGCCAGCGCGCGGCCATCCACGCGCCCACCGCGCCCCAGCCGCAACCCAGGTCCAGCGCCCGCCCCGCGAGCGTCTCCGGCAGCGCGGATAGCAGCAGCGCCGTCCCCGGGTCCAGATGCCCCTTGGAGAACACGCCCGCATCCGTCACCATGGCCAGCGCGCGCCCCGCGCAGTCGATCGTACACGACCGCTCCGCATGGTCCGACGCCGGTTGCTCGCTAAAATACTGCTCGCCCATCCACGGCCTCCCCCGCCGCACTCCGCAGCGCATCCACTTCCTCCACAGTCAGCGCGCGCCACGCCCCGGGCGCGAGCGCCGGGTCCAACGCCACACCGCCGAACGACAGGCGCACAAGCCGCGTCACCGTCCTGCCCCGCGCGGCAAACATGCGCTTGACCTGGTGGAATTTCCCTTCCTGCACAGTCACCTCGGCATCGTGCCCGCCGGGCAGAATCACCAGCCGCGCGGGCAGCGCCGTAAAGTCCGACAGCGGCACGCCTTCGGCAAACGCCCGCACATCTTCCCCGGTCAGCCCGCCGTCCAGCGCCGCGCGGTAGACCTTGTCCACGTGCCGTTTGGGCGACAGGAGCCTGTGCGCGAGCTGGCCGTCCGTGGTCAGCAGCAGCAGCCCTTCCGTGTCCAGGTCCAGCCTGCCCACCGGCATGCAGCCGCGCGCGGCGTACAGGGGCGGGAGCAGGTCCAGCACCGTTTGCCGCCCGGGATCGCGCGCCGCGGTCAGCACACCCGCCGGCTTGTTCAGCATCACATGCAGCGACTGCTCATACAAAAGCGGCGCGCCGTCCACTGCCACGCGGGTCCGCGCCGGGTCAACGGCCAGCCCGCCATCCCGGGCGGAGGCCCCGTCCACCGTCACGCGCCCCGCGCGCAGCAGCCCGCGCGCCTCGCCCCGCGTGCATGCGCCTGCCTGCGCCAGGAGTTTGTCAAGCCGCACGAAGATCGGCCTCGCTGTCCGGCCCTTTCGTAAAGGCGATATAATACCCCGCCATCGTGGATTCGATATACGGATAGACGTAAATCGCCCCGATGAACAGCGTGAACGACACCAGCAGCAGCCACCCGAAGAACGATAGCTGCAGCACGAACAGTTCCCACACGCGCCCGCGCGTGATTTCGCGGCTCGCGCTGAGCGCCTCCCCGGCGGTCATGCGCGGGTTATCCGCCAGCACATACGGCAGCATCGCGTAGACCAGCCCCCGGTAGGTCCACAGCACGGACGCGGCCACCGCGAACCACGCGTAGAAGTCGCCGATGGCCACGATCAGGATTCCCTCTTCATAAAAAAACGTCAGCCCGCCCGGAATCACCGCGCCGACCAGCAGCGGCGCCACCGCCCAGAGCCACACGCGCACGTCCCGCAGGAACGTCGCCCACGCCAGCCGTCCATACCCCGGGCCAAAGCAGTCGCATACCGACAGCACGGACGGCCGGTTCTCCCTGTCCCGGTGCAGGGACAGAAAAAACCGCGACAGGCAGACGCCCATCGGGTTTTGCGCGAAAATGGCTACCACTGTGGATACCGCGACGGTTACCAGCGAGAACGCAAAGTCGATCGCGTACGTTTCCGTGCTCATCACGCGCAGGTGGAACGCCAGCGCGTCCGTTGGGATGAGCTGCATCACCCACGCCAGGGCCATCGCCAGCAGGCACGCACCGAACGCCGCAAGCATGCGGCCCCGGAGCGCCTCCCGCGCGTCATACTTGATCATCGCCCGGTTCTGGGGCAGGGGGCGGTTCATTTGCATCGTCAATCCTCCGGGTTCTGCTCCTGTTCGGTCAGCGTCTCGCCGCCTGCCGCCTGCGAGGCCATCCTGCGGACCCGCGCGCGGCTCGCGCGGACCAGTTCCTCGTCCGGTCTATCGGCCATGGCGGGCGCAGCGCCGCCTGTACGGCCCATTTCCCCGCCGCCCGCCCCGGAGAACTCCTCCGCGTCCGGCTCGTCCGCCCGCCCCGCCTTGGCGGCCTCCGCCCGGAACGCTTCCGCGCTGTACATGTCCGTCGAAAAGACATCCCGTTCATCGCCCGCCGTCCCGGCTTCCTCCGCCTCCCGGCGCGCCTTGCGGTCGGCCTTGCTCGGCTTCTCTGCTTTCCTGCGCTCCGCGCGCGTCAGCTTCTCGCGGCGCGCCTGCTCGCGCTTCGGCCCGGCCGTGAAGTCCTCCTGTGTGACCTCCGCGTCCAGCAGCGCCTCCCGCTTGCGCTCAATGTAGAACGCATGGTAGCACGCGACAGTGTACGGCGCGACATACAGCAGGAGTGGCGCGTTCAAACCGACCACCACCCACAGCGCCAGGCGGATGTACCATTGCGTCGTCGACGCGATTTGCAGGGGCGTCACCGCCATCGGCAGCGCGAACAGCAGGATGATCGCCAGAATCGCGGGCAGGAAGTACGTTACCCCGCAGCTAATGATCAGCCGGATCATCCGCCACTTGTTCCCGCGCATGAGCTTTCTGGACAGGCGCACCGCGCGGCGCGCGGGCAAGCGCGGCTGCGACGCCACGCACACGGAGGTCAGGCTATAGGCCAGCATGCGGTTGACGGATAGCAGCGTGAACACCACGAACCAGACCGCGCACACGACCACCAACACGCCCAGTGCGTACACCTGATTGAATAGCCCCAGCCACGCCTCGATCGCCTTCACGCCAACGGTGTAGAGCAACACGGGCCCGGCGAGCGCCGCAGCCATCCACAGGAACGCCCACAGCGCCATGTACAGCATGCCGCCCAGTGCGCGCGGGTATTCGCCCGAGAAGCACGAGTACACCGCGAAGGGTTTCGGCCCCCGGCCGCGCAAAAAGCCGTTGAAGTAGCCCGATACCGATACCGACACCGGCAGCCAGATGAACAGGTACACGCCCAGAAACACCGCCAGCGCCGGGATCATCGCGATCGGGCGGCTGAGGTTGATCAGGTTTGTGAACTGCGTCATCAGCAGCATCACGCTGGCCAGGATGGCCTCCATCCCGGGCGACGTCTCCCCGCCCAGGCCGAGCAGCGCCCCGATCTGCGCGGGCACCGACGGCAGCGCCGGGTCAATGGCGCGGAGCATAAAAAAAGCGATCACACAGGCGGCAACCAGGGGCAGCGCGGCCAGCAAGAGCGCTGCCAGCGGCGGAAGCCAGTTACGGCGTAGCAGCCCGCGCACCCGTCGTTTCATGGCGGCTCTTTCTGACATCGGGATAACACCTCTCTATAACAAACTCCAAGAAAAGCCCATATCGACGACATTATACCGCATTGCACGCGCGTTTAGCAAGGGCGCGGGCGCAAGCGGCACAAATTGGTTTGGTGCCTCACGGCAAACGCATGAACTGCGGTTCACGCGTTTGGAGGAACGAAGAGGCCCGTCCACCGCTGAAAATCTCACGATTTTCCGGGCGCGGAGGACGCAAGGAAAGAAAACCTGGCGGTTTTCATCCGTTCGTCGGCAAAACCGCCGATGCCGGGTTGTAATCAAGGGGCTACGGCCCCTTGATAATCCCCAATAGAGCTTTCGTGCGTTTGTCGTGGCTTGATGCCTTTGTCTCCCTTGACTTCCCGCCGCCGTTTGGGTAGAATACTCCCGTAAACATTTTTGGCCAATTCATATGCGACTAGATGGGGAAAGAAAAGGAGCAAAAGCAAATGAGAATGAAGATTAATCTGGATACCCAGACCGACGTGCTGGAGTTCTGCAAAATCGTCAGCGATCTGCCGGGCGAAGTCCGCATCATGGGCATGGACGGCAACCAGCAGGTGTCCGTCAACGCCAAATCCCTCCTGGGCTTGCTTTACAGCCAGACCTGGAACGATATCTGGTGCGAGTCCGAGAACGACATTTATTCCAGCATCTCCAAGTTCGCGGCGGAGTAGTACCGAAAAGAATGGATTCATGCGCGCCACAGCTTTCGGTGCACACCTTCCGGCGGGACTTTCGCACAGTCCCGCCGCTTTTTTATTGAGGCAGGGGTTCCTTGCGGAATCCTTTTATGGCGCTGATCTTACAAATCCGCGCCGTCATCAAGGAGGTCTCCCATGCAACGCGTCATCGTCGCGGACCTGGACGGCACACTGCTGCGCACGGACAAGACACTCTCGCCCCGCACCCTGGACGTATTGCGCCGGTGCCGGGAAGCGGGCGTCCCCGTCGTTTTCGCGACGGCGCGCTCGCAGCTTTCCGTAGCCCGCCTCCTCCCGGATTGCGCGCCGGACGTGTTCATCGGCCACAGCGGCGCGCTCGTCACGGCCGGGGAGCGCGTCCTTTTCCGGCGTGGCATCCCGGAGGACACCGCGCGGGCGCTCATCGGCGCGTTCCTCAAAGCGCCGGAGGTCGGTGCCATCTACGCGGCGGGCGAAACGCTTTCCCTCACGAACGACCGGGCGTTTGCCGCGCTGCCGATCAGTCCGCACTACCGATATACTGACTTTTCATCCGTCCCGACCGCCGCCTTCCTGAAGATATCCGCCAACTGCGCGGACCCGGCCGTCATTCCGAACATTGCCCGGCGGTTCCCGTCGCTCACCCTGGTCCGCTATCCCGGGGAGGACCTGCACACCTTTGTACACCGCGAGGCCGCCAAGTGGCCCGCCGTCCAGGCGGTGTCGGCGTTTCTCGGCGTCCCGACCGTCCATTTTGTTGCCTTCGGCGACGGCTGGATTGATGTGGACATGCTGCGCCACTGCGGCACGGGTGTGGCGGTCCAAAACGCGCTCCCGGAGGTAAAGGAAGCGGCGGATCACATCTGCGCCAGCAACGATCTGGACGGCGTGGCGCTGTGGATCGAAGCGAATATACTGACATAACAACACCGAAGGTCGGGATTTCTGCGAAACCCCCTCATGGCACCCGATTTTCCAAATCTGCGCCGCCGTCTATGAAAGGATTTCTCGATGCAAGACAACTACGCGGCCGAGCCGTCCTCCTTTGACCGCTCGCTTCCGCTCATCCGGCTCCATTTGCGGGGCCTGCCCACCCCTTTCGATTCCTATATGGAAGAAAACCTGATGGCGAGCCGGTTCTTCCGCGTGATGTGCGCGGGCGAACCCGCCGGCTATGCGGCATTCAAGGACGACACGCTTTTCGCGTTCCATGTCACGGACGCCCACTATCGCCGCGCCCCGGATATCCTCCCGGCCATCCTGGACGCGGGCGGCACCAGGGCGGTTCAGGCCCTGACCCACGACGCCCGGCTGATGGCGCTGCTCATGGAGTGGGAATACGAGGCCGAGGCTCGTTCCGCGTGCTTCTTCACGGATGGCGGCAGGGTAGAACAGCCCGTGCTCCGCGCGGATCGCCCGGTTTTCCGCGAGGCAAAAGCATCCGATATGGACCGCATCACCGTGGGCACCGGGGATTTCTTTGACAGGCTCGCGGAGCGCATCGAGGCGAAAACTATCTTCGTCCTGGAAGATGGCGGCGACTTGATGGGCTGCGGCGTGGTGGAAAAAGGGCTGATCCACACGGATTGCGTGTCCATCGGCATGATTACGTGCAAGGCGCACCGGCAGAAGGGCGTCGCCCGGACGATCCTGTGGCACCTGAAGGAGTGGGCGTACACGCACGGGCTGCGGCCCATCGCCGGCTGCTGGTACTACAATGTACTCTCCCGAAGGAGCCTGGAATCCGTGGGCATGATCGCCACCGGGAAGAGCTTCCGCGTGCGGCTGATTGAGAAAAAGGCACTGCCGCTCCGCACGGGAAACCCGCCGGGGGAACTGGTTTGACCGAAAGGAGGCGTAGCACGCCATGCGAAACAAGTGGTTCAGCTACATTTACATCGACGAGCGGAAGAGCGCGGTGCTCACCTCCGGCATCACGTTTGAGGAGTTTTACGCAGGCATCGCGGACAAACCGGCAAACCTGCTCATAGTGGGTGAAGAATCGTGGGCGCGTACCCGCGATGACCGCCTTGGCTTGGATTACATCCCGCAAGATCGCATGCGGGACTTTTCAACCAGCGACGTCTCCTATTACGGTGATTTCTGCTGGGTGGACTTCCCGGGGATTGATCGCCTCGCCCTGGTGACGGACCGGGAACTGTCGGAACTGCTCTTTGACGGCGGCGCTGATTCGAAGAATCGGGCGTCATAAAGGGATTCCACAAGGAATCCCTGCCTTTCCTCCCACACGTGGAGGCCGCTCTCGTCGTTCCTGTTTGACTCGCTACAAAACCGCTACGCGTACCGCGCCCATAACGACGATTGGTGCGCCGAGGTGTACATGCGGCATGTGGCCGATTACCGGCAGGTCATCGAGCACAAGCTGCTCAAAGAGCTGAAAGGCCGCAAGCAAACCATCGCGCCGATTCCTGACGCCATCATGGAGCAGTTGTATGCCCTGTTTCTGAAGGGCGCGGTGATTGATTTTGAAATGAGTTTCGATACAGGCGTCATGATCTACCCCACCGGCGAAATACAAAAAATGGACGAAATCCACAAACTGCTCGACAGGCTGCGCATGGGGCGCTATGGGCTGAGCCTTGGCTATGACCGGCGGGCAAAGCGGTGGGAAGCTGGCCGCGGGTTGCAGAGGGCTTCCTGGTGAACCTGCCGGCAAATATGACGTGCTGTTGTCAAGTTAGAAGTTCTATACTTGCTTATATTGAAAGGCCTCTGATCCCGTTCGATATGGGCTCAGCGGGCAAACGGAAGGAGCGACGGGAATGAAGGTCAGCAGCGCGTTTGAGGCATTTGCTAAGGAAGCCCCGGAAGTCCACGCCGCGTGGATGGAGGCGGTGGAAAAGCTGGACAGAGCCAGCAAATTGGACCCCAAGACAGAGGAGTTGGCGTATCTGGCCGTCATGGCGGCCGTCAGGTTGGAGAGCGGCATCCCCTTTCATGTAAAGATGGCGAAAATGCGCGGCGCGACGCGGGAGGAGGTCGTCAGCGCGATTCTCGTCGGCCTGCCCGCCGTCGGAAACGCCGTCACAGCCGCTCTACCCGCCGCCATCGCGGCGTATGATAGCGAGTAGCGGCGCGTCCATCGTCCAACTGACCCACGCAAAAAGGGCCGGAAACTCCGCGCCCTTTCGTTTTCCCTATTTCTTTACTGGCGGCGCTGATTTAAAGAATCGGGCACCATACGGGCTTTCCGCAAGAAACCCCTATTTCCCCTCCCCGCCCCACATCTCCAGCATGGCGGCGATCTCCTCCCGGAACTCCCCGGATGACTGCTCCGGCTTTTTCTCCAGCCGCTCGACCTCCACAAATTCAAACGCTTCCGGTCCATCCTGCGCCCATTGCGCCGCCGCGCTGCTATCAAAGCACGCGCCCGTCTTTTTCCCAAACTCAAACCGGTTTCGCGCGCCCTCCAGGTTCGGCGTGCCCATCAGCGGGCCTTGCCAGCCGCTTTTTGTGCTCACGATGCGGTACAGCCCGCCAACTTCCTTCCGTTCCTTGTATGCCTTCACGGCCTCACGCCGCGCTGCCTTGCCGTCCATGCGCAATCGCTCCCTTCGATCCGCGCGGGTGCTTTCCCGCGACTTCGATTAGTAATTTACTAAACCACTGCATTGTACTTGAATCACGACAAAATGTCAAGGGACCCGTCGCGGTTCTTTCGGAGACGGCGCCGCGGATTTGAAAAATCCAGCACCGCGGAAGGGTTCCGCCGGGAAATCTCACCCAGCGCACAAAAAAGGAGCGGATAAGCATCCGCCCCATAATCGCAAGCGTTTAGCGCAATTTCCGAAAACGTAGTGCATGGATTGCGAGAGATTTTCGCGCTGATCAAGGAGCCTGGAGGAAGCCGTAGCAGCGCTACGGCGACCGAAAGAGCGACACAGGGCAGCGCGGAAAGATCCGCGAGGACAGCGTGCTCGACTGTGCGGTGTTGCCCTAGTTCTTCTTCGACAGCATCCGCCGGATCGACGCACGCAGCTCCTTGAACGCGCTGCGCGGGTCGATTTCGTCCAGCGTCTCGATCAGTGCGGCGACCTGCTTATCGTCCAGCGATTCGTTCTTGCCGGATAGGTACGTCGCGCGGCTCCGCACGATGGCGATCAGGATCTCCTCCTCCGAAGATTTCGCGGCCACCATTTCGCCGACGACCTTGCTCTTGGACGCGAACTGGATGAAGTCCTTGTTCATCAGCGTGTAGTTCATCTTGCCCTTTTCATCCGTGTACCGCTCCACAATGGCCTTGTACTCGTCACTGTCCACCATGTCGACCGCGTCAATTTGGTCCTCGGTCACGTCGTCCGGCTCCTGGGTGGTGAAGCCCTTCACCTGAATTTTGCCGCGCGCGGAGTAGGGCGTTCCCTGCGTCAGCTCCATGGCCTCCCGCACCGCCTCGTCCGGAAACAGCTTCGCGTCCACCTGGCCGTAGGCCACGGCGTCGCCCGTGCGCTTGTCCAGGGTAAAGACCGCCGCCGCGTCGCTGTCCAGCCGCATCAGCTTCAGCCCCGCGCCGCCGGACGCCAGTTTCTGCTTGAAGGTGATGGCCGGTATCGTGGAAAGCTCCACCGCGGGCGTACGAATAATGTTCATCTTGTGTATCCTCCTTTGTTCATCGATGGCGGCGCGGATTCGAAGAATCAACGCCATGAGAGGGTTCCGCAAGGAATCCTTGCCTCCCCTGTGATGGGTATATACCGCATCATTTCCATTGTATAGATATTTCCCGTGGCGTCAACCCAAACATGCGCGCTATGGCAGCGGAATGATCACCGTCTCGTTGAACTTCTCCATGCGTCGCTGAAACGCTTCCTCTTGTTCCGGGGTAAAGACGCTTTCCCCGCTCGGGGATGTCGTCAGCATCTTCCTGGTGCGGTCGTTCATCACGATCCGGATCGCCTCGGGCCGCTCGTACAGCCCCGGCCCCCTGAACGTGCAGCGGATTACCCAGCGCGTCCGGGCCTCGTCCAGCGGCACAACATCCGTACGAACGATCTCCCCGTATGGCGCGGCCATACCCCAGCCCTGATCTTCCAGCGGGTTCCCGTCGCCGTCCGTCAGCTCATAATTGGCAGCGAAGTCCAGCTTGTTCACCGCTTCCTCGCTCCAATCGTCGCCCAGCGGCTCAATGTCCATCTCCACCATCGTCGCCAGCGGGGACAGCACCACGCGGTTGATCCGCACGTTCGCTGTGTCCAGCGGAAACACGAGGTCCGGCTCGTATGTCTCCACCAGCGCCATGGCCGCCGCCGCGTCAAACTCGAACGTCAGCGTCACCCGGCCTACCGCCTCCAGCGGCGACCTGGGCGCGTTTTCGTCGCGGGCGTTGCCCATGAGCGCATAGCTGTCCAGCGTGTCGCCTTCGGTATAATAATCCTGCCCGTACCCATTCGTAAAGCCCTTTTTGTAATACATGCCGCCGGAGGTGAGCACCGTATACCCTCTCTCCTCCCACATTTCCGGGTCGCGCTCGTCGCCCTCGGCTACCTGGATGCCCCATTCCCGGATGCGGGTAAGCCGCGCCGCGTAATCGTCCACCGCACTGCCGGTCAGCGAGTTTGTCTCGGAATCCCATGCCCAGTTGTTTGACATGGCGATGTACTCATCCGGGTCCACGACAATGGGGGTGGACTTGGCTCTCTTTACAACAAAGCTCACGTTCACCGTCCATTTGCCGTTGTTGCCCGGATCCTCCGGAAAGGTGCTAACTCTGTATCCGGTGATCGGGTTGATCGGTTTCAGCGGGCGCGGCGCCATCCCTTCGGCTGTCATTGGCCACTGGAACACGTTTGGCACCCAATCAAACCCCCATTCCCAGTTTACCAGCGGCACGCCGTTGGCCTCCGTGCCCTCATAGAACACCAGCGCCAGCGTGCCCGGCTCCAGGTTCTCGCACGTGTACCCCAGGGCGAACCCGTCCCCATCGTACGCGACATCCGTCACCGTGATCTTAACGCCGCCCAGCGTTTCCGACACGTTGACCGGCACAATGCTCTCCATCAGCGCCTCCGACGGTTCATTGTGCGTGTAGCTGAGCAGCGAATCCAATAGTCCCAATTGCGAGGACGCGTACGCGATCCCCATGAGCGCGAGCAGCACGATGGCCGCGATGAGCAGCCCGGCGCGCGGCTTCCCCCGTACCGGCGTCTTCATATCTTCGATCTCCTTCAGCGTGTTTTCGACCCGGGCGTGCACAATCTCCGGCACGGGGGCGAAAGCGTCTTCCAAGCGAATCCGGCTCATGCTTCCACCTCCTCCGCCAGGGCCGTTTTGAGCCTTTGGCGCGCCTCGTACAGGCGCCACTTTACCGTTGTTTTTGGCAGGGCGAGGATGCCCGCGATTTCTTCCACGCCGTACCCGTCCAGGTGGTGCAGCATCAGCGGCAGACGGTATTTTTCCGGCAGCGCCACCAGCGCGTCGCGCAGGCCGGGGTCGGGCGGCGGCGTTTCCCGGACGGCCGCCTCCGCCTCGCCCAGCAGCGCGGGCTGCCGCTTGGCCCGCCGCATCATGTCGCGGCACTCGTTCACCACGATGCGCGTCAGCCACGCGTCAAACCGGTCCGCGTCGCGCAGACGCTCGCGCCGCTGCCACGCGCGCAGGATCGCCTCCTGCAGCGCGTCGGCACAGTCCGCGTCGCTTCTCAGCATCGCGCGGGCGGTTCGGTATAGCTTTGCCTCGCACCGGCGGACCCCGTCGGCAAACGTCGCTTCGTCCATCGTGTTCCGTCCTTCCGCGTTGTTTCAACCGGTTGTTACACCCTATTTGACGATTGCGCGGCACGATTGGATAGGGCGAAACGAAAAGTTGCGCAAAAAAGCCCCGCCCGCGCGCGAACGCGGACGAGGCCGTGCCTTTTTTGGCCGCTCCCCTACGCCACGTAATCAAACCCATGAAACCGCGTGCCCTGGAACGTCAGCCTGCCGGTATCGCCCTCCCGCAGCGCGTCGTATTCCTCCCGCTTCATGCGCAACTCCAGCACATCGCCGCTTTCCACCGCGAACGAACCGTAATAGGCGGTGTACGAGGTCCCGCCCATGTGCTCGCCGGACGCGCTGAAGCTCGTCACATCCTCCCGCCTGCCGACAAGCCGCGCCTCCACGGTCAGCAGCGGCGACACCTCATTTTTACGGTGCTGCCGGAACGCCGTGATCCCCTGCACCGCGAGCCTGCCCAAGATGACGACGAAACACAGCGCGAAAATGTACGGAAAATAGGCATACATCCGGGTAAAGCCTTGAAACGCCATTCCCATCAGGATTTCTCCCTTCCTTTGTATCATGCCGCGAAGCCGCGTGCCAGTCCGCCTCTTTGCTGCTTGCAGTATACCAGAACACCTTTTCGCGCACAATTCCCAAAACCCCGCTCAGCCCGCAAAGCCCTGCCCGCTGCCTCGGTCTCCCTCTCTTTTGACGAAAAAACACGAATAATTTTTCTCTGTCACTTGTTTTTGTTCGGATTTCTTGGTAGAATGGCTCTGTATTCCCTATGCAATTTGTATTTGCTTGGCAAGGAGGCAGCCCCATGCGAAAAGTCGCCGTCATCATGGGCAGCGATAGCGACCTGCCGGTCGTCGCCCCGTGCGTTGACACCCTGAAAAACCTTGGCATCCCCACCGCCGTGCGCGTGCTGTCCGCGCACCGAACGCCCGAGGCCGCGCGCACCTTCGCCCAAAGCGCCCGCGCCGAGGGCTTTGGTGTCCTGATCGCCGCCGCCGGCAAGGCCGCGCATCTTGCGGGCGCGCTCGCGGCCGCCACCACGCTGCCGGTCATCGGCATCCCCGTCAAATCGTCTACACTGGACGGCCTGGACGCGCTGCTCTCCACCGTGCAGATGCCCGCCGGCATGCCGGTCGCGACCGTCGCCATCGACGGCGCGCAAAACGCCGCGCTGCTCGCGGCCCAGATGCTCGCCATTGAGGACGCGGCCCTACGGGACAAATTGGACCAGATGCGCGCGGAAAACACGCGCAAGGTACTGGAAAAGGACGCATCGATCCGCGCGAAATACGAATCCTAAGAAGGCCCATTAAACAAGCGAGGTGTTCCCATTATGAAAAAAACACAGCAGCTCTACGAGGGCAAGGCCAAGAAAGTGTATGCTACGGACGACGACGCGCTCGTCATCGTGGATTACAAGGACGACGCGACCGCGTTCAACGGCCTGAAAAAGGGGCAGATTGAGGGCAAGGGCGTCATCAACAACCGTGTGACCAACCACCTGATGCGCCTGCTGGAGAAGAACGGCGTGCCCACGCATTTCGTGGAAGAAATCTCCCCGCGCGAGACGGTGGTCAAGAAGGTCACGATCGTGCCGCTGGAGGTCATCGTCCGGAACATCGCCGCCGGCTCGCTGGCCAAGCGCCTGGGCCTTGAGGAAGGCTACAAGATGCCCCGCACGGTGCTGGAATTCTGCTACAAGGACGACCCGCTCGGCGATCCGATGGTCAACGAGTATCACATCTTCGCGATGGGCTACGCGACGGAAGAAGAACTGCGCCTCATCACGGACTATTCGCTCCGCGTCAACCAGGTGTTGTCCGACTATCTGCGTGACCTGAACATCGAGTTGATCGACTTTAAATTGGAGTTCGGCAAGACGGCGGACGGGACCATCGTCCTCGCGGACGAGATTTCGCCGGATACCTGCCGCTTCTGGGATAGCAAGACGCACGAAAAGCTGGACAAGGACCGCTTCCGCCGCGACCTTGGGGGCGTGGAGGACGCGTATCAGGAAATAATGAAACGTCTTTTGGGCGAATAACCAAACAACGAGGTGATTGCCATGATGATGTATGACCGGCCGGAAGAGGCGTGCGGCGTCTTTGGCCTCTACGACAGGGACGGGCAGGACGTGGTATCCCAGTGCTACTACGCGCTGTACGCCCTGCAGCACCGGGGCCAGGAGAGCTGCGGCATCGCCGTGAACGACGGCGGCGTGATCCGCTGCACAAAGGACCCCGGCCTCGTCAACGAGGTGTTTACGAAGGACGAACTCGCGGCGCTGGGCGGCGGGGATATGGTGGTCGGGCACGTGCGCTACGGCACGATGGGCATGTCCCAGCGGGCGAACGCGCAGCCGCTCGTCATCAACCATGTCAAGGGCACGATGGCCCTGGCGCACAACGGCGCGCTGACGAACGCGAGCGAGCTTCGCGAAGAATTGGAGCTGAAAGGCTCCATCTTTCACACCACCAGCGACACGGAGGTCATCTCCTATATCATCACCAATGAGCGCCTGGACGCCCCTTCCATCGAGGAGGCCGTCTGCCGCGCGGTCAATCGGCTGGAAGGCGCATACTCCCTCGTCATCATGTCCCCGCAGAAGCTCATCGCCGTGCGCGACCCGTACGGTTTCCGCCCGCTGTGCATCGGCAAGATCGGCGACAGCGATGTGTTCGCGTCGGAAACCTGCGCGCTGGACAGCATTGGCGCGACGTTCGTGCGCGATGTGAAGCCGGGCGAGATCGTTGTGGTGGACAAGAACGGCATGCGCTCCATCGATACGCACGTGGGCACGAAGCCCAAATCCACCTGCGTGTTTGAGTACATCTACTTTGCCCGGCCGGATTCGTTCATCGACGGCAGCTCCGTGACGGTCGCCCGGCAGCGCGCGGGCGCGTTCCTCGCGCTGGAACACCCGGTGCAGGCGGATGTCGTCATCGGCGTGCCGGATTCCGGCATCGACGCGGCCATCGGCTACGCGCACCAGTCCGGCATCCCATATGGCCTTGGCTTCATCAAGAACAAGTACATCGGCCGGACGTTCATCCAGCCCACGCAGGCGGACCGCGAGAACCTCGTCCGCATCAAACTGAACCCGGTCGCCGCCGCCGTGCGCGGCAAGCGCGTCGTCCTGATCGACGATTCCATTGTGCGCGGGACGACCAGCGCGCGCATTGTCCGGCTGCTGCGCGAGGCGGGCGCGACGGAAGTACACATGCGCTCCTCCGCGCCGCCGTTCATGTACCCGTGCTTCTTCGGCACGGATATCGATTCGCAGGAAAAACTGATCGCGTGCAAGATGACCATCGCCGAGGTGCGCGACGCCATCGGCGCGGATTCGCTTGGCTACCTGAGCTGGGAGAACGTCAGCAAGCTGGCCGACAACACGCAGGGCTTCTGCACCGGCTGTTTCACCGGCTGCTATCCGTGCGAGACGCCCAAGTGCCACGGCAAGGCCAGGTTTGAACAAAAGATATTGGAGGCTGTGCGATGAAAAGCCATTCCGAGAGCTACCGCGCGGCGGGCGTGGACATCACGGCGGGGTACGAAGCCGTGGAGCGCATGAAAGCGCATGTCCAGCGCACGCGGACGCCCGGCGCGCTCCAGGGCCTCGGCGGGTTCGGCGGGCTGTTTCAGCCGGACCTGTCGGGGCTTACAGAACCCGTCCTGGTCAGCGGCACGGACGGCGTCGGCACCAAGCTGAAAATCGCCTTCGCGCTTAATAAGCACGACACGGTCGGCATCGACTGCGTGGCGATGTCCGTCAACGACATCGTCTGCTCCGGTGCACGGCCGCTGTTTTTTCTGGACTACATCGCGTGCGGCAAGAACGTGCCCGCGCGGATCGAGGCGATTGTCGCGGGCGTGGCGGAGGGCTGCGTGCAGTCCGGCTGCGCGCTGATCGGTGGGGAGACGGCGGAAATGCCCGGCTTCTACCCGGACGACGAGTACGACCTGGCCGGGTTCGCCGTCGGGCTGGTGGACAAGGCGCGCGTGCTGGACAATGGCGCCATCCGCGCGGGCGACGCCGTGATCGCGCTGCCGTCCAGCGGCGTGCACAGCAACGGCTTCTCACTCATCCGCCGCGTGTTTGGCGATACGGCAGCCGCGCTCGCCAGACGCGAGGCTTCGCTCGGCATGACGCTGGGCGAGGCGCTCTTGACGCCGACGCGCATCTACGTGAAGCCCCTGCTCGCGCTGTTTGACAAAATCACGGTCAAGGGCGTGTCCCACATCACCGGCGGCGGGTTTTACGAGAACATCCCGCGCAGCCTGCCGGACGGCCTGATGGCGAAAATCGAGCAAAAGGCGCTGAAAACGCCGCCCATCTTTGACCTGATTCAAAGGACCGGCGATATCCCCGTGCGCGACATGTTCAACACGTACAACATGGGTGTGGGCATGAGCGTTGTCGCCGCGGCAACGGATGCCGACACGTCCGTCCGCATCCTGCGCGAAAATGGCGTGGACGCGTATGTGTGCGGCGAGGTCGTCCCCGGCAATGACGGCGTTTTGCTATGCTAAAGGCGCGTGTGGCCGTGTTCGTCTCCGGCGGCGGCACGAACCTGCAGGCGATGCTCGACGCGGACATGCCGTCCGCGTCCATCGCGCTCGTCATCGGGCGAAAACCCGGGCTGTACGCGCTGGAACGTGCCGGGAACGCGGGCGTGGAGACGCTCGTGATCGAGGGCAAAAGGGACGCGTTTGAGGCCGGGGCGCTCGCGGCGCTGGAAGCCCACCGCATCGACCTGATCGTGCTCGCGGGGTTTCTGACCATCCTGAGCGCGGCGTTCATCCAAAGGTACGCGGGCCGCATCGTCAACGTGCACCCCGCGCTCCTACCCGCGTTCGGCGGCAAGGGGTATTACGGGCTGAAGGTGCACGAGGCGGCGCTGGAGCGCGGCGTGCTCGTGACGGGCGCGACAGTGCATATCGTGAACGAGATTCCGGACGGCGGGCCGATCCTCGCGCAGAAGGCCGTGGACGTGCTCCCCGGCGACACGCCGGAAACGCTGCAGCGCCGCGTGATGGAGCAGGCCGAGTGGCTGCTGCTGCCGCAGGCGGTCGAGCGGCTGTGTAAAGAAATAGTGAAACAAAGATAACGAAAAAGGGTGATCGCTTTGCACGACCTGACAAACGTACTCGGGCGGAACCCCTACCCCGGCCGGGGCATCCTGATCGGCCGGACCGCCGACGGCGCGCATGCCGTGTGCGCGTATTTCATCATGGGGCGGAGCGTCAACAGCCGCAACCGCGTGTTCGTCCCGGACGGGGACGGCATCCGCACGCAGACGCACGATCCGTCGAAGATGACCGACCCTTCGCTGATCATCTACGCGCCGGTGAAGGTCGTCGGTCCGCACACGCTCGTCACCAACGGCGACCAGACGGACACCATCACCCGCGCGCTGCTGGACGGGCAGACTTTCGAGGCCGCGCTGCGCACGCGCGAATTCGAGCCGGACGCGCCGAACTACACCCCGCGCGTCAGCGGGATCCTCACGCACCATGACGGCGGCTTCTCCTATACACTATCGATCCTCAAGAGCGCGGACGGCGACCCCGCGTGCTGCCAGCGGTTTTTCTACGAATACGAAAAGCCGCTGCCCGGCCAGGGCCACCTGATCCACACGTACCGGGGCGACGGCAACCCGCTGCCGTCCTTCGCGGGCGACCCGACCGTCGTTGGGATGGTCGGCGGACTGGACGCGCTGACGGACGCGCTGTGGGAGAATTTGAATGAAGAAAACAAGGTGTCGCTGTTCGTGCGGTTCATCCGGCTGGCGGACGGCGCGGCGCAGACGCGAATTGTGAACAAGTGGGCATAGGGGTGGGGACGTTAGAGAGACGTTAGGGGACCCCATCCCCTAAAACCCCGGCCAAAGGGCTATGCCCTTTGGAATCCCTTCTTCGCCTTCGGCGAGGGTTTTGGGATTTTCTCCGTTACGGCGGTTACCAATGGCGTTCCGTATCGTACTGCACAAAATGAAAGACCACCCGCCCGCAGGCGAAAATAACAGGAGTCCAGAGGGGATTGGAGCCGCATTCCGCCAGTGGCGGAAACAAATGCGGCGCAGATCGGTTTTCATACAGAGCGCACACCGTGCGCGACAATATGAAAACCCGGACGAAATCCCTTTGGCAGAGGTCCAGGGGACAGCGTCCCCTGGCGCCCTCCCCCACCACCATCAAGGAGGTTTTCACCATGGCCACCGAACTCCCCCTCAAATACGGCTGTAATCCCAACCAGATTCCCGCGCGCATCTTCATCGACCAGGGCGATTTGCCGCTCACGGTGCTGAACGGCCGTCCGGGGTACATCAACTTTCTGGACGCGCTGAACGGCTGGCAGCTCGTGCGCGAGCTTTCGGCGGCGCTGGGGCTTCCGGCGGCCACGTCGTTCAAGCACGTCAGCCCCGCGGGCGCGGCGGTCGGCCTGCCGCTGTCGGACACGCTGCGCCGGGTGTACTTCGCGGGCGAGGGCGAGCTGTCCCCGCTGGCGTGCGCGTACGCGCGGGCGCGCGGCGCGGACCGCATGTCGTCGTTCGGCGACTGGATCGCGCTGAGCGATGTGTGCGACGTGCCGACGGCAAAGCTGATCTCCCGCGAGGTGTCCGACGGCGTGATCGCGCCCGGGTACGAGCCGGAGGCGCTGAAAATTCTGTCCGCCAAGCGCAAGGGCGGCTACAACGTCGTCCGGATCGACTCGGACTATGAGCCGCAGGCCATCGAGCGCAAGATGTGCTTCGGCATCACGTTCGAGCAGGGCCGAAACGCGCTCGCCATCGATGAAGCGATGCTGAACAACATCGTCACCGCCAAAAAAGACCTGCCCGAGAACGCGCGGCGCGATCTCGTGCTGTCGCTGATCGCGCTGAAATACACGCAATCCAACTCCGTGTGCTACGCGCTGGACGGCCAGACCATCGGCGTGGGCGCTGGGCAGCAGTCGCGCATCCACTGCACCCGGCTCGCGGGCAACAAGGCCGACGTGTGGCGGCTCCGCCAGCATGAAAAGACGCTCGCGCTGCCGTTCAAAAAGGAGCTGGGCCGCGCGGACCGCGACAACACCATCGACGTTTATGTGTCCGATGACGCCGGGGACGTGCTGGGCGACGGTGTCTGGCGGAACTTCTTCACCGAGCGCCCCGCGCCGCTGACCGCGGAGGAGAAAAGCGCGTGGCTCGGCAAGGCCACGGGCGTATCGCTCGGCAGCGACGCATTCTTCCCCTTTGGCGACAACATCGAGCGCGCGGCCCGGAGCGGCGTGTCCTACATCGCCCAGCCGGGCGGCTCCATCCGCGATGACCTCGTCATCGCCGCGTGCGACGTGCACGGCATCGCGATGGCGTGCACGGGCATCCGGCTGTTCCACCACTAGCACCACAGAACGGAGGACGAACATCATGTTCATTCGCAAAGCGACGCTGCCCTTGGTCATCGGCACGCTGTTCTGTCTGCTTCTGACGCCCCTCGCGCCGGCCTCTGCCGAGGGCGCCGCGCCGCAGATCGACGACGCTGCCATCCTGCGCCTGTTCTATCCGAGCGCCGCCGTCGAAGCCCAGCCTGATTTCTGGTACACGGTCCTGGGCGTTTCCAGCGAGCCGGGCATGGACGGGGACCTCGTCCACCGGGTGAAGGAGGTCAAGCGCTTTGGCAATCTGTACCTGATCGTGCTGGAAAGCCACGGCGGCGCGCACTCGTCGGGCTACCAGAACTACACGTTCGGCGTGTACGATCCTGCACAGGGCGCGATTACCGGCGAGGTGATGAAGTTTGGCGCCGACAAGGCGGAGTACGCCCTGTTCTACCGGGACGGTGTCCTCAGCGTGCTCTACGCCGGCAGCACCACCTACACGGGGCTGGAGGCGTGCAGCGGCGGCCGCTGGGCCTGGGCAAACGGCGCTTGGCAGCTCTGCTGGCCAAGGGGCGTGGGCGACGTGACCAGCGAGGCGTACCAGGACTACTGGGCGCGCCGCAAGGCGGAGATCGGCTACCAGGACGGGAGCTTCGCCGACGGCGTCGTGCTCCTCTACCAGCGCGTCCCTATCGCAGGCGGTGGCCTCGGCGATTACACCTGGGAACAGGACGGGATGGGGTACGAGGATACTTTTTAGAGTAGCAAACGCCTCCCTTGCCGAAAGGCAAAGAAGGGATTCCAAAGCATGACCATCCAGTGAATGGTCATGCCTCTGGTGGACGGTAATACCGTTCACTGGATGCGATGACTCCCTTTGGCTGGGGTCCAGGGGAGGGAGCCCCCTGGCGTCCCCCCTCCCCCACTCTACATAAAGGAGCTGCTTCCCATGCGCATCCTGGTCATCGGCGGCGGCGGCCGCGAGCACGCGCTGATCCGCCGCATCAAGGAGAACCCGCGCGTCACGGCGCTGTACGCGCTGCCCGGCAACGGCGGCATCGCGGCGGACGCCGAATGCCACCCGATCGCCGCGACGGACATCCCGAAAATCGTCGCGTTCGCCAAGGAGCGCGCGATCGATTTTGCCGTGGTCGCGCCGGACGACCCGCTCGTGCTCGGCGCGGTGGACGCGCTGCACGCGGCGGGCATCCGCTGCTTCGGCCCGGACAAAGGCGCCGCGCGCATCGAGGGCAGCAAGGCGTTCGCCAAGGACCTCATGAAGCGGAACAACATCCCCACGGCGGATTGGGCCGCGTTTGACGACGCGGATGCCGCGCTAGCATACATACGACATCATAACAAGTTCCCCGTCGTCGTCAAGGCAGACGGCCTGGCGCTCGGCAAGGGCGTCATCATCGCGGGCACATCGGGCGAAGCGGAACAAGCCATCCGGGATATGATGCTCGGCGGCGCGTTCGGCGACAGCGGCCGCCGCGTGGTCATCGAGGAATACCTCGAAGGCCCGGAGGTCACCGTGCTCGCGTTCACGGACGGCGAGGCCATCGTCCCGATGGCGTCGTCCATGGACCACAAGCGCGCGCTGGACGGGGATCAGGGTCTGAACACCGGCGGCATGGGCGTTATCGCGCCAAGCCCCTTCTATACTGAGGAAATCGCCGCGCGGTGCATGCGGGATATCTTCCTGCCCACGCTCCGCGCCATGCGCGCGGAAGGCAGCCCGTTCAAGGGCTGTCTGTATTTCGGCCTGATGCTGACGGCGGATGGCCCCAAGGTGATCGAGTACAACTGCCGCTTCGGAGACCCGGAGGCGCAGGCGGTGCTCGCGCTGCTCGAATCCGACCTGCTCACCGTTCTGGAAGCGGTCGAGGACGGGCGGCTCGCGGACGTGCCGGTCAAGTTCGCGCCCGGCGCGTCGTGCTGCGTCATGGTTGTGTCCGGCGGGTATCCAGGCGCGTACAAGAAGGGCTGCCCGGTCGAGATCGGCACGCTGCCGGAGGGCGTATCGGCCCTGCACAGCGGCACGGCGCTTCGGGACGGCACGCTCGTCACGGCGGGCGGCCGCGTGATGGGCGTCACGGCTACGGCGGACACGCTGGCGGAGGCCGTCGCGCTGGCGTACCGGGGCGCGGAAGCCGTCCGGTTTGACGGGGCAACCTACCGTCACGACATCGGGAAAAAGGCATTGGAGGCAGAATGATGGTCTACCGGCTATACGTTGAGAAAAAGCAGAATCACGAGGCGGCGGCACTCCTGTCGGACATTCGCTCCTTCCTGGGCATCATGCGGCTGACCGGGTTGCGGCTCATCCACCGCTACGATGTGGAAAACATCGACGAGGCGCTGCTTGGCGCGTGCGTCGGCACCGTGTTTTCCGAGCCGCCGCTGGACCGCGTGTCCGGCGCGCTGCCCGAGCACGACGGCCCCGTGTTCGCCGTGGAATACCTGCCCGGCCAGTTCGATCAGCGGGCGGACTCCGCCGCACAGTGCGTGCAGCTCGTGTCCCAGGGCGAGCGCCCCACGGTCGCGACGGCGCGCGTGTACCTGCTGAATGGCCCCGTGACGGATGACGATGTCGTGGCAATCAAGCGGTATGTCATCAACCCCGTGGAGAGCCGCGAGGCCAGCCTGGATTTGCCCGCGACGCTCGTCCTCCACACGGATATCCCCACGTCCGTGCCCACGCTGGACGGGTTCCTCGCGCTGGATACGGCAGGGCTTTCCGCGTTCCTCGCGGAATACGGCCTGGCGATGGATTTGGCGGACCTAAATTTCTGCCAGGAATACTTCCAGTCCGAGCGGCGCGATCCCACGCTGACGGAAATCCGCATGATTGACACCTATTGGTCCGATCACTGCCGCCATACGACATTCCTGACGGAAATCACGCGCGCCACGTTCGACGACCCCCGGGTGGACGCGGTGTACGAGCAGTATCTCGCCCTGCGCAAGGATCTCGGCATCACGAAGCCCATCACGCTGATGGATCTGGCGACCATCGGCGCGAAGGCGCTGAAGCGCGACGGCCTCCTGACCGATCTGGACGAGTCCGACGAGATCAACGCCTGCACGGTCAAGATCGAGGCGGAAATCGACGGCAAAACAGAGCCGTGGCTGCTGCTCTTCAAAAATGAGACACACAACCACCCGACCGAGATCGAGCCGTTCGGCGGCGCGGCCACGTGCATCGGCGGGGCCATCCGCGATCCGCTGTCCGGCCGCGCGTATGTCTACCAAGCCATGCGCGTCACCGGCGCGGCGAACCCGCTTCGCCCGGTCGCGGAGACGATCCCCGGCAAGCTCCCCCAGCGCAAGCTGACCGCGACCGCCGCCGCGGGCTACAGCGCCTACGGCAACCAGATCGGCCTGGCGACCGGCCTTGTGGATGAGATTTACCACGAGGGCTACGCGGCCAAGCGCATGGAGATCGGCGCGGTGGTCGGCGCGGCCCCGCAGAGCCACGTCCGCCGCGAGGTGCCTTCCCCCGGCGATGCCGTCGTGCTGCTGGGCGGGCGCACGGGCCGGGATGGCTGCGGCGGCGCGACCGGCTCGTCCAAATCGCACACGGCCGCGTCGCTGAGCGAGTGCGGCGCGGAGGTGCAGAAGGGCAACGCGCCCGAGGAGCGCAAGCTGCAGCGCCTGTTCAGGAATCCCGACGCCACCCGGCTGATTAAGCGGTGCAACGACTTTGGCGCGGGCGGCGTGTCGGTCGCCATCGGCGAACTGGCCGACGGCCTCGTCATCGACCTGAACGCCGTGCCCAAGAAATACGAGGGCCTGACCGGCACGGAGCTGGCCATCTCCGAATCGCAGGAGCGCATGGCCGTCGTGCTCGCGCCGGAGGACGTGGCCGCGTTCCTCGCGCTCGCGGACGCGGAAAACCTGGAGGCGACGCGGGTCGCGCGCGTCACGGAGGCCCCCCGCCTCGTCATGGAATGGAACGGCAAGCAGATCGTGAACATCGCCCGCGATTTTCTGAATTCCAACGGCGCGCCGAAAAAGACCGCCGCCTACGCGGCGCGCGGCGAAATCACACAGCCCGCCGCGCCCGCGTCGCTCGCGGACGGCCTGCGCGCGCTGGCCCAAGACCTGAACGCCTGCTCCCGGCGCGGTCTGTCCGAGCGGTTCGACGCCACGATCGGCGCGGGCACGGTGCTGATGCCATTCGGCGGTATCCGCCAGCTCACGCCGCCGCAGGCCATGGTCGCCAAGATTCCCGCGCTGAACCGGGAGACGACGACCGTCTCCGCGATGGCATACGGCTTTGACCCGTATCTCTCCGAGCAAAGCCCGTTTGAGGGCGCGTACCGCGCGGTGGTCGAATCGGCCGCGCGGCTCGTTGCCACCGGCGCGGGCTACCGGCGCGCACACCTGACGTTCCAGGAATATTTCGAGCGCATGAAGGGGCCGGAGACCTGGGGCAAGCCGCTCGCCGCGCTGCTGGGCGCGCTCCGGGCGCAGCTCGACCTGGGCCTCGCGGCCATCGGCGGCAAGGACTCCATGAGCGGTTCGTTCGAGTCGCTGCACGTGCCGCCGACGCTCGTTTCCTTCGCGGTGACGACGGCGCACGTGGACGACATCATCTCCCCCGAGTTCAAGCGTGCGGGCAGCCGCGTCGCGCTGGTCACGCCGGGCGGCAGCGCCAAGGGTCTGCTGGATACGTTTGATCTGGTCACGCGCCTCATCCGCGAAAAGAAGGTCGCCGCCGCGTACACGCCCGGCCACGGCGGCATCGCCGAGGGTCTGCTGAAAATGTGCCTGGGCAACCGCATCGGCTTCGCCTTCGACAGCGGCTTTGACCCGCTAACCGCGTTCGGCTGGCAGACCGGCAGCTTCCTGCTGGAGACGGAGGAGCCCGTCGGCGTGACCGTCGGCCATACGGCAGCGGAATACACCATCCGCGCAGGCGATACGCGTGTGGACCTGGGCGAGCTGGAAGCCCTCTGGTCGGACACGTTGGAGCCTGTGTTCCCGACGAAAACCGGCGATCCCGCCGAGGCCGCGCCCGTCCGCGCGCATTCGTACCGCGCCACATCGCGGCCAAAGCCGCGCGTAGCCGCCCCGAAGCCCCGCGTGTTGATCCCTGTGTTCCCGGGCACCAACTGCGAGTATGACAGCGCGCGGGCGTTCCGGTTGGCCGGCGCGGAGCCGGAAATCTTCGTGCTGAACAACCTGACGCCCAAGGGGGTCGCGGAATCGGCTGCCCGGTTCGCGGAGAGGCTCTCTGTGTCGCAAATGCTGTTCCTGCCCGGCGGTTTCTCCGCGGGCGACGAGCCGGACGGTTCCGGCAAGTTCATCACCGCGTTCCTTCGGAACCCGCGCGTCCGCGGGGAGATCGAAACACTGCTCGATGGCCGCGACGGGCTGATCGGCGGCGTGTGCAACGGCTTCCAGGCGCTCATCAAACTGGGCCTCTTGCCCTTCGGCGAGATTCTGGAGCCGGACGCGAGCGCGCCGACGCTGACGTACAACGCCATCGGCCGCCACCAGTCGCGGCTTGTGCGCACGCGCGTCGCGTCGAACAAATCGCCCTGGCTGGTGCACGCCGAGCCTGGCGACATCCACACCGCGCCCGTCTCCCACGGCGAGGGCCGGTTCGTCTGCGCCCCCGCGCTGCTGAATCTCCTGGCCGCGAACGGCCAGATTGCCACGCAGTACGTGGACCTGGACGGAAACCCCACCATGGACATCCTGCACAACCCCAATGGCTCCGCCGGCGCGGTGGAGGGCATCACCTCGGCCGATGGCCGCGTGTTCGGCCGGATGGCGCACAGCGAGCGCGCGGGGTACGGGCTGTACAAGAACGTTCCCGGCGGCGTGGGCAGCCCGATGTTCCAGGGCGCGGTGGATTACTTCCGGTGACGCGTGCGCGAGCGAGTGAATTTGATGTAACTTTTCTGGTAAACACCAAATGCCGGTGTTTACCCCTTAACTCCAAAATGCGTTCGTTACGCGAAAGGAGCATTTCATGAGTGATGTAACCCGCTACGTCTCCCCTTTCTCCACCCGCTACGCCAGCGACGCCATGCAGCGCCTTTTCTCTGCGCAGCACAAGTTCTCCACCTGGCGCAGGCTGTGGGTCATCCTCGCCGAGTGCGAGCAGACTCTTGGTCTGCCCGTCACACAAACGCAAGTGGACGAGCTGCGCGCGCATGTGGAAGACATTGACTTTGACGCCGCCGCACGGTATGAGCACCGGCTCCGGCACGATGTGATGGCGCATGTACACGCCTGGGGCGACCAATGCCCCACGGCACGGCCCATCATCCACCTGGGCGCGACAAGCTGCTATGTCGGCGACAATACCGACATCCTGATTCTGCGCGACGCGATCACACTGGTCATGGGCAAGATCGTCTCCGTCCTGCGCTCACTGGCTGCCTTCGCCGAGGCGCACAAGGGCCAGCCCACGCTCGCGTTCACGCACTTTCAGCCCGCCCAGCCCACCACTGTGGGCAAGCGGTGCACGCTGTGGATGCACGATCTGATGATGGATCTGACAGAACTTCAGTCTGCTCTAGACGCGCTGGAACCGCTGGGGTGCAAGGGTACCACGGGCACGCAAGCCAGCTTCCTGGAGCTGTTCGACGGCGACTATGAAAAGGTCAAGCGGCTGGACCAGATGATCGCCGAGAAGATGGGATTCCCGCGCCCGGTCGCCGTGTCAGGGCAGACATACTCCCGCAAGCTTGACAGCCGCGCGCTGGCCGCGCTGTCCTCTGTCGCGCAGAGCGCGCACAAGTTCTCCAATGATCTTCGGCTGCTAGCACATTTGAAAGAGATCGAGGAACCTTTCGAAAAGACCCAAGTCGGTTCTTCTGCGATGGCGTACAAGCGCAACCCCATGCGGTCCGAGCGCATGGCCTCGCTCGCGCGCTTTGTCATTCAGAACGCGCAGAACGGCGCCCAGACGGCCGCCGAGCAGTGGTTCGAGCGCACGCTGGACGACAGCGCCAACAAGCGCATCGCGGTGGCCGAGGGCTTCCTCGCCACGGACGCCATCCTGAACCTGTACGCCAACATTGCGTCCGGCATGGTGGTCTATCCTAAGGTGATCGAAAAGCGCCTGACGGCGGAGCTGCCATTCATGGCGACCGAGAACATTCTGATGGACGCGGTCAAGCGCGGAGGCGACCGCCAGTCGCTTCATGAGCGCATCCGCGTGCATTCGATGGACGCTTCCTATGCTTACAAGGCCGAGGGTCTCGATCCCGACCTATTGGAGCGCATCGCTGCCGATCCCGCCTTCGGCGTGACGCTGAACGACCTCCGCGCCTCCATGAACCCTGCCGCGTTCATCGGTTGCGCGGAGTGGCAGACGGAGGACTTTCTGCGCCATGATGTAACCGAGTGCCTCGCGCGGTTCGCGCATCTCGAAGCCATGGCGGCGGATATCACGGTGTGACCACCGTGGATACGCACGCGCTGCTCGCATCGCGCCTTATCAATCAACGCATCGCAAATCCCCCGCCGGATACCCCGGCGGGGGTCGTTCGCCAGATGGGTGCTATGCAGGCGCAACTGTATGACATGGCGAAGTGGGCCGTCGGCCTGCGCCTGCCCGCTTCCACGGAGACAGAAGTCGAGCACGCGTTCCAAGATGGCGCGATCCTCCGCACCCACCTGCTCCGACCCACGTGGCATTTCATCGCGCCGGACGACATCCGCTGGCTGCTTCGACTTACCGCGCCGCACGTGCACGCGGAGAACAAGTTTCAATATAAGAAGTGCGGGCTAGACGACGATACACGGCGACAGAGCCGCCATATCCTCGAACAAGCCCTTGCTGACGGCGTACCCCGCACCCGTGACGCGCTGCGCGAAAGCCTTGCCGACGCGGGCATCCTCGCGGACGGTCACCGCCTCAGCTATATCATGATGGATGCCGAGCTGGAAGGGCTGATCGTCAGTGGGCCGCGCCAAGGCAAGCAGTTTACCTACCGCCTGCTGGATGCCGCCGTTCCCCCGGTCGCCGCACTGCCCCGCGAGGAGGCGCTGCACGCGCTGGCCGCGCGCTACTTCTGTAGCCGAGGCCCTGCCACCGTGCGGGATTTCGCATATTGGTCCGGCCTGCCGCTCCGCGACGCGCGCCTGGGTGCCGCTTCGCTTGGCGGGCAGTTTGCCCGGGAAATAATGGATGGCCGCGAGTACATCTGGCCGGCTCCCGGGCAATCACCCGCGCATCCACCATCCTATCCCCTCCCCACCTTCCCCATGCCGGACTATGACGAATACGGCATGGCGTACAAGGACCGCGATGCCCTCCTCGCGTCCGATGCGCCGGAAATGACGGCCGCGTCGGTGTACAGCCATTGGCTGGTGATCGGCGGCGTGATCGCCGGGACATGGCGATACCCTTCGGGCAAGCATGGGCAGGCTACCGCGCATCCGGCCCGCACGCTATCCGCGGAGGAACAGGCGCGAGTGGACGCGGCGATGGACCGGTACGCGGCGTTTTGGGGGCGATGATCGGGGCATGCTGCATTGTCAGCGTTCAGACTATGCCGCGTTTTCAAATTCGTCCTTGTCGATCAAATCCACAAGGCTGCCCTGGATGTACCCTTCTTTTCCATCAATCCATACACGATACCAGGGCAGGTCATCCTCCCCGACCAGCTCGTCCAGCACTTGAAAGGCGGTCCCTTTCTTGGCGATGGATCGTACCCTCTCAGACTTTTTGCTTGCCCTTGCGCGGACATTCACATCCTTGACTTTTGTCTTGCCGTATTGCAGCACCCCCTCAACTAGATATGGCGGAACGGTCGGCCGCGCCGTTGGGGCGGGTGTAACCTTTGTCTGTCTGCTCGGCGCCTTTGTGGCGCTGGACCGCGTGCTGGGTGAATATGGACATACGCCGCCGTTATGCAGGTGCGGGCCATACCCGCCGCAGTGATAGTGATATGAACCAAGCCCACTAGCATTCTTGTTGTCCTTATGCCCGCCGCTTCCATCCGTGCGGCCACTGTGTGCAAGCGCGGTTCCCGATAATACCAGCGCCAACGTTATGACTAGTGCCCCTATTCTTTTCTTCATGAGCGTTTCCCTCCCAGGCTTGATGAGGGCATCCTATCATGTTCCATTGGCATTATCAACACAATTCTGCATTTTCTTCAAAATGCTTCTTGTAGTATTTTTCTTCGAATAATCCAACCCTCACACACAAAAAAGTAGCCCTCACGGCCAATCACCGCGGGCTACTCCCATGAAACCTATTCTATTGATCTGCCGCTTGCCGCGTTACACGTGCTACACGTACTTCCGCAGGTGCGACAGCGCATTCTTTTCCAGCCTGGACACCTGTGCCTGCGAGATGCCGATCTCGCTGGCCACCTCCATCTGCGTGCGCCCCTCAAAAAACCTCAGCCGGAGGATGCGCCGTTCGCGGTCGCCCAGCCGGCGCATCGCTTCCTTCAGCGCGATGCCTTCCAGCCATTGGGCGTCCATCTCCTTCTCGTCCCTCACCTGGTCCATCACGAATACCGCGTCCCCGCCGTCGTTGTAGATCGGCTCAAACAGCGACACCGGGTCCTGGATCGCCTCCGGCGCAAACACCACGTCCTCGCGCGGGATGGACAGCTCCGTGGCGAGCTCCGTCAGCGTCGGGTCACGGCCCGCCTTCGCGGCCAGCCTGTCCCGCGCCTGCAGCGCCTTGTACGCCGTATCGCGGAGCGACCGGCTGACACGGATGGAGTTGTTGTCCCGGAGGTAACGGCGAATCTCCCCGATAATCATCGGCACGGCATACGTGGAGAAACGCACGTTTTGCGACACGTCAAAGTTGTCCAGCGCCTTCATCAGCCCGATGCAGCCCACCTGAAACAGGTCGTCCGCATTCTCGCCCCGGTTGTTGAACCGCTGGATAACGCTCAGCACCAGGCGCAGATTACCCCGGATAAATTCCTCGCGCGCGACGGTGTCGCCGCCATGCACCAGCGGAAACAGCTCGCGCATGCGCTCATTGGTAAGAACCGGCAAGGTTGAGGTGTCCACACCGCAAATCTCCACTTTGTTGATCGGCATTGGCTTCCCTCCGTATCTTGGGGATAGAAGCATTATTGCCGTATGGATGTCAAATTATACGAATGATTATGTCATACGGACCATTTCTTTTCGTAACCGATGCAGAATCCGCTTTTCCAGCCGGGAAATGTAGCTTTGTGAGATGCCCAGCGCGTCCGCGACTTCCTTTTGTGTGCGCCCCTGGCCGCCGCCCTCCAGCCCGAAGCGCAGCCGCATGATGCGCTGCTCGCGCCCCGGCAGCCGGCCCAGCGCCGTCAGCAGCAACTGCCGCTCCACATCCTCCTCGATGACGCGGTAGACCATGTCGTCGTCCGTGCCGAGCACGTCGGACAGCAGCAGCTCGTTGCCGTCCCAATCCGTGTTGAGCGGCTCGTCCAGCGATACCTCCTGCCGAAGCCGGCTGTTGCGGCGCAAATACATCAAAATCTCGTTTTCGATGCAGCGGGAGGCATACGTCGCCAGCTTAATTTTCTTTTGCGGGTCAAACGTGTTGACCGCCTTGATCAGCCCGATGGTTCCGATTGAAATAAGATCCTCAATCCCGATGCCAGTGTTCTCAAATTTCCGCGCGATATACGCCACCAGACGCAAATTGTGCTCGATTAAAATGGCACGCACGCGGCCGTCGTCGTTCTTTAGGTCCTGCACCAGGCGTTCCTCCTCTTCGCGCGTGAGCGGTGCAGGTAGCACATCCGCTCCCCCGATGTAATGCACCCGACCGGGCAATAGCCGCGCCAGCAGGCGCATGAAACCAGATCGCAGACCGCTAATAAACCTCATCAAGCCGTCCTTTCCGCGCAAAGCGCCCAGGGGACGAGGGCCGATTCCAGGAAGCCCGCCGGCGTGAGCGCAACCACCGCGCGCATCGGCATGCCGTCAATCGTTACGCGTTCCGGCTCAAAGCAGGGGAGGATTCGCGCGCCCGCCGCCGTCCGGATGCAAATGACCCGGCCTTCCTCGGGGATGAAGGGGCCTTCGGGCACAAAAACCGCCGGTAGGCCGCTCCACGGGTCCAGCGCGCGGTTGCCGGTATCGACAATGGCGTCCATCGTCCGCGTGACACTGCCCTGGGAAATCGTGAGCGTCACGCGCGGTGGGGGGGGAGAACGCTTGCGCCGCACGAGTGCCATGCCTGCCACGCCGGTCGCGACGCCCGCCGTCAACATCGGCACGCCCATGGCCGCCGCGCCGCCGAGCATCGCCGCGCCCATCCACAGCGCGCCAGCGGTCTTGAGCAGGTCGGTACGCGCGGAGCGCCCCAGCGCTACCCAGACCATCACGACGGATACGGTTGCCTGCAGCAGAACCGACCGAAGGACGCCTCCCGTTGCCGCCGCAGCCAGCGCCCACAGTGCGCCGAAGAGCGCGCCAGCCAGTATTCGAAAGGGGTTAATGCGGCCGCCGCGCCACGCCGAGGCAAGCCACAGAAGCCCGGCATCCACGCAGGCGTTTTGCAGGATGTATGTCTCCACATAGCAAACAGCCATCGCAGTCCCTCCTTTTGCACTCCAGTATAGGTTTGAGAAATGGCTGTGGCTGTTGAATTGCGCCGCGAAAAAACAGGGCCGTTCGACGGAATGTGGACGCAACCAGCCCAGTTCACGTCAAATCTCACTTCCCCGCGAATCTTCTGGCACAATAGATAATATTGCTAAATATGGAAAGCTATTGCTGGTGTCGACAGAACGTTGTAGGTACTATATATTCGGTTTATATTCTTGCTGCGCCCAATTCATGGTGTGCTTTTCCATTCGGGCTATTTTGATTGTCATGTCGCCGTATATTTTTGTCTTCAGCTTTATTCTTCAAGAAAAATTACCGTTTTGAAATTCATTTTTGTGTCGAACGCTTGTCATTGAAAAGACTTTTGGTCTGTTATAGTAGAATGATAGTCTGTTTCGTGGTCCGAAACATGTCGCCTTTGGGTGTGTTGCGTGCTTTGAGGCGATTCTCATCTCTGCGTGGACACGTTAATCCACGCTTTTGGATTGCGACCCTGCCGGATGTCGTTTTCCATCACTTGCTAGGCAATCGGATAAGGTTACGTTCGAGGGCATGATGGCTCTCTGCGTCACCAAAGCACGATCTTAGTTTCGATCGCATTTTTGGTGCTGATAGGCTTCGCCTTGGCATCCATGATTTTGTGTGCACATGCCATAGGAGGGGCAGCGCCGTCTACGATGGTTGTTTTGATTCAAAGACCAGCGTGCCGTCAAAGAGGCGAAAGAAGCAACAAATGCCCGCTGATGCTACGTTTGGTTAATTGCTCTACGCACCCAGTTCCATGGGTGTGCGGTAGTCCGTAACAGTGCACCACGCCGCCTTCTCTGCCGTGCGTTTGGCAGCGCATCCCCGGGCACGAGGCCCGCGCCCCTCCCCCGCGCTTCGCTTCACGTAGAATGCCTCGCATATTTTTATCCGTTTTTTGCTGTTTGCTATCATATGGTTCATGCCCGGAACATATTCCATTGGTATGTTGGTATCCGTGGGAGGTGAAGCCAGTGGATGAGGCGGACGCCGGGCAAGTGTCAGCACAGTAAAGGAAGGAGGGCTACCATCGAGAGTACGGTTTCATACGAGTGCATTGAGACATGGATATTGGGTAAATCCCTAGCATACCTCCCCGGTTTTCGCCGGGGAGGGCTTTTTTTTCGACGATCCGCGCCGCGATTTTCCTTCCTTTGAAGTATGCTTTTGAGCGCCCCACGTCACCACATTCCGGCCCGAATCACCGGGTAGGCGAACCGCAATGCACAACTCTGTGGCCACGTCATGCGGCAAATCACTCGCTCGCGCCCTCCTTTCCGCATAGGGCACCGTGCCGTGCGTGCTCGCTCCCCGTCAGCACGCGCTATGCTGCACGTGGTAGGATCCCTCGTCATTACCAGCGGCAAAGTGTTAACAACCATGTCAACTTGGCCCTATTGCGCCAAAACAAAAAAACCGGGAAAGCATCCGCCTTCCCGGGCAATTACACTACTATCAAAATCCGAAACATCCATGCGGCCACACAGCGCCGCGCATCGTCATCGCCGCATCACCGCGCCAGTCAGTTTCCCGACGACGTGTCCGCCCCGTCCGGGAACAGCAGCCGCAGCGTTTCCACGCCGGCCACGCCGTCCGCCTTCAGGCCGTTGTCCTTTTGGAAGCGAATCACCGCGGAGCGCGTCTTGCTGCCGTACACCTGATCGGTCTTGCCCTTGAGGTATCCCTTCTCCGCCAGCGCGACCTGCAACACGTATACGTCCATCCCTTCCTTGTTCAGGGACAAATCGCGTTCAAAGCCCGGCGGGAATTCCTCGCTGGCCCGGAAGTGAAGCGGGATTTCGATCCCCAGCACCTCGCCAAGGCGCTCCCGCGTTTCCGCGCCGACGATGCCGTCCTCCGTGAGCTCCTGCGCCTTCTGGAACCGCTTCACCGCCCGCTCCGTGCGCTGGCCGTACACGCCGTCCACACGGCCGATGGTGTATCCGTTCGTCTTAAGCTGCTCCTGTAGCGCCCGTACGTCGTCGCCGTGCATCCACAGCTTCAGCGTGCGCTGCGTGCCTTCGTCCACCCCGGGCGTCACGACCTCGGCGACAGGCGCCGCGGTCTGCGCGTTCTCCACAGTTTCTTGGATGGGCGCGGCCGTCGGGCTATCCACAGCTGGCACGGGCGTCGCCGCACTCTCGTCCGGCTTCGCCGGGATCTCCGGCTCCAGCGGAATGACCGCGCTCTCCGTATTAAACGTGATCATGAGCGGTTCGGGCGTCGGTTCGGGGGTCGGTTCCACGGTGGGCGCGGGCGTGGCTGCTTGTGTCGGCTCGGGCGTCGGCGTCGCAGTAGCCGTCGGTTCAGCCGTCGGGGTCTCCGTTGGCGCTTGCGTCGGTTCCTCCGTCGGCGTTTCCGTGGGCTGACCCTCGCCATCCGTCGCCGTCATAACCGGCGCAACGCTGGCCGCGCCTTCCGTCAGGTCCATGCCGCTGCGCATGGAGTCCGGGTCCACATACCACTTCCCGTCCTCCTCGCGCGAAACAAGCGCGCTATAGAGGCAGGTCATTTTCTCCTTGGCGCTGGTGTTCTTGATCAGATCAGCGGTCACTTCCAGGACGATGGACTCACCCGCAACGTCCGGCTGTTCGGACGCGGGTTCCGCGGACCAGCCGTCCAGCAGCCAACCGCTGTGGTTCCAGCTCAATTGCCGGACCGGGTCTGGCTGGGCCTCCCGCCAAGCGGGCAGCGCATAGCGCACCATCGCCTCAAAGTCACCTTTCGCCCACAGGCTCAGGAAAAGGTTCAGGGCGTCAATCGCGGTCTCCCCGCCCTCCTGCGGCACGGGCGTCGGCATCGGGGTGGGCTTTGGCGTCGCCGTCGGCTTCGGCGTGGGTGTCGGGGTCGGCTCCGGCTCCTTCGGATACCGGATGCTGAAGCGGACGCCGCCCTCGGCATCGCGCGGCTGCCCCTGCTCGCGCAGGATAAAGTCGTTCACCCCTTCGCCCAGCGCAACGATGAACTCGCCTACGAAGCGATCCTTCCATTCACCAGCCGCCGCCTTCGCAACCGCCTGGGTCACGGGCTCCCGCCAGACACCCCTGAACTTATGATACAGGGTGTATGACACGCCTTCCTCGCCAAAAAACTGGAGGGTGAGGGTCTCCTCGTCCGTCTGCTCAGGAACCTCGATCGTCCCATAGGGCGCGCCGATCCCAGGCTCCTGCGCCAGCGCGACGCTGGAGAACGCGAGGCAGGCCACAAGCAGCCAGGCCAGACCCTTCCAGAGTTGCTTCATCTATTGTTCCCTCCCCAAACCTCTGCCGTGACGGGGCGCTGATTTGAAAAACCGGACGCCCTGAGAGAATTCCGCAAGGAATCCTTACCGCTTCGGGGGCCGCCTCAAATACGCCGGCACGTCGCTGCCGACGTTCCCCTTCTCCGGCTGCATCGGCTCCGGCGCCGGCGCGCGCTCGTATCCCTGCTCCTCGTCGCGGTACATCGGCCTAACGTTTGACGCCGGGGCGCGGCTGTTGACGAACGACGGAATGTCCGGCTCGTCCACGCGCAGGCGCGGCGCATCCACGTTGGCGGAAGATGGCGCGGCCCCGCGCCAGCCAGCGCCGCCGCCGTAGCCGCCGTAGCCGGGCTGCTCCGCGCCGTACGCGCGCTCGCGCTCCCGCTCGTGGGGCCGCTTCGCCGGCTCGCGCGGCGGGAACGGCGTCTTTTCAAAGCCCGTGGCGATGACGGTGATCCGGACCTCGTCGTCCAGCGTTTCGTCAATGCCCGCGCCGAAGATGATGTTCGCCTCGTTGTCCGCCGCCTGAATGATGAGCTGCGCGGCTTCGTTGATCTCGACAATCGACATGTTTCTGCCGCCGGTCACGTTCATCAGCACAGCGCGCGCGCCGTCGATGGATGTCTCCAGCATCGGGCTGGAAACGGCGTTTTTCGCCGCCTCGACCATGCTGTTTTCGCCCTTGCCCACGCCGATGCCCATGTGCGCCATGCCGCCGGACTCCATCACCGTCTTCACGTCCGCGAAGTCCAGGTTGATCAGCGCCGGCACGGCGATCAGGTCGGAAAGGCCCTGGATGCCCTGGCGGAGCACGTCGTCGGCGATCTTGAACGCCTCCATCATCGTCGTGCCCTTGGTCACCACCTGCAGCAGCCGGTCGTTCGGGATCACGACGAGCGTATCCACCCGCTGCATCAGATCCTGGATGCCGCCCTCCGCGTTCTTCATGCGCTGCTTGCCCTCGAACATGAACGGCTTGGTCACCACGCCGATGGTCAGGCACCCCAAGTCGCGCGCCACTTCCGCCACAACAGGCGCGGCGCCGGTGCCCGTGCCGCCGCCCATGCCGGCCGTCACAAACACCAGGTCCGATCCTTTGAGGATTTGGGAAATTTCTTCGCGGCTTTCCTCCGCCGCCCGTCGCCCGATGTCGGGGATGGCGCCAGCGCCCAGGCCCTTCGTCAGCTTTTCGCCGATCTGCAGGCGCGTACCCGCCAGCGACTGGGAGAGCGCTTGCTTGTCCGTATTGACGGAGATGAATTCCACCCCGCGCAATCCTTCCTCGACCATGCGGTTGACCGCGTTGCCACCGGCGCCGCCGCATCCAACCACCTTTATCGAAGCATAGCTGCTCTGTTCCACTTCAAATTCCAGCATGGTCATCCCCCTTATAGTGTGTACGGGCATACGGCAACCGGCTCCCGCTACTTAAACAGCCCTTTCAGCTTATCAAAAATCCCGCCGCTGTCCGCCTGCTGCTCAATCGTCTCGAAAACGAGATCCATCAGGCCCAGCGCACTGGAATAGACGGGGCTGTTGAGCTTGGCCGCCTTCGGCGACGGCGCGCGGATCGGCCGCTCCATCTGCGCGGACAGGTACTCCCTGCCGCCGCGCATCAGGCCCAGGCCGCCGCCGGTCAGGTAGATGTTGGACCAACTGCCCAGGCGCACGCCGCTGTGGTTGATTTCCTCGCGGATCTGCTCGGCAATCTCATCCACGCGCGGTTCCAGCACCCGGCCCACATCCTCGCGGGAGAAGCTGACCGCCCGCCCGTTTTCGCCGACCGCTTCTATATTATCGCCACCCGGCATGCCGAAGATGTAGCTTCGCTTGATCTGCTCCGCCATCGGCATCGGCACTTCCAGGCCATACGTTAAATCGACGGTGATATGCGCGCCGCCGATGGGAATGACTTTATGAAAGACCAGGGCGTCGCCCTCGACCGCCATGATCTCGGTATTCAGGTAACCAATGTCCAGCAGCACCGCCGTGCGGTCGCGGTCCTCCGGGGGGAGGAACAGAAGCGCCTCGCCCATGGGCGAGGAGAAGAAGCCCGCCACTTCGATATTCATGCTCTGCATGCGGCGGTTAATATCATTGAGGAAAAACTCGTCCGCGACGATGAAGGAGACGAACGTCTTGAGCGTGGAGCCCTTGATGCCCACGGGCTCCATGGTTTTCTTTCCTTCGTCGATCATGAACCACGCGGGCGAACGGTGGATGATCACGCCGCGCACCGGCTGAATGTCCTGGTCCGCCTGCGCGAAAATGCGCTCGACGTCCGCCGGCGTCACGTGCGGGTCCACCCCCTGCAGTTGCAGCGTGGTCTCCGTGACATAGACGCGGCAAAATTCCCCGGGCACCCCCACATGGATTTCGTGCACCCGGCGGCCCGACTGCGTCTCCGCCTCCTGAATGGACGCGTGGATCGCGTCGTTGACTTTCTCGGGCGTGTTCCAATAGCCGTCCGTATACCCATCGTAGGGCACCACGCCAGCGCCGATGATATCGCACCGGTGATAGCCGCCGCTCTCCGCGATGAGCGTCACGACCTTGGACGTTCCGAAGTCAATGGCGGCCGCCATGTTCTTCATGATGCACCCCCCTGTCGAAATGGGCTAAACCATCCCCCGGTTCTTATTTCTGGGGGGACAGAAACGGCTGGCGTTACGCCGCCAAAAAAGCATAGACGAAACAAACCGCCCACTGTGCCATCGTTATTGTACCCTTTCTTGTCGATGATTGCAAGAAAGGAATGCGCTTTTTGCCCCGAAAAAAGGGTTTTTATTGCGCTACGCACAATGAATCGGCCAAAACGAGACCGACCGATGGTTTCTTCATGCGTTTTCGTCGGTTTTTGTCGTTCCGCTGCTCGGCGGACGATAGTCGGCAGACTGACCGGACGAAACATCCAGTACCGCGCCGCGAAGCTCCTGCTTGCCGCGCAGGGTCGCAACGGCCGCGCGCGCCACCAGGAGTTTGTTCTCCAAATCCCCGCTGTCACCCAGCACAATCTCCAGCCCGTCCTCCGTTACCAGATACAGGTTGTCCAGCACCGCGACGTTCAATTCCGATATCTCCGGGCTCATGCCCTGCCGGTCGGCCTCCGCGAGCACCGAAAAAATGGCCTCAAACTGACCGGACACCTTGAACGCGATGGGCTGCCCCACGTCCGCGCGCGCCACATCGATGCCCGTAATCACCGGAACATCCAGCGCGATGTCGATCTGCGCGGTTTTTTCCAGCACCACGCCGTTCTCCCCGAGCATTACCAGCATGCCGGTCCACGTCAGCGTGGCGCGCGGCGAATGCTCCTTGACCGTCAGAATCACGCGGCTGGGAAAATCGCGCCAAATGCCGACATACTCCAGATACCGGTTCGCGTTGATGCCATTGCGCACCCTGGCGGTGTCGATGGAGAACATGCCGTCGCCGTATTGAATGCCGGCGGAGCGCATGACCTCTTCCGCCGAACAATACCGGTTCCCCTCCACGCTGATGGTTTTGACGACGAAAACTTTATTCCCCAGCACGACGACCAGCACCGTCAAAACGGCAAGCAGCGCCACCAGCCCGATGGCGCCGGGATGGTTTTTCTGTTTCCTGCGGGCTGGTTCGGACATAGGCTCGTCCTTTCAAAGATAATTCAAAAAGAAATGAAGACCCGGTACGCGCAATATTGTGTACTGGATTCTCCATTTCAATGCCAATTCCTGCTTCTGCCCGCAGCAGACCGACGGTTGCGCCCCACCGGTTTTATCCATGGCGGCGGCGCTGATCTGCAAAATCTGGCGCCAACAGGAGAGATTCCGCCAGGAATCCCTGCCTTCCGTTCCATGAGTATCCAATCTGCTATAGTATATCCATTATATGGCGATTACGCAACTGTTTTTTTGTTACGGATTGACCCGGGATTTAACCTACGCGTTAACCTCTTCCCGCCGGATGACCGCGCCCAGCGCCTGAAGCTGTTCTTCAAAGCGGACATACCCCCGGTCGATCAGCTCGATCTGGTCCACCTCCGTAACGCCCTCCGCCGCGAGGCCCGCGAGCACCAGCGCCGCGCCGCCGCGCAGGTCGTGCGCCGTCACGCGCGCGCCGTGGAGCCTGCGCACGCCGCGCACCACGGCCACCCGGTTCTTCACCAGGATGTCCGCGCCCATCCGCGTGAAGTCCGGCACGTGCGTGAAGCGGTTTTCAAACACGTTCTCGCTGATCACGGAGCTGCCTTCCGCCACCGTCGCCAGGGCCAGCGTCTGCGCCTGCATGTCGGTGGGGAACCCCGGGTGCGGGGATGTCTCCAGCTTCGCGAACGCACGCAGCCGCTTGGGCGCGGTCAGTTCCACGCGTGAATCGCCTTCCAGCACGCGGCAGCCCATTTCCCGGAGTTTCGCGATCACGGCGACCATGTCCCTGGCCTGCACGCCGGCCGTCGCGATCTCCCCGCCGGTGATGGCCGCGGCCGCCAGCAGCGTCCCCGCGACAATCCGGTCGGGCATCGGCCGGTACGCAATGCCGCGCAGACGCTTGACTCCATCGACGACAATCGTCTGCGACCCCGCGCCCGTGACCTTGCCGCCCATCCGGTTGATGAATTCCTGCAGGTCCTCGATCTCGGGCTCGCGCGCGGCGTTGTGGATCACCGTGCGGCCGGGCGTCAGCACCGCCGCCATCATCACGTTTTCCGTCGCGCCGACGCTGGGGTAATCAAAATGTACGGAGCCGCCGTGCATGGCGCTGCCGTCGCAGACAATCAGCCCGCCCTCCTCGGAAATGCGCACGCCCAGCGCGCGCAGCCCGTGCAGGTGCAGGTCTATCGGCCGTAATCCAATGTCGCATCCGCCCGGGTATGTAACGGTTGCCCGACGGATGCGGCCCAGCATGGGACCCATCAAAAAGATCGAAGAACGAAGCTTTTTGGCCAGTTGATCGGGCAGGGTCGCGCCCTGAAGCCCGTTCGGGTCCACGATCACATCTTCCCCGTCGCGCGTCGTGGCGCAGCCCAGCATCCGCAGGATGTCGAGCATATGCTCCACGTCAGTGATCTCAGGCGCACCAAGGATCGTCACCGGATCGTCCGCTAATAGCGCCGCAGCCAAAATTGGCAATGTGGCGTTTTTCGCGCTGCCAACCCGCGCTTCACCCGCGAGCCGTCGCCCTCCTTCGACACGGAGAATCTGCATGCGCGTCACCTCCCCACATCAACCTATGCGGCCACCGTGGAGAGGTGAAAAGGGCGTTTCTGCTTGATTTCAAAGGATTCGCGCGCCATGGGCGGCGGGCGTTACCGGCGCCTCTTCTTGCCGAGGCTGCCCAGCCCCTCGCGGAGCAGCGACACGAGAACCGCCGTGGCCAGCGCCCACCAGAAGCTCTCGATGGCAAAGCCCGGCAGCCACTCGGCGGCGAGCATCACGAACGCCGCGTCGATCACAATGCCCGCCAGGCCGAGTGTCAGGCAGTTGAACGGCGTCAGGATGAGCCGCAAGACCGGCCGCGCGATCAGGTACAGGACGCCCAGAAAGACGCCCGCGATCCACGCGGTTTCCGGGTCCGCCGTCGTGACGCCCGGCAGCAGCCACGCGGCCACCGGCATGGCGACCACACAGCCGCAAAAGCGTAAAAGAATGCCGGACATTGTCGCTTCCCCCCTTGCGCTAGGCTTGTAGTATGACCAAGGTGGCGGCGCTGATTTGAAAAATCGGGCGCCATAAGGGGATTTCGCCAGAAATCCCATCCACAATACGATTTATTGTAGCGCGTTGGCGGGAGGCTTGTAAAGCCGTGGCAACGCCGGGGTTTACAAATTGTCGCGCATGCGATACCATAATCGCGAAAAACGAAAGGGATGTGGGTCCATGCGCTTGTACAGGCCGGTCGGCGCGAAGGAACTGCGGCTGATTGAGGCGAGCGGCTACACTGCTTTCCCGCCACGCCTGCCGGAGCAGCCGATTTTCTATCCGGTGCTGCATATCGCGTACGCGCGGCAGATCGCCTCAGAATGGAACGTCACGGACGCGAACTCGGAGTATCAGGGCTATGTCCTATCCTTTGATGTGGACGACGCATACGCCGCGCGATACGAAACCCACACGGTGGGCGCGCGCGGCCATCAGGAACTCTGGGTTCCTGCGGAGGAACTGGATACATTTAACCGGCATATCATCGGCAAGATTGAGGTGCTGGAAACCTATGAAGGAGATGGACCATGAGCATACGCAGCGCGGCAAAGGCGGTCGTCGTCAACGACGGCAAAATCCTTCTCAACGCCTGCCGGGACCGGCACAACGGCGAATACTACTCCCTGCCAGGCGGCGGCCAGAACCAGTATGAGCCGCTGCGCGATACCGTCGTCCGGGAATGCCTGGAGGAGACGGGGTATACGGTCGTCCCGGTCCGGCTGGTTACGATGTGCGAGCAAATCTGCCTGGATGAAGCATTCAGGCGTACACACCCCGACTACGCGCATCGGATACTCCATATTTTTCTGTGTGCGTTGGCCGACAACGAGCGGAAAGCGCCCACGGAGGAGGATTCCGCGCAGGTCGCTTGTGAATGGGTGGATATTCTGTCGCTGGACAAGATCCGGCTACTGCCAACGGCAGTCGGCGAGCACATCGACGAGATTGTTGACGGCAGTGTGCCGCCGTTCCTGGGCACGGAGTTCCTCGCGCATAACCACGGGTAATATCAATTTGACAAGGATAGGACACACACAGCGCGAGGAGGAGGAATGGGCGAACTTATCCTGCATATACTGCTGGCTATCGTGGAAGTGGTCACGGAGGTCGTCATACAGCCCATCATCAAGCGCGCCTGAAAGCGCAAAAAGCGTAAGGAACGTGCAGTGCGGCAGAAGTAATCGCTTCTTGCGCAATCCCGCGCATTGACGGCGGCGCGGATTCGAAGAATCGGCCGCCACAAGAGGATTCCGCCAGGAATCCTTACCTCCCGCTTGACAAACGCCCCCATCGGGTATAGAATGTGACAAATTCGGCTTGGCGCCACAAAAGGAGGGGTCGGCATGCGGTACGGTACGCTGCGCGCGATGGGCATGCCGATGTGCGGGACAATGCGTTCCGCACCGCTTTGCGCGTAGCGAAGGCCGGATTACAGCCGGGAGGACAATGGCGTCCTGTTTCGCACACGCGAAGCAGGGCGCTTTTTGGTTCAAGAGCAATTTCCGAAAACGTGGGACATGGATTTGCGAGAGATTTTGTCGCCTCGCTAAGCTGAGGAAGTGAGGCGTAGCAGAGCTACGCTGAACGGACGAGGCAACGCGAGACGGCAAAAGATCCGCAAAGACGTGTGCTACGTTTGAGCGAAATGCTCTAAGGTGAGGATTCCTTTCGGAATCCTCATATGGCGCCCGATTTTCCAGATCAGCGCCGCCGACCCGACAAAAGAACAGCGAAGGGGACGATCCGAATGGAAAACAAGTATGGCTTCAGCACCTTGCAGGTCCGTGCGGGCCACGCGCCCGAGGGCACGACCGGCGCGTTCGTGGTGCCCATCTACCAGACCGCGGGCTATCAGTTTGAGGATGTGGACGACGCGGTCGCGCAGTTTGAGCTCAAAAAGCCCGGCAGCATCTACTCCCGCATCGCGAACCCCACCGTCGCGGCGCTGGAAGCGCGCTTGACCGCCATTGAGGGCGGCGTGGGCACGGTTTGTTTCGCTTCCGGCATGGCGGCCATCGTCGCCGCGATCCAGAATCTGGCCGAGACGGGCAGCGAAGTCATCGCGATGTCGAAAATATACGGCGGCACGTTCACGCTCCTGTTTGGTCGCTTCGCGAAGCGGTACGGCATCCGCGTTCATCAGGTGGATATCGAGGACCTGGACGCGCTGCGCGCCGCCATCAACGACAAGACGCGCTGCGTATACGTCGAAACGCTCGGCAACCCGCTCATCAACATCCCGGATTTTGAGGCCGTGGCGGCCATCGCCCACGCGGCAGGCGTGCCCGTCATCGCGGATAACACGTTCGGCACCCCGTATCTGCGAGACGCGAAAAAGCACGGCATCGACTTCACCGTGCACTCGCTCACCAAGTACATCGGCGGCCACGGGTCCAGCATCGGCGGCAGCGTGACCGACCAAGGGTCTTTTTCGTTCAAGGGCAACCCGCGCTTCGCGGAGTTCAACGAGCCGGACGAGTCCTACCACGGCCTGACCTACGCGGACCTGGGCGAGCGCGGCTATGTTTCCAAGCTGCGCGCGGGTTTCCTGCGCGATACGGGCGGCTGCCTCTCGCCGTTCAACGCGTTCCTGTTCCTGCAGGGCGTGGAGACGCTCAGCCTGCGCATGGACCGCCACTGCGAAAACACACTGCGCATCGCCGCGTGGCTGAAGGACCAGCCCGAGGCCGCGTGGGTGAACTACCCCGGCCTGCCCGGCGATCCGTTCTACGCGCGCGCGCAGAAGTACTTCCCACGCGGCGCGGGCGGCATCTTCACGTTTGGCATCCAGGGCGGCTTGGCCGCCGGGCGCAAGTTCATTGAGGCGCTGAAGCTGTTTTCGTTCGTCGCGAACGTATCGGACGTGCGGTCCATGGTCGTCCATCCGGCGAGCACAACGCACTCCCAGCTCTCCGAGGAAGAAATGCGGCTGGCCGGTATCTCGCCGGAGATGGTGCGCGTGTCCGTGGGCATTGAGGACGCGGACGACCTGATCGCTGACCTCGCGCAGGCGCTGGCCGCCTCCGCGCGCTGAGGGCGCGGCCATGCGGATACGGGACCTGATGGAACCAAAACGTATCACATTCAGCCTGGAAATATTTCCGCCCAAGCCCGGCAGCGATTGGGCCGCGATGGAGGCCGTCGTCCGCGAGATGACAGCCCTCCATCCGAACTTCATCAGCGTGACCTACGGCGCGGGCGGCAGCACGTCCAAGACGACGCTAGAAATCGCGGATGCCGTGCAGTCGATGGGCGTGACGGCGCTGGCGCACCTGACCTGCGTCTCCCAGACCAAGGCCGAAATCGCCGGGACGCTGGACGCGCTACAGTCGCACGGCATCGAAAACGTGCTGGCGCTGCGCGGCGACATCCCGGAGGGCGCGGACTTCCCCCAGCCGGACCAGTACCGCTACGCCGGCGAACTGGTGGCGGACATCCGCGCGCGCGGCGGGTTCAGCATCGGCGCGGCGTGCTACCCGGAGGGGCATGTCGAATCGCCGAACCGCGTGCGGGATATCGAGTTCGTGAAGCAAAAGGCCGAGGCGGGCTGCGATTTCCTGACCACACAGATGTTCTTCGACAATAACATTCTGTATCGTTTTTTGTACCGCCTGCTGGCGCAGGATGTCAAGGTGCCGGTGCTCGCGGGCATCATGCCGGTGACGAACAAGCGCCAGATTGAGCGCATCGTAAAAACGAGCGGCACCGCGCTGCCGCCGCGCTTTTTGGCGATTCTGGACCGGTTTGGCGACGACGCGCAATCCATGCGGCAGGCGGGCGTCGCCTACGCCACCGAGCAGATCATCGATCTGATCGCCAATGGTGTGAACAACATTCATTTATATACGATGAACAAGCCAGCCATCGCGGCGGCGATCATGGGGAACCTGTCCGCGATCCTGCGGGGATGAATCCTCTGACGGGGGAGGCCCTCCGGTATTTGCGCGCGGGGCCGGACGACGGCCGCGCGCTCGCGCTGGTGGAAGAAGCCCTGCGCGCGCTGGAACCCGTGCGGCCGCGCCATGTGTTGCGCGTGTTTCCGGTTCAAGAGGTGCTCGCGCTGTTCGGCAGCGCATCGCTGCGCGCGCACCTCACGGGCTGCGCGGAGGTGGCGCTGCTGGCCGCGACGCTCGGCGCGGAGGCGGACCGGATGATCCGCCGCGCGGAGACGATCGACATGCCCCGCGCCGCCGCGCTGCACGCGTGCGCCGCCGCGAAAATCGAGGCGCACTGCGACGCCGCGCAGGCTGTGATCCCCGGCGCGGAGCGCCCGCGTTTCTCCCCCGGTTACGGCGATTTTTCGCTTGCGGCGCAGCGTCCGCTGCTGGACGCGCTGGACGCCGGACGGCGCATCGGCCTATACCTGACGGACGGCGGCATGCTCGTCCCCGTCAAGTCCGTGACGGCGGTGCTGGGGCTCGGCCCCGCGCCGGAGGGGTGCGCGCAGGATAAGTGCGCGCGGTGCGGGAAGGCGGATTGCGCGTTTCGGGGGCAGAATACATAACGCCCGAAACGCGCGGGCTGACTGGGCGAACCGCCGTAGGGGCGGCCAATGGCCGTCCGTACTGCCGCGCCGCACAAAATCTCACGGAATCCCCCCGCCAAACCCCAACTTTCCCTTGCCAACCCTACCAATCCATCTGACAGGAGAAATCGCCATGCATCTGCGCGACATCCTCGGAAACCGACCGCTGTTCCTCGACGGCGCCATGGGCACCATGCTGCAAAGGGCCGGACTTCCGGCGGGCATCGCCCCGGACCTTGCCACCGTGCACATGCCGGATCAGGTGCGGGCCATTCACCGCGCGTATTTGGACGCGGGCTGCCATCTCGTGAAAACCAACACGTTCGGCGCGAACGCGCTGAAGCTCGCGGGCAGCGGGTACACGGTGGCAAGCACCGTCCGGCGCGCCGTCCAGCTTGCGCGGGAAGCGTCGGACACGCCGCACCTCGTCGCGATGGACATAGGTCCCAGCGGCAAGCTGCTCGCCCCGCTCGGCGATCTGGACTTTGACGACGCCGGCGCCCTGTTCCGCGAGGCGGCCATGGCGGGCGCGGAGGCGGGCGCGGACTGCGTTGTCATCGAGACGATGAGCGACGCGTACGAGCTGAAGGCCGCCGTCCTCGCCGCGAAGGAAACCGGCCTGCCCGTGCTCGCTACGGTGACGGTGGACGCGCGCGGCAAGCTGCTGACCGGCGCGGACATGGCGGCGGTGGCCGCGCTGCTGGAAGGACTTCGCGTGGACGCCCTGGGCCTCAACTGTGGCCTGGGCGCGGAGGCGATGCTTCCGAGCCTGACTGCCCTGCGCGCGTGCACAACCCTGCCGCTCATCGTCTGCCCGAACGCCGGTCTGCCCCGGGAGGAAAACGGCCAAACCGTCTTTGACGAATCGCCCGAGGCATTCGCGGACGCGCTGGCACAGGCGGCAGACATCGGCGCGCAGGTATTCGGCGGCTGCTGCGGCACCACGCCCGCGCACATCGCGGCCATGGTGAAGCGGCTGGGCGGCATCACCCTGCGGCCTGTACAGGCGGTTGCGCGCACAGTGGTGTCCTCCGGCAGCCGCGCGGTCGTGATCGGCGGAGACTCGCCCATCCTGATCGGTGAGCGCATCAACCCGACCGGCAAACCCGCGATGAAGCGCGCGCTGCAGGCGGGCGATGTGGACTGGATGCTGCGCGAGGCTGTGCGCCAACACGAGGCGGGCGCGGAGATTCTGGACGTGAACGCGGGCCTCCCCGGCATCGACGAGGCCGCGTGGCTCGCGCGGCTCGTCACGGCCATCCAGGGCGTGTGCGATCTGCCGCTGCAGCTCGATACCGCGAACGCCGGGGCGCTGGAAACCGCGATGCGCCGCTATAACGGCAAGCCGATGGTCAATTCCGTCAGCGGAAAGCCGGAGAGCATGGCGGCGGTGTTCCCGCTGGTGCAAAAGTACGGCGGTGTGGTGGTGGCGCTGACGCTGGATGCGGACGGCATCCCGAAAACCGCCGACGGGCGGCTCGCCATCGCGCGGCGCATCCTCGATACGGCGGCGGAATACGGCATCGCGAAAACCGACCTCGTGATCGACCCCTTGACCATGGCTGTCTCCGCCGAGCCGGACGCCGCGCTCGTGGCGCTGGAATCGCTCCGGCGCGTCCGCACGGAACTTGGCGTGCAGACCGTGCTCGGCGTGTCGAACATCTCGTTCGGTTTGCCCAAACGCAGCGCGCTGAACGCCGCATTCTACACGATGGCCGCGGGCGCGGGGCTGTCCGCCGCCATCCTGAACCCGTTTGCCGAGGACATCATGCGCGCTGTGTGCGCGTCCCGGGCGCTGCTCGGCGCGGACCCGGCGTGTGCCGCGTACATCGCCGCCATGGCCGCCGAGGAGGACACCGCTACCAGACCCGCGGTCGGTGTGCAACAGACGCTACGCCAGGCGATCGTGCGCGGCCTGCGTGACGAGGCGACAGCACTCGCCATATCGCTCGCGGACACGCGGCCACCCATGTCCATCATTGAGGAAGATCTGATCCCCGCGCTGAACGCGGTCGGCGACGACTTTGGCGCGGGCCGCGCGTTCCTGCCGCAGCTATTGATGAGCGCGGAGGCGGCAAAGGCCGCGTTTGACGCGCTGGGCAGCCGCCTGCCCGCGAGCGAGCGCGGCGGACGCGGCGCAATCGTCGTCGCCACAGTGCGCGGCGATATCCACGACATCGGCAAAAACATCGCCAAGGCGATGTTGGAGAACTATCGCTTCGATGTGATCGACCTGGGCCGGGATGTGCCGCCGGAGGCCGTCGTGGAGGCGGTGAAAGCGCGCGGCGCGCGGCTGGTCGGCCTGTCCGCGCTGATGACCACGACCGTTTCCAGCATGGAGGAGACGATCCGCCTGCTGCGCGCGGCGCTGCCGGCCGTCAGGATCATGGCCGGCGGCGCGGTGCTCACGGAGGCGTATGCCGTGCGGATTGGCGCGGACCGGTACGTCCGCGACGCGATGGATAGCGTGCGGTACGCGGAGGAAGTGTACAGGAATTGACAAACATCCTCTATCGGGAAAATGCGCTGACCGTTGACGCGTATCTGTTGCTGCAGCGGAAAATGGGAGATGCGGAGGATCCGCGCCATCAGGCGGAAAAATCCCTGGCGCACCAGATCTATTCGGTTGCCGTTTATGAGAATGGTGAGATCATCGGCATGGGCAGGCTGCTCGGCGACTGGGCGATTTATTGGTATATCAACGATGTCCGCGTCGTCCCGGAACGCCAGGGCATGGGCATCGGGAAAGAGATCGTGCGATGGCTCGTCGATTTCGTCAGGAGAGAAAGCCTCCCGGGCACGAGCGTGTCGCTCTGCCTGATGTGCGCGCGCGGGAAAGAAGGCTTCTACGAAAAGCTGGGCTTTTTGCGCCGCCCGCACGGATGGGAGGGCGCAGGCATGGAGATGGAAATCGACATACCGGAGGCGTCCTGCTAAAGGCCGCGCCAAATTCTCACGCTTGACAAATATATCGGATTGATATATCATCCATATATCAATCCGATATATGGAGGGATGCGCATGTCGCGCCAGAAAACACGCAGGCTCCTGCTGATCGTTTCCCTGCTCTTTTTCCCGGTTACCCTGTATTATCTCTCCCCTGTGCTGATACTCACCGCCGGGCTGGAAGGGATTATCAACGGGAGCTTTATCATTTTTGCCGCCCTGCTCGTGGGCGGTGTGTTCTTTGGCAGGCTGTTCTGCGCGTACCTGTGTCCGGCGGGCGGCCTCCAGGAGTGCGCGTTTCTCGCCAACGACAAAGCCCCCAAGCAGGGCTGGCGGAATTCTATCAAGTATGGCATCTGGGCTGTGTGGATCGCGGCGGTCATTTTCTGCTACATCCATCAGGGGCAAATCGTGCGGATCGACTTCTTCTATCAGACGGAACACGGCGTCTCCGTGTCCAATATTTACGGCTATATCGTCTATTACGGCATCGTATTGCTCATCCTGATTCCAGCCCTGCTCGCGGGCAAGCGGGCGTTCTGCCACTACTTCTGCTGGATGGCGCCCTTCATGGTGATTGGCACAAAAATCCGCACGTTGCTTCACCTGCCGGGGCTGCGCGTGGCGCTGGACCGCGAAAAGTGCGTATCCTGCCATCTGTGCGGCAAGGCGTGCCCTATGAGCATCGATGCAACCGGTGGGGATTTCTTGCGAAATCCCTCTATGGCGCCCGATTTTTCAAATCAGCGCCGCCTTCCTGGCGGGGTACGGCAGGATCAGGTCGTGAGCGCCGAATGCATCCAGTGCGGCGCTTGCATCGACGCTTGCCCCCGCAAGGCGCTCGCATATCGGATGAAAAAAGGGGATTGAGCATGGCGAACGACAAAAAGCTGGATTGCGTCATTCTGGGGCTGCTGAGCCACGAGGATATGACCGGATACGCGATCAAAAAGCGGATGGATACCACGCTGTCCTTTTTCTGGGGCGCGAGCTTCGGGAGCATTTACCCCACGCTCAAAGGGCTGGTCGAAAGCGGGCTGGCTGTCAAAAGGAACGTGGTGGAAAGCAACCGGAACAAGATCACCTACGCGATCACCGAGCAGGGCCGCATCCACCTGCGGGCATGGCTCGCGCTTCCCGTCCAGAAGGACGAGATACGCTATGAAACCCTGCTAAAACTGTTTTTTGCCGATGAAACCGATGAGAAAACCACCATCGCACACATCAGGAGCTTCGAGGCAAAGATCCGAAAAGAGCTTCCCTTTTTGCGGGGCGCTGTCCAAGAGCTTGAGGGAATAGTGGAAGGAAACAGGGCGCATTTCTATTACCTGCTCACCGCCAAATTCGGCGTGAAAGCGTATGAAGCCTACCTGGAGTGGTGCGAGGAAGCAAAGCGTCTTTTGGGTGAAAAGGAATAGCTGCCCCGGATCGCGCGGGGAGATGCCGCCCATCCGTCGCGACCCCTCTCCGCGCGATCTTGCCGTGCTTGTCCCTGTTCCGCTTTGATGGCGGCGCTGATTTGAAAAATCGGGCGCCATAAAGGGATTCCACCTGGAATCCCAACCTCTTTACTTCGTCTCCCGCACGCGCTTCATTCCCTTTTCCTTTTTCACCCGCGTATCCGCGGCCAGCGCGTGGTATTCCTCGGTCTCCCGGCCCACCAGCGCGGCCGTGCCCGACGCGTTGAAGTGGATGCCCCAGCCGTAGGACCTGACCAGCGGCGACGCGCGCATGCAGGATCTGGGCGTCTCAAAAAAGACCCGCTTGGCCTCCTCGCGCTCCTCGCCCGCCAGCACCAGCGCGTTCTGGGCCAGATACGTCCGGAACACAATTTCGTCCTGCGTATAAACATACGGGCGCTCGGCCAGCATCGCGTACTGGATCGTCGCGACGGTCGCCTTTCCGGCCCGCTTCTTGGGCACCGTCGCCACCAGCGCGGGACAATCCTCCGCGACCAAGACCAGCGTGTCGACATACGTAAACGCGTTTTCCATGCGATTATCTCTCCTCCCATGGAATGATCGTCAGCTCCGGCCACTTGGCCGTCCATTTCGCCACTTTCGCCCGATAGATTTCCTCGGTGATCTGCGCCTTGTTCGGCCGCACAACGCGCGCGAACAGATCGGCCAGGCCGAACGGCGCGTGCACGCGGAGCGCGTCCCCTTCGAGCCGCACGCCGACCGCCGTCGCCGTGGTCGGCCAGGTGGTGATGGCGTCCTCCACCGTCCGGTACGGCGCGATCTCCCGGCCAAAGCGCGCGGGGTACCACACGTGCACCCTGGCCTGATTCTTGATGTCCAGCCGAAGCGGGCCGTCCCCCAGCATCGCCCGTACGGCGCGGATGGTCCGGTCCTCCGCCTCATAGGATATGTCAACATCATAATATACAAAATCCGCGTCGTCAATGCCATATAGCGGATCGTGGCCGAAAAGATGGTTCCACACAGTCTGCGCAACGCATCCGGCGCCCAGATAGTACGGCTGACCAAAGCCCTGGGCGCGCGTGAGCAGCGTATACACCGCCGGGCTTTGCATAAGGATTCGGTGCAGCGCCTCCCGCTCTGTCACCGGCAAAGCATCCCCCTCCCGTCCTTCGCGTTTTCTTTTGTATGTATGTACAGCGTAACCCCGGTCGCCGTGAGCACGGCGCACAGTGCATAGAGCAGATACGGTAGCGCGCTTCCTCCATTTTGTTTCGGATACAACCAAAAGAAGCAGAAAAGAACGTTGCCCGCCGCGTGCCATGCGGACGCGGGAATCAGGTTTCCCCGGGCGCGCCGCGTCAGCCAGTAGAGCGCGTAACTGTCCGCCACGCACCCCAGCGCAAACGCGGCCACAGGTGCCGCAAGCGTTCCCAGGGCGAAAAACGGCGCGTGCCACAGCGCCCACAGAAGCCCTACAGCGAGCGGCGTTCCTAGCCGGCCAAGTGTGCCTTCCAGCCGCTCCGTCAGGAACCCGCGCCAGCCCGCCTCCTCCGATACGAGCGCCCACAGCGCGATCAGCACTTGCCCCACACCCGCGCCGGTATGGAAAACAGAAATGCCCAGCAGCAAGCGGCAGAACAAAGCGGCCAGCAGGAAAGTACACGCGGGCAGAACCAGCGCCGCCGCCACTGCTCCTGGCCGCGCGCGCGGCGCGTACCAACAGCGTAACCGCGCAACCACTCGCACCCTGCCCTCAAAGCACAGCAGACAAACCATCGCGGCGATGGCCGGCGCGGCCGCCATGGCGCCGTACAGCAACAGAAACGGCGCGCCGTCCAGCGCAGGAACAAGCCGCAATACCAGAACGCCCAGCCACGGCAGCCCGAACGCGAGCGCCAGAAAGAGCGCCGTTTCGGTGGCCTTGGCTCTCGTGTTCACACCGGCTGTCCCCAGTTCCACAGGCGGGCCAGGTCGGCCATGGCCGTTCCGGATGGCCCGTCCGCGAGCCTCGCGCGGATGCGCGCCGCGCTCTGCTCCGGCGTCAGCGCGGAGGTGTCCACCTCCAGATCGTACACATGCCCCTCGTGCACCGCGCGCTGCCAGCGTTCCACCGGCGCGGGCACCCGGCCGTCCCCGCCGAGCGCCTGCCCCCACGTCTCAATCCGCCGCGCCATCACGACATCCAGCGGGCAGCGCACGCCCACCAGCAGCACCGGCAGGTCCGCGACAATGCTGGCGCACCGGGCTAGGATGTTCCGGGGCTTGGCGTACATGTCGTGGTGATCCACATCCGCCACGATGTTCAGACCCATCCGGCTGTGCGCGGCCATGGACAGGTACAGCGCCTCGTACATCGTCACGATCATCTCTTCCATGTCGGGGCGCTCCCCGCCGGGGCGCAGGCCGATGCCGGGCTGATACCGCTCGGGCGTTGCCTTCATGTAGTTATCCACGCCCAGGTTCATCCACACGCCTTCATACGTGTCCTGGATCACCTTGGCGATGCTGGACTTGCCGCTGCGCGGCGCGCCGTTGAGCAGAATGATGGTCCCTGGGGGCACAATTGGCTGCATTGCGTATCCTCCTGGCACGGATTTTTTGGGTAACACCGCACAAAGGCGTGTCGCTGGCATCGCGAGAAATTTTTGCGCTGATCAAGGAGCCGGAACCGCGCGCCGCCTGTGGCGGATGAAGCGCGGTGGAGGCTCGCCGAGGCACAGAGCGCTGGGGGTGCCAGCGCCCAGCGCGACAATGCCGAGGTGCGCCTGGAGGAAGCCGTAGCAGCGCTACGGCGACCGAAAGAGCGACACAGAGCAGCGCGGAAAGATCCGCGAGGACAGCGTGCTCGACTGTGCGGTGTTGCCTTAGGCGATGATCGGCGGCAGGCGCTCCACTGTGCCGCGCCTGCGCGCTTCCTCGGCCAGCATCGCCATCTCATGGCTGCGCACCGAAATGCCGACGTCCGTCGCGGGCGGGCGGCGTTCCGCGATGCTCCGGGCAAATTCCTCCACCATCAGCGTGTCCGCGCCCGCGTGGCCGGACGCCCCGCAGTTGACGGTTATCATCTCCCGGTTGTCGGTGGCGAACTCGTGTATTTCGATCGTCTGGTCCTCCAGGTTCGCGTAGATCTCGCCGCCCACGCACATCACGCGCGTCTCGCGGCCAATGCGGTGCGCGAACGCGGACATCGTCATCGACACGGTGACGCCTTCTTCAAACAGCAGGTTCACCACCTGGTGATCGACCACATCGTTGCCGCAGTGGAACACGCAGCGCCCCAGGCGGCCATGCCGCAGCATGTCGCGCAGGTCGCGATAACCCTCCTTAAACGGCAATGTGGGCGTGTGCCAGTGCCCGCCGGGGGCATAGATGCGCGTCGCGCTGTATGCGCAGTCCTCGCGCAGGGCGCAGTCCACGCACCGTTCGGCGCTGCCCTCGGGCGCGTTTTCGGCCCGGAAAAAGCCGAGCGACCCGAACGAGCTGACGGAGACGCAATCCTTGCCCAGCAGGTACAGGAAAAGGTCCATGTCGTGGCAGCACTTTTGCAGGATCATCGGGCTGGATTCCCCGGCGTTCCCCCAGTTGCCGCGCACAAAGCTGTGCGCCTGGTGGTAGTACCCCACGCCCTCCACGTGCGCGATATTGACCACGCGGCCTAGCCGCCCGCTGTCCAGGATCTCCTTCAGCTTGCGGTAGAAGCGCGTGTACCGGAGGCTATGGCATACCTGCACGTTCGCGCCCTTCGCCTTCGCGGCGGCGGCGAGCGCCCGGCACGCGTCCAGGTCCTTGTCAATCGGCTTTTCCAGCAGAATGTGGCGATACCCCATTTCCAGCGCCTTCAGCGCGGGGGCCACATGGTCGTTATCCATCGTGGCAATGAGCAGGGCGTCGGCCAGCGGCGGCCCCGCCAGCATGTTCTGCCAAGTCTCAAATACGTTCTCCGGCGGCACGCCGTATCCGTTCACAAATCGCTCGCGCCGTTCCTTGATCGGCTCGGCCACGGCGACGAACGCCACTTCCTCCGGGTGATCCAGCGCATACGGGGCATAGGCATACTGCCCCCGGTCGCCGGCGCCCGCCAGCGCAAAGGTAATCCGCTTTGACATGCTCGCTTCCCTCCGTTTTCGTCGCAAAATCCACCCCTTACATTGTATCGTCTGATTTGCGGGCGTCAAGCGTCAGTTTCGCGCGTTCGAAGGCGCGCTGAGGCAGCGATTTCTTTTGAAATCGCTTTATGGCGCCCGATTTTTCAAATCAGCGCCGCCGTCGTTGTACCTATTCTGGTATTTTCCCAAAAACCAATCCAGATACCCGTACACCGGCACGAACTCGCCCCGCTCCCTCAGCGCCTGTATTTCCGCCGGACTCGCCTTGCGGACCCCGGTTACGTCCTCCTCCTGCGGGGCAGCCTCGCGGATGTCTGTGTCCTGCTCAAAATGCCACACATCGCATAGGGCGTGGATCGCGTCGTACACGCACTGGTGGATGATCCGGCCCCTCGCCGGGTCCAGCGCGACGCCCGTTTCCTCGCGTATCTCCCGCAGCGCGGTGTCCAGGCTCGTCTCGCCCGCGACCGCGCCGCCGCCCGGGCATTCCCAGAGGCCGCCGAACGTCTTGTGCTGCGCGCGCCGCGTCAGGAGGTATTCGCCGCTGTTATCCCGTATCCACACATGCACGATGAGATAGTACTCGCCGTCCGCGGCGGGCGTTTCCCGGCCGACGACCTTCCCCGCCTTCGTCCGGTCGCGGTGGTACACGTCGAATGTTTCCATTGCTCGTTCCTCCTTCACGGCGGCACCTCCTACACGCCCGATCCCGCGCCGCCCTTTTCCGCCAAACGGCGCGCGTACTTGTTCAGCGCAGCGTACAGCGCGGCTTCCGCGTCAATCCCCAGCGCACTGCCGAGCGCCAGCAGCGAGAAGAGGCAGTCCCCCAGCTCGTCCCGCGCGGCGTCCGTGATGGTCAAGGCGGCTTTGCCGTAGGCGTTGCCTTTCAGGATTTCCTTGCCCAGCTCGCCCACCTCGCTGACCAGATCGATATAGCGGGCCTCCGGGGTGGTTCGCATGGCGTGGGTGGCGATGAAATTATCGACGATCTCCTGCAGGTTTGACATGGTGGCCTCCTGATCGTTTGGTGGTGGCAGTGTGGGGTCCCGCTCTATCGATCAAACAGCCCGCGCGCATCCCTGTCCAGGGCTTTCGACCGGATGGTGATCGTCAGCTCCTCAACCGCCGACACCGTCGCGGCACCGCACAGGATGGCCGCCGTCCACGCCAGCCCAACCGCACCGTACAGCAGCGGAAAGCCGAACAGCAGCCCGCCCGCCGCCTTGTTAGCGTACGTATGCAGGAACGCGAGCGCGCGGTATTTCGCGAAGCCAACGGCCAGCGAAGCAAGGCGGATGGCGATGATCGCCGCGATCCAGCCGAGCATCCACCCTTCCCACGCGAGCATAGGGGAAAACACCGCGAACACCGCGGCGATGAACACAATATCGGCGGCGCTGTCGATGGCCGCGCCCATCCGGCTGGCCGTGTGCGTCCGCCTGGCGACCGCGCCGTCCAGAATGTCGCTCAGCCCGCACAGGAAGTAGGGATTTCTGGCGAAATCTCCTTATGGCACCCGATTCTTCGAATCCGCGCCGCCGTCCAGATACACCGCGTAAAACGGCGCGGTCAGTGGCGCGATTCCCAACAGCGACAGCGACCCAATGATCCTGCCGAGCGTGATGAGCGTAGCAAAGTATCGGATGGTCCTTCTTCCCTCCTGCTGCCGCGATGGCGGTGCTGATACGAAAAAACGGACGCCCTAAGGGGTGCGGAGGAAAGCGCGCCCTGTGGGCGATCAAGCGACCCGAAGGCGCCCTGCGGCACAGAATCGAAACCGAGCGCCCGCGGTGCGGGATAAAGCGAGGTGAAAGTTCACCCTGGCACAGAGCGATGGGCGCGAATGCACACAGCACGGCAATCCCGGGGTGCGCGATGGACACAAATGCGGTCAGTGCGGCAATACCAGGATGCGTGATCGACCAAAGGGCGAGCGCGACAATGCCGAGGGGCTTTCGCAAAACCCCTATCTTGTCGCCTTTGTCGCGACCAGGATCGTAGTGCATTCCTCGCGCCACACGCTTTTCGCCGTGTCAAACCCCGCGCGCGTCAGCAGCATGCGCTGGTTCTCCACCGTGCAGGGCGTGTCGTAGTGGTAGAACGCGTCCTCCGCGATGCCCAGTGCCTGCCGGATGCGGCGGTTCTCCGCGTAGTGGAAGTCCTCGTCCGCCTGCTCCGTCATCATGTAGTCGCACTCGATGTACTGCCCATAGGGCTTCAGCGCGGCGTGGATTCTGGCGTACAGCCCGATTTTTTCCTCGTGCGAGAAGTGGTGCATCGTCTGGAAGGAGATTGCCGTGTCAAACGCCTCCCGGCCAAGGTCCGTGTCAAAGTAGCTGCCACAGATGAGCCGTATTTGCTTGTCCGGAAACTTTTCCCGCAGCCTGTCCAGCATCGCCTGCGTCAAATCGATACCCGTCACCCGGATGTCCGGGCATTTCTCAAAAATGGCCGTCAGCTCCAAGCCCGTGCCGCAGCCGAGGTCCAGCAGCGTCCGCGCATTCGGCGGCAACAGGCGCGCCATTTCCAGGTAGCCCTCCTTGCAGCCCTCCACATTCGTCAGCATGTGCTCGTCGTACGTGTCCACGCGCGCTGTGAAAAAGTCCTCCATCTTTTCAAGAGACATGATTGCTGAATCCGCCCTTCCATAGGATGTTGATGCGATTATAGCCGTTTGGAAAAGTACAGCGCCAGATCGTCATCCACCGGGACGCTTCGCCCCGGCGCCACCTGCTCCGCGCCGTACCACACGCCCGACCCGTCCGGAACGTAGCCGCGCTTGACATACATTCTCTGTGCCGGTCCATAATCCCTGTACAGCCCCACCCCGATGCAGACGGCGGGACCCCTTTCCCCCGCGCGCGCCTCCGCCGCGTCCATCAGCCGGCCGCCGATGCCGCGCCGCCGAAAGGGCGCCAGCACGTTGAAATCCTTGATCTCGGGGATATCCTGGCCCGCAAACGGGCCATCCTGCGCGCGCCATACCAGCGTGACATACCCGGCAAGCGCGCCGTCCGCCTCCGCGATGAACACGTCCCGCTCGCCAGCGCCCTGCTCCGCGAAATACCCGGTGAACAGCGCCCGGCCCTTGCCGCCGCCCCAGTTCTGGAAAGCGTCGGCCAGCCGCGCGATGTCGCCTTCCGCCATGGGACGTATACGAACCGTCTCTTCCTGGATGCTCATATGGGTTGCTCCTCCATCCCCTTCCGGAGCCGCGCCACCGACCGCGCCAGCCCCTCCATCGTCTTGACCTCCAGCACGCACCGGCACCCGTGCCATAGCGCCCGCGCGAGTGCCGCCGGCACGTCGATCTCCCCGTCCCCCAGCGGCAGATGGTTTTGCTTCTCCAGCGCGTCGTGCAGGTGCATGTGCCGCAGCTTGCCGCCGTGCCGCGCGTAGAACGGCTCGTCCACACCTCCGGCGGCGTGGCTGTGCCCCACATCCAGCGTCAGCGCAAACACGTCGCTCTCCAGCAAAAAAGCGATGGACTGCCGGGCAAAATCGGCGTATCCATCGCAGTTTTCAATGCAAATCCTGATGTCATCCCCGCCGATTTCGCGCTCGCACGCCGCGTGGAAACGGTCCAGGTTCCGCCTACACGCACCCGCGTACCGCTCCTGAAGGAAAACGCGCCCCTCCGGCAGTGTGAAGTACACGCCCTGCGCGAAGTGCATGTTCAGCACCGGTATGCCCACGTCCTTCGCGACACGGATCGCTTTGAGCACCGTCCCCAGGTACGCCTCCGCGACATCGTGGTTGAAGTCGCACACGTTCAGGTTTTCGTCCAGGTGCAGGGTGAAATAGACCCCGCCGGGCACAATGTGCCGTCGCATGGCCTCCACGGGCATTGTGCCGATCTGGTATTCGGGCAGGTTCATGTTCAGCTCGATAAAATCAAGCCCGAGGCGGCCCGCGAGCGCCACGCTCTCGTCCAGGCACGGCGCTTCCAGGAGCGTGGGCATGCCCAGCGGCACGGGGTTGCCGTGCGCGCTCTTATGTAGACCGGCTGCCATATTGCCTCCCTATTGCCACTCCGCGTCCGCCTGGGCTTGAATGCGCCCGTAGGACACGCTTTTGTCGTCCGCGCCAAGGTCCATATAGCCCCTGGCCAGGTCCTGCGCGGTGACCTCCAACAATTCCATGAACTGTGTGTACGCGAAGGAGAACTTCGGGTCGTCCTCGTCGTCGCCGTACACGCAGTGCAGCAGCGTCTCGATCATCTGGTCCATGCCCCACAGCTTGATGTGCAGCAGCTCATGGATGATGGTGGCCTCAATGTTGGTCTGCTTGGGGTTGCAATCGTTGATCAGGACGATGGCGGTCTTGTCCGCCTGGTCGATCTTCACATCGCCCGTCTTGCGCCATTCCTTGGTGACGAGCTCCAACTTGATGTCCCAGTCGCGCAGGCGGAGGATGGATTGCCATTTGGTGAGGTGGGCGTTCAGCGTTTGCAGTTCAAACAATGGGGCACCTCTTTTCCGCGCTTCGTGTGTGGTTACGTGTTGTTTCGGTCAGTCTATCAGCCCTTCGCGCTTCGAGCGCTCCAAGGACTGGCGTATCGATTCTTCCAGTTCACTTTGAACGCCGTAATACGCCGCGATCTTGAACAGCTCCGCGATGGACTGCCGTATTTCATTGGCGAGCTTTTCTTTGCTCGGCTCCCCGTACTTTTGCCGCTTGATGCCGGTATCTTCAAAGTGATTGATTTCCCTGGCCACCTCGCCGCATTCTTCCAGCAGGCGCGTCGCCATTTGGAAGGGCTCCACGCCCTTGGGGAATCGCTTGTTCGCGGCCTCGGCTATTTGGTAGAATCTGTTCATAAAATATCTCCGCCTGTTATCTCCGTCCGCAGCGGTCACATGTTGCATGTCAAAAGATTGCCCAGGGGGATCGAAAAGCCTAACCGCTTGTACATTTCCACATGGGCATCGGAGCACCCCACCCAGATGGATGCGATCCCTCTCGATCTCATGTCATCAAAAACATAGTTTACAAGCTCTCTCGCAATCCCCTGATGCCGATACTCGGTTTCGATATAGAAATCTTCAAAAATCGCGCTTTTCTGGCACAAAAATGTTGAAAAAGTTATGCTTACAGAACACATGGCGATCAACTCGTCATCGGCTTTGGCGGTATAGAACTCGATTTGACCATCCTGGATGGCTCGCTCAAGCCGCATCATCTGCGCCGTGTGTAGTTGCTCCTCGCCGATTGCCATTTTGTATTGTTGCTCAAGACGCACCAGCTTACCGAAGTCCTCATTCCTTAGTTTCTCAAAGATCATGAGCCCTCCATCGCGCAAAGCAGGCATTGTCTTCCGCCACTGTATCACACATCTGCTTTTGCCATCACCGCCACGCACTCCACATGCCCCGTCCACCCGAACATATCCACCGGCTGCACCGCGCCCAGCGCGTATCCCTTCTCCCGCAGAGTCGCCGCGTCCCGCGCCAGCGTCGCCGGGTTGCAGCTCACGGACACGATTCTTTCCGGCCGAGCGCCCGCCACAACCTCCAGCGCCGTCGTCTCGCACCCTTTGCGCGGCGGGTCCAGCACCACCACGTCCGGCCTGCCTTCCTTTGCCAGCGTGGGCAGCACGGTTTCCGCCGCCCCGGCCACAAAGTCCGCGTTCATGACGCCGTTTCGCCGCGCGTTTTCCTTCGCGTCGGCCACGGCATCCGGCACGATCTCGATGCCGGTCACGCGCTCCGCCCGCCCGGCCAGCGGCAACGTGATGGACCCGCAGCCGCAGTATACGTCCCACACGCGCTCCCGACCCGTCAGTCCGGCGAACGCCAGCGCCGCCGCGTACAGCCGCTCCGCCTGCGCCCGGTTCACTTGAAAAAAAGTGCGCGGCGACACGCGCATGCGCATCCCCGCGATCTCGTCGTCCAGCACGTCCGCGCCCCACAGCACAACCGACCGCGTTCCAAGAATCACGTTCGTCCGGTCGGTATTTTCCGACAAAATGATTGACCGCAGGTCGGTTTGTGCCTCCCGTGTGGCCTTTATCAGCGCGTCTGTGTGGGGTATCTTTTTCCCATTGACGACGAGCACCAGCATCGTGCCGCCGTCCTTTGCCTCGCGGGTCATCACGTGGCGGATCAGCCCGCGGTGCGTTTCCTCCTGGTACGGCTCCACGCGGCAGTCCGTCATCCACCGGCGTACCGCGCCCACCAGCGCGTCGCTCCGCTCCGATTGCAGCAGGCACCCGCCCGGCGCGTCCACAATATCGTGGCTGCGCGCGGCAAAGCAGCCGATGCGCGGCGCGCCCGCCGTCCCGCCGACGGGAAACGCGCCCTTGTTGCGGTAGCGCCACGGCGCTTCCATGCCGAGGGTTTCCCGCACGTCCGGGCTTTCAAACCCGCCGATGCGCGTCAGGCAATCGATCACCTGCTGCCGCTTGTGGCGCAGCGTCGCTTCGTACGCCAGATGTTGCGCCGTGCACCCCCCACAGCGCGGGTATACCGGACAAGGTGGCGGTACGCGCTCGGCGGACGGCTCCAGAATCTCCATCAGCCGCCCGAACGCGTAGTTTTTATGGACTTTCGTTACCTTTACGCGGACGCGCTCGCCCGGCAGCGCGCCGTGCACGAACACGACCTGCCCTTCGTGGCGGCAAATGCCCTCGAAATCCGTGCCCAGCCCCTCGCACGCCAGGGTCAAAACCTCGTTCTTTTCCACCGCTAGAAGATCGCCTCGACAAACTCGCCCGCGTCAAACGCCTGCAAATCGTCGATCCCCTCGCCCACGCCGATGTACCACACCGGCACGTTCAATTCCGACCGGATCGCCACAGCGATGCCGCCCTTGGCGGTGCCGTCCAGCTTTGTCAGCACGATGCCGTTGATCTCGGCCGTCTCCTGGAACACCTTCGCCTGCGCCAGGCCGTTCTGCCCGGTCGTCGCGTCCAGCACCAGCATGGAGCGCAGATCGGCCTCCGGGTACTCGCGCCGGATGATCTTCGTCACCTTGGACAGCTCGTCCATCAGGTTTTTCTTGTTGTGCAGGCGGCCCGCCGTATCGATGATGAGCAGGTCCGCGTGGTTCGCCTTGGCGGACTGGATCGCGTCGTACACGACTGCGGCGGGATCAGCTCCCTCGGCGTGGCGGATCAGCGGCACGCCGGCCCGGTCAGCCCAGACCTGCAACTGATCGGCGGCGGCGGCACGGAACGTATCGGCGGCGGCGAGGATGACGCCGTGCTGCGCCTGCTTGAACCGCAGGGCCAGCTTGCCGATCGTGGTCGTCTTGCCCACGCCATTCACGCCGACAACGAGCATCACCATCGGCCACGTCAGCGGCGGCCGGGGCGAGTGCATTTTCTCCTTCAGCACGGCCTTCAGCACGTCGCGCGCCTTCTCCGGATCGTCAATCCGCTGCTCGCGCACCTGCCGCTTGACCTCGGCCATGATCTCGTCGCTGGTCCTGACCCCAACATCCGCCATGACCAGCACGTCGGTCAGGTCCTCGTAAAAGTCGTCGTCCAGCGCCTTGTAGCTGTGGACGATCTGGTCCATGCGCCCCGACATGGTCTCGCGCGTGCGCGTAAGCCCTTCTTTCAGGCGCGAAAAAAAGCCCGCCATGATGCCTCCTTGACTGGGGTGTCCCCCGTACGGTAGATATAATTACAGAACAATTCACGGTTCAAAATCAGGGTGATAACGGAACCGGCGGACGCCCCGCCCACAATCGCCCGTTCCGAGCGCCAGGACGGACGCGCGATGCGCGCCCCTGCGGCCGGTGCGCCAGACAACTCCCGCGTTCACCCCGCCCATTCGTGCCCAAAGCACGCGCGAAGCGCCGTGCCCACCCCAGGGAGTCCGAGGGACCGCGGTCCCTCGGCTGCAATCAGCCCCGGCGGCGTGTACGGCGGGGCGCCGCAGATTCCAGAACCAGTCCGGCAGGACTGGTGGCGGAATCTGTACGTTTACTCGGAGCCGCCCGGAAATCCCAGAGGATTTCAGGCTCCGTCCCCGCAGCCCAGCCCCTAGGGGGGTTCCGTAGGGGGGACCGCAGTCCCCCATGCGCCCGTCTACGCCCCCGCCAGCTTCACCGACACCATCCTCGAAACGCCCTTTTCCTCCATCGCCACGCCATACAACGCCTGGCAACGTTCCATTGTACCCCGGCGGTGCGTTACCACGACGAACTGCGTCGTCTGGGAGAACTCTTTCAGATAATCCGCGAAGTTGGCCACGTTCGCCTCGTCCAGCGCGGCCTCGATCTCGTCCAGAATGCAGAACGGCGTGGGCTTCAGCTTCAGCATCGCGAACAGAATCGCGATGGCGGTCAGCGCGCGCTCCCCGCCGGAGAGCAGCGTCAGAAGCTGCAGCTTCTTGCCCGGCGGCTGCGCAATAATGTCGATGCCGCAATTGAGGATGTCACGGTCGTCGGCAAACTTCAGTTCCGCGCGGCCGCCGCCGAAGAGCATCTCGAACGCCTGGCCAAAATACTCGTTCAACTGCGCAAACTGTTTGCGGAATCTGCGCTCCATCTTCACGAGCAGTTCCCGTATGATCTCCTCCAGATCGGCAATCGCCTTGGTGAGGTCCTGACGCTGCGCGTCCAGCAGGTCAAACCGTTCCTTGGTCTGGCGATAGTTCTCCAGCGCGTTGACGGTCACGGAACCCATCTGCCGGATCTCGTCACGGATCGAAGCAATCTTCTTTTCGCTCTCGCGCAGATCAAACGGCTCCACGCGAAACGCCAGCGCGCCGGCATACGTCAGCTCGTACTCCGACCAGATGTGCTCCTGCAGGTTTTTTAGCTCGTTCTGCGCGCGCACAAGCGACAGCTCCGTGCGATGGCGCTTGTCTGTCGCGGCAGACAGCGTTTCGCGCAGTGTTTCCAGTTCGG
>JAVBOM010000047.1:0-33358 GCA_031550535.1 Eubacteriales bacterium
TCGCTGGCATCGCGAGAGATTTTCGCGCTGATCAAGGAGCCTGGAGGAAGCCGTAGCAGCGCTACGGCGACCGAAAGAGCGACACAGAGCAGCGCGGAAAGATCCGCGAGGACAGCGTGCTCGACTGTGCGGTGTTGCCCTTGGTACAAAACCCCGCCCAGCCCCGCTCAGGGTGCCAGCGTCTCCAGCGGTATCGGGGTATACCGCCCCACGCCCCGTTCCGCCGGAGCAAGCGTCTCAAAAACCTCGGGAATCTCTTCCGGAAGCGGGAATCCCGCCGGTGCCCACCCCGCGCCGTCCAAGGGTATGACGGCGTACGCGATCCCTTCCCGCTCCAAGTCCGCAACCGTCTCCAGGCCGCCGTATCGCTGCCCTGGCGTCATCATCGCGACGATTAGCTGCCGGGCGGACAGATAGGCCCCCGGTGCGGCCCATATGTCAAACGCAAACAAGGGTTCCAAGCCGCCGTCCGCCCGTCCGGACAAGGACCAACTGCTCCTGTGACGGATTACGCTCTCCCATTCCAGCAGGTTTCCGGCACCGTCCGCCAGCAGGGTGTCCGGCGACAAGTCCGTATCATCCCCCGGAAAAGTGCTCCTCATTTCCAACCGTACCATCGCCGGCGACACGAACACGCGATCCACCCACATCGTGTCATTGCCCAGCGCGTATTCGCCTCCGGGCGCCAGCGCCCGCGCCATGGAAGCCCCCGCGTCTCCCCGCAGCGTGAACGCCAGGTTCACCGTGCCCGTGCGCGTGATATCCCCGCGCGCCTCGGCCGCGTCGGGCAAGAGTTGATGCCCCTCGTCCAGCGCAAACTTCGACCCGGCAATTGGGATGTACCCGGCTTGCACCCAAGCGGCGGCATCCATCTCGTCCTCGCCCGCCACGGTAATTCCATGGGCCTTCATCCTCTCGCGAAACATGTTCATCCAGGGGTCGCCCGCATCTTCCATCCGCTCGTAGAGGTTCGGGGCCAGCATCACCAGCGGGCCATTCATCCGAAAGATGCCCACCTCGGCTGTCATGGTGACGTGGCCGTCCGCCCCCTCGGGCAGCGCGTAGATGCCGAACCATGGATGGGCTATCGTCCGCGTCTCATCGTATGGGTGTAGCGTGTACGGTATCCACATCGCCTCATCGGACATAAACATGGACGATGCCGCCTTCCCGTTCGCCCGCGCGGACATCTTCACATCCGCCATGGCCCAGTCCCACGGCACAAGGTTTTCGATCTCCATATAGACGGCCAGATACCGGCCGTCGCTGATCGCCTCCAGCGCGGTCACGCGGATGCCGTCCTCCTCCACCGTTCGATTGATCGGCTCCACACACCGCAGAAACGCCGCCGATGGTTCCTGCGGGGAAGCAAGGCGATCCGGGCTGGGGTCGTACGTTTCGTGCATGAAATCCATAAAATGGCTGTGCGCCCCCGCCGTGAAAGCCGTCTCGCCCGTGGCCGGCTTCTCCCCGGCCATCGCCTGACGAAACGGCCACGATCCGCATCCCGCCGTCAGCCAAACCGCCAGCATGCCGCCAGCCAGCCACCGTGCCGCCCGCCGCCTGTGCGGTGTGCGCTGTATGTACGTCCTCATCCCATTTTGTTGTTCCATTCGCCCTCCTTTGCCCGTTTCGCAGTGCGTCCCTATGCTCTATACGACGTGGCGAATTCCCTGATAAATCCATCCAAAGGCGGAAATCAGGTATACGCTCGCTGTGCGCGAGAAAGCCGCCGCTTGGAAATAGCGCGCCAATTCCCTTGACAAGCGCAACGGTTTGCGGTATGCTTTTTTCAACTTATTACGAGGTGCGTAAAAAGATATGATCATCGCACAGCTACTTCCGGAGCAGTCTGGCATGGCGCATGATCTCAAGATGCGCAACCTTCGCAACCTGATGCTTTTTCTGCTCGCGCGCGGCGAAATGACCAAGATGGACCTGGTGCAACAATCGGGGCTCAGCCCGACGACCGTGTCCGACCTGATCAACACCTTACGAAAGCTACACATTGTGCGGACGGTGGGCACGCAGAAGTCGACCGGCGGGCGGCAGCCGGTCGTGTACGGCATCCACAACGATTTTGGCGTCTTTATCGGCGTACTCGTGGGCAGGGAGGGGCTCCGCGTGGCCGTAACCGACATGTACGCCCGCCCGGTGTACGCCAGGCGCGTGGAGGCGGACGCGGGCAATGGGCTTTTGTACACGCTGCACGCGGCAATTGACGCAGCGCGCGCTGCCGTTCCTGCGCTGCCGGTGCTGGCCATTGGGATGGGCATTTCGGGGCGGCTGGATGTGGGGCGCGGCGTCGTGCTGGAAAACGCGGAGACCGGATGGCAGAATGTGCCGCTCCGCGAGATTCTGGAGCGCCGGTTCCACGCGCCGGTGCTAATTGACAACGCCTCCAACCAGGGCGCGCTGTATCAGCAGGTGCTGGGGCACGCGCGGCATTTGGAGAACTTCCTGTGCTGCTTCGCCAGTCTGCCGGGACGCGGGGCGCTGGTGATGGACGGCCGCCTGTGCCGGGGCGGGGACAACGCCTGCGTTTCGCTGGCGGGCGACGACGACGGCGCGCAGGCCGTGGCGCTTGCGCACATGCTGGGGATCGGCACAGTGCTGACGGACCAACCGGAGCGGTATGCGGGGTTGCGCGTGGTCCCGCTGTCGCTGGACGAAGCGTACTTCGAGACAGCTGCGGCGCTGACGGCGGAAGTGTATTGGTTTGAGCGGATCTACGCGATGCTCGCGCAGGACAACCGGACGAAAGGGGAGCGTAAGGAATGAGGATGGATACGCAGGGCGCGGCTGGGGCGCGCAATCCGTTTGTGCACATGCTGTCGGAAAAGCCGATGACGCTGATCATGAGCCTGCCACAGAACGATGCGGCGCTTTGCCGGGCCGCGTTTGACGCGGGCGCGGATGTGGTCAAGGTGCACTGCAATTTGACGCACCACGCGAGCAAGACCGGCTTTCTGCCTTTTGACGAGTATGCGGAGCTTTTCCCCCGGATGCTCGCGGAAGCGAAAGGGCCCATGGGCCTGGTGCTCGGCGCGGATGTGGCCGACGTGCTGCGCGACATGCCCAAGGCTTCCGCGCTCCCGTTTGACTTCTTCTCGCTGTACGCGCACCATGTGCCGCCGACGCTGCTTTCGCTGCCGCAGGCGCTGATGGCCGCGTGCGGCGCGGGATACGCGGCGGGCGAGGTAGCCGAATGGGAAGCGGTGGGCGCGCGGGTGCTGGAGGCGTCGGTCATCCCGCAGGACGGATACGGCCAGCCGCTGTCGCTGCGCGACCTGATCGCGTACCGTACGCTGTGCCGGACGACCCGCCTTCCCGTCGTCGTGCCGACACAGCGGCGCGTTCTGCCGGAAGATGTGCCGTACCTGCGGGACGCGGGCGTGCGCGGGCTGATGATCGGCGCGATCGTTACCGGCCAGCGGACGGACGAGGTTTGCCGCGCAATCGGCGCGTTCCGCAAAGCGATCGACGCGCTGTAAACACCGCGACGCGTGAAAACAAGGAGAGACCGATGAAGATCGTTTACCTGCCGATTGATTCCAGACCGTGCAACATGGACTTTCCGCCGCAGCTTCTGGCGTGCGCGGGCGCAAGCTGCGTCACGCCGCCCTTGGACGCGATGGACCATTTCACGCGCCCCGCCGATGGAGAGGCGATTCGCGCCTTCCTCGCGCGGGAAGCGAAGGACGCGGACGCGCTGATCCTGTCGGTGGACCAGTTGGCCTTTGGGTCGCTGCTCGCCTCGCGCGAGGACGGCGTGCCGGAGGCGGAGGCGCTCCGCCGTGTGCAGGGCATCGCCGCGCTGAAGGCGGCGAACCCGCGCCTTCGCGTCGCGGCGCTCAGCGTCGTCATGCGCTCGTCCATCAGCACGCTGCGCCGGGAGGATGTCGCGCATCATCACGCGATGACCGCGTACTCCCAGGCGTACCACCGCGCGAAAATCAGCGGCAGCCCGGACGACCTGGCCGAGGCGCAGCGGATCGCCGCGTCGCTTCCGGCGGAATTGCTCGCGAAATACCGCCGCGTCCGTGACAGAAACCACACCGTGAACCGCGCGTGCATCCGGCTGGCGCAAGAAGGCGTGATTGACCGCCTGCTGCTGCTGCAGGAAGATTCGCAGCCGCTGGGGTTTCACAAGCTGGAGCAGGCGGCGCTGCTGGATGAGATCGCGGCGAGCGGCGCTATGGACCGCATCGCATTGCACAATGGCACGGACGAGGGCGGATGCCTGTGCGCGGCGATGCTTGCTGCAAAGCCGCTGAACCTGCACGTGCGCGAGCTTGGCGGCGGCACCTGCGATTTCATCGCCAAGTATGAGGACAGATCGTTTGCGCAGAACATCGCCAGCCATTGCCGGTTCGCGGGGATTACGCTGACCGGCCTTGGCGAGGCGGACAAGGTACTCGCGGTGCTGACGCCGGGCGGGGCGCCGCAGCGGGACGCGCTGGACCCAGAGGCGGAAACACCCCGGGAGCGCGAGCGGTTCGAGCGCCTCGCGGACGAGCTGGCCGCGCTCTCCGGCTACGGAAAGCCAGTCGGCCTCTTGGATGTCTGCTACGCAAACGGCGGCGCGGACAGCTTCCTGCGCGCGCTGGCGACGCGGGTGGACCCGCTAACGCTCGCGGCGTATTCAGCGTGGAACACGGCGTCAAACGCCCTGGGCACGGCGCTCGCGCAGCTCGCCCTGGGGGAAAAAGCGGGTGAGAACCGGATCTTTACCGCCGAACGGCTGTTGGACGACCTTCTGTATCAGGGCGTGGTGCGCGCGGAGCTACAGGCGGAGCTCGCGGCGCTTGGCGAGGATCCGTACCACCTGACGGACAAGCCGCGCGCACAGCAGCGCCTCGCGGAGCGGATGAACGCGGCGGTCCAAGCGCACCCGGCGCTGGCGGGGTACGAGATCCGCGCCGAATACAGCCTGCCATGGCCGCGCACGTTCGAGGCCGCCGTGGCGGTGCGTTCCCTAAATAAAACAAAGGAAGAAGGTGCCGGCCATGCCTGATCGCGTGGATGTATTGGTCGTGGGGGCCGGCCCTTCCGGCATTCTGGCCGCGCTGGCAGCGGCGCGCGAGGGCGCGACCGTCCGGCTGATCGAAAAGAGCGCGGTGCTGGGCGGCATGAACACCGCGGCAATGGTCTGCCCGCTGATGGCGTTCCACGCCGGGGACACGCAGGTCGTTCGCGGGCTGGCGCAGACGGTCATTGACCGGTTGATGGAGCGCGGCGGAAGCCTTGGCCACATCCCGGACCCCATCGGCGTCGCGGCCAGCATCACGCCCATTGAGCCGACCGTGCTAAAGCAGGTGTACTTCGACCTGCTGCGCGCGCAGCCGCGCGTGGAGCTCCTGCTGAACGCGCTGCTATACCGGGTGCGGGCCGACAAGGGCGCCGTCACCCAGGTGAAAACGGCGTCCAAGGGCGGCACGCGGGAGCACGAGGCCACGGTGTACATCGACGCGACCGGCGACGGAGACCTTGCCGCGCTGGCGAAGCTGCCGTTTTCCACCGGGCGCGTGTGGGACGAATTGTCGCAGCCGATGACGCTGCTGTTCAAGGTCGGCGGTGTCAACTTTGACAGTGTACGGGCGTACGTGAAGCGGCACCCCGAGCAGTTCATCCTGGGCAAGCAAGGCACGGACATGGACTATGTGGCCATTTCCGGCTTCTTTGACATCCTGGCCCACGCGAGGGAAGCGGGCGAGCTGTCCATCAACCGCGACCGGGTGCTGCTCTTCCAGGGGGTGCGGCCGGACGAGGCGATTGTGAACATGACGCGCGTGGTCCGCTACCACGGCACCAGCGCGGAAGAGGTGACGAAGGCGGAAATGGAAGCGCGGGCGCAGGTGGACGAGATCATGCGGTTCCTGACGCGTTCGGTGCCCGGATTCGAGCGGTGCTGGCTCGCGGAGAGCGGCGACTGTGTGGGCGTTAGGGAATCGCGTCACATCCAGGGCGCGTACACGCTGACGGAGGACGATATCCTCTCCCGGCGGGCGTTTCCGGACAGCATCGCCATGTGCGCGTTCCCGATTGACATTCACGACCCGACCGGCGAAGGGCTGCACTGGACCCAGACGGAGAGCGGCAACAGCTATGACGTGCCCTACCGCGTCATGGTGCCGAAGAAATCCGCGAACGTGCTGGTGACCGGCCGCTGCGCCAGCGCGACGCACGAGGCGGCGGCGTCGATGCGCATCACGCCCACCGTCATGGCGATGGGCGAGGCGGCGTGGATCGCCGCGGCGATGGCCGCGCGCGCGGGCAGCGATGTGGGCGGCGTGGATGTCGCCGCGCTTCAGGCGCGCATCCTGGCGCACGGCGGCGTGCCGGGCCAGGCGTTTTTGATGAAGAAGGAGGGATTCCTTGCGGAATCCCCTGATGGCGCCCGATTTTTCAAATCAGCGCCGCCATCAAAGTAAAGGGAGGCGGTATCATGCGCGCGGAAACAGCCATCGGGCGCCCGCATCGCGGGCGGTCGCTGCGAAATACCTGGGTGCTGTACCTGATGTTCATCCCGGCGCTTGCGTGGATGACTTGCTTTCGCCTGATGCCCATCCCCGGCATCCTGATCGCGTTTAAGGATTACAACGTGTTCGACGGCTTCGCCGCCAGCCCGTGGGTCGGCCTGAAGCACTTTGCGCAGATGTTCTCGCGGCCGCAGTTTCTGGCGGTGATCCGCAACACGCTGGAGATCAGCGTGCTGAAGATCGTGTTGCTGTTTCCGCTCCCCATCCTGCTGGCGCTTCTGCTCAACGAGTTTCGCGCCAAGCGTTACCAGCGGATCGCGCAGACCGTCATCTACATGCCGCACTTTCTGTCCTATGTGGTCATTCACGGCATTTTTGTTGGTCTTCTGTCCACGCAGGGCGGCGCGGTGAACAATATCATTGCCGCGCTAGGCGGACAGCCCGTCAATTTCTACTCAAACAACTATTTCCGCTTCACCCTGCTGCTCACGGAGGCGTTCCGGGAAAGCGGCTGGAACACGATCGTGTTCCTGGCGGCGCTCGCGTCCGTGGATACGCAGCTTTACGAGGCGGCCGAGGTGGACGGCGCGGGCCGCTTCCGGCAGATGATCAGCATCACGCTGCCGTCCATCCTGCCCGTCATCATGCTGATGCTCACGCTGCGCGTGGGGAGCATCATGCAGGCGGGCACCACGCAGATTCTGGCCATGTACAACCCAACCGTGTACAAGACCGCCGACGTGATCGGCACCTTTGTCTACCGCGAAGGCGTCGGCAATGGGAAATTCAGCCTGGCGACGGCGGTGGGGCTGTTCGAGTCCGGCGTGAGCTTTGTGGTGATCCTCGGCACGAACGCCTTCTGCAGCAAGGTTTTCAAAAGGGGGCTTTGGTAATGCGGCGGAAACAGACGCGGTCCGAACGGGTGTGGCTCGCGCTGAACTATCTCTTTTTTGCGCTGCTGATCGTGTGCATGCTGGCGCCGGTGCTGATCGTCGTGTCCAAGTCGGTCAGTTCGGAGCGCGCCATCCTGTCCGGCACGGTGGGCGTGTTTCCGGATTTTTCGGATATGCGCTTTGACACGTACCGCTATGTGCTGCAAAATCAGGGGTTCATGCGCGGCTTTTTCGTGACGGTGGCAGTCACGCTGCTCGGCTCCGTATGCGCGATCATCGTGACCAGTCTGGCGGGGTACGCGATGTCCAAGCCGTACCTGCGCGGGCGCAAGGCGCTGCTCGTCCTGTCCATTTTCACGATGATCTTCTCCGGCGGGCTGATCCCGACCTATCTGGTGATGAGCATCCTCGGCCTGGTGAATACCTTTCACATCCTGTGGCTTGCCGGTGTTTTCAGCGTGACGAACATGCTGATCCTGAAGAGCAGCTTTGAATCCGTGCCGGTGGAGCTGGAAGAGGCGGCGGTCATCGACGGCGCGGGGCAGCTCGGCACGCTCTTTCGCATCTATCTGCCGGTATCCAAGGCCGCGCTGGCGGTCATCATGCTCTTCCACGCGGTCGATTACTGGAACAACTATTATACCTCCATGATCTACACGACGCGCGCGTCGCTCCGCACGCTGCAACTCGTGCTGAAGAACATCATCTACTCCGCGAGCGATGTGTTTCTGGAACTGCACGGCGTACACTCGCTGGGGGAGATCACCGCGCAATCGACCATCGCAGCGTGCATCGTTGTCGCCACCGCGCCGATTCTGGTCGCGTATCCCTTCCTGCAGAAGCACTTCACCAAGGGCGTGCTGATTGGCTCGGTGAAGGGATAATTGCCCGCTGGGCATCGTTACCATCCCGAATTTATGAGGAATATCCGCGCTTTGCGCGTTGGATAAAGTAGAAGGAGGATGAACCATGAACACCAGGAGGATTTGGGTGTGCCTGCTCGCGCTGATGCTGGCGCTGGGCGGCCTGAGCTTTGCGCAGGCGGAAGAAAAGCCCGTGCTGCGCGTGCTGACGGAATATTCACAGATCGACCTGAATGAAAACCCGACCGCGAAGCTCCTGGAGGAGCTGACGGGGTACAAGGTGCAGTACGACGCGCTGCCCAACGAGGAGCGCCTGCCCAAGCTCAACGCCATCCTGGCGGCGCGCGAGCCGTATGACATCATGATCCTTGCGCCGGATTCGTTCGCCAACACGATTCATCTGGGCGCGTACACGCAGCTGGACGATCTGCTGGCGGCGAAGGGACAAGCCGTGCTGGACGGCACGAACCCGACGCTCTGGACCAGCACGACCATCGACGGCAAGGTGATGGGGATCCCCTACCGGCTATCCACCGAGAACTATAACAGCGGCCTGCGCGTGCGCACCGACCTGCTGGCGTCCGTGGGCATCACGGAGCTTCCGGCAACGCCGGACGCGCTGTATGAGGCGCTGAGCAAGGTAAAGAGCGAACTGGGCATCGTCCCGCTGACGGGTGTCAGCTCAGGCGCGAACGTGTTCATCGACGAGATCGCCTCGGCGTTCGGCCTGTATTCCAACTGGCTGGTGACGGAAAGCGGCATCACGCACCGCGGCGTCGCGCCCGGCGCGAAGGCGTACGTCACCTTCATGAACAAGCTGTACACAGAGGGTCTGCTGGACAGCGAATGGCCGCAGAACACCGGCGACACGGCGCGCGAGAAGTTCTTGTCCGGCAAGGCGCTGATGAACCGCGTGTACTGGTGGGAAGAGCCGAGCGCGTCGGAAACGCTGACAGCGAATTTCACGGACGCGGCGTTCGCGTACCTGCCGCCGCTGACCGGCGAGGTGGGTGCCGGCATGTCCGTCAACCGCAGCAACGACAAGGTGGTCGTGATCCCCCGCGCCGCGGCCAACCCCGAGGCGGCGATGGACTGGATCAATCTGAAAGTCTCTACGCCGGAAATCTTCCGCGAGCTGTGCATCGGTACCGAGGGCACGCACTACAGCGTGCTGGAGAACGGCGAGTACGCGCCGATCAACCCCGCGTTCACCGACGACAAGGGGTACGCCAACGAATACCTGACCAGCACCATCGCCGCGGACTATGACACCTACTGGTCGCAGACCCGCGTGCGCAAGAACGAGACGCTGTACCAGGAGTTCACCAAAATGCAGGAGAACGTCGGCACGGCGAAGATCTACTACGACCCGACGAGCTTCATGTCGCCGGACGCCACCTTCTCCGAGCTGGCCCCGACCGTCAACGCCTTCGTATACGACGGGCTGCTGCAGATGATCGCCGGCACGCGCCCGCTGGAGGACTGGGACACATTCGTGCAGGAGTACTACGATGCGGGCGGCGAGGAGCTGGAAACGCTGCTGAATGCGTGGTGGAGCGCGAACCAGGCCGAGCTGGCGGACAAGATTTCGCGCTGAGGCACGGGGAAACACCGCCGCGCGGATCAATAGCGGCTCTCTAGCGATATGAACGACAACGGAAAGAGACGCGGCCCGAAGGGGTCGCGTCTCAAACTTTTGGATGCGCGATGGGACTTGCGCGTCACTGCAAAATATACAAATCCAAAAATATTCCCCGCAAAATCTGGTCCATCTCCCATTACTCATGCGTCCTATGGATGAGTGATCACTCCGGAGCCAGTCCCGAAAGGACGTGAAGCATGAAGCGCGAGGATTTTGCCGCCCAGGCAACGGCGATGATGCGGCCGCTGTATTATATCGCCTGCACCATTCTGCCCGAAAAGGCCGACCGGGAGGATGCGCTGCAAAACTGCCTGGAAAAGGGCCTGCGCAAGTGCGCCGCGCTGCGGGATGAAACCAAGTTCCGTTCCTGGATCACCCGCATCCTGGTCAACGAGTGTCACAACATCCACCGCAAGGGCAAGCGCCTTGTCCTGACAGACACGCTCCCGGAAGCGCAGGCGGAGGACTTCGACATTGCCTTGCACGACGCGGTGTCGTCACTGCCGGATAGGCTCCGAATCCCCTTCATGCTGCGGCTTGAGGGGTACTCGGTGAAGGAAGTATCACAGATTCTGCGCATACCCGAGGGAACCGCGAAACACAGGCTGAGCGAAGCGCGCGCGCAGCTCCGCCATGAGCTGGATGATATGAAGGAGGTGTTGGCATGAGGGCCATCAGGGACAGCGATGTCTACGGCGAGATGCCCGCCAGCATTGAAACGATATTTGCCAATGCCCTCCGCCGGGAGGAAACTACAGTGAAGCGGAAGAGCGTGGCGGCGATCCTGCTGGCCGCGATGTTCACCCTGCTGCTTGCGGCGGTCGCGCTCGCCGTGGCCCATAGCCTGCACCTCATCGACATGATTGGTCTGGGAAAGGTGAACCCGGAGGAGGCCAAGACGGCCATCAGCACGACGGTTGAGCAGTCGGGCGGGGAAATGGACTTGGGCACGTTCAAGGTCACCGAGGCGTTCTATGACGGCAAGCTCCTGAGCTTTATCGTGGAGGGCGAGTTTGTTGAGGAAACCGTTATGATCAGCGAATCTTTCATGCATATGTTGGACACGGAGAATATCGCGAATCTGCCCGGAACGAGGGTTGGGGTCAGGGCGTCCGCCGCTTGCCCGGCTTTGGAGAGGCAGCCTACCGTGTACCCCATGTACGATGGGGAAGGGCGCGTGTTGGTTGGAAGCGCCTTTATCCCTGCGGGGGACGGTGCGGAGGAACTGCGCATTGACCTTTCGATTGATCTCTTGAACATCGACGATGGCAGCATCCTTGGCAGCACGGCGCTCACCTTCACCGTGCCAAGAACCGTCGAAGCGACGACAACGGAATTCACCGTGGATGCGCAGACGGACTTCGTCGTCGTTGAGAAGGTGACGATTGCCCGAACCCCGCTGGAGGTGTTCGCCTCGGTCGAATACCGGCCCCTGCTCCGCGCGTTTGGCGGGTTCGCCGTGGTTCCGGACGATGGATACGTCCAAAAGGACCGGATTCCTTACAGCTATAGCACGCGCAGCGAGCGCCCCGCGCTGAACAACGGAAAGGGCACGGTCGATTTCAGGCTCCCCGTTGAACACGTGGAAGGCGATTCGCTCACGCTCTGGATAGAGGGCAGCGATCAAGCCATCGTGATCGACCTGCATACGGGGGAGGCCTCGGTGAAGCAGGTTATTGCGCACATCGATAGCGAAAACAAAAAAATAGAGATTGTGGAGGACTGACCCGATGAAGAAAAAGATGGTTGCTTTCCTTTGTTCCGCGATGCTGTTTCTTTCCGCCGCCGCGAGCGCGGAGGTGATCAGCGCCCGCCCGACCTACTACAACCCCGCCAACGACATTCCCGAATGGAACCTCAGGATGTTCCGCGACATGACGCCGGAAAAGATTCAGGAGATTCGCGGCGGGACGTTCGAAGCGCAGTTGCTCCCGATAGACGACGATACGCTGCTCTGGTACGGCTTGTTTGAGGACCAGACCCGGGCGCGCAAGGAATGGCACACGCTTGAATACGATGGGGAGATACCGAGCGATAACGGCTATATCGTGGCCACGGACAAGCAGGGCAACCGGAAATGGTCGCTCGGCCTGAGCGATCCGTTTGCGCAAAATGGCTTCGTGAGCGCGTGGCCTCTGCCGGACGGGCGGATTATGCTTCGGCACTTCAGCCCCTATGGGGAGTGGGGTTCTCAGTACTACATCATCACCCAGGAGGGCGAGGTGCAGGACATGCTGCCCGCCTACAAGGCAAAGGAATACGGCGTGCGCGAAACGCTCAGGCCCATGCATGGCGGCTACTTCGGCGGCGGGTATCATTACAGCGATGGCGCGCTTAGCGGGATGACCGGCAAGGCGAACTTTGCGTTCTTCGATGAAAACATGAACATGGTTTGGCAGAACCAGTCGGAGGAATATGTTCCGGGGAGCTATGATTCAATTGTGGAGATCGCGGATGGCTTTCTCGTCGCGGGCGGCGTCTCTACCGTAGCGTATACGCCCCTGGTTTCAAAAATCGGGCTGGACGGAGAAACGAAATGGATCTATAAGGGACATGAGCTCTCCGCAACCGCAGCGGGCAGTGTTGTCCCCACAGCGGACGGCGGCGCGCTGTTTATCACGAGTTTTGACCCCACAAGGGCTACGCCGTATGAAGCGAAGGAAACAGGGACGCTTGTGAAGCTCAATGGAAACGGCGAGCTTGAATGGGTGAAGCAATACACGGAACAGCATCCCTTTTCGCGTTTCACAAGCCTTGTTCCGTATAAGGAAGGGTTTTTGCTCTCAGGCATGCTTGCCGACGATACGAAGGAATGGGGCGAAAAGGAATGGGCGGTGCTATATGTCTCAGCGGACGGAACGCCCATTCAAAGGGTTGACCTGGAGCTTGAAGCGGCGGATTTCCGGACTGTTAGTCTGGTCGCGGCCCCGGACGGCGATGTATATGCGTACGGCTCCACGGCAACCTATGAAGTTGAATACGAGTGCATGGAGCAAAAGACCGATTGCAGGCTGTTCTTCCTGAGCATGAACGATGTGCTTGCCCCATAAAAGACGGGGCGTCACGAGAATGAAAAGAGTCGTTTTGCGGTTATCCTGTGCCCTGTCTTGGCAGTGCCGCGAAACGAATCGCATCTTGACATCACCCGGCGAAAACCGTGAAATATATAACAATTGCATACGGTGTGCGACAGGCTTGTGCCGGGCTCCCGGAGGCGATGCGCTGCGAAAGCCCAAGGGTGACGCACCACGCGGTGCTGTCCCGCATGGCGGAAGTGGCTTGCCCCTTCATCCCGCTTGCGTTTGCATTCCCGCCGTGCCATAATCCATACCAAAAGGACATGTAGCAGCAACCAAAAGGAGGACGCGCAATGGGAAAAGCCCTGATAGAACTGCTTCAGACCAGCGCCCTGTGCCATGGGCTGACAGAGGCGCAGATCGCGCGGCTCGTCTGTGGCAACGCGGTGAGGCTGGCTTCGTACGCGCGCAACGACATCCTTTTCTGGACGGATAAAAAACCAGACAGGCTGTATATCCTGATTCATGGCAACATCGCCATGGCCAAGGACACAGCCGGCGGCAAGCGCAGCCTGAGCAAGGGCAACACGACGCCGGGCGACCTGATCGGCGACGTGCGGCTGTTCTCGTCGAAAAAGCTGCTGTGGGAGTACGCCGTGGCGCTGGAAAACAGCGAGGCGCTGGAGATCGACAGCGGTCTGTTTGTCTGCCCCGGCACGATCGACGCGGATATCCAAACCGTGCTGCTGCGCAACATCATCGAAAATGTCGTCGACAAGATCGACAACCTGGGCCAGAAGGTGCGCCTGCTGTCCATCGCCTCGGCCAGAGAGCGGATCGCGTTTTACCTGCTCGGCATCCAGGACAAGGACCGGCGGATGCGGCTGAACACCACGCGCGAGGCGCTGGCCGACTACCTGGGCATGGCGAGGCCATCGCTGTCGCGGGAGTTGGGCCGGATGCAGGACGAGGGGATCATCCGCCTCGGCGGGCGCGAGGTGATCATCGTAGACCAGCGCGCGTTTGACGCGCTCATCGAATAATACCACAAAATGTAACCACGGTTACAGAATTGATCCTCTCCTTTTGGTATGATGCGGCCATCAACCAAGAGGAGAGGATCTGTTATGATGAAACTGATCGCGGCAGAAGAACACTACATGTCCCTGGCGGTCAACGAACGGTACATGGAGGTCATGGCGAAGATCGCCCGTCCGGCGGTGCGCGCGCGCCTCCTGGGCTTGCAAGGGTTTCTCGACAACAACAAGGACATCAGCAACCTGGACGAACTGCGCATCGCGGCCATGGACCGGCAGGGCGTGGATGTACAGCTTATTTCCTACGGCAACAACAGCCCGATGGACCTGCCCGCAGAGGCCGCCGTGCCGCTATGCCGGCAGGCAAACGACGAGCTGTACGCCGCCATCCGCAAATACCCGGATCGTTTTGCGGGCATGGCGGCGCTGCCGGTGGGCGACCCAGGGGCGGCGGCGGACGAACTGTCCCGCGCGGTGAACGAATTGGGGTTCAAGGGCGCGTCGCTGAACGGCACTTACAACGGGCGTTTCTTCGATGAAACGGCGTTCTTGCCCGTCTTTGAACGGGCGGCGGAGCTCGGCGTGCCGGTCTACCTCCATCCCGGCTTCCCGGATGAATCCGTTGCGGACTACTACTACACGGGCGAGAACATCCCCGGGCCGGTTTCCGCCGTGCTCTCGGCATATGGCTACGGCTGGCATGTGGATGCCGGCATCCATATGATGCGCATGATTCTGTCGGGCATCTTTGAAAAGCTGCCGAACTTGAAGCTGATGACCGGCCACTGGGGCGAGCTGGTGCCGTATTACTTCGACCGCATTGACGAAATGATGCCCGCGTCGCTGACCGGCCTTGGCCGCCCGTTCTCGGAGATCTACAAGGAGCATGTGTATATCACGCCCAGCGGCATCGCGAGCCGTGGCCCGGCAATGCTGGCCATCGGCGAGATGGGCGCGGATCATGTGCTGTGGTCGCATGATTTTCCGTATGTGAAGCGGGATACTGTGAGGGATTTTCTGATGGATTTGCCCATCAGCCAGGAGGACAAGGAAAAGATTGCGTACAGGAACGCGGAAGAGTTGCTGAAGCTGTAGGAAAGGAGAATGTACGATGAGTTTGAACAGAGCGCAACTGAAACAGACGAGCATTGAGCTGAACGAGAACCTGCGCGTTTCGGGCCTGACGCCCGAGGCGGTGCGCGCGGACCTGGGATTGAGCGCCCGCGAGTTGGACGCGGTGCTCCACATGACCGACGAAAACCCCACCGCCGTCTGGCGGGTGCGGGATTATCTGGAAAAGAAGATTCTGGAACAGGACAAGGAACCGTACCCCTATTCGTCGCTGATCACGAACATCTGGTATCGGTACGATTGACGGGAGGTTGCGCGCGATGGACAATCACGTGCCTGAGCGCGCCGCGCTGTTTGCCCTCGCAAGCGTCCAGCGGAAAATTTCCTCAAAGCCTTGCTCATGACGTAACGTCATGTGGTATGCTGTTCCCAGAGGTGAGCAAAATGGAGCCGAACGAACAGCGATACTTGGTGGGCGAGCTTGCGCGGGCGACCGGCCTGACAGTGCGCACGCTGCAGCATTACGACAACATCGGGCTGCTGCCGCCGTCCGGGCGCACCGAAGGCGGGCGGCGCTACTACACCCGCGCCGACCTGATCCGGTTGGAGCAGATCGCGTTCTACAAATCCATCGGGATCGGGCTGGCCGAAATCCGGGAGAAACTGGGCGGCGAGGTGACGCTTGACGCGCTGGAACGCACATTATCCGATCACCTGTCCGTGCTGACGCGCAAAATTGAGGCGCTGCACCTGGCAAAGTCCGCCATGCACGCGTCGCTGGATGTCGTGCGGGCGGGCCATTTTCCGCCGTGGGAGGTGCTCACCGGGCTGATCCGCGCGATGGACGGCTCCGGCATGAGCGATTGGGCGGACTATCCGTTTGACCAGGCGCTGATGCGCGGCTGGGCGGATCAGCGCATCACCGAGGCGGACGCGCTGGAAATGTACCGCGCCATCCGCGAGATGATGCTGGACGCGGCGGCGCTCAGCCAGGCCGGGGCGAGCGTGGAGGGCGATGTGGCGCAGCGGTTGGCCGCGCGCTGGTGGGCGCAGATTCTGCGCATGACGGACGGAAGCGAGGCGTCGGTGGCCGCGTTCGGCGCGGTGAGCAGCCACCGCGAAACCTGGCCGGAGGCCGACCGGGGGCTGTTCGCGCAAGCGGAGCCGTTTCTGGAAGCCGCGCTGGCTGTCTATATCGAGCGGAACGGCATCCAAGTGCCGGAGGCGTTTCTGGAGGGACAGCCATGATGGACGCGATTTCCGTGCGGGATCTTCACAAATCATATGGCAGCAAAGCTGTGCTGCGCGGGCTGAGTTTTGCCGTGAAGCAGGGCGAAATCTTCGCGCTGCTGGGCGTGAACGGCGCGGGCAAAACCACGGCGATGGAGTGCATCGAGGGGTTACGAAGGCCCGACAGCGGCGCGCTTCACGTATGCGGGCACGATGTGGCGTGCGAGCTGCCCGCCGTGCAGCGCGTGCTGGGCGTGCAACTGCAGAGCACGTCACTGCCCGAGACGATGACCGCCGCCGAGGCGATGCGCATGTTCTGCGCGTGGCACGGCGCGCGATACCGGAAGGACTTGCTGGAGCGGTTCGGCATGGCGGGCGAATATCTGAAAAAGCCCTACGACGCGCTGTCCACAGGCCGCAAGCGGCGGCTGCATTTGGCGCTGGCACTTTGCCATGATCCGAAGGTGGTGATCCTGGACGAGCCGACCGCCGGGCTGGACGTGGAGGGCCGCCACGCGCTGCACGAGCAGCTTCGCCGGCTGAAGGCGGACGGCGTGAGCATCCTGATCGCCACGCACGACATGGCGGAGGCCGAGGCGCTGTCGGACACGCTGGCCATCCTGAAGGACGGCGGCATCGCCAAGCAGGGAAGCCCGCTGGAGCTGACCGCTTCCTTCCCCAGCCGTGTGTTGATCAAGACGCGTGCGGACAGCTTGGCAAACCCGCCGGGTGACGTGCGCGCGCCGGAGAGGCTGCTGGACGGCTACCTTTCCTTCGTATGCCAGGACGCTTCCGAGACGCTGCTCCGGCTGCTGACCCATGTGCGTGCGTCGGGCGATGCGGTGCTGGACATGCGGCTGGAGCGCGCGGGCATCGAGGACCTGTTTCTGTCCGTGGCGGGAGGTGCGAGTATATGAAAGCGTTTCTGATTCACCTGATGGTGCAGTTCCGGGGCGACCTGCGGGACAAAGGCGTGCTGATGGTGTACTATCTGGTGCCGCTGGCGTTCTATCTGGTGATGGGCAGCATCATGAAGGCGCTGGAGATGGAGTCCGGCGCGCCGCTCACGCTGTCGATCACAGTGTTCGCGCTGTCGATGTCGGCGTACCTGGGCATGCCGCAATCGCTGGTCAAGGCGCGCGAACAGGGCGTGCTGGAAGCATACAGGGCGGCGGGCATCCCTGCGTGGTCGATGCCGATCGCCACGATCGTCATCTCGACGCTGCACATGCTGGCGGTGGCGGTTGTCATCCTGGTCACCGCGCCGCTGCTGTTTGGTGCGGCGATACCCGAGTCGATGGGACGATACGCGTTGACGGTGCTCCTTTGCGCCCTCTGCTCCGAGGGACTGGGCGCGTTGCTGGCGTGCCTGGTGAAGAAACAGAACACGCTGACGCTCGCCGGACAGTGCCTGTTCCTGCCCACGGTGATGCTCAGCGGCATCATGTTCCCGGCGTCACTGCTGCCCAAGGCAATGCAATGGGCGGGCGAGGCGCTGCCGGCCACACAGGCGCTGAGGTTATATGCCGGGAACGGTGCCGCGCCGCTGGTGGTATTGCTTGTGGTGACGGTAGGCGCGTTCGCGGTGTCCGTCGCGCTGTTTCGGCGGATCAGCATGCGGGCGTGAGGGAGATTACGGCGCTCGCGACAAGTCAGGCCATAGTAAAAGAAGGGGACGGCGTACCACTTGCGACATGCCGCAAAAGAAAAAAGTCCTTGAAAATCAAGGACTTTCCCATGGTCTGGGTGAGAGGATTCGAACCTCCGGCCTCTTGAACCCCATTCAAGCACGCTACCAAACTGCGCCACACCCAGATGACTTGCGGAGGTTATTATATCGCATCGCCCGCCATATTGCAAGCAGAAAAAACGCCCCTCGCGGGACCGCGCGTCCAAAGGCTATCCGGCACGAAACGCGTTTCCGCCGCGACCCTGGCGGGACAAACTCGGCCGATAACGCCAAACGCCCGCATACGTCCCTGCCGTGTTGCTTTCGCGCGCGCCGCACTGCTCCCCTCACGATCGTTGACAAAGGCTGCCGCACGGAGAACCCGTCCCGCGTGGCAGCCCCTTTTCGTTCGCCTGAACTTACGCCATCTCTTCCAGCAGCATTTCCAGCGATTCCTTCGCGTCGCCGAGCAGCAGCCGCACGCCCGCGCGCTCGTACAGCGGGTTGTCAACGCCCGCGTAGCCGGGCTTCATGTCATAGTTGCAGATGATGAGCCGCTTCGCGTCCTCCACGGCCAGCACGGGCATGCCGTAGATGGGCGTGCCTTCGGCGGTGTTGGCGGCGGGGTTAATGACGTCGTTCGCGCCGACCACCACACACGCGTCGCACGTGGCAAACTCGGGGTTGATGTCGTCCATCTCGCACAGCGCGTCATAGGAGACGTCCACCTCGGCCAGCAGCACGTTCATGTGTCCGGGCATGCGCCCCGCGACCGGGTGGATGGCGTACTTGACCTCCGCACCCTGGCCCTCCAGCAGATCGGCCAGGCGCTTGACGTGCTCCTGCGCCTGCGCGAGTGCCATGCCGTAGCCCGGCACGATGATGACGCGCTTGGCTTCCTTCAGCCAGCCCGAGGGGTCGCCCATATCGGCGGTCGCGCCGTCCTCGCCGGGGATTGTCGCGGCCTTGATGACCTGGGTCAGCGCGGCGGCGAGGTTTTCCACGTCCTCGGCCTTGATCGGCTCAGCGGGCGCCGGTGCGGCGGCGGGCGCGTGCGCCGCGGCCTTGACAGTCTTGCCCAGCAGGATGTCCATCAGGTGGCGGTTCATCGCGCGGCACATGATCTGCGTCAGCAGCAGGCCGGACGCGCCGACCACGCCGCCGATGGCCACGAGCAGCGGGTCGCTGATGGCGAGGCCCGCGATGCCGGCCGCGACGCCGGAGAACGAGTTGAGCAGCGAAATGGTGATCGGCATGTCCGCGCCGCCGACCCGGATGGCGAACGCCACGCCGAAGAAGCCGGACAGAAGCAGGCACAGCAGCGTCATCAGCGGGATGGATACATCCAGTGTCAGCAGCACGACGGTCAGCGCGGTCAGCAGCGCGGAGCCGACGGTCAGCAGCGCGTGGCCGCGCCAGACGACCGGACGCTGCCCCAGAATGCCCTGCAGCTTGCCCCCGGCCACGAGGCTGCCGGTCAGCGTCAGCATGCCGACGGCGACGGCCAGGGCCGCGGTGCAACTGGAAAACGCGCCGGGGACGCTGGGATTAATCAGCTCCATGACGCCGACGATGGCCGAGGCCCCGCCGCCAAAGCCGTTGAGCAGCGCGACGGCCTGCGGCATCTGGATCATCTTGACCTTGTACGCGCCCCAAATGCCAAGAGCCAGGCCCACGCCCATGGCGATCCACAGGAGCGCACCGCCCAGCAGGTCGTTCTTGTACAGCGTAATCAGGATCGCGGCGGCCATGCAGACCGCGCTGAGCGTATTGCCCAGGAAGGCGGTCTTGACCTTGCTCATCAGCGCGATGCCGATCAGCACGCCGACGGTCAACACGGCGCTCAGGATGTAATACATGGTCTCGCTCATTTGCCCGGCTCCTTTCGTTTAAACATGGCCAGCATGCGGCCGGTCACGCCAAAGCCGCCGGCAACGTTGAGCATGGCCAGCACGATGGCCACAAAGCCCATGGCCTTGCTGCCGGTCGTCACGGCGATGCCGGTGGAAAACAGCGCGCCCAGGATGGTGATGCCGGACAGCGCGTTCATGCCGGACATGAGCGGCGTGTGCAGGAGGCTGGGCACATTGGAGATGAGCTTATACCCGACCAGGGCGGACACGATGAAAATAGCGATCAGAAGCAGAGGATGCATGATGTCGTGGACCTCCTTTTGAGAAGATTGGGGTGGGGGTGATGCCAGCGATCAGAGTTCGCGCCAAACGGTGAGCGACAGGTACAATGGATCCCGGCTGCATGCCGGACAGCAGCGCGGACGCGCGAAGCGCCACGCCGCGCCGCCCAGGGGAGGCTTGGAGGGGTTCGCAAACCCCTCCAAATGAAATCAGGCCCAGCGGCGTGTACGGTGGGCCGCCGCAGATTCCACAACCAGTCCCGCAGGACTGGTGGCGGAATCTGTACGTTTTCCTGAGGCCGCCCGGAATACATCGCAATGTTTTCAGGCCGAATCCTCCTCGTCAACCCTAGGGGGGTTCCGTAGGGGGGACCGAAGTCCCCCCTACGCTCCGTCAGATGCCCATCGCCTCCCTGGCCCCCCGGTGCACCACTTCACCGTCGATCGTCGTCAGAATCCCGCGCACGATCTCGTCACTCTGGTCCAGCGCGATCTGCCCGTCCTTCGTGAGATACTTCACCAGGTTATACATGTTCTGCGCGAACATCAGCGACGACGACTCCGGAATCATGCCCGGGATGTTCTTGATGCCAATCAGCGTGACGCCGTGCTTCACTTCCACCGTGCCGGCCGGGGTGATGTCGCAGTTGCCGCCCTGGTCGATGGAAATATCCACGATGGCGGAGCCAGGCTTCATCGTCTTGACCATCTCTTCCGTGATCAGCACCGGCGCGACCTTGGACGGCACCAGCGCGCTGAGGAACACCACGTCCATCTGGGGCAGGATGCCCGCCAGCACGGCGCGCTCCTTCTCCGTCCACTCGCGGGACAGCGCCAGCGCGTAGCCGCCTTCGCCGACGGAAACCTCCGCCGGGACGCCCAGATCCACCACCTTCGCGCCGAGGGACTTCGCCTGCTCGTTCGCGGCGGGGCGGATGTCCGCGGCGTGCACCACCGCGCCCAGGCGCTTTGCCGTAGCTAGGGCCTGCAGGCCGCCCACGCCCACGCCCACGATCAGCGCGTTGATGGGCTTGATCGTCACCGCGCCGAAAATCTGCGGCACAAACCGGGGCAGCTCGTTCGCGGCGATCAGGATGCCCTTGTAGCCCGCGCAGGTGGACATCGACGTCAGCGCGTCCATGTTCTGCGCGCGGGAAATGCGCGGCACGCCGTCCAGCGTCAGGCCCACGATGCCCTGTTTCGCCATGTTTTGCACCATCTCGTGGTTGACCGGGGACGCCGGGTGAATGAACGTGATGAGAATCTGCCCCTTGTGCATCATGTCGATTTCGTGCGCGTTTTCACGCTCGTTAAAAAGCGGCTCCTTCACCTTCAGAATGACATCCGCCTTCGCGTAAATCTCCCGCGCGTCCGCGACCACCTTCGCGCCCGCCTGCTGGTACTGCGCGTCATGGAAATACGCGCCCTCCCCCGCGCCCTGCTCGATCCACACCTCGGCTCCGTCCTTCACGAGCCTTTCGGCGGTCTCCGGCGTGGCGGCCACACGGCGCTCACCGCGCATGATTTCCTTGGGGATTCCGATGACCATGGTAGGATTCCTCCTTGCAAGAAATATTTATCGTTGGCGTCGCTAGACGCTACTTGGCAGGCGGCGCTGATTTGGAAAATCGGGCGCCATACAGGGATTCCACAAGGAATCCCTACCTTGCGGATTCCGAAATGCCCGGCACATCCTGCTTGATGGTGGAAAGCACCACGAGCGTGCGCGTCAGCGAGACGCCCTGAATGCTCTTGATCTCCGCCAGCACGCTTTCCAAGGAGCGCGTGGAGTCGGTCGCGACCTTCACCAGAAAGTCAAAATCGCCGGTCACGTAGTGGCATTCGTCAATGTGCCGGTTCTCGCGCACGCTCTGGGAAAATCCCTCGTTGTGGCGCGGGTGTTCCAGGCTCACGGAGATATACGCGCAGATGCCGCGTCCCATGCAGGCAGGGTCGAGCAATGTGGTATACTGGCGAATGACGCCGGATGATTCCATTTTTTTAATGCGTTCAATGACGGCGGAGACGGAAAGGTTCACGTGCGCGCCGATCGCCGACGCGGTCATCCGCGCGTTATCCTGCAAACATCGGAGTATTTTTTTATCGATTTCGTCCATACTACACACCCCATGAAAAGGTTTCTTCTAGTATAGTTCTATGGCCGGAAAAAGTAAAGATTCCCGGTCGATATTCGGAATAATTTCTAAAAAAGAGTGAAATCACGTAAAATATTTCGCGCGAGGAAAAACATTCCTGCTGCTCCATAAAGCATTGCGCGATGGTTTTTGGAGCCGTTGTATGCTATACTGGCCGTACTACATCAAGGAGGCCCACCAGGATGAAAAAGGCGACGCTGCTCGCGCTGGCCCTGTGCCTGTTGATTTCCGTGCCGGTTGCTAACGCGCAGGAGCCGGTGACCTTCGGCCCTTTCAAAGCGGAACGCCTCAACGGGGATGGGTTTGTCACGGAGGCGTATTTTCAGGACGCGCCCCTCACGCTGCTGAACTACTGGGCCACGTGGTGCGGCCCGTGCGTGTCGGAAATGCCGGATCTGGCGAAGATTTCCGACCTGAGCGGCGGCAAGGTGCAGGTGCTCGGCGTCATGCTGGACGCGGTGGACGAGTTTGGCCGCCCCGACACGGCCGCCCTGGAAACGATGCAAACAATTCTCGAAAAAACGGGCGTGACCTACCCGGTCGTCGCGCCGGACGAATACCTCATGGCCATTGCCGCCGGCGCGGTGACCGGCATCCCCACCACCCTGCTGATTGACGGCCAGGGCCAGGTGGTGGATGTCATTATCGGTGCGCGCGGCGCGGAGGAATGGCTGTCCATCGCCGAGGCGGCCACAGGTGAAGGCACATGAGCGAGCGGCTTCGGCGCGCGCTGCCCTTCGCGCTGCTTCTAGCGGGCGCGGCGATGGTCGCGCTCGGGCTGCTAAGGGGTGAGCAGAGAACCGTGCTGAAAAAGGCGGTCATGATCTGCCTGGAGTGCATAGGCATTGGATAATCCGCATAAGGGGGACACGTCCCCCTTATGATATCCCCCTGACGAAGGAATGTTTTCCTCCGGCTTCGCCTCCGGAAAACTCCCCGCCCGACCGGCGAAGCCGGTCGATACGATCGAAATCGAGGGGTTTATGACCCCTCGAACTCCCCACAGTCGGAACGCGAAAGGCCCTGTTCTGTAGTCAAAATGGAGCGTTGATGGATAAGAAAAAACAAGCGAGATCCGCGCAGGGCGCGCGCGGGCGGCACCTGTTTCAGGCGTTTTGGGCCGCCGCGACCAACAGCTACGTGGTGGGCTTTGCCGCCGGGAAAATATACAAGGGCGACCTAAAAGCGATCTGCGTGCCGGGGCTGAACTGCTACTCGTGCCCCGGCGCGCTGGGCGCGTGCCCGATCGGCGCGCTGCAGGCGGTGCTGTCGGACGCGCGGTTTCAGATGTCCCTGTACGTATTCGGCTTTTTGACGATCATCGGCGCGCTGATGGGCCGGTTTGTGTGCGGGTGGCTGTGCCCGTTCGGCCTCATCCAGGATCTGCTGCACAAGATTCCTTTTCCCAAGAAAATCCAGACCTTCCGGGGGGACAAGCTGCTGCGCTACTTCAAGTACGCGGTGCTGCTGGTGCTGGTCATTCTGCTGCCGCTGTTCGTTGTGGATTTCATCGGCCGCGGGGAACCGTGGTTCTGCAAGTGGCTCTGCCCCGTGGGCACGCTGGAGGGCGGCATTCCGCTGGTGCTGCTGAGCAAACCGCTCCGCGCCTCCATCGGCTGGCTGTACACGTGGAAGCTGTCGATCCTGGCGGTGGTGCTGGTCGCCTCCGTGATCATCTACCGCCCGTTCTGCAAGTACCTGTGCCCGCTCGGCGCGATTTACGCGCTGTTCAACCCCGTGTCGCTCTACCGCGTCAAGGCCGGACCGGTCTGCGCCCACTGCAAGATGGGCTGCAAGCCGAACGACCGCGAGTGCATCCGGTGCGCGAGCGGGCCGAAGTTGATGAGGAAGGAACGTCAGGGGACACTGTCCCCTGAAACCCCTGCCAAAGAGGCATAGCCCCTTTGGAATCCCTTCTTTGCCTCACGGCAAGGGGGGGTGTTCTATGTTGGCGCGCTGATTCGGAGAATCGGACGCCATAAGGGGATTCCGCGAGGAATCCCTGCCTCAATATAAACAATCAAACAAGGGGGACGCACATCCATGCCGCCCAAACCGCAGCCCAAGCTCTTCCCACCCGAAATCCCGGACGAACTGACGGAGGCCGACTCGCTCGCGCCGGTCTATACCGCGCTGGACGAGGGGGACGACATCGAAGCCCTGCGGCTTGTGGGCGTGGACTTTGCGTCCTTTGCCGTGCGCAGGGCTTCGTTCAAGGGGTGCGTGTTCGAAAAGTGCTCCTTTGCCGAGTGTGAGGCCACGCGGCCAGACTTCCAGGATTGCGTGTTCCACGGCTGCGATTTCGCGGGCGCCCGGCTGGACAACGTGGCCATGCACCGCGTGGCGTTCACGGCGTGCCGGGGCGTGGGCGGGTATCTGACCGACGCGACGCTCCGCCACGTGACGTTCACGGACTGCCAGCTCGCCTATGCCAACTTCGGCAGCGCAAGGCTCACCAGCGTGCGCATGAAGGTGTGCGACCTGAACCACGCGTCGTTCGGCTACGCGGCGCTGAAGGATGTGCAATGGGAAAACTGCCGTCTGTCCGGCGCGGAGCTGTTCGGCGTGCGCCTGAAGGACATGGACCTGCGCACCGACGAGATCGACGGCATTGTACTCGGCGACCTCAAGGAGCTGGAAGGCGCGCTCGTGACCAGCATGCAGGCGTGTACGCTGGCGGCGCTGCTCGGGGTGGTTATTGAGGATTGACGATCAGTCAGTCCGCTCGTTTCGCGCCGGGGCAAGGGACTGGATGATTTGCGCCGTTTCCTCGCGCGCCGTTTTGTCCAGATCCTTGATCCACATGAACGAGCCGCAGTAGTACCGGCCCTCGTACAGGAAGCAGACTTCCTGGGAGTATACATCCGCCTCATGTATCACGGTCAGTGCTTCCACGCCGCCGAGGTTTTCCAGCAGGATTGTTTCGGGCGTCCCCGCCTCTTTCAGCCCCAGCATCTCCCTGCGCAGGGAAGCATACCAGTCGAACATCTCCTTTACGGACATGTTGGCGGCATAACCTTCGTAGTAAACCATCTGGATGAGTCGTTCACCCATATCCTTTTCAATGGCGAACGCGGTATTTGGCCGTTGGTGCAAAATCGTGTCCGAAATGTCCCAGTCCGGACCCGCCGTCATGCTCAGCCCATGATCCGTGCTGTCAAACGTCCCGTCAGGGTACTTGGCTTGGCGGCGCTGGGCACGATCCTGCTCAATGGACAAATCCACCCGGAACGACCGCGCGGCATCCGCGAGCAGCACCTCGGCTTCGTCCGTGGTGGGCGTTGTAATGCCAATCTCGTATCCGTATGCGTCCGTCTTGGCCTCCATCCAAAGGCAAGTTTGCGATGTGCCGCACATGATTTGCCCCCGCGCGGTTCCGCCTTCAAACGCGATCGCCTCAATGTTCGCTATCCGATATCCATCCTGCTCCAGCCCATAATCGGCAAATAGAAAAGAGATAGAAGATTGCATGCTGAAATCATCGAAATCGCCGACGGGCATGTAGTTGACACGCATAACCATCCAGGGGTTGTCATAGACGCGTTGCTCCATCCCGAGGCAAAAGTCATAATCCGTCTCCGCCAGCACGCTTCCCTCCGGCAAATAAATGGAGAACAGGCCGAACGCAAAAGCGGCGGTCGGCGCATCTTCCGGCACAGCCTCGCCCGATGCGTGCGATGCCCCAGCGCAGAGCGCCAGAAGGATGAATGCCAACCATAGCGATTCAATCCTCTTCATGCCGCGCCACCTCCGGTCGCATTTTTTTGCGCAAAACTGCCCTTACAGCCCCCTCGTCTCCCCAAAAACCGTCTCCCGCAATTCCTTCCCCGGCACCCGCCCCATCGCCAGTTCCAGCGCCCACAGCACGGACCCGGCGGCGGGCGGCACCTCCAGAATATGAATGCACGCCTTCTTTCCGGCGTATTCCTCAAACTTTTGCGCGAACCAATCGATCATCGGCTGGTAGCGCCCCTTGGTCCACACCGAGCCGATCAACACCACCGGCACCTCCCCGTCAAACCGCAGGCGCACCGCGCAGCCCGCCGCGCTCCGCGCCAGCGAGTCCGCCGTGCGCCGCACGATGCCGATGGCCACCGCGTCGCCCGCGTCCGCCGTCTCAAACAGCATTTGCAGTATGTCCGTCGCGGAGACCGCCTTGCCGTATTGAAACTTGGTGCTGATCGCGGTCATCAGGCCGTCCACGTTGGAACAATCAAGCAGCTTCAGGGTACACGGCAGCAGCGCCGTTTCCTCGCCGAAGCGGAACGCCGCGTCATACGCCGCGCACAGCGTGCGGCTGGCGAGATACCCGCCGCCCGCCGCGTCCCCGGTCGGCGCGCCGATGCCGCCCACCTGCAGCCATTTACCGTCCGCGTCAATGCCGCCGGCCACTGTGCCCGTGCCGTTCACGGAGCACACGCCGACGCCCGTCTCGCTGCCCGCCTTGATGCCCAGGAACGCGTCGTTCATCACCACGGCGTTATGAAATCCGATCGACCGCACAATGGCGGTCAGGTCGTCCTTTTGCAACGGCTGGTCCACACCCGCCAGACCGAACGCCGCACCCGCGATATCCTCGCGCCGCACGCCCGCCGTGCCCAGCAGCGCGGCGATGCGCGCGTCCATCTCGCGCTTCGCGCCGTCCATGCCCAATTTCTCGTGCGAGCAGGTGCCCGCGCGCAAATACCCTGCCCGGCGGCCGTCCAGGGTGTGCAGCAGGTAGTCGGTCTTGGTGTTGCCGCCGTCCATGCCCAGCACATACGTCATGGCCGCGCCTTCCCCGCGAATTTGGGCAGGTACGGGGCGTGCGCCTCCACCATCTCATCAAAGCACGCGCGCGCCTTGTCAAAGTCGCCCACCAGCGGATGGATCATCAGCGCGGCGAGCGCGGCGTCCCGGTCGCCTGTCATCGCGGCGTGCGCGGCCAGCCGCTCGTACGCCTTGACGGTGCGGATCAGTTCTATCATCGGCGGGGTACCCATCGCGGCGATGGGGAGGGGCTTCGCGCCGTTCTTGCCGACGCTGCACGCGATTTCCGCCACCTCGTCCGCCGCGAGGTATGGCATCACGCCTAAACGGCGGCGCGGATTCGAAGAATCGGGCGCCATAGAGGGATTCCGCGAGGAATCGCTACCTCCGTTTTGCACGTTGACGACGTGCGTCGCGCCGGTGTCGTTGTAGATCGCCTCGGCCAGCGACACGGCGGCCTCGGAGTACAGGTGCCCGCCGCGCTTGTCCAGCAGCGCGGGCTTTTCGTACAGCCCGTCGTCGCTGTACAGTTTGAGCAGATCCTCCTCAATGCCCATGCACACCTGCGCGCGGGTCTTTTCGGCCTTTTGCAGGTGCTCCAGGCGCTTCGCGCGGTAGTAGTAATACAGCAGATAGCTGTTGGGGATGCCCCCGCAGGCGGCGAGGCACGCGCGGTCAAAGTCCGATTCCGGCAGGTTCGCGGGGCGCTCGCCGGAGTACCCCTGCATAAGCAGCTCCGGCAGCTTTTCCTCGCCGTGGCTCATGACGGACGTGATCCAGCTCAGGTGGTTCAGTCCCACGCTCGTAACCACGGCGTTTTCGTCGTTCACGGCCTTGCGCGCGGACGCAACCATGTTGATGGGCACGTTGCACAGACCCATCATGCGGATGCCGCTGTAGCGCAGCAGCGCCTCCGCCACCATGCCGGACGGGTTGGAGAAATTGATGAGCCACGCGTCCGGGCACAGTTCCCGCATGCGCTCCGCCACGTTCATCATCACCGGGATGGTGCGCAGACCCTTGAAGAACCCGCCGATGCCGGTCGTCTCCTGGCCGATCAGATCGTATTTCAATGGAATGGACTCGTCCAGATGGCGCGCCGGCAGCTTGCCCACGCGAATCTGCGCCATGACGAACGACGCGCCGGCCAGCGCCTCATCCAAATTCTCCGTCAGGCGCACGGTGAATTTTTTGTCCGCGTGCGCCGCCATGCGCAACGCCAGCCCGCCGACAATGCCCAGCTTGCGCGCGTCGATGTCCATCAGCACAACTTCCGTCACCGGGAACGCGTCCCGGCGCTTCAGCAGCCCGTCCATAAGTTCCGGCGTGTACGTGCTACCCGCGCCGATTACCGCGATTTTAAGCATGGTGTCCTCCTTGTTCTAAAGCGCGTTTCGCCATCAACAGCCCGGCGATGGTCTTGGCGTCGGTGATTTCGCCGGCCATGATCTTTTGCACCGCCTCGTCCAGCGGCATGGTTAGTATGTCCAGGTTTTCGTCCTCGTCCGGGTTCGTTTCCCCCTGGGACAGCCCGGTGGCGAGGTACAGGCCGATGCGCTCGGTCAGGAAGCCGGGCGAGGTGTCGATGGTGGTCAGGTGTATCCAATTCTCCGCGCGCAGGCCCGTTTCCTCGGCCAGCTCGCGCTGGGCGCACAGCAGCGTGTCCTCGCCCTCCGTATCCTTCTTGCCCGCTGGGATTTCCAGCATTTCCCTGCCCATCGCCACGCGGTACTGGCGTACCAGCGTCACGTTTCCGGCAGCGTCCACGGGCACGATGGCCGCCGCGCCCTTGTGGTGCACGATTTCCCGCAGGGCGGATTTGCCGTCCGAAAGCTCCACCCGCCAGTGCGATACGCGGATCAGCGCGCCGGTGAACATTTCTTTTGTCGTAAGTATTTTCTCCATTTGGGGGTTCTTTTTCATTCCGCTCTCCCGCCCATTCGATTTTCTTGGGTGGCGGCGCTGATTTGGAAAATCGGGCGCCATAAGGGGCTTTCGCCAGAAATCCCTACTTCTACTCATTACGCCACAAAGCGAAAAATACCTTTTTGCCATGGAATTGTGTCGATTGAATGAAATTGACATTCACGTCCGTTATGTTTACAATGAAGGGACGAATATATGGATTCTTTTTAAAGGAGTGATTGGCATGCAGGCCCGACGCCTATTCCCCTTGCTCATGGTGCTCGTGCTGGCGATTTCCGGCGCCGCCTTCGCGACGGAGGGGCTTACCTTCCAACGCTATATTATTGAATATGAGGCCACCGATGAAGCGGGCCAGACGGTAACGATTCCGCTGCGCGACGAGCCGGGTCCGGAGCAGGATTATATCCTGGATTATACCGACGACGCAGAAATGCACGCGTGGATCATGCTGGTGTCGCAGAGAGACATCCCGCTGACACGCGTACACATCACCGCGGAGTACTGGACAGGCACCGAGATGGTGCAGTATACCTTCTTTGACACGCTTAACAACACGGAGTGGCTGGACTTTACGGCTGCCCCGGCTGAGCAGGGTCTTTCGCTGCAGCTGAGGGGTCCCGACGGGTCGACCCTCACCGGCAAGCAGATCACCATATCTCGGGAACCCCCGATGCTGTCGAACCAACAGTCGCAAGTGGGTGAAAACGTCACTGGCGGCGAGATTACCGACCCGAACGCCCAGGGCGGCGATCCGAATTACGTTGACCCGAACGCCCAGGGCGGTGATCCGAACTATGTTGACCCGAGCGCCCAGAGTGGCGAGCAGGGCGCGTCCGAACCGGTATATTTTCAGCAGGGGCAGGGCAACACGGAAACCGGCCCGAACGTGATGCTGGGGAACGCCCAGGGAACGGACGTGACACTCTTTAGCGCGGGCGATGTCGGCGCAGTGCCCGAGCAGACGCTGCCCCCCGTGGAGGAGCGCAGCGAATATGTGGAGGTGCTGGCGGACAACACCGTGCTGTACGCCGCGGCCGACCAGCCGATGAACAACGTGTTCGTGTCGGCGGGCGTCATCAGCTATGACGAATACAACGAAGCCAGCACCCAGCTCGGTGCCGACGGTACGACGCTGTATTGCCGCGTTGTGCTGACGGACGGCGCGACGGTGGGCTACCTGCCGCTGAGTTCGCTCCGCTTCCTGACGCCGCAAGAGGCGCAGGGGCACAAGACAAACCTGATCGCCAAGCAGATGCCCGCGATGACCAACACGCAGAACTACGTGAGCATCACGGGGACGGGCGCGCAGATGTACGGCGACCCGCTCAGGGCCGATACCCTGATCGGTTCGCTCGCGCAGGGCACCGTCGTGACATATGTCGCCAGCGCGAGCAATCCTACGGTACTGGACAGCGCGGGCCGGCTCTGGCTTTTTGTCGAGTATACGGCGGGCGAGAATACCCAGCCCCAGCGCGGCTATGTGAAGGTGGCCGACGGCATTACCCCGATGAGCCAGGAGGACGCGACGCTGCGCGACAAGCCCCAGGAGCAGCTTGTCAGCCACGAGACGGCCTTCGCCAGGGTGAAGAACGACGGCACGATCATGGTGGACCCGTCCAACGGGCGGACCGTCGCCAAGCTGAGCAAGGACGCCGTGGTGGAATTCCTGGAGAACGATCCCAGCGCGCCCCTTGGCACGCTCTATCCGGACAGAGAGAAGAACCTGTGGCTGTACGCGAAGTACACCGACAAGGACGGAAACGTCACCACCGCCTACATCCAGCAGAACACCGTGAAGTTCATGACCAAGACGGATCTGGATGAGTATGAAAAGAGCAAGATACCCGACCAGACGCCCGTGCCGCGCGATAGCGACTACGCGACCGTCCGGTCCAACGGCACGCTGCTGGTCAACCCGGCCACCGGGCAGACGATCGCCAAGCTGAACCAGGGAGATATCGTCGTCTTCCAGTCGGCCGCCGCGAACTGCTACTACGTCTCCACGGACAAGACGCTTTGGATGCTTGTCAATGTGACGAACGCGAACGGCCAGGTCACCAGCGGCTATATTCAGATGAACGGCATCGACTTCTACACCGCGCAGCAGGAGAAGGAGCGCAAGGAAAAGGACGCGGCGCCGGTGGTGGACCCGGATCCGAAGAAGGACCCGACGCCGGAACCGTGGCAGCGGCTGCCTTCCGAGGAATCGCGCTACGGCACGGTGACGGGCACGAACGTCATCATCCGCTACACGCCCGGCGGCGAGGCGACAGGCGTTCGGGTGACGCTCGGCGACGTGGTGCTCGCCACCAGCGATCGGATTGTCGATGACAAGCTCTGGTACTTTGTGGAACTGACCGACAAGCGCACCGGGTATATCCGCTACGATTACCTGGCGCTGATGACGCCGGAGCAGCACATGCAGCACGTGCGCGACGAGGCCGCCAAGGCGGCCCAGACCCAGCCGGACCCGGTTCCGAAGGACAAGCCCGTCGCGCCCAAGATCAGCGGCTACATGCGCACCACGGCCAACAACGTGCCGGTGCTCTCGTGGTACAATGTCGGCGCGCTGCCCAAGGCTTCGCTGCCGTACGGAACGGTCGTGTATACGCAGGAGCAAATGTACGACGACAACGGCACCACGCTCTGGAGCTACGCGCGGTATGACAGCAATAACGGCTGGGGCTTCATCCCCTCGGCGTATCTGGTGGCCATGACGCCGCAGGAGATCGAGAACCACTTCAGAAACCAGGTGCCGTCCACGCCCGACGTGGCCCCGACGGTTGCGCCCTCCACATTCAGCGGCTACGCGCTGCTGAGCAAGGATCAGGTCAACTTCAGGAACGCCGCGTCCGCGACGGCCACGGTCATCAGCCGCCTGAAACAGGGCACCATCGTGCGCGTGCTGAGCGAGACATCGTCCGGCGGGTTCACCTGGTACCGCTGCGAGAGCGGCGGCACCACCGGTTACCTGCGCGGCGACATGATCTCCCTGCTGAGCGTCAAGGATTACCAGCTATTGATGAGCGCGTCGCCGTACTACAACCAGAGCGGCCAGGTCATCACACCGACCGCGACGGCAAAGATCAGCGGCTCCGCGACAACGTGGAACACCACGCCGCCGTCCGCCCTGTCGACGATCTCGTTCATCACCATTCCCCCGCTGTCGACCGTGTCGCCCAGCCCGTCGATTGATCCGAATGCCACCGCGACCGTTGACCCCCTTGCGTCCCCGACGGACGGCGGAGTCGCGGCGCTTACCTCACCGACCGCCGACCCCAGCGCAACGCTTCCGCCGCTGACGACCGATACCCCCGATTTCCCGACGGAGACGTCGGGCGGCTTCTCGCCGCCGGGTCTGCTGACGGCGCTCGTGGCGCTGCTGGTCCTGTCAGCGGGCGGCTTCTACGGGTATTCCGTATACAACAAGGCCCGCCGCAAGCAGGCGCAGGATCAGGCAAAGCGCCTTGTCAGCGAACGGCAGAAGGAAATGAACCAGACCGGCGCGCGCCCCGCCGTTCGTAGGCCCACGCCGCCCACCCAGGGAGCAAACGGCGCGGCCGGAGCGGCAGCGGGACTCGCGGCCGCGGGCACGCAGCAAAAACCGGGCACACAGCCCGGAGCCCAGGCGAGACCCGGACAGCCCGGCGCGGCGCAGTCCGGCGCCCAGGCAAGGCCCGGTCAGCCCGGTGCGGGACAGCCCGGCGCCCAGGCAAGGCCCGATCAGCCCGGCGGCGCGGCCAGCCCGTATGCCAGACCCCAGCAGCCCGGTCAGGCGCAGCGCACGCAGGATGTGGTATCCACCATGCCGCGCGCGCAGGTAGACGGCAAGCCGGTCACCGGCAGGCCGGCTGGCGCGCAGCCGGGGCAACCGGCGCAAGGCCAGCCCGGCGCGGCCCAGCAGTCCGGCGTGAACCCCTACGCAAGGCCGAACGGCCAGCAGCCGAGGCCGCAGGCGGGCACACAGCAACGGCAGGCCCCGGCAGGCGACTCGCTGGACCGCCCGCTGTCGCAGACAGGCCCGGCAAGGCCGCAGCAACCGCCGCGGGACGGGGGGACACAGGGCGCGGGAACGCCACCGGCTACACAGCAACCCGCGCGGCCGAACGCCGCCGGAAGCACGGGCACAACGCGCAACAGCCCGTATGCGTCGGCCAGCCCCTATGCGCCGCCGCTAGGCGAACAGCGCGGGCGCATGCCGGTCGCGCCGCCGCCGGTGGAGCCCGACGCGGAGGCTACCGCCCCCGAGACCACCGCCCCCACGACGCCCCGGAGAAGGCGCAGGCAAGCGGAGGACGCGGGCGCGAAGGACGACGAGTAAGTTTGGCGATGGCGGCACGGATACGAAAAATCGGGCGCCATCAGGGGCACCGGAGGGAAGCGCCGCCAACACCGAAGGGAAGCGCGCCCAGTGGGCGATGAAGCGACCCGAAGGTGCCCTGAAGCACAGAGTGATGGGCGCGAATGCGCACAGCGCGACAATGCCGAA
>JAVBOM010000028.1:0-64059 GCA_031550535.1 Eubacteriales bacterium
CAGCATCACCCTGAAGGCCGACGCGCCCTACAGCGTGGGCACCCTGGAAGTCTCCGCCTACAGCAACGGCAACCTGCTCTGCAAGGCGTTTGAGATTCCCGTCGCCAATGTCGCCCACGACCCCATCCCGTACCTCCGCGCCGAGCGGTAAGGATTTCTTACGAAATCCTCTTATGGCGCCCGATTCACCGAATCAGCGCCGCCGTCACGGTAAGATCTGACCATCCTCTCTCAGTTCCGATCATCCCGTTAGGATCGCGAAACCCGCGCGTACGCGCTGCCTGTTGGGGAGTGGGCCGCCGGAAACGCAATCTCCCGATCCTCCTTCCGTCGAGAGGCCGAAAGGCCTCTCTTTTAGCGTATGTTCCAGTAAATGCTGCCGCGCTCGGGAACGCCGTCACGGTTCAGCTTATACACGTTCCCCAATGCGGGGAACTCGGGATAGATAAACGCCCAGAGCTGTCCGCATACCCTGCACCGATACCATTTATCAGGATACCATCGCGCAAAGACACGCCCATGGTCGTCCTGTCTTTCAAGCGGGACGGAAATCGGAGCATCTTCGAAAACGCCGCGCTCGACACCGCTCTGAAAAAACTCGTTGATCTCTTCAAACAGCGCCAGCGAATTGATGACCGCCTCATAGCGATTTGCGCACTCGCATTGTCTTTCCATAATTATCTACCCCCAAGCATATTGAAGTGTTGCCATATGGAAGCCTTGCGCATCGGCAGAAGGGATACGAAAAGACCCGCCACGCGGGCGGGGCAAGCCAGGACGGCGGCGCGGATTCGAAGAATCGGGCGTCATACGGGTATTTCGCGAGAAATCCCCACCTCTTCACGGCCAAGACAACCACTGCCGAATGTCCCAGAAGAAACTGTCCCGCTGTGGAATACCTTCCGCGTTCAGCTTGAATACCGTTCCCCTTGCAGGGAAGTCAGGGTAATCAAATGCCCACAGCTGTCCGCACACACGGCAGCGATACCACTTATCCGGATACCATTGCGTAACTGTTTTTCCGTAGTCATCCAGTATTTGCAATGGCACCGTAATGGGCGCGTCCTCGAAGGTGTCGCGTTCGAAAAACTCTTTCACCTCTGTAAATAGCGCAAGCGAATTAATCACTGTCTCATAACGGTTGACACACTCACAATCCGGTTGCCGCGCCATATAGTACTGCCCCTTCCTGTATGCAAAGACCCGCCACGCGGGCGGGCCTTCTCACATTTTTACTTTCCTTGGTTCAGCTTTTCAAACGGATACTCCACACCGTACGACTCCACCTGGATCGTCTTGATAACCTGCGGCGTCAGCGGCTTGTCGCTCGTGTCGCGCTTTACGGCCACGATCGCGTCGGCGGCCTCCATGCCTTCGAGTACCTTGCCGAACGCGGCGTATTTGCCGTCCAGCGTTGCCGCGTCGCCGACCATGATGAAGAACTGCGACCCGGCGGAGTTGAGATCCGCCGCGCGCGCCATGCTCAGGATGCCGTACTCGTGCTTGACGGCGTTCGGCACGCTGTTGGCCTCGAACTCGCCCTTGATGGTGTAGCCCGGGCCGCCGGTGCCCATGCCATCCGGGTCACCGCCCTGAATCACAAAGCCCGGGATCACGCGGTGGAAGGTCAGCCCGTCGTAAAAGCCGCTATTGGCCAGCGCGATGAAGTTGCCAACCGATTCCGGCGCGATGTCCGGGTACAGTTCGCCGGTCATCTCGTTGCCGTCCTCCATGGTGATGACGAAAACCGGATTTTTGACTTCTTTGGCTGCATCCTCCGCCAAAACGCCCGCCATCAGCGCGAAAACCATCAGAAAACCGATACAGCCCGCGATAACTTTTTTCAATCGTGTCACCTCTCTTTGTTTTGTTGGCGGCGCGGATTTGTAAAATCGGGCGCCACGAGAGGATTCCGAAAGGAATCCTTACCCTATATCTTATCGCGTTTCGTCATTTCCCGCAAGACCAATTCGCACAGTGCGTCCACATCGTTCAGTCCAACGGCCGGCACACCCGGCAGCGAAAGGGGCAGGTCCGTCACCAGCGCCAGCAGCGTGGCCGGGTCGCACGTGGGCGCTGCGGAGTTGCCCGCGCGCACGATTTCGAACTTCGGCCAATCGGTCTGCTTCGCGCCTTCCAGCACGATGATGTCCGCCTCGGGAAACATTTCGATCAAGCCCTCGATCGTCTGACTGCCGTTTTTGATCACCATGAACTTGTCCCGGTCGAACACGGCGGAACCATACGCGCCCGCGGCGCGGTGGCGGTAGCTGTCCCGGCCCGGCACGTCCGGCTCAAAGGCGTGCGCGTCGTGCTTGATGGTCGCCACGGCGTGTCCCCCGTCGACGAGCGCGGACACGAGCTTTTCCACCAGCGTGGTCTTGCCGGAGTTTTTCACGCCGCAGACGGCGAAGACATACGGGGTTTTTTTCGGATGCATGCGCTGTTACTCCTTCGGGAACGCGTTTTCCATCAGGCGGCCATACTGCTCGTCGGTGAGCTCGCAGTGATAGAACAGATCGTAGTACTCGGTGACTTCCGCCTTGAGATCATAGTCGCACGCGTCCGGATAGAACAGGTCGGTCAGCCAGAGGATGCCCAGATACCGCTGCACGGAGGGCGGGAAGCCCATCCAGTTGTATGGGCCGAACGGCACCTCGACGTAGTTCTTGTTCTGGATGGCGGTCAGATCCTGCCACAGTGGGTCCTCGCCGACGGCGGCGTAGATGCTGCCCGGCGCGAAAACGATCATGTCCGGATCCCAGAGGAGAAGCTGCTCCATGTCCACGGGGTTGCCGCTGCCTTTGCTGGACGGGTTGTCCACCACGGCCAGGTTGCTGGCCAGCATGTCGATGATCTCGGCATGGTAGCTGCCGCCTGCGATCACGCTCAGGCCGTCCTCGCCCAGGAGGTACAGCAGGTTCACGCGGCCTTCCTCGCCGACCGTCTCCATGATGGACTGCGCGCGGCCGTACACCTTCTCGCAGTACGTAGCCAGTTCTTCCGCCCGCTCCTGAAGGCCCAGCAGCGCGCCGAGCTTCCTGTACGCGTCCGCGAACGTGTCGGTATACGCGTCGATGTGCACCGTCGGGATGCCAAGCTGCTCCTGCGTGGCGTCCATATCCTCCGCGATGGAGCCCTTCGCCTCGCCGACGTCGATGATGACCTGGGGATCAACGGCCGCAAGCTGCTCCAGGTTCAGGTCCGCGCTGCCGTAGAGCTGGCCGAGCACGGGCAGGTCGTAGTAATCGCCCAGGAATTCTTCCGCTTCCTTGGACCACGCGCTGGAAGTGCCGACAAAGTATTCCGGCGCGAGCGCGAACAGCACGATCTGCGCCAGCGGACCGGTCGCGGCGATGCGCGTGATGTCCTTGGGGACTTCGACCTCGCGGCCGGCGTCGTCGGTAAACAGGACGGTTTCCTCGGCCGTCGCGGGCGCGCACGCGAACAGCGTCAGCGCCATCGCGAGGGTGAGCAACAGGGATGTCAGCTTTTTCATCATGGGGGAGTTCCTCCTTTTATTTCCGTCAAGCCGGGTGGCTTGTGGGGTCGGGTTATAGCGGCACGCACACACGAATTCTATCGTTATCCAGGCTCTCCACTCGTGCGCGGATGCCGTACAGCGCCTGGATCAGGTCCGCGTCCAGCACGTCCCTGGGCGCGCCCTGCGCCACGATCTTCCCGCCGCGCATCGCGAGGATGCTGTGCGAGAACATGTACGACTGCTCCGGGTTATGCGTGGACTGGATGACGGTGTAGCCCTCGTCCGCGAGATCCCGAATGTGGCTCAACACGCGCATCTGGTTGCCGTAGTCCAGGTTCGCGGTTGGCTCGTCCATGATGAGCGTGCGCGACCTTTGCGCCAGCGCCCGGGCGATCAGCACAAGCTGCCGTTCGCCGCCGCTCAGCCGCATGTAATCGCGCGGGGCAAAATCCTGGATGTTCAGCCGGGCGAGCGCGGTCATCGCGACCTCCCGCTCCTTTTGTCCGGGGGAGGACAGCGCCGATACATGCGACGCCGTGCCCATCAGCACCATGTCCAGCACTGTGTAGTTGAACGCGGGGTACGTGGACTGGGGGATATACGCGATGCGGCGGGAGAGCGTTTTCAGATCCAGGCCGCGAATGTCCTGCCCATCCAGCGCGATTTCGCCCGTGTAGTGGCCAAGGATGCCCAGCACGCACTTGAACAGCGTGCTTTTGCCCACGCCGTTGGGGCCGAGCACGGAAACAAGCTGGCCCTCGCCCACGGAGAAGGTGACGTTCTCCAGCACGCGGCGGTCGCCGTAGCGGAAGCCAAGGCCCCGGACATCGATGCTCACGCTGTCTCGCCCCCCTTTGTGATGAGGTACAGGAAGAACGGCGCGCCAATGAAGGCGGTCAGGATGCCGAGCGGGATTTCCGTGGCGAACAGGTTCCGGGACACATTGTCCACAATCAATAGAAACAGCGCGCCGAACAACATGGACGCGGGCATCAGGTGGCGGTAGTTGTTGCCCACCAAACGCCGGGACAGGTGCGGGATCACCAGCCCCACCCAGCCGATGGTGCCGCTGACCGCGACCGCCGACGCCGTGACCAGCGTGGCGCACAGGATCATCGCGAGGCGCAGCCGCGTCACGTTCACGCCCATCGTGCGCGCTTCCTCGTCGCCCAGGGTCAGGATGTTCAGGCGGTAGCGCAGCAGCAGCATGGGCGTAAGACCGATCAGCATCGGCAGCGCCGCGAAGGCGACGTCCTTTTTCTGCGCGCCCGCCAGGCTCCCCATCAGCCAGTACGTGATGGCTGGAAGCTGGTCCGACGGGTCGGCCACGAGCTTGATGAACGACGTGCCCGCCGAAAAGAGCGAGCTGATCATGATGCCGGACAGGATCAGCCCGACGATCTTCTTGCCCTTGGCCCTTTTGCTGACGAGCCAGACGGCCGCCACCGTGATGATGCTGAACACGAACGCGCTGATGGTCGTCATGCGGCCGCTCGCGCGCAGCAGGATGGCCAGCGCAGCGCCGAACGCCGCGCCCTGGGACGCGCCTAGGATGTCCGGCGAGGCCATGGGGTTTTGAAAAATGCCCTGGTACGCCGCGCCGGCGGCGGACAGGCAGCAGCCCACCATGCACGCGAGGAGAATGCGCGGCATGCGCACGTTAAACAGCACCGTCTCCATCCTGGCTGTCCAGAATGGCTCGATGGGGAAAATCTTCGACAGCAGAATGCCGCCTAGCTCTCGGACGGAGATGGGGTAACGGCCGAGCGCGAACGAAACGATGGCCGCCGCGAGCAACAGCACGCCAAGGCCCAGCACGATGAGGCTTTGGTGGGATTTTTTCCCTTCGATGGGCATTTCTCTCATCCTTTCCGGCGCGAATTACGATGGCGGCACAGATTTGGAAAATCGGGCGCCATAAGGGGATTCCGTAAGGAATCCCTACCTTAGCGCGTGATAATAGCCTTCCCCGGCGCACGCGCGGCAGACCGGCTTTTCGTCCCGCAGCACGTGCTTGGCGTCGGTCACATCCTCGCCGCAAGCGGCGCAGTACACCACCTCGACAGGCGGGCCGGGCAGATCGCCCGGGGCCATGTCCACGGCCACTTCCTGGACGGAGAAAATCATGTCGTCCGGCAGGTCCCTGTAGAAGGCGATCATGTCCTCGCCGTCCGCCGGGTGCATGCGCTTTTTCCGGTGGATTCGCACGGCGCGGCGGGTTTCCAGGTCCACGAATGTCGCGGCGACCTTGCCGTAGTCGAACCACTTGAACGTCCTTTTGCCGACCTTGCAGCCGGTGACCACGCCGATGGCGTCGGCGGGGCAGCGGTCGCACTCCACGTACACGGCGATGCGCTTGCGGTCCGCTTCCGGGTCCAGGCCGAGCCGCGACAGGCCGTACCGCGCCATTTTCACGCCGACGCACTGGCCGGAGCACAGGTGACCGTGGTATTCCTCCGCGCGCCGGACATCTTCCTCAAAGGTGCGCATTCTGTTCCCTCCCGATCACGAAAATGCCGAACCGTTTGAGGTTCGGGAGATAATACGGAAAGTCGGCCCGGCCGGTTTCCGTGAGGCGCGCGTCCAGGTAGTCGGCGACAGCCATGTCCGGGGGGTTCTTGGAATACGCGCGGACGAACGCTATGGCCTCCTCGCGCGATGCAAACGGCTGGCCGTACTCCAGCGCGTGCTCTTGCACGGCGTAGCGCGCGCCAAGCGCGTGCAGCGCCTGACGCGTGCCGCTTACGGTGCCACACTTGGGCGGGTGATAGTCCTTCGGGCCAAGCGTTCCCTGCGCGTCGCCATGGATTACGGCGATGATGTTATGGCGGCAGAGGGAGAGCGCGTGGCGGAGCTGCTCCTCCAGGTGGCCGAAAAACACCATCAGCACGGTGTCCCACTGGCCGCGCACGTCCGCCGCGTTCGCGTGCCATGTCTTGATATTGGATATATTTCGCGCCGCGAGGTCCGCCTCCAGCAGGCGGAGCGCCTGGTCGTCCCGGTCTACGCAGGTGATCCGGGAAAACTCGTCCGCGACGGCGATATCGATGAGGCCCACGCCGCAGCCCAGGTCCAGGAGGGACGCCCGGCCCGGCATCAGGGGCAGCAAATAATCCGCCAAGCGCCGGTGATAGCCGGTGTACGCGGAGGCGGTCTGAAACCAATGTGCGGTTTGCGCGTTCCATTGTATTAAAATAGGAGGTCACCTTCCCGGCACAGAAAATATGCCAGCATAAAGAAGCAGACCCCCCGAAAGGGCTATACAGAGTCAATACGCAGGAATCGCCGCCCGAAATAATCGGCGGTTCCCGAACACTCCTTCTCAAACACGGAAGGCTCTGCCGTTTCCAGCGGAACCCTTGAGCCGGTTTCCCGGCATCGGTCAGCCGCCATGGGGGAACCCTGTAGGCGGGCAGACTCGGAGGGTCAGAGCAAAATGCTCAATTATTCAATTACGCTTGTCCAATGCCAACACGCATTGTACAATGTTTGCGGGATTTCTGTCAATGCATTTTCCAAGGAGTGACAAAATATGCATGTTTTCATCACCGGGGCGGTGCAATGCGGCAAGAGTACGGTGCTCGCGCGGGCCGTCGCGGAGTCCGGCCTCGCGGCGGCGGGTTTCGAGACATTTTTTGGCGGCGACAGGGCACTGTCGGATAAAGTGCTGCACATGGGCGCGTATGGCGGCGGGCGGCAGGCTACGGACGCGAACGCTGTCGTGCGCTTTGAGGCGGGCGTTCCGCGCGTGCTGACCGGGCTGTTTGACGGGATCGGCCGCGCGCTGCTCGAAAAGGCGCGCGAAGCGGCGCGGCTCATCGTGATGGACGAATGCGGCCGGTTTGAGCGGGAGGCGTATGGCTTTCAGCGCGCGATTTTTGACGCGCTGGACGGGGATATCCCGGTGCTCGGCGTGGTGCGGCAGGGCGCGGGCGGGTGGACGGAGGAGATTCTGTCACATCCCAAGGTGCGGCTGCTGGTGGTGACGGAGGCGAACCGGGACGGGATGCCGGAGGAGATTCTGTGCGCGCTGGGGGTATGCTAGCGTGCGGGACCGCTTGCCGGCTTTCTCGCGCTGAACACCAGATGCGGCATGTCCACACCCCGATAGTGCTTGATGATCCGGTCCCGCGCGAGCATCCCGTTTCGGATGGCCACATTCATCGAGGGCAGGTTCGTGTCGCGGATGATGGAGTAAATCTCATAGAAGCCCAGCTCGGTGAAAGCGTACGCCTTGCAGATGGACGCGGCCTCGGTCGCGTACCCTTGCCCCCAATGCGCACGATTGAATAGATAGCCAATCTCCGGCACACGCTCGTCCCGCACATTCTGCCAGGTGATGCCCGCCTGGCCGATCATCTCGCCGCTGTCCCTGCGGACGGCCGCCCACAGGCCAAAGCCGCCTGACCGGTAGCGCGACAGTTGATTGTCGAGCCATGCCCGCGTCTCGGTTTCATCAAACGCGCCCTCATACGCGTACATCGTTTGTTCATCCTGGAGGATGGCGGCAAGGGCGGGATAGTCGGCGTGCGTCATTTCGCGCAGTATAAGGCGCTGTGTCTGGATCGGCGTTGTCATAGCCGCGTTTCCGGCATTCCGCCAAGCGCCGCCGTCTTGTTCGGGCTGCTCCGCCCGGTGAGGTCCGGCAGCCGCCGCTCGATCGCCGCGAGCGCGATTTCCACATCCTCGTGCACCTCATCCTCTGTGAACGCGCCGAGCGTCACCATGTCGCACGGGCGCAGCGCCGCGAAGGAGAACGTCAGCCCCACATACGGCGATACGCGCCCCGCCGCCATCGATTTGATCGTCATCACGGGCTTTTTCGCGCCGTGGATCACCTTGGCGATGTATTCGATCTCCACCTGCATCAGGAATCCGGCGCAGTTGAAAATCTGGATGTACGTTTCCACGTCATAATCGTTCTGGTCCGCATAGAGGATCACCTCCGGCATGTGCGCGGACAGGCCGGGGATCAGGCCCTGCTGGCGGATCATGTCCAGGTAGTCCGGCAGGCGACGGATGACGCCCGCGTGCTTGTCAATGAGCTGCTCTACCGACGAATGGTGCGGCAGGCAGAACGCGCAGCCCATCTCGCGGGACGCGGCGACGCGCGCGAGCGCCTCCCGGCGGCCCCCGGCGGTATCGGAGACATTCAGCACCGGCGTGTCGATCAGGATCAGGCGTTTGCCTGTGCGTTCCTGGGCGAGGCGCACGCCGGCCAGCAACGCGCCGTCCGGGTCAAAGGGCGCCATGACCGCGTCGATGTCATACGACAGATAGGCGCAAAGCAAATCCGCCGCACGCTCCGGCGCGGCGTAGCGGTCCCGGATCATTCCGTCTGCGGACGCGCTGGTGTGGCTGTAGCCGAGCACCCAGTTGGTGCCGATCAGTAGCCGGGGGAGGGAGAGGCCGCCTACCTGGGTTCTGGGAAACGCGCGCATGTGGATGCACTCCTTCATCGGTTTTATGCGCACAGTATACCATGGCGCGCCCGTGTTTTCGAGCGCGTTTTGCGTGTTACTTATATAGATGCGATCACGCGCGCCCGATCAGGAGGAAAAGCGCGAGCACCAGCGCCGTAAACGCCAGGGTCACGAGCGATCCGCGCAGTTTCTTCATGGGAAGGCCTCCTTTTCCATAGTGATGTTAGCTATAACTAACTATAGCGCATTCCAAACTTTTCGTCAAGAGGTAGGGATTTCTTGCGAAAGCGTCTCGGTATTGTCGCACTGATCGCCTTCGCGCCCATCACTCTGTGCCGAGGTGAACCTTCACCTCGCTTTATCCCGCACAGCGGGCGCTCGGTTCCGGTTTTGTACCGATGGGCACCTTCGGGTTACTTCATCGCCCACTGGGCGCGCTTCCTTCCGGTTCCCCTGATGGAGCCCAACGCTTCGAATCAGCGCCGCCATCGCAGATTGCAAGGAAAAACCCGGAGATGTCCGCCGGAAGTAGCATATGCGTGTGAAGTACCGGGGGAGACGCATCGGGCGCGTCTGCGCAGTCATAAAAAAGCCGCCGAATGCCATTGCCGAAGCCATCGCGCCATGCTACAATAGGTCATCCCCTTGAAAAGGAGCGTTCCCATGAGCAACGAAGACAAAGTCCTGTCCATGCTGGAAACCCTGAACACGAAAGTCGATGCGATGGCGGGCGAGATGGCCGAGATGAAGCGCGAAATGACCGAAGTCAAGCGCGATGTCGCCGAGGTGAAACAGGAAGTTGCCGAGGTGAAACAGGAAGTCGCCGAGGTGAAGCAGGAAGTTGCCGAGGTGAAGCAGGATCTAATTAGCGTGAAAAAGACCCTGGACGCCGTATACGATCACACCGCCTACCTGACCGAGCGGCAGACCGCCACGGATAAGACCGTGGATGATCTGGCCGGCGTCGTCCAGGTCAATACGGTGGACATAGCGAAACTTCGGGCGGCCAGGTAGCCGCCTTTTTACACTACCTCCTTTTTTGCATAACAAAAACCGCCGGACGAGTTGATGTCCGGCGGTTTTCTCTTTCGCAAATCGATATACCAAATCAGTGAATAATCCTACCGCGCGCTCTTGATCGCCAGCCAGATGCGGTTATAGAGCTGGATATCCTGCGAAATGTCGTTGAAGAACTCGCAGCGGTACACAACCTCCTGCGGCGGGAACAGCGTCTCGTCCGCGCGGGTTTCCTCATCCACCAGCGCAATGGCGCCGGTGTTCGGCGTGCAGTAGCAGATCTCCTCAAAGTTCATCAGCGCGATGTCCGGGCGGCACATGAAGTCGATGAACTTTTCGGCGTTCGTCTTGTTCTTCGCGCCCTTGGGCACGCACATCGCGTCCACCCAGACGTTGGAGCCCTCGTCCGGCACGACATACGCCAGGTCCTCGTTGTAGCCGATGGCGTACGCCGCGTCGCCGGACCACATCAGCCCCATGACAGCCTCGCCCGCGATCATCTTGTCCTTGGTTTCGTCCACCTGATACGCCTTGACGATGCCGAGCTTCTTCGGCTCGCTCAGCTTGTCCTTCACGGCGTTCAGCGCGTCGGTCTCGCGGGTGTTCATGGAGTAGCCGAGCATTTTCAGCGTCACGCCGATGGTATCGCGGATGGAGTCCATCATGAACACGTTGTCCTTATAGTCCTCATCCCACATGGCCGTCCAGCTCGTGATCGGCTCCTTGACCATCGTGGTGTTGTACAGGATGCCCACGGTGCCCCACATGTAGGGCACGGAGTACTTCATCTCCGGGTCATACGAAGGGGTTTCGAGCCAATCGAGCGTGAGGTCCGCGTTGGGGATATTGGCGAAGTCCAACTCCTCCAGCAGGTCCTCGCTGATGAGCCGCTCGATGATGTAATCGGACGGGAAGATCACGTCGTAGTTCGTCGGATCCGCGCGCACCTGCACGAGCATGTCCTCGTTGGTGGTGAAGCGCATGTAGTTGACCTTGATGCCGGTTTCCGTTTCGAACAGCTTGATCGCGTCGTCGCAGATATAATCTTCCCAGTTGAACACGTTGACTTCCTCGGCGGCAAGCGCGGGCAGCGCGGCAAGGAGCGTCATCAGGGCGACCAGGATGGCAAGCACTTTTTTCATGGGCAGGGTCCTCCTTCAAGAAATAGGGAATGTATCCGGTGCGCGATCAGGGAGAGGAAATCTCCCTGCGGACCTTCTTTTTGTTGCCGCTTTCGCCGCGGTAGTTGACGATGAGCAGCAGCGCGAGCACGGTCAGGAACAGGAGCGTCGACAGCGCGTTGATCGTCGGGGGCACCTTGCGCCGCGTCATCGAGTAGATGAGCATGGACAGGTTGGCCGTCCTGACTGACGTAAAGTAGCTGATGACGAAATCATCCAGCGACATGGTGAACGACAGCAGCGCGCCCGTGACCACGCCGGGCATGATTTCCGGCAGAATGACCTTGAACAGGGCTGTCTGCGGCCTCGCGCCCAGGTCCAGCGCCGCCTCGTACAGGTTCGGGTTCATGCGCTTTAGGCGCGGCAGCACGGAGAACACCACATACGGCGCGCAGAACGTGATGTGCGCCAGCAGCATCGTGCCGTAGCCGCGCGGCACCTTCATGAAGATGAACAGGATCATCAGCGAGATGCCGGTGACGATGTCGGGCATGAGCATCGGCAGGTTCGTGACGTTCATGAACAGGTCGTGCGAGAAACGCTTCATGGAGTGCATGCCGATGGCGGCGATGGTGCCCAAGACCGTCGCGGCGATCGTCGCCAGCGCGGCGACGGACAGCGTCACGTACAGCGCCTCCAGGATGCTCTGGTCGTGGAAGAGCTGGCCGTACCACTTCAGCGACAGCCCGCCCCAGACGGCGCGCGTCTCGCTGGCGTTGAAGGAATAGACGATCAGCACGGCGATGGGCGCGTACAGAAACACCAGCACGAGCCCCAGGTACACCCGCTTGAACGCTTTCACCAGAGCCCGCCCCCTTCCGCCGCCTGGCCGCTGGGGTCAGCGCGGTTGAGGATGCCGAGGCTCGCGAGGATGAGCATCATCATGATGAGCGACAGCGCGGAGCCGAAGTTCCAGTCGCCTGTGGTCAGGAACTGGTTCTCAATCAGGTCGCCGAACATCATGAACGTGCCGCCACCGAGCAGACGCGGGATCACGAACGTTGTAACCGCGGGCATGAACACCATCGTGATGCCGCTGACGACGCCCGGGATGCTCAGCGGCATCGTGACGCGCCAGAATGTTTTCCAGCCGTTCGCGCCCAGGTCCGACGCGGCTTCCAACAGGCGGTCGTCGCTCTTGTTGAGCACGGAATAAATCGGGAACACCATGAAGGGCAAGAAGTTGTACACCATGCCCATCAGGACGGCGTTCTGCGTGTACATCAGCTTCACGCGGCCCACGCCGATCCATACCAGAAAGCGGTTGATCAGCCCCGTGTCCTCCAGGAGCGTCATCCACGCGTACGTGCGCAGCAGGAAGTTCATCCACATGGGGATGACGAACAGCACGACGATGATGCTGGAACGCTTCAGGTCCTTGGACGCGAGGAACAGCGCCGCCGGATACCCAACCAGCAGACAGATCACCGTGCACAGGAACGCCAGCCACAGCGAAAACGTCAGGATGCCGATAAACTCCGGCTGCAAGAATAAATGAAAGTTTTCCAGCGTGAACTCCCCGCCGAACGTGAACGCGTAGTACGCGATGAGGAACACGGGCACGATGGTGAACAGCAGCATCCACAGGCCATACGGCGCGGCAAAATACGACCGCTTCACACCTCGTCGCCCCCTTCCGCCGGCACGGGCACCGGATCCGAAGGCTTCATGACGTGGATGCCGTCGGGCATGATGGACAGGCCGATCTGCGCGCCTTCCGGCCGCATCAGCGTGGAGTGCACCTTGAACGTGAACGCGCCGGTGTCGACCATCATCTCATAATGGACGCCCTTGAACAGCACGGAACGGACGATGCCCTGCAGCATGCCCGCGCTCGGGTCGTGGATCACGATATCCTCCGGCCGGACGACGATGTCCACCGGCATGTTCGTGCCAAAGCCCTCGTCCACGCAATCGAAGTCGAAATCCGCGAAGCGCGCGCGCTTGTCGGAAAGCATGGTGCCGGGGAGGATGTTGCTCTCGCCGATGAAGTCGGCCACGTACGCGTTCTTCGGCTCGTCGTATATTTTCTTCGGCGTGCCGATCTGCTGGATGCGGCCTTCGCGCATGACGACGACGGTGTCGCTCATTGTGAGCGCCTCCTCCTGGTCGTGCGTGACGTACAGGAACGTGATGCCCAGCCGCTGCTGCATCTTTTTCAGCTCTAGCTGCATGTCCTTGCGCAGGCGCTGGTCCAGCGCGCCGAGCGGCTCGTCCAGGAGCAGCACCTCCGGCTCGTTGACCAGGGCGCGCGCGATGGCCACGCGCTGCTGCTGCCCGCCGGACAGCGCGTCGATGTGGCGGCGCTCGTAGCCCTTCAGGCCCACCAGGTCCAGCATCGCGCCGACGCGACGGGCAACGTCCGCCTTGGGCGCCTTGGCGATGCGCAGGCCGAACGCGATGTTCTCAAACACGTTCAGGTGGGGGAACAGCGCGTATTTCTGGAACACGGTGTTGACGTTCCTGCGGTAGGGGGGAACGCCGGTCACGTCCTCGCCCTTGATGAGCACGCGGCCGCTGGTCGGCTGCTCAAACCCGCCGATCAGGCGCAGCGTGGTCGTCTTGCCGCAGCCGGAAGGGCCGAGCAGCGTGACGAACTCGCGCTTGCGTATGTAAAGGTTCACGCTCTTGAGCGCCTCGTAGCCATCGAATTCCTTCGTGCAGTTTTCCAGCTCGATCAAATGAAGATCTTCAACCATGGCACTACGCTCCTTGCATCGTTAAAACATTAAAAGCTGGGCGGTGTGGCGATCCAGATCACTTTCGCCGCCGAACGCCCGGCGTTTGACAGCCAGTGCGCGGCGGACGGATGGAAGCAGAACGATTCGCCGGTCTTGACGCGCTGCTTGCCCGTGCCGAAGTGCAACAGCACGCTGCCGGTGAGGACGTAGCCGAACTCCTCGCCCTCGTGTGGGTCGTGCGGCGACGTGGCCTGCCCGGGCGCGAGCGTCACCAGGATGGGCTCCATCTGGTTCTTCTGCGCGTTGGGCACCAACCACGTGATGCGGCCGTGCAGCTCGTCGTCCTTTTCGAACATGTCGTTCTGGGCAAAGACGGTTTTTTTGTCGCCGTCGTCCGAAAAAAAGGCGCGCGGGGTGACGCCGAGGCACTCCAGAATGTCGATCAGCGTCGCGATGGACGGGGAGGTCAAATCCCGCTCCAACTGCGAGATGAACCCCTTGGACAGCTCGCACCGGTCGGCAAGCTCCTCCTGCGTCAGCCCGAGCGCCACGCGCAATCGCTTGATTTTCGCGCCGATTTCCATGGTGTCACCCTCTTCTATGCGGCGCGGATGTGCGAAAACCGCGCCGTGATAAGGATTCCGCGAGGAATCCCTGACTGCTGGCGGCGATTTGAAAAATCGGGCGCCATAAAGGGATTCCGCGAGGAATCCCTACCTCTGCCAATAAGCGTGACCCTGCTAAACATTATGTTTAGTGGTGCTGAATGTTTAGCAACGCTAAACACAGGGTCGAGCAAAAGTAAACCACAGGTTTCGCGCGTTGTCAACAGTTTTTTGCGATTTTTATGGGATGAGTTTGCGCAGGGTGACGGGGGACACGCGGAGCGGGGGGGAAAGCGATGGGCGCCGCGGTGCGCACCTGTTGCCTAGACAAAACGATGGATCAAAAAAACCGCTTAAAGATATAAAAAGCGATTTACAAACCTGTGGATATATGCTATAATAGGGGCGTCAAGAAGAGCGCGAATAAGGCGCGCGAGCGACCCGCTACCGTCACATTTTCCATGCCGGAAAAGAACGTTCGTTGCCTATGGATGAGCCAAATTACGGATTCCAATGGGGGCGGAGAGGTTCATGTTTGTTGGAAGGAGAAGCGGTTGCCAAGCGCCAGTCGGTGGGGAAGGGTGAAGAGTCCTTCCCTTTTTTGTGTGCAAATATGGCGCAAGAACCCTTGCGCCATATTTTGTCCACCGCAATACCGAGACGGCAGCGCTGATTTGGATAATCGGCCGCCATGAGGGGATTTCGAAAGAAATCCCTTCCGTACCTCAGTTACGCCCCGCTCTCCTCCGCCGCGATCGCCAGCGCGCATTCCAGCCGCTTGCGCTCCATGGCGCATTCCAGCGCGTAGGGTTTTGCGATGTCGCCGTTCTTCGCGTGCGCGTTCGCGGCGCAGCCGCCGCTGCAGTAGAACCGCGCCCAGCATTTGCCGCACTCGTCCTTGGCCAGCACGTGGTTCTCCGCGAATTTCTTCTGGATGTCCCGGTCGAACGTGCCGTCCATCACGCTGCCCATGCGGAACCCCTCCCGCCCGACAAACTGATGGCACGGGTACAGGTCGCCCTGCGGCGTCACGGCGACGTACTCGTTGCCCGCGCCGCAACCGATGAGCCGCTTTTTGATGCACGGGCCGTTCTGCAAATCCACCATGAAGTGAAAGAAGTTGAACCACTGGCCTTCGCGGCGGCGGCGGATATACGCGGCGGCCAGCCGCTCGTAGGTTTCCAGGATGATGGGCAGGTCCTCCTCGCGGAGCGCCCAGGCGCACGCCTCGTCTGCGACGACCGGCTCGATGGAAATCTGTTCGAACCCCTCGTCCGCCAGGAACAGCGCGTCGCGGTCGAAATCGAGGTTCTCCCGCGTGAACGTGCCGCGCACGTAGTACCGCTGCTGATCCCGCGCGTCCGCGAGCTTTTTCGCCTTGGGCAGCACGAGATCGAACGAGCCGCGTCCGTCCGGCGCGGGCCGCATTTTGTCGTGCACCACCCGCCGGCCGTCGATGGACAGCACCACGTTGTCCATTTCGCGGTTCAGGAAGTCGATCGTCTGGTCGTTCAGGTTCAGCGCGTTTGTCGTCATCGTGAACTTGAACTTTTTATTATGCTTCGCCTCCAGCGAACGGCCGTAGGCCACGATTTCCTTGACGGCGGGCAGGTTCATCAGCGGCTCGCCGCCGAAGAAATCGACCTCCAGCGCGCGGCGGGTCCCGCTCTTTTCCACCAGCCAGTCGAGCGCGCGCATGCCCACCTCGGCGGACATGAGGCTGCGGTCGCGGTCGTGGTAATCGCCCTGGGACGCGAAGCAGTAGCGGCAGCGCAGGTTGCAGTCGTGCGCCGCGTGCAGGCACATCGCCTTGACGACGCCGGGCGGCGAAGGTTCCAGGTCATACTGGTCGTCCGACCCAAGCTGGCCCGTCTCGGCCAGTTCGGCAAGCTCCGACAGCGTCTCCTCGACCTCCTCCTTGGGGAAAGAGGCGCAAAGAAGCGCCCCCAGCGCGTCGCGCGGGAGCGTCTCCCAGTGCCTGACCGCCTCGAACGCCAGCGCATCCAGCGCGTGCACCGCGCCACTGCCGACATCCAGCGCCATCCTGCGCCCCAGGGCGGTAAACGCGTGGATCATTTCCGCTCGGCCTTTTGGGCACAGGCCTGGTTGGCCACGGTGCAGCTCGTCTTGCAGGCCGACTGGCAGCTCGCCTGGCACTCGCCGCAGCCGCCGTGCTGGGCGCTCTCGCGCAGGCAGGGTTTTTGAATGGTGCGCACATGCTTCATGAAAGAATGCCTCCGTTTATAAGATTCGGATTTAATTATACAGGAGGATGTCAAGGGGGGCAAGCGGCGAACGCATGAACCGCGGTTCATGCGTTCGGGGAAGACGCAAAGACGCCGATGCCGGGGGTAGTCGTGCGTTTGCCACATCACGCCGTCGCAATGTCCCCGATAGCCTCCGCTTCTGCGTTCTCCTTCGGCAGCTTCCGGGAATAGACCAGGAACCAGATGAACGACCAGATTCCGCGCAGCGCGGCCGTCAGCGCGAGGCCCAGCCAGATGCCGTTCAGCCCGAGCGCGGTTTTGGACAGGAAGTACGTCAGGAACACGCGGATGATGTTGCTCGTCATGCTCACCACGGACGGCGGGATCGTCTTGCCCATGCCCTTGAACGTGCTGCCGCTCGTCGCCTCAATGCACTGCGGAATCTGGCAGATGGCCAGGATGTGCAGGTAGGTCACGCCCATGGCGATGATTTCCGGATCGGGCAGAAAGACGGAGAACAGGAACGCGGCCCCGAAATAGATCACCGCCGTGATGATGACGCCCCAGGAGAACATGACCCCCAGCGAGAGGCGGAAACCTTCGTGAATGCGCCGCCACTTGCGCGCGCCGAAGTTCTGCCCCATGAACGCAGTCAGCGCCGAGCCGAACCCGCCGCCGATCAGCCAGGACAGGGACTCGATCTGCGAGCCGACCCGACTGACCGCCATCGCGCTCGTGCCGAACGACGCCACGAACCGCGACGTAATCATGGACATGCACGTGAAGAACATGCTCTCCAGCCCGATGGGCACGCTCCATTTCAGAATCCGGCGGATGTAGACCGTCTCGGGCCTCGCGAAAAAGCGGAACTTCTCAAACGGCCTGTTTTTGTGCCGCAGCAGCGCGAGCAGCAGCAGCGTGAAGGAGACGGCCTGCGAGCCCGCCGTCGCGATGGCCGCGCCCTTGATGCCCATGTTCAGGCCGAAGATGAACAGCGGATCCAGGATCATGTTCGCCACAAGGCCCGTCGCGTTCGCCATGAAGGGCACCTTGGAGTTGCCGGACGCGTTGAACGTGCCGATCATCGTGTTGGTCATGAAGTTCAGCGGCATCGCCACGGCCACGATGGCCAGGTAATCCCGCGCGTCCTGCGCAACGTGCGCTTCCTGAATATTGAAAAAGCCGATGAACGGGCCGCGGAACAAAATCAGCACCAGCCCGTAAAACAGCCCCAGCGTGATGGCCAGAAAAATGGAGTTCTGCGCGTAGCGGACCGCCGAATCCATATCGCCCCGGCCCCGGCTCTGCGCCACGCCGATTTCCGCGCCCATGCGGCCGATCATGATGAACGCCATGGACAGCCACATGAACATGCCCGCCGTGCCGGACGCGGCCACGGCGTCGCTGCCGTTGCCCAGCCGCCCCAGCCAGAACATGTCGGTCAGGTTGTAGGACATCTGCATGAGCTGCGTGCCCATGATGGGCACCGCCACCACCAGCAGCTTTTTCAGGATGCCGCCCGTCGTCAAATCATATTGCGTGCTCGCCCGTTCACTCATCGTGTCATTCCCATTTCACTGTAAAATACTTGCGCAAGGCGTACGCCGCCCTTGCAATTGGCTCATTCTACACTGCCGCGCGGGACAACGCAAGCCTTTCTTTATTCAATGGAGAAAGCGGGGCTGGCGCGGCCTATGGCGGGTCCGCGTTGCCCCGGAGGGCCTTCCGAAAAGCTAAAAAGACGGAGAGAACGTAAATCGTGTCGCAACGCGGCCGTTTCGCCCATTGTGCCGCGCATTTCCATTTGCTATAATTGAGCAAAATACGCAGACACCCAATCATGGCAGAAAGCGGGGATTCACCATGCAAATGCATCAACTCGACGCCCGGATCAGGCGCATGCTGGACGAGCTTCGGCGGCTGACCGTGCGCTCGTCGCTTCCCGTGCAGGCGATCCGCATGGCCCGGCGGGGCGAAACCGAAACCGTTCCCTTCGAAAACGGCGCCGTATGGGGCCTGGATGGCGAGTGGTGGGATTTTTTCTTCTCCGCCACCGTGCCGGATGATTTTCACGGCCGCGTCATCCTCAAGATCCGCACCGGGCGCGAGGCGGAGTGGGAGGCGGTCAACCCGCAGTTCGTCGCCCGGGTGAACGGCCGCATCGAGCAGGCGTTCGACACCCGGCACACGTCGCTGACGCTCGCGGCGGAGGCGAAGCCGGGCGAAACGTTCAGCGTCGTGCTCAACGGCTACGCACCGCCCCCGGACCCGCACAAGGCGTCGCCCGTGCTGGAAATTCTGCTACAGGACATCAACGAGCCGGTGCAGCAGCTTGTCTATGATATTGCCGTGCCGCACGAGGCCGCCCTGCTGATCCCGGCGGGGGAGCGCGAGCGCGAGACGACGCTGGAAATCCTCGCCCGCGCGCTGGACCTGCTGGACCTGCGCGCGCCGCATTCGCCGGGGTTTGACGCGTCCGTTGAGGCCGCGCGCGCGTATCTAAAGGAAGCGTACTACGGCGCCCGCGCGGCGCTTGCGCCCATCGCCAAGGCGGACTGCGTCGGCCACACGCACATCGATGTCGCGTGGCTGTGGGACCTGTACCAGACGCGGCACAAGACCGTGCGCAGCTTCGCCACGGTGCTGAAGCTGATGGAGCTGTATCCGGAGTACAAGTTCATGTCCAGCCAGGCCGCGCTGTACAACATGGTCAAGCAGGACGAGCCGGAATTGTTTGCGCGCATCAAGGAGGCTGTCGCGGCCGGGCGCTGGGAGGTCGAGGGCGGCATGTGGGTGGAGGCCGACTGCAACCTGGCCTCGGGCGAGTCGCTGGCGCGGCAGTTCCTGCACGGGCAGAATTTCTTCACGCGCGAGTTTGGCAAGAGGAGCCGTATTCTGTGGCTGCCGGACGTGTTCGGCTACTCCGCCGCGCTGCCGCAGATATTGAAGCTGTCCGGCATCGATTACTTCATGACCACGAAACTGAGCTGGAGCGAGTTCAACCTTTCCCCGTATGACACGTTCACATGGAAGGGCCTGGACGGCAGCGAGGTGCTGACGCACTTCTCCCCGGCGCGCGATTTTGTCGGCGCTGACACGGGGCATGAGACGCACGACGCGCTGCCGTACTTCACGACGTATAACGCCATGCTGCAGCCCACGCAGATCGCGGGCGGCTGGCAGCGGTTCCAGCAGAAGGGCCTGGACGACACGATCCTCGTCAGCTACGGCTACGGCGACGGCGGCGGCGGCCCGACAGACTGGATGATCGAAAACGCGCGGCGCATGACCGTGCCGCTGCCCGCGACGCCCGTGGTCCGCCAGGCGCACGCGCGCCCGTTCTTTGAGGCGCTGGAGCAGCGCGTCTTAGGCGATCCGCGCCTGCCCAAGTGGTCCGGCGAGCTGTACCTGGAATACCATCGCGGCACATACACCGCCATGGCGCGGAACAAGCGGAGCAACCGCAAGATCGAGCTGCTGCTGCGCGAGGTGGAGCTGTGGCGCGCCGCCGCCGCGCAGAATCAGGGTTTCCCGTACCCGGCGGGGAAGCTGCGCGAGATCTGGGAGGACGTGCTGACGCTGCAGTTCCACGACATCCTACCCGGATCGTCCATCAAGAAGGTGTACGACGATTCCGAGGCGATGTACGCGCGCCGCATGGATGAACTCGAAACGCTCCGGGATGAGGGAATCGCCGTGCTGGCGGGCAGCGCCTCCGGAAACGTGCTCGCGTTCAACTCGCTGGCGCATGCCCGCGACGACGTGGTCTGGTTTGACGCGCCCGCGGAGGTAACAGCGCTGAAGGACGCTTCCGGCGCGGTGTACCCGGTGCAGCACGTGCCGGGGCGCGGGGCGTGCGCGTTTGTGCGGAACATAGCCCCCATGGCGGCGACGCCGCTGTGGTTCTCAGGCGACCCGGTTTCCGCCGAGGCCGTCCACGCCGACACGGAGGGGTTTGCGACGCCGTTCTTCACCGGTACGTTTGACGCGGCGATGCGGATCACGAGCCTCACCGACAAGGGGACGGGCCGCGAGGTGGTGAAGCCCGGCGAGGCGCTGAACCGCATCGTGTGCTACGAAAACAAGCCGCACAACTACGACGCGTGGGACATCAACATCTACTACGACCGCCGCCACTGGGACGTGGACGCGGTGCAAAGCGTGTCGCTCATCTCCGCCGGGCCGGTGCTGGCGCTGCTGCGCGTGGATTACCGCTACATGGGCTCCACGATCCTGCAGGATATCCTGGTGTACCGCGACATCGGCCGCGTGGACTTTGACACCACCGTGGATTGGCGCGAGCAGCAGTACCTGCTGAAGGCGCACTTCCCGGTGGACGTGTTCTACAACGAGGCGACGTACGACGTGCAGTACGGCAACGTCCGCCGCTCGACGCACAAGAACACGGCGTGGGACATCGCGCGCTTTGAGGTCTGCGCGCACAAGTGGGTGGACGCCTCAGAGGATGGGTTCGGCGTGTCGCTGCTGAATGACTGCAAGTACGGCCACTCCATCGACGAAAACAGCATGGCGCTGACGCTGCTCAAAAGCTCCACACACCCGAACCCGGACGCCGACCAGGAGACACACCGCTTCACCTACTCCTTGATGCCGCACGCGGGCGGCTGGCGCGACGCGGGCACGCCGGAGATGGCGTACCGGCTGAACGTGCCGGTGACGACCGCCGAAGGCAAGGGCGCGGACGCCGCCCCGGGCACGTTCGTCGGCGTGGATGCGCCGAACGTGGTTGTGGAAGCGGTGAAGGCGGCGGAGGACGGAAACGGCGTGATCGTGCGGGTGTACGAGTGCTACGGGCGCCGGACGGACGCGGCGCTGACGATTGGATTTGACGCCAAGTCGGCGGAGGTCGTGAATCTGCTGGAGGAGACGATGGAGGCGGCGGCGATTGCGGACGGGAAGGTTTCGTTCGCGATGCGGCCGTATGAGATTAAGAGCTTCCGGGTTGTTTGACGGATAGACGGGTGTGTTTTGCGGGGCCGTTGCCGAGGATGCGGCGGCCCCATTTTACGAAAGAGGTGGTTCACATGGCGCTATTGGAGGGCTATCAGGCGCTTTTGCGCGCGGTTGGCGAAACCCGCGGGGTTCAGTCCATCGGGAAAAGCGGCGGCGAAAAGCTGCCCGAGCGAAACGAGAGCGACATCGATCTTTTTGTTTTCTGCGATGCGGTTCCGGATTTGGACGCTCGGCGGGCCGCGATGGACAAGCTGGGGGCGGCTGCGTCGGACGTCCAACTGAGCGAACACGCCGGCGGATTTTGGGGCGTCTGCGACTTTGTGACGATCGAAGAAGCTGAAATATGCCTTATGTACTTTTCGCTGGACGAGATGAGCGGGGAAATAGATTCCGTCCTGAGCGGTTCGCGCCTGGACAGGGAAGGCGAGTACTTCTACCCGACGGGGCGCTGCGCCACCCTGCTGTCCATGCATGCCCTGCTCGACAGGGGCGGCTATATTTCCGCGATGAAAACCAGACTGTCGCGATACCCGGAGGAACTGGCCGTGAAGCTGGCGCGTCATCACCTGGGCAAGATCGGCAATGAGGAGGACTTTGAAAGGGCCGTTTCCAGGGGTGAAATCCTTTTTTACCACGCGACCCTGGAAGGTGCGATGGATCACTTTCTGCAGGCGCTGTTTGCCTGCAACAGGTGCTTTTTCCCGAGCCGGAAGCGTTCTGTGCAATTCATCGAGGGCTTCGAGCGCAAGCCGCGAGACTGCTCCGCGAGGCTGCTGGAGACGGTGGAACTCGGTGCCAGGGCCGAGACGCTCGCCCAGTCGTACCGTGTCTGGACGGCGCTGTGCCGGGAGCTTTCGGAAATGGCCGCGCGCTTGGCATAGGCACATCGCGCGCATGCGCACACAAAAAAGGGAAGGGCACCTGCCCTTCCCACAGCCTGGCGTTTGGGTCGCTCTTCCTCAAAGAAAATGAACCTTGAAGGTGGCGCTGATTTACCAAATCGGACGCCATGAGAGGATTCCGCCAGGAATCCTTACCGAACCGCACCTCTTGTTCTCCGCATATTCGCTCGTCAACAGGACACGAACGGCTTTCCCAACCTGGAACATGTGACGACAGCGGAACCCCAAACGCCTGGTTTGTACGCTTCTCTCTGTGGCCTTATCATAGCATACTTTCACAGCGAAGTCAATGCTTTTTTATGCTTTTGCGATCGGTTTCTTTTTTTCGCGCCGCCCGTCATGCAGGGCGCTGTGCTTTCCGCCCTCCCACGCTGCCGGCTTTTCGGGGCGTGCCGCAGTGTGCGGTTTTCGCGCCATTTCTTTATGTTTTACAGCTTTTCCTTTTGCACTTTGCTTTTTTATGTGCTATAATCAAGCCTGGGGAGATTTCCCCTTGGAGGGATGCCGATGTTTCAGTCCAAGCTCGCGTCCGAACAGATGGATTTGCTCTGCGACGCCTTGGTCGCGGTGGAGGACCGGGAGACCGCCTACCGCCTGCTGGACGACCTCTGTACCATCGCGGAGGTGCAGGCCCTGTCCCAGCGCATACAGGTCGCGCGCATGCTCCGCGCCGGGGCGACGTATCAGGAGATCGTCCACCGGACCGGGGCGAGCACCGCCACCATCAGCCGCGTAAACCGCTGCCTGACCTACGGTGCGGAGGGGTATTCCCGTATTCTCACAATGTTGGACAATCAGGAGGGACGCTAATGGATCTCACAGGGCTGAACCCTGAACAGCGGCAGGCCGTCATCACCACGGAGGGGCCGGTGCTCGTGCTGGCGGGCGCGGGATCGGGCAAGACGCGCGCGCTGACGCACCGCGTCGCGTATCTCCTGGAGAAGGGCGTACCCGCCTACCAGATTCTTGCCATCACGTTTACGAACAAAGCCGCCAAGGAGATGCGGGAACGCATTGACAGGCTGACGGGCGGGCAGGCGGGGGACATGTGGGTATCCACGTTCCACGCATGCTGCACGCGCATGCTCCGGCGCGACATTGAAAAAATAGGCTACCAGCGGGCGTTCTCGATTTATGACGACGACGACCAGATGTCCGTCATCAAGGAACTGCTCAAAAAAGAGATGAACATCGACGAGAAGTTCCTGCCCCCGCGCGAAGTGAAATCCAAGATTTCCGACGCGAAGAACAAGCTGCTCTCGCCGGACGAGTGGTTTCAGCAGTCCGCCAAGGACTACCGCTGCCAGCTTATCTCCGACGTGTACCGCGAATATGAGGTCCGCCTGCGCACGTCCAACGCGCTGGACTTTGACGACCTGCTCGTCAAGACGCTGGAATTGTTCACCGCGCACCCGCCGGTTCTGGACGCGTACAGGAACCGCTTCCGGTACATCCACGTGGACGAGTATCAGGATACGAACTACGCGCAGTACATGCTGGTGCGCCTGCTGGCGGGTGACGCGCGCAACATCTGCGTCGTGGGCGACGACGACCAGTCCGTCTACGGCTGGCGCGGCGCGGACATCCGCAACATTCTGGAGTTCGAGCAGGATTTCCCGGATGCCGTGGTCATCAAATTGGAGCAAAACTACCGCTCCACCACGAACATTCTGGACGCAGCCAACAACATCATCGCGCACAACGAGGGCCGCAAGGAGAAAAAGCTGTGGACCGAGATCGGCGAGGGCGCGCCCATCCGGCTGTTCAGCGCCGGGGATGAGCGGGAGGAGGCCGCGTGGGTCTGTGACCGCATTCACCAGAGCCGCCAGTCGGGCGAGGACTTTGGCTCCGTCGCGGTGCTGTACCGCATGCACGCGCAGTCCCGCGTGCTGGAAGAAATGCTCGTGCGCGCCAGCATCCCGTATCGCGTGTTCGGCGGCACGAAGTTCTACGACCGGCGCGAGGTCAAGGACGTGATCGCGTACCTGCGCGCGCTGGTGAACCCCGCGGACGACGTATCGCTCCGCCGCATCATCAACACGCCGCGCCGCGCCATCGGGGACGCGACCATCGCGGAGCTGTCCCGCAGTGCCGCTGAGGCGGATACATCGCTATTCAACGCCATGCTCGACCCGCCGGAGACGCTCGCGTCCCGCGCCAGAAAGAGCGTGGGCGACTTTGCCCTGCTACTGACCAAAATGATGGCGCTGAAAGACACAATGCCGCTGGATGTGTTCGTGCAGGCGCTGATCGACGAAACCAAGCTGGAGGCGCAGTACGCGCGCGAGGATTCCGAGGAGGCCAAAACGCGCATTGAGAACATCCGCGAGTTTGTCGGCGCGGTGCGGGAGTTCCGGGAGAAGACGGAGGACCCGACCCTGGAGGCGTTCCTGGAGAACGTGGCGCTCGTGTCCGACCTGGACAACCTGACGGATCAGCAGCAGGCAGTCACGCTGATGACGCTGCACAGCGCCAAGGGGCTGGAGTTTGACACCGTGTTCCTGATCGGCATGGAGCAGGGGCTTTTCCCGTCGAACCTCGCGATCAACGAGGACCGGCTGGAGGAGGAGCGCCGCCTGGCGTATGTCGGCATCACCCGCGCGCGCAAGGAGCTGTTCCTCTCCTACGCCCAGCAGCGCATGCTGTACAACCAGATGCAGCGCAACGCCGTTTCCCAGTTCATCGAGGAGATTCCCAGGCGTCTGCTCGACACGGAGTGGATGAAGCGGCCGCAGCCCATCGCCAACCCGGCTGTGCGCACGCGCGAGCAGATTGTGGCGCAGCGGGCCGCGCAAACCATCTCGCGCGACTTTGTGGGCGGCCGCTCCGGCGCGCTGCACATCCCGGGCGTGCAGCAGGGGTTTTCGCCGTCCCTGGCGCGGAAGTTCGCGGACCAGGCGGCGCAGGTCGCGCTCTTTAAGCCCGGCGACCGCGTGCTGCACCGGAAGTTTGGCGAGGGCGACGTGATTGAGATTCGCGGCCAGGGCAGCGAATGCCGCATCGTGATTGAGTTCGTGGCCTACGGCTTAAAGGAGTTCTCGGCGAGCATCGCCCCGATTGTAAAAGTGGAGGCGTAAGCCTGATGGAACGGCAAACCCGTGATGGTAACTCCATGCGCGCGCTGGTCGATCGCCTGAACGAGACCGCGCGCGCCTACTATGTGGAGGATGCGCCGCTCATCTCCGACAAGGAATGGGACGCGCTGTATGATGAGCTGGTCCGGCTGGAAGCGGAGACGGGCGAGCGCCTGCCGGACAGCCCGACCCGCCGCGTGGGCGGGGAGCCGCTGCCCGGCTTTGCGCCGTACCGGCACGAGGCGCGGCTGTGGAGCCTGGACAAGGCGCAGAGCGAAGGCGCGCTGCGCGACTGGGCGGCGCGGGCGGAAAAGCTCTGGCTGATGGCAATCGACGGCGGGGCAGTGCTCCCGCCGCTTTCGTATGCCGTGGAGTACAAGTTTGACGGGCTGACGATCAGCCTGACGTATGACGGCGGCGTGCTGACACAGGCAGCCACGCGCGGCAACGGCGAGGTGGGGGAGGCCATCCTGGATCAGGCGCGGACGATCCGGTCCGTGCCGCTGACGATCCCCTACAAGGGCCATCTGATCGTGCAGGGCGAGGGCATCATGCGGCTGTCGGCCCTCGCGGCGTACAACAAGACGGCGGACGAGCCGCTGAAGAACGCGCGCAACGGCGCGGCGGGCGCGCTGCGGAACCTCGACCCGCGCGTGACGGCGAAGCGCCGCCTGGACGCGTTCCTGTATAATATCACCCGGCCGGAGGACGTGGGCCTGACGGATCACATGCAGATGTGGGCGTTCCTGAAGGAGAACGGGTTCCCCATAAGCCCGCTGGCTGAACAGGTCGCGACGATCGACGAGGCGATCGCGATCATCCGCGAGGTGGAGGGGGAACGAACGACACTGGATTTCCTGATCGACGGCGTCGTGATCAAGATCGCGGACTTCGCAACGCGGGACGCGCTGGGGACGACGGACAAGTTCCCGCGCTGGGCCGTGGCGTACAAATTCGAGGCTGAGGAGACGACGACGCGGCTGCTGGACGTGACATGGGAGCTCGGCCGCACGGGAAAGCTGACGCCGCTGGCGCACTTGGAGCCGGTGGAGCTGGCCGGGGTGACCGTCCGCCGCGCGACGCTGAACAACTGGGGCGACGTGCAGCGCAAGCGGGTGCGCGTGGGCTGCCGCGTGTTCATCCGCCGGTCTAACGACGTGATCCCGGAGATCCTGGGTAGAACGCCCGAGGAGGAGCCGGACGAGCGTGATGTCGAACTCCCCGCCGCTTGCCCCGCGTGCGGCGCGCCGGTGGAGGCGCGTGGCGCGCACCTGTTCTGCACCGGGCACGACTGCAAGCCGCGCATGGTGGCGGAGCTGGCGCACTTCGCGGGGCGGGACGCGATGGACATTGAGACGTTCAGCGACAAGACTGCCGCGCTGCTGTATGACGAGCGGGGCGTGCGCAGCCCGTCGGACCTGTTCGCCCTGACGGCGGAACAGATCGTCGGCCTGCCCGGCATGGGCGAAAAGAAGGCCGCGAACCTGCTGGCCGCGCTGGAAGGGGCCAAAACCCGGCCGCTGGACGCGTTCGTGTTCGCGCTGGGCATCCCGGGCGTGGGGCGCAAGACCGCGCGCGATCTCGCGAAGCGGTTCGGCACGCTGGACGCGCTCCGTGGGGCGGACCTGGACACGCTGACCCAGATACCCGAGGTGGGCGGCATCATCGCGCAGAACATTGTGGAGTTTTTCGCCGACCCGGCAGAGGCGGACGAGGTGGATCGGCTGCTCGCGGCGGGCATCGCGCCCGAGGCCGTGGAGGTAGCGCAGGGCGGCGCGTTCCAGGGCAGGACGGTCGTGGTGACCGGGTCGCTCACGTCCATGACGCGGCAGGAGGCCGAGCGCGCCATCGAGGCGGCGGGCGGCAAGGCCGCCGGGAGCGTATCCAAGAAGACGTCGCTCGTGGTCGCGGGCGAGGCCGCCGGTAGTAAGCTGGCCAAGGCCGAGGCGCTCGGCGTGCTCATCGTCACGGAGGAAGAGTTCCTTTTGATGCTGCAACCGAATGAGCCATAGCCCCATGGAGAAGCGCGCATGCACCGCGTCGGTGCGCACGGTGGTGGAGTTCGCGCTGCTATCGGGCAGCCTGATGCCCGGCGCGCAGATCGCCCGCATGCGGGAGGGCACGCTGGGCCACCAGGCGCGGCAACGGGCCCTGCCGGACGCGGAGGCGGAAGTCACGGTGCGCGGCCAGGTGGAGGGCGAGGCGGTGTCGCTTGCCGTCAGCGGGCGGATCGACCTGCTGTACGCGCGGGACGGCGTGCCGGTGGTGGAGGAAATCAAGCTGGCCCCCGGGGGTGACCCACCGGAAGCCGCCGTGCCGGTGCACCGCGCGCAGGCCGTGTGCTACGGGCACATGCTGGGCGTTCCGCGCGCGATTATCCGCGTGCTGTATGTGCGGACGGATGGCTCGGAGGTCGCGGCGTTTGAGGAAACGATGGACGCCCCGGCGCTTTCCCAGGCGTTCATGCGCTTTGTCGCACCGTATCTGGCGATGGTGGAGGAGCGCGCGCGCTGGCGGGAAGCCCGCGACGTGTCCATCCGGGCGCTGCCGTTCCCGTTTGAGGGCTATCGCGCCGGACAGCGGGAAATGGCCGTGCAGGCGTATTGGGCCATCAAAAGCAAAAAGCGCCTGTTCGCGCAGGCGCCCACGGGTACGGGTAAGACAGCGGCTGCGCTGTTTCCGGCGCTGAAGGCGCTCGGCGAGGGGCTGACCGGACAAATTTTTTATTTGACAGCGCGCACCACAGCGCAACAAAACGCAACCGCCGCTATAGAGCGTATGCGGGAGAGCGGCCTGCGGCTACGCGCGCTGTCGCTGACGGCGAAAGAAAAAATCTGTCCCTTCGCGGCGGGGGAGGCCGCGTGGCGCTGCGATGTGCTGCGCTGCCCGTGCGCGGAGGGCTTTTTTGACCGTCTGCCGGACGCGCTGGCGGACATGCGCGGCCGGGATGACTGGACGCGGGAAGCCGTCGAGGCCGTTGCCACGGCGCACGGCGTTTGCCCGTTTGAGTTCGCGCTGTCGCTGTGCGAGGAGGCCGACGCGGTCCTGTGCGACTACAACTACGCGTTCGACCCGGCGGCGCGCATCCGGCGCATTTTCCAGTGGACGACGAACGTGACGCTGCTGGTGGACGAGGCGCACAATCTGCCAGACCGGGGGCGGTCGATGCTGTCGGCGGAGCTTTCCGGCGGGGCGCTGCGGGAAGCGCGCCGCGCCGCCGGGAAGGCCCTTGGCCGCAAGGCACCGGTGTACCGTGCGCTGACGGCGCTGATCGCTTGGGTGGAGGGACAGGAGCCGGGCGGGCGGAGCGGGAAGCCGGACGCGCTCGCGCCGCTGGTGTCGGATTGCCTGGACGCGGCGCTGGACGCGCTGCGGACGGTATGGCTGGGCGATTTGCCCAGGACGCTGATCGCGGCGGCGAGCGCGCTGGAGCGGTTTGACGAGCGGTACGCGCTGCTGGTGGGCCGCGAGGGCAAATCGACGAACGTGCTGCTGTTCTGCCTGGACCCCGCGCCGCACTTTCGGGACGCGACGAAGAAGCTGCGCGGGTGCGTGTTCTTCTCCGCGACGCTGACGCCGCTTTCCGCGTGGCGGGACGCGATTGGCGGGGGGGAGGACGACGGGCTGCTGTCGCTGCCGTCACCGTTCCCGGCGGAAAACCTGCTGGTGCTGCGACACGCGGTGTCCACGCGCTACCGGGCGCGGGAGGGGACGGCCGGGGCTGTGGCGGACGCGATTCTCGCGATGGCGCGAGCCCGGCCCGGCAACTACCTCGCGTGCTTCCCGTCGTACGCGTACCTGCGCCGCGTGCGCGAGGAGATCGAGGTGCGCGGGGCGGAGGATGTGGCGCTGCATGTGCAGAAGGGCGGCATGGACGAGGCGGCGCGGGAGGCGTATCTGGACGCGTTCGCGCCGAGGGATGCGGGCGCGCTGCTCGGGCTGATCGTGCTGGGCGGCGTGTTCGGCGAGGGCGTGGATCTCCCGGGGGAGCGGCTGTCCGGCGTAGCGATTGTGGGCGTCGGGCTGCCGCAGGTGTGCCCGGAGCGGGAGTTGCTGCGGGGGTACTATCAGGAGACGCTATCGGAAGGGTTCGCCCACGCGTACCGGTATCCTGGCATGAACAAGGTGTTGCAGGCCGTGGGCCGGGTGATCCGCACGGAGACGGACCGGGGCGTGGCGCTGCTGATCGACGACCGGTTTTTGCACCGTGAATATGCGAAGCTGATGCCGTATTGGTGGAGAAGCGCGGAGGTCGTGCGCGGGGCGGGGGAGATCGGGGCGCGGTGCAGGGCGTTTTGGTGACGCGGCGACCGCGCGCGAAGCCGGAGGGGGGGTACGCGGTGCCCAAGGTGTACATCATCGGCATTGTCGCTAGCGGCAAGACCACGCTCGCCCGCAGGCTTTCCAAGGAATGGAACGTGCCGCACTATGAACTGGACTGCGTCGTTCACGTGGGCGCGGGACGGGAGCAATACAAGCGCACACCCGAGCAACAGGTACAGGAGATTCTTAGGATCGACCGCGAAGGGGACTGGATTATCGAGGGGACGTACCGGGAAAGCTGTAGGTGCGTGCTGGACCTCGCGGACCGGATCATCTTCCTGGACCCGCCGCTTTGGCTGCGCAGGATACGGATTTTCACGCGGTATGTCAAGCAGCGGCTCGGGATCGAGGCGTGCCATTATCGGTCGAACCTGTGGATGCTGCGCAAAATGTACGCGTGGACGCACGCGTTTGAAAAGGATCGCTCCGGGTTCGAGGCCATGCTCGCGGGCTACGGCGATAAGGTCGTTAAAATCCGGAATCCCGGGTCGTTCTCGTAGCGGCGAAACCGCCATTTTTTAGGCAAAAATGATCTTCGCCGCGCATTTTCTGGTCACCCGTCACAACAACCTGTTTCTAATCATATTCTCATTGCAAAAGCAGAAAGGATCGCTTACAATAACGCCTATGAGTACCAACACGCCGAAGAATAAACTGTGGACGAAAAACTTCACAATCATTACGCTCGGCACCGTTGTGTCGATGCTCGGCAACGCCATCAGCGGCTTCGCGATCGGTCTGATGGTGCTGGACTACGAGCAGTCCATATTCCTGTACGCGCTGCTGCTGGTGGTATACAATCTGCCGAAGATCATCATGCCGCTGGTGGCCGGGCCGTACCTGGACAACTTTTCCAGATCCAAGGTCATCTACACGCTGGATTTCGCGTCCTCCGGCATTTATCTGGGCATTTTCTTTCTGCTGCGCGGCGGGCTGTTCAGCTACGGGCCGTTCCTGCTGCTGGCGCTGCTGATCGGCACAATTGACAGCGTGTACCAGGTCGCGTACGAGAGCCTGTACCCCACGCTGATCACGGAGGGGAACTACAGCAAGGCGTACTCCATCTCCAGCATGATTTACCCGGTTTCCGCCATCATGGTGCCGGTCGCCGCGTTCCTGTACGACCTGAACGGCCGGGACGCGCTGCAGATCCTGTTCCTGTTCAATTCGGTGACGTTCTTCGCGGCGGCGGTGTTCGAGACGCAGATCAAAGCGCCGGAGTCGCACGTCAAGTCCGGCCTGGAGCGGTTTTCCTTCAAGCGGTTCAAGGACGAGTTCAAGGACGGGCTGTCCTACATCAACGGGGAAACGGGCCTGAAGGTCATCACGGCGTATTTTTTTGTGTCCATGTTCGCCACGGCGGCATCCAACACCGTGGTGTTGCCGTATTTCCAGAACCACTCGAATCTGGGCGTCATCTGGTACACGTATGTGATGGGCGGCGCGGTGGTGGGGCAGTTCATCGGCGGCGCGCTGCAGTACCGGTTCAAATACCCCAGCAATCATAAGTTTCTAATTTCGATCGCGGTGTATATTGCCATCTGCGTGATGGAGGGCGGGTATCTGTTCCTGCCGGTGCTCGTGATGGCGGTGGTGAAGGTTTTCTCCGGCCTCCTGGCGATCACCACGTTCAACATCCGCGTGTCGTCCACGCAGAGCTATGTGCCGGACGCGTTCCGGGGCCGGTTCAATGGCTCGTTCCAGATGATCTGCACGCTGGGCACCATCGTGGGGCAGCTGCTATCCGGCTTCCTGGCGGACTACATCGGCGCGCGGCTGGTGCTGCTGGCGTTCATGTCGGTGAACCTGCTGGCCGTGTTTCTGATTATGATGCCGGGGAAGAAGTACGTGATTCCGATTTATAACCGGGATGTGTGATCGCCGCGCCCTATAGCATCCCCGCCCTGATATCCGCTTCGTGCGCAAGGCAGTACGCATACGATTGCTCCATGAACGCGGTCATGTTCGTGGCGGTATACATGCCGTACAGCGTTTCCAGGATGGGCTTCCCTTCAACTTTCATCGTGTAGAAATAATCATACGCGCAGCCGCCCGCAAAATACGGGTTGATTTCGCTGAGCCTTTTGTCCCTGCGCATGATGGGATCGACAACCATCTCGCTCAGGACCCATTTCAGGTGCGGGTTCTCGTACTCCATTGCGTCGTCGTCAAAATGCGCGTGCCAAACATCAAACCACACAAAATGGATAATCTCATGCAGCGCCATGCCGAGCGCACCGCGGTGACTGTTCTTATAGAACACGTCGAACGAGGTGGTTTCGAGGTATCGCGGGCAGATGGGGTTGAGCGATATATGGCCGACGATGCGGTTGAACCTGTTTTGGCAATCGCACGGGAAGGCGTCCGAAAACGCGTCCACGATCGGATGCTTGTGAAGCTGCCAGTGGGCGTTGTACTGGACGATTTTCTCCGCGAACGCGCTTTCCTCCTGCGCGTAGAGCGCCTGAAGCGTTTCACGCAGATAGTCCGCCCTTTGTGGGACCGGTAGGGCGTCGAACTTTGCCCGGTCAAGCTGCGGGTAGCACGAAAACAACGCGCCGCTCCACCAGTCGCTTTGGTCGCCCTGCTGAAATTCCATGATGCTGTCGATGCTGTGGGCAAAGCCGGGGTTGGTGTACGTCAGTTCCATAGAGAAAGCTCCTTACTTAATCCGTATCCCATAAATCACCCGCCCGCGCGTGCCGATGACGAGCATGTCGTCAAACACGGCCGGGGACCCCTCGATGTTGCCCGTAAGTTCCACGCGGTCCAGCTCGTCGCCGGTCCGCGCGTCCAGCAGGCGCAGGTTGCCGCCCGAGTCGCCCAGGATGATCCGCGCGCCGCCGTCCGCGCCGTAGACCGCCACGGGCGAGCTCCAGCCGTAGCGCGGCAGCTTTTTGCGCCAGACCACGTCACCGGTGTCCTTGTCAAACGCGACGAGCGCGCCGCCGCCCTCGTACAGCTTGGCGATGTGGAAATACACCAGATCGGAGATGCTCTCCTGTCCGACGAGCGGGGAGCCGAGCACGCCGCCGTTGACATCCACGTCGTACTGGCACGGCTCGCTGTATTCCCAGCGAAGCGCGCCGGTCAGCGCGTCAAAGCAGCGGATGGTCGCGCTGCCGCCGTCCTTCTGCAGATCGACCTCGCATCCGCTGTACAGCAGCACCGTGCCGTCCGGCCTTGGGTCCAGCGCGGGGGTGGAATCGGAATCGTCCGTCACGTCCGCGCACCAGACGGGCTTCAGCGTGTTCAGGTCCAGGCACTGCAGCAGGCCGCCGTTGTCGGTGAAATAGCCGTAGTGGCCGTACACGGCGATGCTGTTCTCCATGCCCACGCCCTTGTTGTTGCGGTAGCGGTACGCGAACTTCTCCGGGCTGATGGACAGCGCACCGGTGGCCTCGTCAAACGCGGTGTTGAGCTTGTATGTGTAGAGGACGCCGTTCTCGCCCGGCGCGATGAGCGTGTCGCTCGCCGCGTCCACGAGGCACACGGAGTCAAACGCGCCGTGATTGCGGTATGCGTCCTCGTCGCGGCCGTTGATCATGAAAAGCTGCTGCCCGTCGATGAGGCTGAACACGCGCAGGCCGATCTTGCCGGACTTGCCCGCCACGCGCGAGATGCCCTGCCCGCTGTACAGCAGCGGTACGCCGCGCGGATCGATGCTGACGCTGCCCTTCATCGGGAACCCGACGTCGATCGGGTCGCGCGTCGGCGTGCCGTCTTCCAGGTCCAGGAAGTAGATGCGGCCGTCCAGCGTGCAGTAGATGGCTTCGATGAGGCCGTCCTTTGCTTTTTTGTCGTCGTACAGGTTCATCGCGCGCCGAAGGGCTTCCGGCCAGCGCACCAGCGCGGGCTGACCGTTCCAGCCGACGCCGCTCCAGTTGTCCAGCGCGCCGATTTTCTTCTGCCAGATGATTTCCAGCTTGCCCTCCGGCGCGTCCGCCGTGCCGAACGCCGCGTTCTGCCGCCAGGGGCCGCCCCGAAACGTCACGACGCCGTCCACCAGCGCGTAGCCGTTCTGGGCGGGCATGGCGATCACGTTCGCCTTGCGCGCGCCCACGGTGTTGTTCCGCAGGTTGAACTTGTCCGGCAGCGCCTCCGGAACGACGGCAAGCGTCTCGGGCGCGTCCGGCGGCGGAGCGGTCGGCGTGGGCATCGGCGTGGCGGTGGGGGAGGGCGCGGGCGTCGGCGCGGCGACCCGGAAGCGCCCGCCCGTGATCGGGATGGCATGCGAAACAGGGGCCGCGAGCATCGCGGCCCCAAACAGCAGAACGGCTAGGAAACGGCGCATAATAATCAGATTACAGGTAGACGGCCTTGCCGGTGTTCGCGGATTCGTAGATGGCCTCCAGAATCTGCGTGACGACGAACGCCTGCTCCGGCTTCGTCAGCAGCGGCTTATCGTGCATCACGTGCTCGATCCAGGTATTGGCCTCCAGGTCCGCGGGGGTGGCGGCCGATCCGGAGTAGAACTGCACCGCGCCGACCCGAAGGTCCGGCTCCGTGATGTAGAGCTGGGAGTACTTCTCGCCGTTCAGGCGCAGCGCGCCGTTTTCGCCGAGCATGTCCGCGCCGCCCTCGGTGCCGCACAGGATGGTCTTGGCCTCGTTCACATCCAGGGAATTGAGCGCCCAGCTCGACTCCAGGAAGATGGTCGCGCCGTTCTTCATGCGGACAAAGCCGAACGCCGCGTCCTCGACCGTGAACCCCGCCGGGTCCCAGGAACCGAACATGTTGGCGCTGTTCGCCTTCGGGGCCAGCTTGTGGTACTTGGTGCCGACGACCATCTCCGGCTCATAGTTGTCCATGCACCACAGCGTCAGGTCCAGCGCGTGTGTGCCGATGTCGATCAGCGGCCCGCCGCCCTGCTTCTCCTCGTCCAGGAACACGCCCCACGTGGGCACGCCGCGCCTGCGGATAGCTTGCGCGCGGGCGTAGTACACCTCGCCCAGGTCGCCCATCTCGCAGCACTTTTTCAGGTACAGGGAGTCCTGGCGGAAGCGGTTCTGGTATCCGATGGTGAGCTTCTTGCCGGTGCGCCTCACGGCGTCGAGCATTTTCTTCGCGTCGGCGCTGCTCGCGGCCATGGGCTTTTCGCACATGACATGCTTGCCCGCCTCCAGCGCGTCGACGGTGATGGCCGCGTGGCTGACGTTGGGCGTGAGGACGTGGACGATGTCCAGGTCAAGCGCGAGCAGTTCCCGGTAGTCGGCGAATGTTTTCGCGCCCGTGGCGCCGTATTCCTTGGCGGCCTTTTCCGCCCGCTCGGGAATGATGTCGCAGAACGCGACCATCTCGGCGGCCGGGATTTTTTTGAGTGCGGGCATGTGCTTGCCGTTGGCAATCCCGCCGCAGCCGATGATGCCGATACGCACCTTTTCCATAACAGTGAAGCGCCTCCTTGCTATTGATTCGAAACGATTGATCCTTTTAATTGGATATAGGGGCATTGTACACGTTTTTACAGGAAACCGCAAGGGAAACGCGGAGCGGAGCGGCGCGGTCAATGTAAAATCCCTGGATAGACCTGGCAAAAACTTGTCAAGACGCGGCGGGTTTGATATGATAACGGACAAAGCTGTTTCGATATGAGGAGGTCTTCCGTTGCTTGATTCCGCCGCGCGCGAACGCCTGCGCGCCGTACGCTGCTTTTTGCTGGACATGGACGGCACCTTTTACCTGGGGGACAAGCTGCTCCCCGGCTCCCTGGATTTTCTGGACGCGCTGCGCCAAACGGGGCGGCAGGCGCTCTTTCTGACGAACAATTCCTCCAAGAACGCCGACGCCTACGTGCAGAAGCTCCGCCGCATGGGCGCCACGGAGCCGTTCCTGCGCGTGTTCACCTCCGGCCAGGCGGCGGGGCAGTACGCCCGGGCGCACTTCGCGGGCAAGCGCGCGTTCCTGCTGGGGAACGAGGCGCTCCGGCTGGAGCTGGATGCGATGGGCGTGCCGGTGGACAATGAGAACCCGGAGTACGTCCTCATCGGCTTTGATACGACACTGGACTATGAAAAGATGACACGCGTGTGCGACCTGGTCCGGGCGGGGCTGCCGTATATCGCCACGCACCCCGACTTCAACTGCCCGACGGAGACGGGCTTCATGCCGGACATCGGCGCGATCATCGCGTTTATCGAGGCGAGCGCGGGCAGGCGGCCCGACGTGATCCTGGGCAAGCCGTACCGGGGCATCGTGGATGGCGCGCTGGCACTGACCGGCACCCGGGCCGAGGAAACCGCGATGGTGGGTGACCGGCTGTACACGGACATCGCCACCGGCGTGAACTACGGCATGACGGCGATCCTGGTGCTGTCCGGCGAGGCGACGCGCGAGGATGTGCGCACATCCCCGGCAAAGCCGCACATGATTTTTAACGGGCTGTACGAGATGATCCCCATTCTGACGGAATAATTGCGGAGGCGACAAACATGGCGATGAAGGCGATCGTGCTCGCGGCGGGCAAGGGGACGCGGCTCGCGAGCGAATCCGCGGACCTGCCCAAGGCGCTTCGGCTGCTGAACGGCAAGCCGCTCATCCAGTACGTGCTGGACAACCTGAACTTTCTTCCGCGGGAGGACATCACGATCGTCGTCGGCTTCCTGAAAGACAAGGTAATGGAGGCCGTTGGCGGCGGTTACCAGTACGTCGAACAGAAAGAACTGATCGGCACCGCCAAGGCTGCTTTGTGCGCGGAGACAATCCTTGGGAACTTTTTGGGCTCCACACTCGTCTGTTATTGTGACATGCCTTTTCTTCGGCGTGAAACGTACCGCCGGATGTTTGACTGCCTTTTGGAAACAGGGGCGGGGCATGCGCTGCTGGCCGGCAGGGGGGATCCGATTCCACCATATGGCAGGCTGATTCGCGACAAGGACGGGCGGCTGACCGATATCATTGAGGACAGCGCCTGTACCGAGGCCCAGAGGCGCATCGACGAGGTGAACGTAGGTCTGCAGATCTTCGACGGAGCGCGGATGTGGGATTGGCTGAAGCGGGTGGACAACGATAACCCCAAAGGCGAGTACTACTTGACGGGCGCAGTGCGCGTGCTCGCCCGGGAAGGCGTGCGGCAGGAGGTCGTCACGCTGAATGACCGAACGGAGATGATGGGCATCAACACGATGGATGACCTGCGGGCGGCCGAGGCGCTGCTGAGGTGGGGATTTCTCGCAAAATCCCTTTATGGCGGCTGATTCTACGAATCCGCGCCGCTGCCGAGGGTGGGACTTCCCGAATGGCGGCGTGAAACGCCGCGGTTGATCCACAAAAGGCGCTATGGTATACTGTTGTATAGTTGAAACAGCGCATTTTGTCGGCCCAATACGATCATGTCCGAACGAAGAGGAGAAAACAATGGATACACTCCGCTTAATGTTGCTTTCCCTGCTGATCGGCGCTACGGTGTCGACCAGCCCGAACTACACAAATGAGGGCGTGCAAATCCAGCAGCCGGCCGCCGTCGTTCAGGACGCAGGCACAGAAGTCGCCGCGGTGAACGCGGGTACAACGGTTGCCGCCGCCCAGCCGACATCGCCGCCGCAGGTGCAGGTGGTGTACGTGACGCCCGCGCCGACGCAGAAGCCCGCGACGACCACGGCGTCGTCCGGCAGGCGGGAGCTGTCCCGTGGGTGCACGGGCGATGATGTCCGCACCGCGCAGCGCCTGCTCAAAAATCTTGGCTACAGTATCTCGGTGGACGGGGTGTTCGGCACCCAGATGCGCAGCGTCGTCATTCAGTTCCAGCGGAACAACGGGCTGAAGGCGGACGGCATCATCGGGTTCCGGACGTACAACAAGCTGACCAGCAGCTCGGCGAAAGGCCCGGGATACAGCCCGGTGGCCCGCACGACGCTTTCCTACGGAATGTCCGGTCAGGATGTGGTGGAACTGCAGACCCGCCTCAAGAGCCTGAATTATTACTTTGACCTCGTCAGCGGCAACTACCTGACGAACACGCGCGCCGCTGTGATCTGGTTCCAGCGCAACAACGGCCTGTCCGCAGACGGCATCGCCGGCCCGGCGACGCTGTCCAGGGTGTACAGCTCGTCGGCCATCCCCGCGGGCGGCTCGCCGTACTACCCAACCCCGGTGCCCACGGTCGGCCCGTATCCGGTCATCAACCGGACGCTGCGCCAGGGCATGTCCGGCACGGACGTGGGGTATCTGCAGCAGCGGCTAGGCCAGCTCAACTATCTGGCTATCTCGCCGACGAACTACTTCGGTGACCAGACGTACGTGGCGGTCCGGCTGTTCCAACAGTATAACAGCCTGTATGCCGACGGCGTGGCGGGACCGGCGACGATCAGCCGCCTGTTCAGCAGCAGCGCGATCCCGTACGACAGGCGGCCGTTGCCGACCTGGACGCCGGGTCCGATCTGGCCGACGCCGACGCCGACCTGGACGCCGGGGCCGTACCAGAACCAGTGCCAGTTCTGCAAGCAGTACTATAGCAACGCGGATTCGAGCCAGCATTATCCCAAGGCTTGCCAGCGGCACTGCCTCAGCCAGACGGGAATCAACTGTGTGGCGGCGGGCTGCAACAAGAACCACTACATGTGCGATGGCAAGAACCATGGTGCCGCGGGGTGCGGCGGTGTTGGGCATACGTATTGCGATGGTACCCATAATCTTCTGACATGCAAGATGCCGGGGCATTATGAGTGCGACACAACCATCTCGCCGACTGCATACCAGCATCGCATGCAGTGCACATATTGCAGTGGTTGGGAGTGCATCAACTTTAGCGGCACTTGCCCGGGTACGGGAAACACTGGCCCGCACAACTACGTAAACCGATAAACCAATCACTCACCCGCCCGGGCTCCGGCCCGGGCTTTTCCCTATCCACCCCTACAAAACGTGACAAACACCCCCTCGCTGTGTTACAATTTCGACGACTATTGCGAAAGGAAACCCCGCGATGAGACGAATCGTAGCCTTGCTTCTCGCGCTGCTGCTGCCCACCTCCGCGCTCGCCGCGACGTACTGCGAGTGCCCCGACGCCGCGACGCACGCCGCGCGGGAGGAAGCGATTGTCCGCCAATTGCAGGCGTACAGGGCGGTGGGCGCGTCCGTGGCGCTGGTGAAGGACGGCCGCATCATCGACATGTTTCACTATGGCCGTGCGGACAAGGAAGAAAAAATCCCCGTGGACGGCGACACATATTTCCGCATCGGGTCCATCACCAAGATGGTGACGGCCGTCGGCGTTCTGCAGCTCGTGGAGGACGGCACGCTGGCGCTGGACGCGGACCTTTCCGATTACTTTGACTTTACCGTCCGAAACCCCAGGTTCCCGGATGTGCCCGTCACGCTCCGGCAGATCATGACGCATACGGCGTCCCTGCTGGACACCTATCACTACAACCGGGCGACGAATCCCCCGAACATCGAGATTGTGGCGCTGCGCCACGTGCTGGACGGCAACTTCACCGCCAAGAACTTCTCCAACTTCACGCCGGGCACGAAGGTGGACTATTCTAACTTCGGCGGCGGCATCATGGGTTCCCTCGTGGAGCAGGTGACCGGATACACGATCGACGAGTACATGCAGTGGAAGGTGTTTCACCGCATCGGGGTCGAGGGCGGCTACCACACGCCCTGCCTGCCGTACGGGGCGCGCATCGCGAACATTTACAGCGCGGGCAGCGGCAGCCTGAAGCTGGACATGATGGATTCCGAGGACGAGCACATGGACCCCGCCCCGGACTACAACTACGTGCATACGGCCGGGGCGCTGTGCATGACGGCGGAGGGGTTGGCGAAGGTCATCATCGCGCTGGCGGGCGACGGGTCCGTGGATGGCAACCGCCTGCTGAACCCGGAGACCGTGCAGGAGATGCGGACGCGGCAGAACAACCGTGGCTCCGTGACGTGCGACTCGGACCGGGGCATCCACCTGAACATCATCGAGGACCGGATCGTCAAGGGCCGCACGCTGTACGGCCACCAGGGCAAGGCGTACGGCATGATCTGCGCCGCCTACTTTGACCCCACGGACGGCACGGGCGTGGTGCTGCTGACGAACGGCTGCGACGATTCCACGGTGAACAGCGTGGCGCGGATTGCGCGGGGGGTTATCGTGGCGGCGTATGAGTACCTTTGATGGGGCATAGGGGGGACTGCGGTCCCTCTACGTGCCCCCTGGAGAACGAGGAAAATTGGGCCGGAAAACATTGCGATGTTTTCCGGGCACACTGTAGGGAAGCGCCCGCTGTGCGGGATGAAGCGACCCGAAGGTGCCGGTTGGCACAAAACCGGAACCGAGCGCCCGCTGTGTGCAATGGGCGCGAAGCCGACCGGTGCGGCAATACCAGGGTGTGCGAGGGCCGCCGGGGCTGATTTCATTTGGAGGGCCTCACACCCTCAAACCTCCCGGGGTTTGCTCCGCGTTAATTCTTTTTCATAAGGATTTACGCGCGCCCCGCTTTTTTTTTGCGCCGCGACATGGTATACTATTGCCAGGAAGGATTCCGAAAGGAATCCTTTAGCAATGCGCAATACAAGAAGGGTTAGGAAAAAATGTCAGAAATTCCTGCCTCACGCGTGAAGATTATCGCGGACTCCACGTGCGACCTAGGCGCGGCGCTGATTGCGCGCCATGACATAAGCATCGTGCCGCTGTATGTGACGCTGGGCGACGAAAGCTACCTGGACGGCGTCGAACTGTCGCCGGACGAAGTGATAGACTACTGCGAACGGACCAAGGAAACGCCCAAGACCGCCGCGTCCAGCGTGGGCGACCTGATCGAGGCGTTCCGACCGCACGCCGAGGCGGGGCGGGACATCGTGTTTCTCTCCATTTCGGCGCACATGTCGGCGGAAAACCAGAACGCGCGCATTGCGGCCAAGGAATTCCCTGGACGCGTTATCCGCTGCGTGGATTCCAGGAGCCTGTCCACGGGCGTCGGGTTGCTCGTGGTGGAGGCGGCAAAGCGCGCCGAGGCGGGCATGGGCGCGGACCGGATCGCGGACGAGATCGAGGCGCTGACGCCCAAGGTGAGCGCGAGTTTTGTGCTGGACACGCTGACGTATTTGCGCCGGGGCGGCCGTTGCTCGGGCGTGACGGCGATGGGCGCGGCGATGCTGAACATCAAGCCGCAGATCTCCGTCGAAGGCGGCGAGATGAGTCCCACCGTGAAGTTCCGGGGAAACATTTCGCGCGTCGTGGAGCGGTACATCAAAAAAGAACTGGCGAACATCGAGCGCATCCGCCCGGACCTGGTGTTCATCACCCACAGCCCGTTCCCGGACGAGGCGCTGCGGGCGGTGCTGAACGAGGTGCGCGGGCGCGGGTATTTCCAAGAGATCGTGGAGACGACGGCCGGCTGCGTGGTGACAAGCCACTGCGGGCCAGGCACGCTGGGGATTTTGTACATCAGGAAATAGAGGGAAAATGATGCAAGCACTGTGGATCGGGTTGATCGCGTTTTTTGCGGTGGTATGCGTGCTGCGCTTGCTCGTGTGGACCCACACCGGGAACGGCGAGACACGCGTGAACCGGGTGGGCGACCGCCTGCGCCGGATGCGGGAGAACATGCGCAAGTACGCGGTGATGACGGAAACGCTCCTGCGGGAGACGCCGGACGAGGCGCTGCTGGAGGCCGTGCTGTCGAACCTGTGGGCGAAGATGCGGGACGACCTGTCCGACGCGGACGAGGTGCTGGTGGCGCTGTCCGAGGAACGGCGGCGCGTCTTCGCGCTGTATGCGGTGACGGGCGGTGTGGGGCAGGCGGGACTGGCCGAAACCCTTGCGGGCGGGGACGCGGCGCTCGTGCCCGTATGTGCCGACGCGCTGGATGCGATTGGCGCGGCGCGGAGCGCGGAGGCGCTGCGCGCGGGCATGGCGGCGGAGGACCCGGACGGCTATTCGGACGCGTACACGGAGGCATTCGAGGCGGAAGCGGGAAAAGAGAGAATGGTAGCGTATATTCGTGCGAATTCGGCGGCGTTTTGCGATAAAACCGCTTGACAAGTGCATAACAAACATATAGTATGAATTATTATTCAATTTTCGCTGGAGGTGGTCCGTTTGGCGGAGCCATGCGGCGCAATGGCGCTCTCGATCTGGAGTAGCATCGGCGCATTTTTTAGCAATGCCTGGGCGGGACTCGCGCTGCAGTTTGAGCGCAACTTTATCGCCGCGGACCGGTGGAAGATGCTCGCGAACGGTCTGCAGGTGACGTTGTACGTGTCGCTCCTGGCGGTCGTCCTGGGCATCATCCTGGGCGTTGTGCTGGCGCTGATGCGCCTGTCCAAGCTGAAACCCCTGTCCTTCTTCGCGGGCGGGTACATCGACATCATCCGCGGCACGCCGGTGGTCGTGCAGCTCATGATTTTCTATTTTGTGCTGCTGGGGCCGCACACGAGCCTGGACCGGACCATCATCGCGGCGATCGCGTTCGGCTGCAACAGCGCGGCGTATGTCGCGGAGATCGTGCGCGGGGGCATCCTGTCCATCGACCACGGGCAGACGGAGGCGGGACGGTCGCTGGGTCTTACGGAGACGATGACCATGCGCTTCATCGTGCTGCCGCAGGCGTTCAAGAACATTCTGCCGTCGCTGGGGAACGAATTGATTATGCTGATCAAGGAGACGTCGATCCTCGGCTATATCGGCGTGGTCGATCTGGCCCGCGCGGGCGAGCAGATCAGGGCCCGCACGTTCGACCCGTTCATGCCGCTGCTCGCCGTCGCCGTTGTGTACTACGCGCTGGTGAAGCTCCTGTCGTTCCTGCTGAAGAAACTCGAAAGGAGGCTGCGCGAAAGTGATCAGCGTTGAGAGTCTGCATAAGCATTTCGGCGAGTTGCACGTGCTTCGCGGCATCGATACCCACATCGCCAAGGGCGAGAAGGTGGTCATCATCGGGCCGTCCGGCAGCGGCAAATCCACGCTGCTGCGCTGCCTGAACCTCCTGGAGCGGCCGACCGGCGGGAAAATCTTCTTTGACAATATCGAAATCACCGCGCCCAAGTGCGACGCGAACCGCATCCGGCGGCGGATGGGCATGACGTTCCAGCACTTCAACCTGTTCCCGCACCTGACCGTGCTGGACAACATGACGCTGGCGCCCATGAAGCTGAAGATCATGCAAAAAGAAGAGGCGCAGGCGGAGGCACGGACGCTGCTGACGCGCGTGGGCCTTTCGGATAAGGCGGACGAATACCCGGGCCGCCTCTCCGGCGGGCAGAAGCAGCGCATCGCCATCGTCCGGTCTCTGATGATGAAGCCGGACGTGATGCTCTTTGATGAGCCGACCAGCGCGCTGGACCCGGAGATGGTGGGCGAGGTGCTGGACGTGATGAAGCAGCTTGCCCTGCAGGGCATGACGATGGCGGTCGTGACGCATGAGATCGGCTTCGCGCGCGAGGTGGGAGACCGCGTGCTGTTCATGGACGAAGGGCTGATCGTGGAGGAGGGGACGCCGGACGCGGTGCTGTCCCATCCGAAAGAAGCGCGGACGAAGGATTTTTTGAACAAAGTATTGACATGATAAAAGGGAATTTCGTGTGAAAAGTCGAACACTCTTTATAGGGGAATGCTAGAGTTGAGGAGGGCAATGAGATGAACATCAGGATGAGCTCGAAGGATTTCGCCGTCTCGCCCGCGCTGTGGGCGCGCATTGAGCGCAAGATCAACAAGCTGTCGCGGTATTTCGACCCGAACGTGGAGGTGCAGGTACGCCTGACCGCCGAAGGGAAGCGGCGCATCGCGGAATTGACCATTCCGTTCAAGGGGGGCATCCTCCGCGCGGAGGAGAGCACCGGCGATATGTATCAGTCCATCGATAGCGCGCTGATCAAGATTGAGCGGCAGATCCGCCGCCACAGGACCAGGCTGGAGAAGCGCCTGCGCGAGGATGCGTTCATCGAGGAAGCGCCGGAGTTCTACGAGGAGTTCGAGCCGGACGAGCCCGCGCCGAGGCTGGTGCGCACCAAGCAGTATCCGGTCAAGCCCATGAGCATTGAGGACGCCATCGACCAGATGTCCATGCTGGGGCACACGTTCTTCATCTTCATCAACAGCGACACGGGCAGCGCCTGCGTGATCTACCAGCGCGCGGATGGCAACCTGGGCATTTTGGAGCCGGAGGTGTAACCGGCAAGGGGACTTGTGGGCGGGCGGGGCCGGAAGGCTCCGTCCGCTTTTTGTGGCCCATAGGGCTATGTCTCCGCCACGCCCCGAATGCCGCTAAGCAGCGCCACGTACTTTCGCCGCAGCAGTTTCTCGCGGCTCTGGTCGAAGAACAGCTTTTCGCCGCCGCTCCAGATGAGCAGCGAACCCAGAATATTCACCACATCGAACGGCAACGGGGAGACGAACAGGTCGCCAAAGCCGTAGCTGAGCAGCAAAAGCAGCGCGCCCATGAGCAGCAACGCCAGGCAGACGCGTGCCTGCCGCCGTTGGTGCTCCAGCAGGCTGAGCACGTGCAGGCGGACGTTATCCCCGAGAAACGCAGTGAGCGTGTGGCTGTCGCACGGCGCGCCGCGCACCGTGACCGAAAGCGCGATGTCCCTTTCGCGCGGCAGGGTGAGGAACGCCGCGTCCAGGCTCTCAAAGAACGCCGGGTGCGCGAGCGGCGTTTCGGTTGTGCGCGCCGTGGCGCTGAACAGATCGCCGTACGCATCGTAGGCGAATGAGAGGACGACGGGCGTCTCCTGCCGGTTATAGAACTTGCGCAGCAGGGGCGCGCGGCCGGACAGGATTTCCTTTTCCACCTTGCGCGATGCGCGGGACATGGGATCGCCTCCTCGACGGTGTGGCTGATTTGAAAAATGGGCGCCGTAAGGGGATTCCACCAGGAGCTCCTACCCTAAATGTGACGAAAGAAAGATGACGAAAACTGAGGGCGCAAAGATGCAAACGAAAACAAAAAACACAAATTGGGGACACCGTTTAGAAAATCCGCGCCATGTTTTGGCAATGCACCAGGGATTATTTCCCAAGAAACCCTCGTTTTATTGGTGTAAGCGTTACAACGTAACGAAACCGAAACAGAAAGGCAAGGTAATGCAATGATCAAAGCCAAGAAAACTTCCGCCCTCCTGATTGGAGCTTCCCTCTTGCTGTCCATCCCGACAATGTCGTCCCTGGCGGAGGGCACGGGATACACCGGCCCCACCGTTGGCGGCGGTTTAAATATTGCCGAACCGTATGCCGGAAACGGTACATTCATTCCGGGTGTTCCGAACCCGAATTCCATCCCGCAAGGCGGCATCCCCTACATGCCCGTGGAGCCCGAGCGTCCGTTCATCCCGGGCGTGCCGAATCCGAATTCCAACCCGGACAACCTCCCCGACTACATTGAGTTTGTCGATTTTGATAAAGACAAGGATAAGGACAAGGACCAAAAGGGCAACGTGCGCAACGTGAAGGCCGGCGAGAGCTTCTCCATCACCCTGAAGGAGAACGCCTCCACGGGCTATACCTGGACCTACACCGCCACGCCCAGCATGGGCATCACGCAGATGGGCGTGAACGAGTCCGGCAAGAAGGATTCCGATAGCAAGACCGTTGGCCAGGAGACCAAGAAGACCTGGACGTTCCTGGCGAACAAGGCCGGCACGTATACGCTCACCTTCAAGTATGCCCGCGCGAACGGCGCCGCTGAAAAGACCCAGACGTACACCGTCTACGTAAAGTAAGCGTTCACGGAATAATCACCCGTAGCGCTTACCGCCCGGCAGCCAAATGGCTGCCGGGTGCTTGCGTTCATATAGAATTACTTGTCCCGCTCCCCGGTGGAGAAGAACATCGCCATGGCGGAGATGCCCTGCATGATGAACGCCGCGGGCAGCAGGAAACCGATGGTCATGATGGCCAGCACGGGGTCGAACATCAGGAACAGGCCGACCAGAATGCCCAGGATGCCCGCCGCGAGGATCCATCCCCAGGAATGGGAACCGAACTCCCTGGCTGTGAACGCCGCCGAGGTGCGCATGACACCGGAAAACAGCACCCACACGGCAAAGACAGTGGAGAACGTCAGAAGCTGCGCGCCGGGCCGGAACAGCAGCAGCGCCGCGAGCAGCGCCGTGATGATGCCGTCCGCCAGCACCCAGCCGGAGAGATGCCGCACCTTGCGGTACGCGAAATAGTGGTAGATTTCGGAGATGCCGTAGGCCAGCATCAAGGCTGTTACGATGTAGGTGGTGGCGACGGAATTGGCGATGGGCGTGGAGAACAGGGAAATGCCCAGGATCACCATCAGTGCGCCAAAGATCAGCAGCAGAACCCGCGCGGCCGTGCTTCTCGTGGTGGTCTCCTCATCTGTAGGATATCTCATTGGGATCCCTCCTTTTTTAGTTTACATTTATAGTTTACCATATCCTGCCGCAAACACAACGGACGCATACATGGACAAGAAGAATTTTTCCTGCGGCCCGCAGCGCGGTTTTGCGAGCGGATTTATCGCCCCGCCCGCAAAGCAGGGGAAGGGAAACCGCCGTCGAATCGTCCTATAAAGAACCACCAATTTATCGCGAACTTTTTACCACAAGGAGGCCGCTATGCGCCGGACCAACGCCGACGGGTCGCCCCGCCGTCCACATACTATTTTTAAGCCCCAGACGCGCAAGCCGAACTTCGCGGTGAGCGTGCTGCTGCTATGCGTGCGCCTGACCGCCGTGCTGGTGCTGCTCGCGGGCGTGGCCGGCGTAGGCGCCGTGCTGGGCATTGTCAAGGCATATACCGAGACCGCGCCGGAGCTGAACCTGGCGCAGATTGACGACCAGGCGCAAACCTCGTTCTTCTACGACGCGAACGGAAACGTGATTACGGACTACAAGGGGTCCGAGGACCGCGTCGTCGTGTCCATCGACGATATCCCGGAGATGCTGCGGTACGCGTTCGTCGCCGTGGAGGACGCCAGGTTCTTCACCCATAGCGGCGTGGACGCCAAGCGCATCGTCGGCGCGTTCGTGTCCAACCTGTCGTCCACCGCCACACAGGGCGGCTCCACGATCACGCAGCAGCTCCTCAAAAACAGCATCCTGTCCGACGAACAGAGCTATAAGCGCAAGATTCAGGAGGCGTACCTGGCGCTGCAGCTCGAACACATTTACACCAAGGAGCAGATCCTGGAGAGCTATCTGAACACCATCTACCTAGGCGAGAGCTACTACGGCGTGAAAACAGCCGCCTATGGCTACTTCGGCAAGGAGCTGAACCAGCTTACCCTGCGCGAGTGCGCGATGCTGGCCGGTGTGGCCCGCAGCCCCTACTACTATAACCCGCGCAGAAACCTGTACACGCGCCAGACGCCGGCTGTCTCCAACGACCGCACGGACTACGCGCTGCGGCAGATGTACGAGAACCAGTTCATCACCAAGGACCAGTACCAGGCCGCGCTGGACACGAACACGGTGAGCGTGCTGTCGCAGTCGCCCAACAGCAACGCCACGATGTACGATTACCCGTACTATGTTGAGTACGCCATCCAGGACGTGATTGCCGAGCTGTTGAAGCTGAACGCGCTGGAGAACACATCCACGAACCGCGCGGCCATGGAGCAGAAGCTGCGCACGGGCGGTTACCATGTGTACCTGTGCATTGACACGGAAATACAGAAAATCGTGGAGAATACGCTGGCGACGTGGAACAACTACCCGCTGCTGCGCGACCCGAGCGACGCGGTGTACCGCCAGCGGAACACGGACGGCACCTACGCGGAGATCATCCAGCCGCAGTCCGCCTGCGCCATTGTGGACTACAGGACGGGCGAGCTGAAGGCCGTGGTCGGCGGCCGCACCGCGCCAACGGCGCGCAAGACGCTCAACCGCGCGACGGGCATGACCATGCCGGTCGGATCGGCCATCAAGCCGATCGCCGTGTACGCGCCCGCGATCGAGCTCGGCGCGTCGCCCGCGAGCATCGTGTACAACATGCCCGTGCCCATCCACGGGTGGAACGACGGCGGCGGCAAGGACTACTACCCCAGCAACTCCGGCGGCGGCGGGTTCACCGGACCGACGACATTCCGCAAGGCCATGCGCCAGTCGTACAACACCGGCGCGGCGCAGGCGCTGCTGTACTATGTGGGCGTGGACCGCTCCACGCTGTACCTGGAGAACATGGGCGTGGCGGAGCAGAACATCCAGAAAACGGCGTTCGGCCTCGCGCTGGGCGCGTCGGGCATCACGCCGGTGCAGATGGCCGTGGCGTTCGGCACGCTGGGCAACGCGGGCGTGTACAACGAGCCGATTTCGTTCTGGAAAATCGAGGACAGCGACGGCAACGAGATCGTCAACCGCCGGATGACGCAGACAAAGCGGATCGTGTTCAAGGAGAGCACGGCATGGCTGACCGTGGACATGATGAAGGGCGTTATCTCCGACGGCACGGGCAAGAGCGCGCAGATCAAGGGGCAGACCGTGGCCGGAAAGACGGGCACAAACAGCGACTACAAGGGCGTCTCGTTCGCGGGGATGACCGGCTGGTACTCCGGCGCGGTGTGGATCGGCCACGACAACTACAAGGCGCTGTCATCCAAGGCGACGGGCGGCAACTACGCCGCGCCGCTGTGGCAGTCCATCATGGCGCAGATTCACACGGCCAAGGGTCTGCAGGATCGCGACATCGTGGAGAAGGACCCGGCGTCCATCGGCCTGACGAAGGTGACGACGTGCGGCGTGAGCGGTCTGCTGGCGACCGACGCGTGCAAGCAGGACGTGAACGGCTACAAGACCGTGACGGATTACTGGCCGAGCGACAGCGTGCCCACGCAGTCCTGCAACATGCACCAGGAACTGTCGCTGTGCGGGGACACGGGCATGCTCGCGACCGAGTTCTGCCCGAACATCATCACCAAGAGCGTGGTCATCCTGCCGATCGGCCACCCGCTGTATGACTATATTGACAGCTACCCGGACGCGATGCGCAGCTACCTGGGCGAGTTCGCGACGCTGAAGCAGTCCACCGACACGGCGTACAACGCGCAGCTCATCCAGGGCATCACGTGCACGCTGCACACGCAGCCGTGGGGGCAGGAGCAGCAGTACTGGCAGGACGACGGCAACATTTACGAGGCGCAGGCGCTGGTGCAGCAGGCGCTGGACCTGCTCACCAACCGCGGCAGCGAGCTGAGCGGGGAGCAGTACGTATCGGTCAGCTACTGCATCCGGCAGGTGCAGGACATCATGGCCGGCGGCGCGGGGAATCTGGCGGAGGCGATATCGAACCTTCGGTATTCGCTGATGCAGTTTAGCTATTAGGGCATACATGGATAGTAAAGCGGCCCGGGATCCATACGGATTCCGGGCCGCTTGATTATTTCGTTCCTTGAGGGCGGCGCGGTTTGAAAAACCGGGCGCCATGAAGGGATTTCGCCAGAAATCCCTACCTCGGAGGGTTTGGGAGGGTCCGCAGACTCTCCCAAATGCAATCAGGCCCGGCGGCGTGTACGTCGGGCCGTCACAGATTCCAGAACCAGTCCGCAGACTGGTGGCGGAATCTGTACGTTTACGCAGGGCAGCCCGGAGATTCCTTAGAATCTCAGGCCCTGTCCCCGTTCCTCTTAACTCGTCAAAAACCGCAGTTTTTGACGACCCGATATTCCGCCGACCCCCGCAGGATCATCTGGCACGGGAGCACGCGCCGCTCGGCCGGGGTGCCTGGGTTCGTAATCAGGCGCAGGAGCAGCCCGGCGCTCTCCGCGCCGATCTCCGACATGGGCAGACGCATGGTGGTCAGCCCGGGCGTCAGGCAGCCGGCGATTTCGCGGTCGTCAAAGCCGATGACGGACATGTCGCCGGGGACGGACTTGCCCATGTCCAGCAGCGCGCGCAGACAACCCGCCGCCATCAGGTCGTTCATGGCGAAAACGGCGGTGGGCGGGTTTGGCAGCGCCGCGATGGCCTCCGCCTCGCGGGCGCCGGAGTCGAAGGACCAGTCGCCGTAGCGGATGTAGCCCTCATGGATGGGCAAGGCCGCCGCGCGCATGGCGAGCTGGAACCCGCTGAGCCGCTGCATGGTGGAATAGGAGTGGGGGTGCCCGGCGATCAGCGCGATGCGCCGGTGTCCAAGGCTGACCAGGTGCCGCACCACGGCGACGGCGCCCTCCTGGTTGTTGTAGGTGACGCAGCTGCAGTCAGTGCCGTGGGAGAAGGCAAACACGAGCGGGGTATCGACGCGGTCGATGATGCCGTCCAGAAAACGATCGTGCATGCCGACATAAATAATGCCATCTACCTGGGAGCGGAGAAGCAGGGCGATGCCCAAATTGATCCGCTCGCGGTGCAGGCCGGTTTCTTCGTAGCGATTATACAGTTTATCCTGCAGGTGAAGGTCGGAGAAGAGCATCCGGTAACCGCTTCCCTGCAGGGTCTCGGAAATGCCGCTGACGATCCCCGGGACGGGCATGGCACGGATATCCTCGGCCAGAACCCCGATGGTATGCGCCCTGCCCTGCCGGATTTGCCGGGCATGTGCGGCGGGTTTGTAGTTCACCTGCCGCATGGCGTCGAGCACGCGCTGCTTTGTCTGTGCCGTAATGTGTTTTGTGCCGTTGATGACATGGGATACCGTCGCGATGGACACGCCCGCTTGCTGGGCGACTTCCTTCATGGTCATGCCGACTCCATCCTTTGCAACCGCTGTGTTCACAATTGTAAATGCATTGTATAATCAATGGGAAGCCTGTGTCAAGGGATGGTGGGCAAAGTGTATAGAAACGAACGGAAGAAACAGGCTGAAAATGCTGGTGATTCGACAAAGATGAAGGGTTGAGCTGCGACAAATGACGTAACTTGTCGAAATATGTCGGCTTATGGTAGCAATTCTTCGGCCAGCGATTTTGCCGCGCGCATGGCCGTGGGCAGCGGAAGCGCGGTAAGCGCGTCCCTGTCCGCCCAGCGCCAGCCGTCCGGGCAGGCGTCACCGCGCGCGTCAAAGCGGAGCAACGCCATGTCCCAGATCAGGTGGGTGAACACATGGCGCGCCTCGCCGAGTGAGCTTATGAACCGTGCGTCCACACCGAGCCGCCGGAGCTGCTTTTCCACAGCGCGGCCGTCCGCCACGTGATCAAAGCCGGGAAAGCACCACAGGCCCTGCAACAGGCGTTCCTCCCGCTGATGGAGCAGCACGCGGCCCTCATATATCACCAGCGCGACGCCGCGCGGCACCACGCGCTGTGGGGCTTTGCGCTGCTTGACGGGCAGCGCGTCCGCGTCCCCTGTGGCAAGCGCGTCGCAGAAGGCTGCGGCGGGGCAATCCGCGCACCTGGGCGCGGGCTGGCAAACGCGCGCGCCGAGCTCCATCATGGATTGGTTGAAGTCACCGGGGCGATCCGGATCCACGAGCGCGGCGGCCTCCTGATGCAGCAGCCGCTTCACCGACGGGATGCCCACGTCGTCCCGGATGCCCGCGAGGCGCGCGACAACGCGCTCCACATTGCCGTCCACGGCGGGAACAGGGAAACCGAACGCGATGCTGGCCACCGCGCCCGCAGTGTACGCGCCGATGCCGGGCAGCTTGCGCAGTGCCTCCGGGCTCTGCGGAAACGCGCCGCCGTGCTGCGCGACGACGGTCTGCGCGCATTTGCGCAGGTTCCGCGCGCGGCTGTAGTAACCCAGGCCCTCCCACGCCTTCAGCACGTCCTGCTCCGGCGCTGCGGCGAGAGTGTGCACGGTGGGGAAGCGGGCGAGGAAGCGCGTCCAGTAGCCGGAGACGGTTTCGGCGCGCGTCTGCTGGAGCATGATTTCTGACACCCAGATGGCGTACGGGTCCGAGGTATGCCGCCAAGGCAGGTCCCGCTTGGCCGAATCGTACCATTTCAGGAGAGCGGCGCGGAGCGCGCCCGGATGATCTTGCATGGGATCATTGTAGCACGCGTATGAAAACTTGAAAAATGGAAAGAATCGGAGAGAACAATAGATTTTGGCAGGAAAGCGGAGAGAAACACGGAATAGAACGAAATACGCGGTTTTTTCCCAGAATCTCCCTCTTGCCAGAAAATCGGTTCTATTATAAACTTGACATTGTCGGTTAGCACTCGATTGAGGTGAGTGCTAACAATCCCAAATCAACAAGGAGGAACAATCCATGCAGATTAAGCCTCTCGGCGACCGTGTGGTCATCAAGAACGCCGAAGCAAATGAAGTCACAAAGGGCGGCATTATCCTCGCGGGCACGGCGAAGGAAAAGCCCCAGATGGCCGAGGTCCTGGCAGTCGGCCCCGGCGGCAATGTGGACGGCAAGGAAGTCACCATGCACGTCAAACCCGGCCAGAAGGTCATCTATTCCAAGTACGCGGGCACGGAAATCAAGCTGGACGGCGAAGAGGTCATCATCGTCCGTCAGAACGATATTCTCGCCGTGGTTGAATAAGGAGGAGCAAAGCATATGGCAAAGCAACTGAAATACGGCGCGGACGCGCGCGCGGCCCTGGAGACGGGCGTGAACGCTCTGGCCGATACCGTAAAGATCACCCTGGGCCCCAAGGGCCGCAACGTGGTGCTGGACAAGAAGTTCGGCTCCCCGCAGATCACAAACGACGGCGTCACCATCGCCAAGGAGATCGAGCTGGAGGACGCGTTTGAGAACATGGGCGCGGCGCTCGTGAAGGAAGTCGCGACCAAGACGAACGACGTGGCCGGCGACGGCACCACGACCGCGACGCTGCTGGCGCAGGCGATTGTCCGCGAGGGCCTTCGGAACCTGGCCGCGGGCGCGAACCCGATGATCCTGAAGAAGGGCATTGAGGCCGCGACGAAGGCCGCCGTGGACGGCCTGAAGGACCTGTCCAAGCCCATCGGCGGCAAGCAGGAGATCGCGCAGGTCGCGTCCATCTCCGCGGGCGACGAGACGATCGGCGCGCTGATCGCGGACGCGATGGAGAAGGTCGGCAACGACGGCGTCATCACGGTGGAAGAGTCCAAGACCATGCTGACCGAGCTGAAGCTGGTCGAAGGCATGCAGTTTGACCGGGGCTACGCCTCCGCGTACATGGTCACCGACACGGACAAGATGGAAGCCGTGCTGGACAGCCCGCTGATCCTGATCACGGACAAGAAAATCTCCAACATCCAGGAGATTCTGCCGCTGCTGGAGCAGATCGTGCAGACGGGCAAGAAGCTGCTGCTCATCGCCGAGGACATCGAGGGCGAGGCGCTGGCGACCCTGATCGTCAACAAGCTGCGCGGCACGTTCCACTGCGTCGCCGTGAAGGCCCCGGGCTTTGGCGACCGCCGCAAGGCCATGCTGCAGGACATCGCGATCCTGACCGGTGGCCAGGTCATCAGCGAGGAGCTGGGTCTGGAGCTGAAGGACACGACGCTGGATATGCTGGGCACGGCGCGCCAGGTGAAGGTGGACAAGGAAAACACGACGATCGTGGAAGGCGCTGGCGAGGCGTCCGAGATCAAGGCGCGGATCAACTCCCTGCGCGCGCAGATTGAGGAGACGACAAGCGATTACGACCGCGAGAAGCTGCAGGAGCGCCTGGCCAAGCTGGCCGGCGGCGTGGCCGTGGTGTCCGTCGGCGCCGCGACCGAGACGGAGATGAAGGAGCGCAAGCTGCGCATTGAGGACGCCCTGGCCGCGACCCGCGCGGGCGTTGAGGAAGGCATTGTGCCGGGCGGCGGCGTGGCGCTGCTGAACGTGCTGGACAAGGTAACCCCGCTGCTCGGCCAGTTCGAGGGCGACGCCAAGACCGGCGTGGCGATCGTTGTCCGCGCGCTGGAAGAGCCGATGCGCCAGATCGCGATCAACGCGGGCATCGAGGGCAGCGTGATTGTCGATACGATCAAGAAGGCAAACAAGAAGGGCTACGGCTACGACGTGCTGAAGGACGAGTTTGCCGACATGGCCGAGCGCGGCATCACCGACCCGACGAAGGTCACGCGCTCCGCGCTGCAGAACGCCGCGTCCATCGCCGCGCTGCTGCTGACGACCGAGAGCCTCGTGGCGGATATTCCCGAGAAGGAAGCGCCCGCGATGCCGGCGGGCGGCGGAATGGGCGGGATGTACTAAGAGACAAGGGAAAGCCAGGGGACCCTGTCCCCTGGACCCCTGCCAAAGGGCATTGCCCTTTGGAATCCCTTCTTTGCCTCACGGCAAGGGAGGGGTTCTTTTTTTGTTCTGGCAGCGCCCCGGCAAAAGGGCCGTTCCGCCGGACAGTCACGCGCACGTCTTGGTGCGACACAAGTTCCTTGGTTATTTGCAATATTGAATAATAAATTGTACGTATTGACAATAGAAAACGAAAGAACTATACTCGGATGAAACAAGGGCCGCCCGTGTCGTGGGCGCGCTCCGCATTTGCGCCGGGGGATGTACCGGGGATGAGATAGGGATTCCTGGCGGAATCCCTATATGGTGGCCGATTCTTCGAATCAGCGCCGCCGTCACAGTAGAAGGAGGGTTTCTGATGAGGGTTCTGTCCTGTTTCCTTTGCGCCATGTTGCTGTGCGGGCTTTGCGTGCCCGCGATGGGGGAGGCCGCGCTCGCGGCGTTTGACGCGTCCCCGCTGGCTGCTCCCGGCGATACGCTGGAGTATGGGCCGTACACGGTGGAGATGCTAGGCGAGGGCATTTACCATCTGGAGGACGGCATTGCCGCCTACAAGCCGGGCTACTGGTTGAACGCGGATGGCAGCTATGCCTACGACGCCGAAGGCAACTTCATGAACAACTGCTCGGAAATGTATCTGGTGCTGGGCGACGCGAAGGCGCTGCTGATCGACCTGTCCAACAGCATCGCGCGGGACAGCGCAGCTACGGCGGTGCGGAACATCGTCGCCGGTCTGGCCGGGAAGCGGACACTGGAGGTCGCGATCACCCACGGCCACCCCGACCATGTGGGCATGGCCAAGGCATTCGTGGACACAGACGTGCCGATCTACTTCCCCGAGGGGGACTACGCGGCCTACATGGAGGCGGCATTCGGCCTGGCCGAGAACCGCACCACGCCGTTTGTGCCGGGAGAGACCAAGTTTGACCTGGGCGGGCGCGTGCTGGACACGGTGTTGGTGCAGGGCCATACGGCCGCTTCGACCGTCTTTGTGCTGGAAGGCGAAAACGTGATGATTTCCGGCGACGCGATCGGCAGCGGGATGGGCGTGTGGATCTTCAGCGCCGACGGCCTCGCGCAGTTCGTGGACGGCATGGAGAACCTGATCGCGTACATCAACGCGAACTTCGACGACGCGGGCAAGGCAGCGCTGAAAATCTACAGCGGCCATGCCTGGCAGTACGGCAAGTGGGTGGAAGGCGGCGCGGACTGGCTGGACTGGCAGTATGTGCAGGACATGGGCGCGTGCATCGCGCTCCTGGCTGAAGGCGCGTGGCTTACGGAGGGCAGCGGCCTGGTCTACGAGGACTGGGGCAGGACGCTGAACGGGCTGACGGGCGACTTTGTCCACGGCACCGCCGGAATCTCCGCGGGGCTGAAGAGCGCGTGTGACTTCGCCGGTGTCACGACCAAGGGCACCCGAAAGGCGGACTATCCGTGGGGCAAGGACTTGGCGTATGACGACTTCGTGTCCCAAACCCAGGCATATGCCTACGGCTCGTACCTCGACCTGTATGAGGTGCGGACGTTTGACAGCGGGGACGAGGCGGTCGGCGAGATGACGTACTATGTGTACGACCCCATTGCCCACGGCGCGGATGCGGACGGCACGTACCCGGTCATCCTGTGGCTGCACGGGTCCGGCAACGCGCTGGACGGCGAGATGGCCGTGCCCTACAGCGGCGCGGAGGCGTTCGCCAGCCCGGAATATCAGGAGGCGATGGGCGGCGCGTACATCATTTGCCCGCTGGCGAACGAAACCCGGGATGAAAAGGGCCAAACGCTGGGCAACTGGATGACCACGACCGAGGACGGCAAGACCAGCAAGTACTCCGCCGCGCTGAAGGGCATCCTGGACACGGTGATGGAGGAGAACGCGGATCACATCGGCAAGGTGATCGTCTCCGGCACATCGGCGGGCGGATACGGCGCGTGGCGCTTCATCCTGGATCACACGGACGCCGTGGACGCGTGCCTGCTGATGGCGGCGGCGTATCTGCCCACGGAAGACGAGCTGAACCGGATCGACGCGTCCGGCATGCGCCTCTGGATCACCCACGGCTACCGCGACGAATTGGTGACGTATGACCGGGTGATCGAACCGATCCTGACGCGGCTGATGCGGATGGAAAACGTGGAGGTCACGATTCTGGACTGGGTGCGGAACGCCGACCACGGCGTGGCGACGATCAATTTCGGCCTGGAGATGGGGCAGCACTGCATCTGCGCGCAGATCGGCGCGAACATGATCTTCGCGGACGGCACGCCGGCGGACATCAGCCATCCGGACGGTGTGACCGGGTGGATACGCGACGTGGTGAAGTAGAGCATACGAGGTAGAGCCTATCTGATAAACCGAGCCGCCCCGCGAGCAATTTGCCTGCGGGGCGGCTTTTCCTGTTACCCTTCTTCACCCTTCCTGTACGTGACCGTGACATGCTTCCCCGCCACTTCCCCAAGCGCGGCGAACAGGTGGCCCCACGCGCGCTTTACGGGGTTGCGGAGGGGGACGGCCGCGTCGTAGGCGAGGATGGACCGCTCCGGCTGGGTCCAGTGGGTGCCGTCCTCGGTCGGGTACGCTGTGCCGGGGGCGTAGTGGCGGCTCATGCCGCGGAACAGGTTGTACGGGATCATCATCAGGAAGCTGGGCGCGTGGAGCTTGGCGGACGCGACATCCTGGTGGAAGCGCGTGGCGGCCTTCTTGATCTTCCTGCGCGTCCGCTCATCGGGCCTAAAGTCGTTCCAGCTATGGGAGGGGATGGGCAGTTCGTAGCAGCGGTTCATGCCGATGGCGCGCAGGAAGCCCGCCGCGTAGGACGCCGCCTTGCGCCCGCCGACGCCGCCCGTGGTGGTCACGACCAGGGCTTTCTGGCGGAAAAAGCGCGGGCGGTGCAGCAGGTAGCACAGGTGGTCGATGAAGTTCTTCGCGAGCGCGTTCGGCTGCATGTTGAACGTGGTGAACGCGAAGATGAGGCCGTCGCACCGCTCGATCTTTTTAAGCAGGACGTCCAGGTTCTCCGCGTGCGGGCAGGTGGACGGGCCAAGCCGGAAGCACTCGCTGCAGCCAGCGCAGAACGGCAGGTCCAGCCGCGCCAGGTGCACGGCCTCAAAGTCCGCGTTGGGAAAAAGGGCGCGAATTTGCTTGACCACAAGGCCCACGGCTTTCCACGTGTTGCCGGCGTGCGGGGACGCGTTCAGGAGAAGATAGCGCATAAAACACCTCGGGAGGTCGGTTGGGGAGGGGGGTGACTTCGCGTCTGGCGGGTGGGGACTGCCGCCGCACGCCACCCTCCCGTCCCTTATTCCCGCCGCAACCTATCGATCAGCAAGGCGAAGCGGGGATCGTCCCGGATGGGGGCGTATGCCTCCTGGGCCAGCAGGTGATCGGCGGCCAGATTCCGCAGCGCGCGGGCTTGCTCCCGGGCGGCGGGGGTGCCTTCGCGGTCGTCCCCGGGCATGCGGTCAAAGAGGGGGAGGTCCGCCAGGCGGTCCGGATGCGCCAGACAGGCCGTCGCGGACAGTTCGGCAGCCCGGAGCAGCGCTTCCCGGTCGCCCAGGGCGTGCGCGGCGGTCAGCCTGGCGGCCGCGACGGTCATGCCCAGGCGTTCCACAAGGCCGAGCGGCGCGAGCGTCGCTTCGGCGGCGTCGGCGTAGCGCGCGGCTCTGGCAGCGTCGCCCGCCTGCGCGGCAATCCGCGCGAGCGCCGCCAGCGCGTTCGCCGCATTCATGGCGGATTCCAGCAGGTTGGCCTGCCCCTGGCGTTCCGCATCGTTCAGCCTGCCCTGAAGCTGGCGCAGCGTGGGCAGGAGGGTGGCGGGGTCCGGCGGCATCCGGGGGAAGGCGTCAAAGACGGCGTCCGCCTCGTCCAGCCGCCGCGCCCGCATGTAGGCGGTGCCCAGCATATATTTCGCCATGGGCAGCGTTTCTCCTTCGGCAGTTTCCGCCGCTTGGACCAGGATTTCGAGCTGAAGCGCGCGCAGGGCGTCCCGCTCCGCGTCGGTGCGCGCGAACACGCCGCCTTCCATCAGGGCGGCATGCAGCGCGAGCCGCAGCTTCGCGTCGCGCGGGTATTCCAGAAGCAGATCGCGGCAGCGGGCCATCCCGGTGGCAAAGTCCGCGAGGGCGAACGCATCCCGCAGTTCGTCCAGCAGCAGACCCGTCGCCTCGTCCGTCAGGCGTGGGGTATAGGCGAGCAGCACGTCGGTGGTGGTGTCAAGGAAGCGCGCGATGGGCGCGACGAGCGTGATGTCCGGGTAGGACTGACCGGTTTCCCACTTGCTGACGGCCGGCGCGGTGACGCCCACGGCGGCGGCGAGTTGCTCCTGTGTGGCGCCCATTTCCCGGCGCAGGCGCGCGATGGTCGGGCCGATGGCAAGGGTCATGGCGTTCACCTCCCGCGATTCGTATGGGATTCCTGCGGAATCCCTACCTTGATGGCGGCGCTGATTTGAAAAATCGGGCGCCATAGGGGGATTTCGCCAGAAATCCCTACCTTATGCTCAGTATACAGGCGGGATGCCATGGCGCGCAAGCGAGGCGCGCGCAACTTGCGGGCGGGAAAAGTAACCGTGGGTTAAAACCGTATGAAAAGCCAAGGATTTCTTGCGCAATCCCTTTGATGGCGCGGAATCGAGAAATCCCCGCCGCGCCCGATTTTACAAATCAGGGCCGCAGTCGGGGATATTCGTGTTCATTGTAGGCAGTTCATGCCCTTTTCGCTGTTAAACATAATGGAAATGTGATTGGAAATATCCCATGCCACGCCATTCGGAGGGCACACGCCCATCAATGATCGCCGAAGGATACCAGCGCGTCCCGCATCTCCCGGTGCATTTTCCACAGCGCGCCGCTCTGGTTGGCGAGGATGTTCAGCGTCAGGTCGAGCGCGGGGTAGTAGGAGAACATGGCCTCCACGCCCGCGTTTTCGCCCTCCTTGAACAGGGAGAGCGTCTGCCCGTCCCGCTCGATGAACTCAAACGCGTAGCCGGTGCGCCAGGTGCCGTAGCGCGAGGGGCGCGCGCGGGGGCAGCGCGGCGAAAGGAGCAGCGCGGCGTATGGCTCGGACAGCAGCCGCCCGGCCCGGATGGCGCGCAGGAACGCGTCCAGGTCGCTAACGGTGGAGTACATGCCGCCGTCCGGCGTGCCGATGGGCGGGTAGGAGTAGATGTTCTTCTTCCATTTGACAAAGTTGCCGTCCGCGTCCTCCGCCGCGAAATAGCCCTCGGCGGCGTTCGGGCAAATTTCGTCCTTGGCGAGGAAGACGGTGTCCGCGAGGCCGCACGGGCGGAGGATGTTTTCCGTCACGAAGGCGCGATAGTCCGTGCCGGTCAGCTTTTCGATGGCCAGACCGAGCAGCACAAAGGCGCAATTGTTGTACCGCACGTCCGTGCCCGCCCGGAACACGGGGTCCTTGTACGCGAACTGCGGCAGGAAATCCGCGCAGTGCCGGATGGCGTAGTTGGGCTTGTCGATGAACAGGTCCTCGTACTTCTCGCCGGCCTCCTCATCGGCGTCGTCGGCGATGCCGGACGTGTGGGTCAGCAGGTGCTCGATGGTCACATCGCGGGGAATTTTCGTGCCGGTGAGGCCGAGCAGATCGACGATGCCGTCGCCCGGGCGGAGCGCGCCGCGCTCCATCAGCAGCAGGCACGCGGCGGCCGTGAACACCTTGGTAACGGATGCGGTGTCGAATTTGGTATCGATGCGGTTAGGGATGGCAAAATCGCGGTTGGCGAAACCGGATGCGCCGGAGAGCAAGGTGTCGTCGCCGGATTTTATGAGAATCGCGCCGGAGAACGTGTCCTGGTAGCGGCCAAAGATGGCGCGCAGGGCGGGTTGGAGGGATTGGCTCGATGGGTTCATGGTGGCTCGCTTTCTTGGAGGTTTTCCTCCGGCTTGTGCAAGATTCGAGAACGTTGGCGAAGCTGACAGGGCGCAAGTATTGCCACACGGGGCAGGGGTAGGCAATGGCCGTCCGTGGCGTTGATTGTGTTGCTGTGCCCGCGTAACGGGGCGGACGCGCGATGCGCGCCCCTGCGGCTGTGAGCCACCAGCCATGCCCGTTTTCAATGGCTTTTCATGAAACCTGTCGCAAAGCTGATACGGAGAGCAGCGCCGAAAAGAAACAGAAAGAACCCTCTCGCCCAGAGGCGAAAATAACGGGAGTCCAGAGGGATGTGCGCCGCATTCCGCCCGGGGGGTATGGCGGCGCACATCGGTTTTCATACAGAGCGCACTTTGTGCGCGACAATATGAAAACCCGGACGAAATCCCTTTGCAGGGTCTGGGATGGAGTCCCAGCGTTCCCTTCTTCCCCGTCCCGCCCTTCACTTCCCCACGCAAAAATCCCGGAACACCGCGTCGATGACGCTTTCGTCCGCGTCCTCGCCGGTGATCTCGCCGAGCGCGCGGAGGGCCTCCGCGGCGTCCACGGCGGCGAGGTCCACGGGCAGGCCGTCGCGGAGCGTTCCCGCCATGGCGTCCAGTGCGGCGGCTGCGCGGGCGGCAGCGTCCACGTGGCGGGCCTCGGTCAGGAGGGCGTCGCCGGCGTGCGCCTGGGCGGCGGCGGCGGCAATCCGGGCGCGCAGCGCGTCCACGCCCTCGCCGGTCCGCGCGGAGATCGTGATGTCATGCGCGATATCCAGCACGGGCGGCAAATCGGACTTGTTGAGCACGACCAGGCGCGCCTGCCCCTCCGTTTCGGCGAGCAGCGCGGCGTCCTCGGGCGCGAGGGGGAGGGAGGCGTCCAGCACGATGAGCAACAAATCGGCGGCGGCGATGGCGCGCCTTGCGCGCTCAATCCCGATGCTCTCGGCCTCACCGCCCGCGTCGCGCAGGCCCGCCGTGTCGGTCAGGTTCACGCGGACACCGTCCAGCAGCATGTGGCCGTGCACCGCGTCGCGCGTGGTGCCGGGCTGCGCGGTGACGATGGCGCGGTCCTCGCCGAGCAGGGCGTTGAGAAGCGAGCTCTTGCCCACGTTCGGCTTGCCCGCGAGCACGACGGACAGCCCCGTCTCCAGCACGCGGCCCCGCCGGGCGTTGCACGCGGCGCGCAACTCCGCCGCGAGGGCGTCCGCGCTCCGGATCAGAGAATCCGCCGTGGGCGCTTCGTCGATCTCGTCCGGGAAGTCCGTGCAGGCGGCAATTTCGGCCAGCATGGCGGTGAGCCGCCCGCGCGCGGCCTGAATTTTGACCGATACCGCGCCGTCCATCTGCCGGAGGGCCGCGCGGGCCGCCGCCTCGCCCGTCGCGCCGATGAGCCGCATGGCGGCCTCGGCCTGGGCCAGGTCGATGCGGCCGTTCTCAAACGCGCGGCGGGTAAACTCGCCGGGCATGGCCGGACGGGCGCCCAGGGAGAGCACGGCATCCAGCACGCGGCGGCAGGCCGTATCCCCGCCGTGGCAGTGGAACTCCACGACATCCTCGCGCGTGTACGAGCGCGGCGCGCGCATCAGCACGGCCATGGCCTCGTCGAGCGTCTCGCCCTGATGAACGATGCGCCCGTGCGTGAGGCGGTGGCTCTCCCGGGGCGCGGGGGTGAACAGCGCGCGCAGGATGGCTTCGGCGGCGGGGCCGCTGACGCGAAGGATGGCAATGCCGGCGGTGCCGGGCGCGGTGGCGACGGCGGCGATGGTGTCGGGGTGGGGAGAGTGGGCGTTGGATGGGAAATCCGTGTCCGCGCTTTGGGCCGCGGTGCCGCGATTGCTCTCTCCGGCGCGTTGGGCGGGATGGCCGCAGGAGGGCACGGCATTGCCGGGGATCACCCCGCCGCGCCCGGGCATCCCATTCCGCCCACCCTCGCTACACATTGAACCGGAACAGCGTCACGTCGCCGTCCTTCATGACATACTCGCGGCCCTCGGAGCGGACGAGGCCCTGCTCCTTGCAGGCGGGCATGCCGCCCTTTTCGACCAGCGTCTCATAGGGGACGATCTCGGCGCGGATGAAGCCGCGCTCAAAGTCCGTGTGAATCTTGCCCGCCGCCTGCGGGGCCTTGGTGCCGTTTTTGATCGTCCAGGCACGGACCTCGTCCGGCCCGGAGGTGAGGAACGAGATCAGCCCGAGCAGCGTGTAGCTGGCCTCGACCAGACGGTCCAGGCCCGAACGCGCGATGCCGAGCTCGCGGAGGAACTCCGTTTTCTCCGCCGGGTCGAGCTGGGCGATTTCCTCCTCCACGCGGGCGGAGATGACGAGCACCTCGGCGCCCTCCTTCGCCGCCATCGCGCGGATCGCGGTGACGCCGGGGATCTGGTCCTCGGGCGTACCAAGCATGTCCTCCCCGATGTTGACGGCGTAGAGCACGGGCTTTACCGTCAGCAGGAACCAATCGCGCACGATGGCGCGCTGCTCGTCGGTCAAGGGGCAGGTGCGCGCGGGCTGCTCGCCCTCCAGGTGTGTGACGAGCAGGTCGGCTGTCTCGGCCTCGTCGGCGTAGCGTTTCTCGCCCGACTTGATCATCTTGCGCGCGCGGTCGCCGCGCCTCGTCACGGTGTCCAGATCCGCGAGGATCAGTTCCAGGTTGACCGTCTCGATGTCCGACACCGGGTCGATGCGGCCGTCCACGTGGACGATGTTCTCGTCCTCAAAGCAGCGGACAACGTGGACGATGGCGTCCACCTCGCGGATGTGCGAGAGGAACTTGTTGCCCAGGCCCTCGCCCCGGCTGGCCCCGCGCACGAGGCCCGCGATATCGACAAATTCGATGACCGCGGGGGTGGTTTTCTTCGGGCTGTACATTTCGGTCAGGCGGGCGAGGCGCTCATCCGGCACGGGCACCACGCCGGTATTCGGCTCAATGGTGCAGAATGGATAGTTGGCGGCCTCCGCGCCCGCCTGCGTGATGGCGTTGAACAGCGTGCTCTTGCCGACGTTCGGCAGGCCCACGACTCCTAACTTCATGGTGTTGCCCCTCTTTTCCTTATATGACGGCGGCACGGATTTGAAAAATCGGGCGCGGTGGGGATTCCTCAAATCCACGCCATCAAAGGGATTTCGACAGAAATCCCCGCCGCTCTATTAGGAGATCATTATAGCCTGTGCGGGGGGCGGGGCGCAAGGGCGATTGTGGGGTTCGCGGGGAAACGCGCGGGCGGCGCTTGCGCGGGGCGGCTGACAGGTTGCCTCCGCGCCCTTGCATTTTCGTGACATTCGTGTTTTTCTGCTTTTCCGGAGGATATTTTTCAGGACGGTAGCGCCGATTAGGAAAGTCGGGCGCGGTGGGGATTCCCCAACCCGCGCCGTCAAGGGGATTCCGTCAGGAATCCCTATTTCTTTTTATAGCACGTCAGAATTTGCGGCAGGAGCGGCTCAATGTCCGGCACGAGAACCTTGTCGCAATAGGCGGCCACATAGTGCCCCTCCATGCCGGTATACACCAGGACCGCCGAACGCGGCCCGTCGTTCTCGTAGGTGACGAGAATGGCCGACCAGCCGATACCCTCGGCCTGGAGGTCCACCGCACGCTCGTTCAGACGCTTTCCCCAGCCGCTCTTGATCCGCGAGCACATCCTGTTCTTCATCGTGTCGATGTCCTTCAAAGTGGCCGCGTGCTTGATGTTGAGCGTCATGCCCAAGGCATCCGAGCCGATGAGCGTATCGTTGAAGTCCGAACGGTTCCACAGCGCGCTCCGGACGCGCTCGATGCCAAGGAGCGCGTAGGTGGCCTGGAGGGTTCCCTTCGCTTTGTGAGACGTGATGTACAGCGTGGGCAGCGCGATTGCGGAGATGACAATGCAGCCGATAACGATGATCCCAAGTGGTCCCATAGCAAGCAGCCCCTTTCTCGATGGCGGCGCTGATTTGAAAAATCGGGCGTTGCGGGGATTTACAAATCCACGCCATCAAGGGATTTCGAAAGAAATCCCTACCCTCGCCGTTGTTCGCGGGTTTTTGCGCGGCGCGCATACAAAAGTATAGTGCTCGGAAAGGGAAAAGTCTTACACTGGCAGTGGAGTTTTGATGGAAGTTTTTCGGCAGGATCGCCGGGGTGGGTGCCAGCCCCGGCGATCCCGCGCGTGCCACCCGCGCCCTACATCCCTAGGGCAACACCGCACAGTCGAGCACGCTGTCCTCGCGGATCTTTCCGCGCTGCTCTGTGTCGCTCTTTCGGTCGCCGTAGCGCTGCTACGGCTTCCTCCAGGCTCCTTGATCAGCGCGAAAATCTCTCGCGATGCCAGCGA
>JAVBOM010000043.1:0-70556 GCA_031550535.1 Eubacteriales bacterium
ATAGTCGCGCCCGCTGATGCTGTCGACAAAGTACTTGCCGATGCCCGGAATGGCGAACAGGCGCTCCACGATGAACGAGCCGGTGAGCAGCGCCGCGATCAGCGTACCCAGGTACGTGACCACCGGCAGGATGGCGTTGCGCAGCCCGTGCTTGACGATCACCCAAAACTCCCGCACGCCCTTCGCCCGCGCGGTGCGGATGTAGTCCTGCTGGATCACTTCCAGCATGGACGAGCGGGTCATGCGGGCGATGTACGCGATCGGGTGGAATGAAAGGCACGCGACCGGCAGCACGTAATGCTGCCAGGTGGTCAGGCCGTAGGTCGGCAGCACGTGAAACACCCCGCCCGCCAGCAGATACAGCAGCAGCACCGATATGACGAACGTCGGCACGGAAACGCCGATGGTCGCGAATATCATCGCCGCGCCGTCGATCAGCCTGCCGCGCCGGATGGCCGAGGCGATGCCCAGCGCCAGCCCGATGATGAGCGACACGACCACCGCCACCCCGCCGACGCGCGCGGACACCGGGAACCCGCGGGAAATCATATCGTTCACATTCGTGCCGACCTTCTTGAAGGACTCGCCGAAGTCGCCGCGCAGAATGCTGCCGATGTACCGCAGGTACTGCTCGAACAGCGGCTTGTCCATGCCGTATTTTTCATTGACGCGCCGTAAAATCTCCGGAGGCGTGTTCTGCTCGCCCTTGGTGAAAGGGCTTCCGGGGATGGCCCGCATCATGAAGAAGGTAATTGTGATCAGGATGAAAATCGTCACGACGCCGGAGAAAATCCGCTTGAGGGTATATTTAAGCATGCCGTATCCCCCTCATCCATGTAGTGTCCACACTATACCACGGGCGATGGGTGGCGCGCAAGATAACCTTGCAAAAACGGCGTATATTTGATATGATATTTTCTACAAACTGAAAGTTGGGCAAAGGAGGATTCCAGATGAAACGAACCCTGGCGGTACTGCTTGCTCTGGTTCTGCTGCTCGGCATGGCTCCGGCCACGCTCGCGGCGGAGGGCGGAAACAGGATTGTTTTCCAGATGGATGGCGAACCCGACCGGATGGACCCGACCATGAACGACTACTCCCGGGGGTCCTACGCAATCCAGGCGCTCTTCCGCGGACTGTATAAGTTTGCGGAGGACGGCACGCTCGTGCCCGCGCTGGCGGAGAGCTATGACCTTTCCGAGGACGAGACCGTCTACACATTCCACCTGCGCGAGGGCCTCAAGTGGTCCGACGGTTCCCCGCTGACCGCGAACGACTTCGAATACTCCTGGAAGCGCGTGCTGAATCCGGAATTGACCTCCGAGACGGCATACACGCTCTACAACATCATCAAGGGCGGCAAGGAGTGGTTCCTGGACGGCACCGGCACGGCGGACGACGTCGGCGTGAAGGCGCTGGACGATCTGACGCTGGAAGTGACGCTGTACGCCCCGACGCCGTACTTCCCCTCCATGACCGCGACATCCGCCTACATGCCTGTGAAAAAGGAAGTCGTCGAAGCCAACCCGGACGGCTGGGAGTGGGACGACAAGGCGTATGTTTCCTCCGGTCCCTTCATGATGAAGGAAATGCGCCGCGACGAGAAGTTTATTTTCGTCAAGAACCCCAACTACTACAACGCGGCCGAGGTGAAAATCGACGAGCTGGAATACATTTTCCTCAACGCCGCCGAGACCGCCCGCCTCGCGTTTAACAACGGCGAGGTGGACATCGCCACCTCCGTCAACGCCGACGCCCGCAACGAGCACAAGGACGACGGCAAGCTGATGCTGACCGACCGCATCGGCATGCGCTGGTACGAGATTTACTGCGACCGCGCGCCGTTTAACGATGCCCGCGTCCGCAAGGCGCTCGCGCTCGCGCTGAACCGCGAGGTGCTCACCTCCGCAGTCATGCAGAGCCCGGAAAGCCCGCTGTTCGGCTTCGTTCCGGACGCGTACAAGGACATCGTCGACCCGTCCAAGAGCTGGCGCGAGGCGAACGGCAACGCCTATGAGGAGGATATCGAAGCCGCCAAGGCGCTGCTGGCCGAGGCCGGCTTCCCGAATGGCGAAGGCTTCCCGTCCTTCCGCCTGGTGCAGGAGACGAGCGCCACGCTGGAGAAGGTCGCCGAGGCGATGCAGCAGATGTGGAAGCAGAACCTGGGCATCACGGCGGAGATCGTGACCGTCGAGGGCAACATGTTCTGGGCCGATCCCGGCGGAACGCGCAAGACGGGCGAATTCGAGATTGCCTACATGGGCTACACCGGCGACTACCTTGATCCGTCCAGCATGCTGTTCAACTTCCGCAACGAGCACAACGACAACAGCGTGACCAAGTGGGATCACAAAGAGTACAACGAGCTGATGGACAAAGTTGCCTCGGGCATCACCGGCCAGGAGCGCGAGGACGCGTTCAAGGAAGCCGAGGCCATCCTGAGCGAGGAATTCCCGGTCATCCCGATCTACAGCTACATCGCCATGGCGCTTGTCAGCGACCGGATCGGCGGGTTCACGCGCAACTACATCGGCCACCCGAACTTCGAGTACGCGTACATCAAGTAAGTGGGCCTACGCGAGAACGCCCGGCGGAATCCGCCGGGCGTTCTTCTTTACCAACAGCGACATAACCTATTTTGTCTCAAACGTCATGTCCACATTGGCGGATATCTGTATCTCCCCGGCCACCACCTGGGCGCCGTCCGGCTTGGCCGTCTCCATGGGCGCGGCGTAGTAATTGGTGGCGTAGCCATAGCCCATCTGTCCGCCCTCTACCATCTTCAGCAGCCCACCGAGCGACACGCCCGCCGCCCCGGCCATCGCCTCGGCCTTCGCCCGCGCGGCCTGGATGGCTTCGCACAGCGCCTGGCGGTACACCGCGCTCTCATCCGCGTAGCTGAACTGCATGCCGCCGACATCGTTCGCGCCCTTCGCCACGGCGGTGTCGATCACCGTGTTGATCTGCTCGAAGTCGTGTAGCGTCACGGTCAGCGAGACATTCGCGGTATACCCGCGCAGGACATACGGGCTTTTGCTGTAGTCATACTGTCGCGTGATGTTCAGCGCGCCGGTTTTCATCTGATTTTCCGGCACGCCCAGCGCGCGGAGGGCCTCCAGCACGCCGTTCATGATCGCGTTCGCACGGCTGTACGCCTCCTTCTCGTCCTTGTGGTCAATGTTTGCGCCCAGGCGGAGGGAAACGGTATCCGGCACGACGCTGATCTGTGCCTGTCCGTGCACCTCCAGCACGCCGGTCTGCGCGGGGGCTGTCTCCGCAAGACCCACGGGCGCGGCCAGGGCAATCGCGAGCAGGAGCGACAGGGCGACGGTCAAAACGCGTTTTTGCATGATGTTACCTTCTTTCTTCCGTTTTGTAATGGAGGCGGCAAAGCGTTTGCGGGCACAAAACATTGCCGCGCATCCCCTTAGACGCGCGGCAATTGGAAAAGTTTCCCACTTATGCGAATTTGAAAATTTAACGCGCTTCACCCGAACCGGCGCTCCAACTCCTCGTATTTCTCGTGCGTAATCAGCGCATCGTGCTTGGTGCCGCGCAGCTTCACGATATACGTCCAGCGGCCGTAGGGCGTGATGTTGTCGACATGGCTCAGGTTAATGATGTAGGACTTGTGGCAGCGGTAGAACATCGCAGGGTCCAGCCGTCCTTCCACCTCGCCCAGCGCATCGCTCGTCACAAACCTGCCCTCGTTCACCGTGTACAGCACGGTCACGCGGTTTTCGCGCTGCACCAATAGAATGTCCGCCATATCGATGAAGTTGACGCCCTCCCGGTGCTTCAGCATCAGCCGCCCCGTGGGCTGGCGCGGTGGGATTGCGGGCAGGGGCTGTTCAGCCGCCTCCGCGCTCTCGCGCGTGCGCAGCACCTGCTTGACCTTGTCCAGCGTTTGCAGCGCGCGGTCGTTCTTGAAGGGCTTGAGCAGATAGTCGAACGCGTACACGGAGAACGCGTCTGCCATGTACTGGTCGTGGGCGGTGGTGAAGATCAGGATCGTGGCCGGGTCGGTGTCCTGGATGACACGCGCGGCCTCCACGCCCGTCATCTTCGGCATTTCCACGTCCAGCAGCACCACCTGCGGCCGGTGCGCCTCGACCAGGCGGAGCACGGCCTCGCCGTCCTCCGCCTCGCCGACAATCTCAAACCCGCCGCTTTTTTCCAGCAGCTTTCGGACCACCAGGCGCATGCCCGCGTCATCGTCCGCGAACGCGGCCCGGATCGGCGTCTTGGTCATCGGTGCGCCCCCCTTGGTGCCCGTTTGTTCAGTATCTCGGAAAAGACGATCCCTTGCAGCAGCGTACCGCCGTCAAATGTCAAGTTCAGCCCCGGAATGACCACCTGTTGCGCCTCGGGCTGCGGCGCTTCGTCCATCGCTGCGGCAAGATGCCCCGGGCCGTGGGCCGGGCGGAGCATTTCCTCGTGGCAGGGGTCGTCGCCCTCGCCCGCGCGCTCCATGGCGCGCTGACCCGCCATCATGGCGGAATCGCCCTCGTTCCACGCCGTGGGCAGGCTGGTCTGCTGGCCCGGCAGGTCCATGTGCGCAGGGCGCGTCTCGGGCGCGGGGCGCGTACCGGGCCGCCTCGGCTCCGCGCCGCCCGGCCGGCCATCCATGCTTTGCCGCCGCCGCGCGTCCTTGCGCGTGTTCCCCTTGGAAATCTTGCTGACCGAGGCGACGGCCCAGACGATCAGCGCGATGACGATCAGCGCGTCCATTACTTTTTCCTCGGCGTTTGGCCGGGATGCTGCGTGTCAAGATCCTGCGCGGGCGTGGCCGCCTTGGAAATGCTGTCGCGCATGGACGTATCGGCGATGGTGTTCTGCATCTGGTAGTAATCCATCACGCCCAGCTTGCCCTCGCGCAGCGCGGACGCCATGGCGCGCGGCACCTCGGCCTGGCTCTCGACGACCAGCGCCTGCATCTCCTGCGTCTTGGCCTTCATTTCCTGTTCCTGCGCGACAGCCAGCGCGCGGCGTTCCTCGGCCTTCGCCCGGGCGATGCGCAGGTCTGCCTCGGCCTGGTCCATCTGGAGCTGCGCGCCGATGTTTCTGCCCACGTCCACGTCCGCAATGTCAATCGAAAGGATCTCAAACGCGGTGCCGGCGTCCAGGCCCTTGTTCAGTACGGTACGGCTGATGGAGTCCGGATTTTCCAGCACGGCGGCATGGGAAACGGACGAGCCGACGGTGGTGACGATGCCCTCGCCGACGCGGGCGATGATCGTTTCTTCGCCAGCGCCGCCGACAAGGCGCTCAATGTTGGCGCGCACGGTCACGCGGGCTTTAGCGCGCAGCTCGATGCCGTCCTTGGCGATGGCGGCGACGATCGGCGTCTCGATGACCTTGGGGTTAACGCTCATCTGCACGGCCTGCAGCACATCGCGTCCCGCCAGGTCGATGGCGCACGCCTGCTCGAACTCAAGCTGGATGTTGGCGCGCTGCGCGGCGATCAGGGCGTTGATCACGCGGTCGATGTTGCCGCCCGCGAGATAATGTGCCTCCATTTTGTTCAGCGTCACATCCAGGCCCGCCTTCGTGGCCTTGATCAGCGGGTTGATGAGCCGCGCGGGCACGATGCGGCGGAAGCGCATGGCCACCAGCGACATGATGCTGACCTTGACACCGGACGCCCGCGCAGAAATCCACAGCGTGACCGGCACAAAGGAGAAAAACACCATAAGCAGAACGATGACCACGATGATGAGCACTACAAGCGGAAGATATTCCATACGATGAACCTCCTTATCGTTCAGGTGGTTTCCTCAACCACAACCCGGCTACCCTCGACCCGTTCGATGCGCACCTTCGCGCCCTGCTTGATGTACGTTCCGTCGGAAACAACGTTCAGCCGGACGCCGTCAAACTCGGCAATCCCGCTGGGGCGCAGGACCGTGCGGGTCTCTCCTTCGCGGCCAACGAACACGCTCATGTCATTGCTGGCGCTGTAGCCATCCTCGGCGCGCTCCGCGTCCTTCAGGATGATAGGCGATTTGCTGAGCCTTCCCGTGGCCGCGGATTTGAGCGCGATGGACAGTGATATGGCGAGAAGCGCCACAATCACCACCAAAAGGCCCAGCGCGGCTAGCATGCCCGCCTTCACCCAGACCAACACGATACTGACCAGCAACAGCACAATGCCGGAGATGCCCGGCACGCCAAACCCCGGCAAAAACACCTCCAGGATGATCAGCCCAAGGCCGGCCACCACGCAAATGACGGTGGGCAGGTTGGTCAGAAGGAAATCTAGCATACCTTTCCCTCCTCTCTTGGGGTACTGAGGTAGGGATTTCTTGCGAAATCCCCTTATGGCGGCCGATTGTACCAATCAGCGCCGCCGTCAAGGTAAGGATTCCTTGCGGAATCCCCTTATGGCGGCCGATTGTACCAATCAGCCCCGCCGTCTTGGATGCTATTATCCTATCATATAAGAAAATAAAAAGAAAAGCGGAATGACTCAAAAATACGGTTTAGGCGTCCAATTGTCGGGTAGGGCGGCCCGGATTGCCGGCGGGTCAGAGGTGGGTCTTGGCTTCCGCCTCCGCCTCGGCGTCCACGGTGAACGTGATGCCCCATGTGCGGGAGGCTTCGTCGCGCTCTTCACGGGATAGCGCCCGTGGGGTTATTGCGGAAGACCCATGGATATACCACCCCGTTTCCTCCTGTAGCCATGCCCGCAAGGAGATGGGGTCCGTGCCCGAGGGTGTGGTGAACGCATAGCACCATTGTGCGCTGTCCGGGTTCTCCATTCGTTTCACCAGCCGCCATTGCGCGAGCGTGAAGCCGAAGTTGTTATACCCCGATCCGACGCCCGCGTAGGAGTTGCTATATACAATCTGATCGCCCAGATAGGCGTACACGTGATGGGTCGTTCTTTCGTCGCAGCATATATTGTTACAGTCCACCCACTTATAGGAGGACAGGTAGCGTGAAATCTCGTCCGCGTCCTCTGTCATGACGCAGGGATATGCGGGCGGATTGTTGCCATACATGAATTCGTAAGCAATCAGCCTGTCGACCTTTTTGTCCAGCTTGTAATAATCTACATTGGAATCCGGCGTTAATACTGCTAGCACAAGAATCCCCAGGCAGACCAACAGCACTATGCTCAGCGGCAAGCACCCCAAGTTTGGCTCCAGCGAGGCGCTTGTCTTGTTTTTATCGTTCCTATAGGTTTTCCGCATCGTCTCGCGCCCTCCGTTTTCTCAGGCCCCCGGCTTCCGGCATAATAATCATCGGAATTCCGCCGAAAGAGGGGGGAATTCCGCCGATTGCGGCGAATTAGTAGGGTCTTATCCATATGAAATGTGTTACCAACGTGAAAGGGGCCGATCCAGCTATGAACATCTGGCATGACATCGCGCAAGAGCGCATCACCCCGTCTGTTTTTTGCGCGGTGGTGGAAATTTCAAAGGGCGGCAAGAACAAGTATGAGCTGGACAAGGAGACGGGCTTCCTGAAGCTGGACCGCGTGCTCTATACCTCCACGCACTACCCGGCCAACTACGGCTTCATCCCCCGCACCTACGCGGACGACAACGACCCGCTGGATGTCCTGGTGCTGTGCCAGGAGGCGATTCTGCCGCTGACGCTGGTGGACTGTCGGCCCATCGGCGTCATGCGCATGGTGGACGACAAGTCGCGGGACGAAAAGATCATCGCCGTGCCGGTGAACGACCCCTCCATGGAGGAGTACATGGACATTGACGAATTGCCCATGCACACCGTGGACGAGATGCAGCACTTCTTTGAGGTGTACAAGATGCTGGAGCGCAAGGTGACGGTGGTGCGGTCATTCGGCTCGGCCATCGAGGCGGAGCGGCTGATCGCGCGGTCCATCGACGCGTACAGGGAAAAGTTCGGCGCGGAGGCCGCGAAGGGCGACGAAAGCGCGGAGTGATTCCGCGACCAACGGGGCCTGCGCCGCGTCCCACCCATGGAGGGGGCGCGGCACAGGCCCCGTTTGCGTTCCGCGCCGGATCAGCCGTTGCTGTAGAAAAACGCCAGCGCCTCCATTGTCTCCTCGTCATACACGACGGCGACCGGCTGGCGCTCCGTCAAGTACCCCGTGTGCAGCGTGTACGGCGTCAGCGTGAACGTAAGGCGCTCGTCCGTGGGGTACTCGCTGTTTGGGCCGAAGTATGCCCACGGTTCCAGTGGGCAGATGGTCACGGCGCCCTCCGTATACTCTGTAATCGCGCCGAACGCGAATGGCACGACCGTTGCCTGCTCCGCGCGTAGGCGCGAGCCCACCTGAGAGCCCTCCGCCGGATACGGCCGATACCGCACGGCGGCCGCAACGGCTGACGCCGACACCAGCGCGCCCACGGGGATACCCTCCGGGAACTCCACATTTATGGTGTCATACCCGGATATATAGAGGCGCATCGTGTTTTTCGGCGCGTTCGGCTGCATGTGTTCATAGGCCAGGGCGTAGTGCACCATGTCCAGGATGCGCTCCGTGTGCTCCGCGACCGTGTCCAGGTCCTCCGGGATGCCGTCCGTCACCAGGACGATGCGCGCGTTCAGGTTCAGTCCATTGATGCCGTAATACGACACCTCGGTGTAGTTGAGCATAAACGTCCGGTCACTGCCGTCCAGCGCGCGGCAGGTGAAGGTGTTCCCGTCGGCCCGGGTGATGACGGCGGGCAGCTCGTTTTCCGCAAACGTCAGGCCGGTGGGGACGATTGTGCCCGTGTCGGCCGGCGCGGGGCTGGAAGACGGGTCTTTCACTACGGCGGGCAGGGACGAAAGGCTCAACGCGAGCAGTAGCGCGCAGAGCAGGGCTGTCATCTTCATACAGTATCCTCCGTTTCCAGATGTTTCCAGCAAACTTCCAAACAATTGACGGTTTGACAGCGCAATATCGTGCGCTTGCCGTGTGCGTTTCCATTTCCGGCTGTGATTGCCTCGATGATGGCGGCGCTGATTCGAAGAATCGGGCGCCATAAGGGGATTCCGCCAGGAATCCCTTCCTACGTCTGTTGCTTTTGGCGCCCGGTTTCGGTATGCTTGGCTTATGAACAACAGAGTGGACATCTGCAAAGCCGCCTTTTCGCAGGCGGACATCACCCCGGATTTCCCCGTGGAGCTGATTGGCTGTTATCGCGAGGATAACACGGCGCGGGGCGTCCTGCACCCACTGTGCGCGCAGGTGTTGCTGCTGGAGCGCCGGGGCGGGCGCCATTGCCTGATCGCCGTGGACAGCCTGGGCCTCACGCCCGCGCTATGCGATGGGCTGCGGTCCGTCGCGGCGGAGATTCTGGGCACGGACACCGCCCACGTGATGGTGAACTTCTCGCACACGCATTCCGCGCCCGCGCCGCTGTCGCCCGTGAACGGGCAGCGGTACTACGCGCTGCTGCGCGAACGGGTGGCTGTTTGCGTGCGGGAGGCCGTGGCCGCGCTTTCGCCGTGCCTGGCCGGGTGGTGTGTCGGGGAGGCGAATATCGCCGACAACCGCCGCGAGGGCTGCACCGCTGTGGATAACCGCCTGGGCGCGCTGCAAATCGTGCATGCCGAAACGCGGCAGCCCATCGCGGTGCTGCTACGGGTGTGCGCACATGCCAATGTCCTGATGACCGGCAGCAACGGCATATCCAGCGATTATTTTGGCCCGGCGCGCGAAAAGCTCTCCGCGCATTTCGGCTGCCCGGTCATGCTCGCGCAGGGCGCGGCGGGCAATTTGAAGCCCGTGGGCGTGGACAAGATACGCGGCGGCGATCTATCGGACATCGACCGCGTGTCCGATCTTCTTGCACAATCCGCCGCGAGCCTGCGCTTTGAACCCAAGGAAATCATGCGCCTTACGATGTGGGAGCGGGAGATCGATCTATGCGCCGATGTGCCCACAGCGGAGGAAGCGGCGCGCGTCGCGGCGGCGTCCGGCATGGACGCTACGGCCTGGCTCGCGGAATGTGCACGCCTGCGGGACGCGGGCATCACGTGCCAGACGCAGCGCGGGAGCATCCATTTTTTGTGCGTGAACGAGGGCTGCCTGTGCGGCGTGCCGGACGAGATTTTCTGCGAGCTCGCGCTCACCGCCGCCGGACAAGCCGCGTCGCCCTTGCTGCTGAACGGGTACACGAACGGCTGCACCGGCTATCTGCCGCACCGGGCGGAATGGGTGAAGGGCGGCTATGAGACGCTGTACAGCTGTTTGACGTATTTCCCCTTTCACGGGCATGTCATGCCGTTCCGGGCGGACACAGCGGAGCGGATCGTTTCCATTGTTGTCCAGGAATGGGAAAGCAGCCGGTGAACTCTTGTTCACTCTCCCCTTGAAACCGTATCAATATTGTAAAGCGACAGGAAAGTTTTCGCTTGTGAGCCGCACGCGCCTTGACGCTCGCCCATCGAGTTGTTATCATATACAGGGAAGGGATTTCTTGCGAAATCCCCCTGTGCTCGGAATCTTCGGTTCCTCGCCTCTATCTATGTGGGCGCACGGGGCATCTACCCCACACCGTGCCCACAGGACGGATCACGATTGGAAAGGGCGGTAATTCTTCATGGCAAGGAAAGGTCTGCTGGCTCTTCTACTCGCGCTACTGATGGCGCTCGGCATGCTCGTACCCGCGATGGCGGAGGAGGCCGGGCAAGTCAACCTGGCGGGCTCGCTCGTCATTCTGCACACCAACGATATCCACGGCCGCGCGCTGGCCGATACCTCCACGGGGGCGCTCGGCTACGCGGCCATCGCGAAGCTGAAAGAGGATTTGACGGCGGCGGGCGCGTCCGTGCTGCTGCTGGACGACGGCGACGCCTCCCAGGGCACGCCGATTGTCAACATGAGCTACGGCAAGAGCGCCATGGAATTCATGAACGCCGCGGGCTACGACGCGATGGCGCCCGGCAACCATGAGTTCGACTGGGGTCTGGACAACCTCCTGCAGATTCGCGAGGTGGCCGAATTCCCGATGCTGGCCGCGAACATCACGGACAAGGTCAGCGGCGAACTGGTCTTTGAAGCCAACAAGATCTTTGAAATGCCAAACGGCATGAAGGTCGGCGTGTTCGGCCTGGATACGCCGGAGACGATGACCAAGACCCACCCGGACAAGGTCAAGGGCATCACATTCGCGCAGGGCGAGGAGCTGTACGCGTGCGCGCAGGCGCAGGTGGACGAGCTTACGGCCGCGGGCTGCGACCTGATCGTGTGCCTGGGCCACCTGGGCGTGGCGGATGAGAGCACGGGCAACCGCTCCACCGACGTGATCGAGAACACGACCGGCATTGATCTGTTCATCGACGGCCACAGCCACACGGATAACCCCGGCGAGACGGTCGGCGACACGCTGCTGGTCAGCACCGGCTCCTACTGCGCCAAGGTCGGCGTGGTGCTCTATGACGGCGAGGCGCTCGTCGCCAAGCAGTATGTCAGCCAGAACGCCGACGTGGCCGCCGTGGTGAACGCCACGAACAAAGCGGTTGAGGAAGAACTCTCCGCCGTGTTCGCCAAGACTGAGGTGGACCTCAACGGCGAGCGTGACCCCGGCGTCCGCACCGAGGAGACGAACCTGGGCGACTTCGCGTGCGACGCGATCCTCTGGGCCGCGCAGCAGGCGATGGGCGACGACGTTGTCGCGGCCGTGACCAACGGCGGCGGCATCCGCGCGTCCATCAAGGCGGGCGACATCACCATGAAGGACATGAAGACCGTCTTCCCGTTCGGCAACGAAGTGTCCACCCTCACCGTCACCGGCGCGGAGCTGCTGGAGGCGCTGGAGGCCGCGACCTGCACCACCCCGGACGCCATCGGCGCGTTCCCGCAGGTGGCCGGCATTGAATTCACCATCGACACGACCGTGCCGTACGAGCAGGGCGAGCAGTACCCGGATTCCACGTATTACAAGCCCGCCAAGCCCGGCAGCCGCGTGACCATCGCCACCGTCGGCGGCCAACCGTTTGACGCCGAGGCGCTGTACACCATCGCGACGAACGACTTCACCGCCGCGGGTGGCGATACGTTCTACGCGTTCAAGTACGCCAACCAGACGACCGGCTACAAGACCGGCGTGGCGCTGGAAGACGCGCTGGTGAACTATGTCACCGAAATGCTGGACGGCGTGGTCGGCGAGCAGTATGCCGCGCCCCAGGGCCGCATCACGGTGAAGAAGTAAACCTCTGTCCCACCGGCGGGACGGAACAGTATACATCGCAAAAGGGCCACCGCGCGGAGAATCGAATCCGCGCGGCGGCCCTTGAATATTTCCTTCGTTTTGCGCGCCCATCCCCTTCTTCCCTTTTTCCCCGGGATGTGCTATACTCCCGTGAAAGGGATTTCTTGCGAAATCCCCTTATGGCGCCGATTTTTACAATTTGCGCCGCCATTTGGATAAAGTGCCATCCGGCACATAGCAACAAGGAGGAATAGGGTTTTGCCAGCCGACGCATCCGACCCTTCGATATGGGGCAGTTTGCTGTTGCAGTTCGTGCTCATTCTTATCAACGCGTTCTTTGCCGCGACAGAGATCGCGGTCATCACCCTGAACGAAAACAAGCTAAAGCGCCAAGCGGATAGCGGCGACAAGAAGGCGGGGTACATGCTGCACATGGTGCAGTCGCCGTCGCAGTTTTTGTCCACCATTCAGATTGGCATCACGCTGGCCGGCTTCCTCGCCAGCGCCTTTGCGGCGAATAACTTTGCCGGGGCGCTTGCAGACGTGCTGACCGGGTGGGGTGTCACGTTCCTATCGCGCAGCGCGCTGGAGAACCTCTGCGTCATCCTCATCACGCTCATCCTCTCGTATTTCACCCTAGTCTTTGGCGAGCTCGCGCCCAAGCGCATCGCGATGCAGTATTCCTACAAGGTGGCGCGCTACGCGTCCGGCGTCATCCGGCTGCTTGCGACATTCATGAAGCCTGTGGTGTGGCTCCTGTCCACATCCACCAACCTGGTGCTCCGTCTGTTCGGCATCAACACCGAAAACAGCGCGGAGGAGGTCACCGAGGAAGGCATCCGCATGATGGTGGACATCGGCGAGGAAAAGGGCGTCATCGAGGCCGAGGAAGCCGAATTGATCGAGAACATTTTCGAATTCAACAACCAGACGGCCGAGGAAGTGATGGTGCACCGGACCGACGTATCGGCACTGTCCATCGCGGATACGGACGAGGACATCTTAAACACGATCCGCGAAACGGGCTTCTCCCGCTTCCCGGTGTACGACGAGGACATCGACGACATCGTGGGCACGCTGAACACGCGCGACTATCTGCTGAACGCCCAGGACGCGCAGCCAAAGCCGCTGCGTGAATTGGTGCGCCCGGCATACTTTGTGCCGGAAACCGTGCACGCGGACGCGCTGTTCCGCGACATGCAGAAGCGCAAGACCCACATCGCCGTGGTCGTGGACGAATACGGCGGCACCAGCGGCATTGTGACCATGGAGGACCTGCTGGAACAGATCGTCGGCGATATCTACGACGAGTTTGACCCCCAGCAGGAGCAGGAGGTCACGCAGATCGGCGAAAACCTCTGGCGTGTCAGCGGCAGCGTGGACCTGGAAACCCTGAGCGACGCGCTGGATGTGGATCTGCCGCTGGATGAGGAATACGACACGCTGGGCGGGCTGGTATACGGCCAGATGACCGCCATCCCCGAGGAGGGCACCACGCCCGAGGTGGAGGCGTTCGGCCTGCACATTCAGATCGAGAAAATCGAGGGCCGCCGCGTGGAAACCGCGATCATCTCCAAAATCATCGCGGAAAAAGAAACCAATGATAAGGGCAAGGACATAAGCAAGGACGCCAAGAAAGAAGAGGACGAATGAACATTTCCCAGATCCTGGCGAAGGAATTCTCCCTCCGCTTGCAGCAGGTGGAGGCCGTCATCGCCCTGATTGACGAGGGCAACACCATCCCGTTCATCGCGCGCTACCGCAAGGAGGCGCACGGCTCGCTCGATGATCAGGTGCTGCGCGAGCTGAACGAGCGCCTGACCTACCTGCGCGGCCTGGACAAACGCCGCGAAGCCATCGAAAAGTCCATGGAAGAGCAGGGCGTGCTGACGGAAGAGCTGCAGGGGCAGCTCGCCGCCGCGCAGACCTTGGCCGAGCTTGAAGATATTTACCGCCCGTACAAGCCCAAGCGCCGCACCCGCGCCACCATCGCGCGTGAGCGGGGCCTGGAGCCGCTGGCGACGCTGCTCCTGCTGCAAAGGCCGCAGGACAAGGACGTCATCGCCGCCGCCATGCAGTATGTGGACGCGGAAAAGGAAGTGCCCGACGCCGAGGCCGCGCTGGCCGGCGCGCGGGACATCATCGCCGAGATGATTTCCGACGACGCGGCGTCGCGCAAAAAGCTGCGCTCGCTGGTGGTGGACAAAGGCGTGCTGGAAACACGGCAGGCCAAGGAAGGCGACAGCGTCTACCGGCAGTATTACGAATACCAGGAGCCCATGTCGCGCATGCCGCCGCACCGCATTCTGGCGATGAACCGGGGCGAGCGCGAGGAGTGGCTGAAGGTCGGTCTGCGCGTGGACGACGGCGCGGCGCTAAGCGCCCTGGACAGCGCGTTCGTGCAGGGGGATAACCCGTGCGCGCAGCAGGTGAAAATGGCCGCCGAGGACGCGTGGGACCGGCTGATCTTCCCATCGCTGGACCGGGAATCGCGCGCGGACCTGACGGACAAGGCATGCACGGCCGCCGTGCACGTGTTCGCGGACAACCTGCGCCAACTGCTGATGCAGCCGCCCATCAAGGGCCGCGTGACGCTGGGCGTGGACCCGGGCTTCCGCACGGGATGTAAGCTGGCCGTGATCGACGAGAGCGGCAAGGTGCTGGAAACAGGCGTGGGCTACTTCACGCTGCCCGGCCAGGACCGCCAGCAGGAACAGTCCCGGGCGCTGATCACGGGCATGGTGAAGCGCCACGGCGTGACGGCCATCGCCATCGGCAACGGCACGGCTTCGCGCGAATCCGAAAAGTTCATCGCGGACCTCCTGCCCTCCCTGCCGGGGAACGTGCAGTACACCATCGTCAGCGAGGCGGGCGCGTCGGTGTACTCGGCGTCCAAGCTCGCGGCGGAGGAGTTCCCAGAGTACGACGTGTCGCTCCGCAGCGCGGTGTCCATCGCGCGGCGCATGCAGGACCCGCTGGCTGAACTCGTCAAGATCGACCCCAAGGCCATCGGCGTGGGCCAGGACCAGCATGACCTGAAGGAAGCGCAGCTCACCGAGGCGCTGGACGGCGTGGTGGAATCGTGCGTGAACGCCGTGGGCGTGGAGGTTTCGACCGCTTCCGCCGCGCTGCTGTCGCACGTGGCGGGCATCGGCCCGGCGCTGGCGAAAAACATCGTCGCGTACCGCGATGAAAACGGCATCGCCACGCGCGCGCAGCTTAAAAAGGTGCCCAAGCTCGGCCCCAAGGCGTTTGAACAGTGCGCCGGGTTCCTCCGCGTGATGGAGAGCAAGAACCCGCTGGACGCCACGTCCGTGCACCCGGAGTCGTACGACGCGGCGGAGGCGCTGCTGACGAAGCTCGGGTTCGCCAAGGGCGACATCCGCGCCGGGAAACTCACCGCGCTGCCGGAACGCGTGATGGATGCGGGCGGCCCCGCGAAGCTCGCGCAGGAACTGGGCATTGGCGAGCCGACGCTGAACGACATCGCGCGCGAACTGGTAAAGCCCGGGCGCGACCCGCGCGAGGACCTGCCCGCGCCGCTGCTACGCACGGACGTGCTCGAATTGTCCGACCTGAAGCCCGGAATGGAACTGACCGGCACGGTGCGCAATGTCATCGACTTTGGCGCGTTCGTGGACATTGGCGTCCACCAGGACGGTCTGGTGCACATCTCCCGCATGGCGGACAAGTTCATCAAGCACCCGTCCGAGGTGGCGAAGGTGGGCGACATTGTGACGGTGTGGGTGGTGGAGGTGGACGTACAGCGCAAGCGGATCGCGCTGTCCATGCGCAAGGAAAAGGCGGACCCTGTCACCAACCCGGTGGGAAAATAAGATACAGCGCGCGGCCTGTGGCTTTTCAGCCGGGCCGCGCTTTTTTTGCGATTGGGGGATGCCCATGCGGCTGGAAACAGAGCGGTTGATCATCCGCACCTTTGAGGAGAGCGACCTGCCCGCGTTTGAGCGGCTGCTGGACATCCCGGAGGTGCCGGGCTGGACGATGCAGAAGCCGCGCGCGCTGGACTTTCTGCGCTGGCAGATCGCGAACTACGCCGCCATGGATATTGTTCGCGGCGCGGTGTGCTTCGGTGTTTTTCAGAAGGAAACGGGCCGCATCCTCGGCGCGGCCGGGGCGGGTGAGCACGACGACCTGCATGAACCGGAGATATTCTACCAACTGCTGCCGGAGGCGCGGGGCAAGGGGTACGCCACGGAAGTGGCCAGAGCCGTGACCGAATGGGCGCTCAGGGACTATGACATCCCCTACCTGATCGGGACGGCGGCGGTGGATAACGTCCCCTCCCAGCGGGTATTGGAGCGTTGCGGGTATCAGTACATCGATACCCGGACGCTGCTTGTGCATATCGAGGGGAAAGCGTATTCTTTTCGGTACTACAGGCGCTATCGTGCATAGCGCGATCACAGAAGGAGGAACACGCCATGACGCTGGACTTTGAAACCTACCGCGACAAGGTGATGGGCTGCTGGGCGGGCAAGAACATCGGCGGGGTGCTGGGCGCGCCGTTTGAGGGCAAGCGCCAGTACAACGAGGTGGATTTCTACACGCAGGACCTGTCAAACGGCCCGCCGCCGAACGACGACCTGGACCTCCAGATCGTGTGGCTGGCCGCCGTCGAACGCTACGGCCGGAACGTGAACGCGGCCATCCTGGGCGAGTACTGGCTGTCCTTCGTGATCCCCAACTGGGTGGAGTACGGCACGGGCAAGGCGAACCTGCGCGCGGGCCTCGTGCCGCCGATGAGCGGCGCGGTGGACAACCCGTACAAGGACTCCTGCGGCTGCTTCATCCGCTCGGAGCTGTGGGCGTGCCTGGCGCCCGGCCGGCCCGCGCTGGCCGCGCGGTACGCGTATGAGGACGCCATCGTAGACCACGCGGACGACGGCATGCACGCGGAAATCTTCTGCGCGGCGCTGCAGAGCGCGGCTTTCGTGGAGAGCGACCCAAGGACGCTGATCGATATCGCGCTGTCGTATATCCCGGAGCAGAGCAAGGTCGCGGCGGCGGTGAACGCGGCGCGTGCGTGTCACAGGGACGGCGTGCCGTTCCGCGAGGCCATCGCGGCCGTGCACGACGCCGCGCCCGGCACGTTCGGCGTGCAGGGCGTCACCCACGCGGAGGCGGTGCGCCACACACAGGAAATGGGCATGCGTGAGGTCGGCAAGCCCGGCTTTGACGCGGCGGAGAACGTCGGGTTCGTGATCCTGGGCTGGCTGTACGGCGGCGACTTCGGCGACCGGCTGATCAAGGCCAACGCGTGCGGCGAGGACACGGACTGCACCTGCGCCACGCTCGGCGCCATCCTGGGCATCATCGCGGGCGCTGCGGCCCTGCCGGAGAAATGGACCGCGCCGTTGGACGATAAGATCGCCACGCTCTGCATCGACAAGACAAGCGGGGGCATCTGGGTGCCAAGCACGGTGACGGAACTGACCGACCGCGTGCTCCGCGCGACGCCGCTGTTCCTGGGCCAGGCGCTGTGCGACATCCTGGCGCCGGGCGGGTATACCATCAAGTGCCTCACGGGCGGCGCGCTGTACTCCGCGGACACGGCGGATTACCAGCCCGGCATGAACGGCATGGGCAAGGATCACAACCTGCCGATCCGCGCGCTGAGCGGGCTTTCGTCTAACGTCGCGCGGTATCAGTTCCCCGCGTTCAGCGCGGAGGTGGATGTGGGCGACTCCCCGTTCTTCGCGCACGGCGAGGACCGCGCCTTCACCGTCCGGGTGAAAAACGCGCTGGAAATGCGGCAACAGCAGTGGGCGCGCATCACGCTATACGCGCCGGAGGGCGTGACCGTCGCCGGCGCGCGCCAGTTCATGCTGCCGCTGAACAACCTGTGGGGCTCCGAGGCCGTGGCGACGTTCACCGTGAACGCCGACCTGTTCCCCGGCGCGAAGCTGGAACTGCTGGTCGATGTGGCGCTGGAAGGGCGGCATTCCGCCGGGGTTATGAGGGTGGTGCTGCTGCGGGCGAGGTGAGGGGGACTATCCTCGCCTCCCCCTTGCCCGCGCGGCCACGTCGTTCGTGTCGATGGTGCGCCGGTAGACCACGAAGCGTTGGTAGATAAACTCCGAAATAAAGTTTACGAGCATCGTGCCGCCCAGCACGATGTATTCGTTTGTGCCGCCTTGCGTGAGCGCGTTGCCCGCCCAGGTGGATAGCGGCGTGAACACCAGATAAAACAGGAAAACAAGCGCCATGGCCCGGGGCGCGTTCATGTCGCTGCGGAAGGTAAAGCGCCGATTGAACGTGAAGTTCCACAGCACGCTCGCGACGAGCGCGAGGCCGTACCCCAGCCAGTACGGAAGGCGCAGCGCCTCGTTCAGCAGCGTGAAGCCGCCAACCTGGATCAGCCCGGCCGACGCGGAGAACAGCGTGAACTTTACCGCCTGCCAGGCGGTTTTTTTGCCCTCGCCTGCAAGCTGCACGACGGAATTTGTCGGTGCCTCCTGGGTTTTGGCGCGCATGTGCTTTCCTTCTTTCGTGTGTTGAATGTGCCGAAAACGGTGAACACCCTATATTGCGCATACAGTTCGGCATCGCGCCCATAGTTCCTGCCGCGCCCTCATTGCCCCCCTTCCGCTTTTCTGGTAAAATATTGCCATACCCGGAATGATCCAATTTCATAGCAAAGGGTGGGAGGCACATGCGCACATTCTCCGTCAACAGCGGCTTCCTGTACGGGCTCGCGGCGTTCGTCGTGCTGTTCGTCATCGCGCAGTCCGCGTTCTTCCTGGTCCGCGCGCTCCGTCGCGCCAAGGCGCTTGGCATCGCGCCGGCCGTGCTCCAAAAGACGATCGCGTCCAGCGCCCTGTTCACCATCGCGCCGGCCGTGGCCATCCTGCTGGGCGTCATCACGCTGTCCAAGTTCCTCGGGCTGCCGCTGCCGTGGATCCGGCTGAGCGTGCTCGGCGCGCTGACGTATGAGCTGCCCGCCGCGACCACCACGGCAAACGGCATGGGTCTGAGCCTCAGCCAGACCATTGTCGACCCGCGCGCGTACGCCGCCATCGCCTGGGTGATGACGCTCGGCATCATCCCCGGCATCTTCGTCATCCTCTTCGGGCTGAAAAAGATCCAGAGCGGCATCGTCAGCCTGAAGGCCAAGGACGAAAAGTGGGGCGAGACGTTCCTGACCTGCATGTTCCTGGGCATGATCTCGACCTTCCTCGGCGTGCTGTTCGCGGATATCCGCACGGGGCTTTCGGGCTGGATTCCCATCGTGGTCGCGCTCGCCTCCGCGCTCATCATGGGCGTGTGCGCCGTGTTCATCAAGGTGCTCAAATGGCAGTGGATGGAGCAATACGCGCTGCCCATCAGCATGCTGGGAGCCATGGCGCTGTCGATTCCGATCACCGCGCTGATGGGCTGAGGAGGCGATGACGATGAAGAAGAATGATTACATGGAAAGCGTACATGTCTATGGGCGCGTTTGGGTCGCGCTGGGCATCCTGGTGATGCTGATGGTCCCGGTCGCCATCTGCGTGTATTACGACGCGTGGCCGGAAATGACGCACGTGCTCAAGGGTCTGCTCGGCGTCGCGCCGATTTTCTGGACTGTCGGCATCATTGAGGTGTTCACGTTCACGCCCATGCTCGGCTCAGGCGGGTCGTACCTGGGGTTCATCACCGGCAACTTGACTAATTTGAAGGTTCCCTGCGCGCTGAACGCGATGGAGGGCGCGAAGGTCTCCCCTGGCACCGAGGAGGGCGAGGTGATCTCCACCATCGCGGTGGCCGTGTCCGCCATTGTCACCACGCTGATCATCGCGCTGGGTGTGCTGCTGCTCGCGCAGCTACAGCCCATTCTGGAATCCCCGACGCTCGAACCCGCGTTCAAGAACATTCTGCCCGCGCTGTTTGGCGCGCTGGCGGTGGTGTACGTGTCCAAGAACTGGAAGCTGGCGCTCGCGCCGCTGGTGTGCATGCTGGCGTTGTTCCTCGTCGCGCCCGGCCTGTCGTCGTCGGTCGGCATCCTGGTGCCCGTCGGCGCCTTGATCGCCATCGGGGCGGGCCGCTTGCTGTACAAGAAAGGAAAGCTATGAACGCGCTTGTGTTGATTCTGCTTGCACTGGCGGCGCTGCTGGCCGTGCTCATGGCGCGCGCGGTGGCGTTCCGGCCAAAGACGCGCGCCGAGGCCGCGCCGACGCCCGTTGCCATCGACGAGGCGGCTGTGGCGGCGCACATGCAGGCGCTCGTACGCGTGAGGACCGTCTCCCACCCGGACAAGGCGCTGGAGGACCCCGCGCCGTTTGAGGCGCTGCCCGCGCTGCTCGCGTCGCTGTACCCGCGCGTGCACGCGGCGCTTGCGTGCGAGCGCATCGGCGACCGGGGGCTGCTCTACCGCTGGAAGGGCAAGCGGGCCGACGCGCCGGGTGTCTTGATGTCCCACTACGACGTGGTCCCCGCCGAGGAAGCCCTCTGGCAGAAGCAGCCGTTTGACGGCATCATTGAGGACGGCGTGCTCTGGGGGCGCGGCACGCTCGACACCAAGGGCACGCTGCTGGCGATTTTCGAGGCCGCGGAGCTCCTTCTATCCGAAGGATTCACGCCGGAAAATGACCTGTATTTCTCCTTCGCGGGCGATGAAGAGATCGCGGGCGGGGGCGCTCCTGGCATCGTTGCGGCGCTCACGGCGCGCGGCATCCAGCCCGCGTTCGTGCTGGACGAGGGCGGCGCGGTCGTGGAGAAGGTGTTCCCGGGCGTCGCGAAGCCGTGCGCGCTGGTCGGCACGGGCGAGAAGGGCAACATGGACGTGCTATTGACGGCCGCGTCCAAGGGCGGGCACGCGTCCTCCCCGCCGCCGCATACGCCGGTGGGCGTCCTGGCGCGCGCGGTCACGCGGGTGGAGGGGAAGCCGTTCCCGTTCACGCTGACACCGCCCGCCGCCGAGATGTTCGACACGCTGGGCCGCCAGTCGTCCCTCGCTTATCGCATGATTTTCGCGAACCTGTGGTGCTTCGCGCCGCTGCTGAACCTGCTGTGCAAAAAGACCGGCGGCGAGATGAACGCGCTGGTGCGCACCACGTGTGCGTTCACGCAGATGGCGGGCAGCGCCGCGTCCAACGTGCTGCCGCCCGTCGCCACCGTGGGCGCGAACCTGCGCATCGTGGGCGGGGAGACGACGGAGAGCGCCAGGGCGCGGCTGGAGAGCGTCATCCGCGACCCGGACGTGCGCGTGGAGATCGTGCACGGAATGGACCCGTCGCCCATCTCCCGGACGGACGGCGAACCATGGCAGCGGCTCGGCGGGGCGATCGCCGAAACATGGCCGGACGCAATCCTCTCGCCGTACCTGATGGTGGCGGCGAGCGACGCCCGGCACTACGCGCGCGTCAGCGACAGCGTGTACCGGTTCTCCGCGATGGCGCTGTCGGCGGAGGAGCGAAAACTAATCCACGGGAACGACGAGCGTGTGCCGGTGGAAAAACTGTGCACGGCGGTGAAGTTTTACGCACGGCTGATGCGGCGGTGCTGACGCAAATCATCGCGGGGCGGAGCGCAATACGCGCTCTATAAACTGCGCTGCGCAACCCATTGTAGGGGCGGCCATTGGCCGTCCGCGCTGTGGTGTGTCTAGCCATGCAAGAGGGAAGGATTCCTGGCGGAATCCGCTCATGGCGCCCGATTCTCTGAATCAGCGCCGCCGTCCAGGGCGGACGCGCGATGCGCGCCCCTACGCCGTTTTGTCGCCGCGTGCACTGTCAGCGTCTGTTCTCTTGAGAATGATCTGTTGTTGGAGGGCGATCACATGCGGCTGATTCTATCGGGCGGGGGAGGCCCCGAGGCTGTCGTCCCCATAGACTTGCTGTTCGCGGAGCAATGCGATCCGCAAAAGGCCGTGCTGTATGTTCCTGTCGCCATGGAGGCGCACGTTTACACCTACGGCGAATGCTATGATTGGATAACCGCGACATACGCACCCTATGGCATCCGCCGCATCGACATGTGCACGGACCTTCGCGCCGCGACGTTGGACGACCGCTATACGGCGGTCTTTATCGGCGGCGGAAACACGTACAAGCTGCTGAAGGAAGTCCGGGAGAGCGGCTTTGACCGGAAGCTGACGGCGTATCTGGATCGCGGCGGCCTGCTGTACGGCGGCTCGGCCGGCGCGATCCTCTGCGGCAGGACGATTGAAACAGCCGCGTACCTGGACGAAAACACGACCGGCCTGACGGACTTCGCGGGCCTTGATCTGCTGGGCGGGAAGGATATCTTCTGCCACTATCATGGCAGCACGGACGAAAAAACGTATATCGGGCGGTATCCGCGCGACCTGTATATCCTGCATGAGGATTCCGGGCTGTTCATCCAGAATCATACGGTCACGGGCGTAGGGCGGGGCTTCCAGGGCAAGCGCGATCTGCTTTGAAGCCCCCACCCGCTACGCACGCATTCCGTGCGGTGTCTACACCCGCTCAAATGCCTCGATAAACCGAACAATATACCCCGCCACCGCCTGGAGCATCTCCGCGCCCCAGGCGGCGTTTGCTTCCCTGGGGTGGTCCGGGCCGATCCAACCGTTGTCCGTGTAGCGGGTCACGGCGCGCGGCACCGGGATTTCCACGCCCTCAAAGCGCACCTTGGCAAAGCCCGTCGTGCGCATGCCGGAAAGGTCGTCCACCAGCGCCATTTCCCGCGCCCTGTCCATGTGCACCAGCGCCGGGTCGATCGCGAGCATCGCGGCGGTTTCTTCCGCACCGCCGTGGCCGCCCTTCCAGGCCGGGTTCAGGTCCCAGGCCATCAGCCACCAGTTCATTTCCGCGCCGAGCGCGCCCTTTTGATCCAATTCCAGGCACACGCGGTCCAGCACGGGGATGTTGCCGCCGTGGCCGTTCAGGAAGATAAACCGCCGCACGCCAAAGCCGTACAGCCCGTCCACCACGCGCGACACAACCTGGTACAGCACATCCGTGCCCAGGGAAATCGTCCCCGCAAAGCCTGTCTGCGAGTCGCACGCGCCATACGGGATGCATGGCGCGATCAGCACGTCCGATTGCGCCTCGATCAGATCCGCGATCCGCTCCGGGATCAGCGTGTCCACGCCCAGCACGTTGTGGCTGCCGTGGCATTCGATGCTGCCGATGGGGAGGATGGCGGCCCTCCGGCGGGCGAAATATTGCTCCGCCTCGGCCACGGTCATTTTTGCCAGCCTCATGGCGTACCCTCCTGTCTTTTGGATGCAAGCGATCGTTCGGAGGAATGCCGGTGGAAAACCACGGCATCTCCCGCCCATTATCGCCCGGGAGGGTGTCGCCGTCAAGCGCAATCGATCCGCCCCTTCCATGATTGCCACCCACCGTGCGCGGGGTGCGGTTGGTTTCGCGCGGTGCGCTACGCTTCGCATTCCGCTGGAACGGACGAGGGATCGGGTGCAGGAACGGATGCTTGGGTGTCCTGGCCGCTCTCCGGGGCGCCCGCTCGAACACTCTCCTAGATGTCCGCCAAGGCGTCTCCTCGGGATTCCACCGGGACTTCCGCGAGAGCTTCCGCCTGGGTGGCGACCTGGGCGATAACCTGGGCATCTTCCCAGCAGCTCTCCCGGTCGCCCTCTCCGTCCTCCTCCCGGTGCTCCTGCGCTTCCCCCTCCCCGCCAAACGGCGTAATGGGCGCGTTGTAAATCGCCCGAACCCGCGCGCGGCCCCGCCAGATCGTAGCAAAGCAGACCACCGCCGTAAAGCCGCCGCACAGGCTCAGGCACACGCGCAGGTCCAGCCATTCACCCATCGCGCCGATCAATAGCCCGAACAAGCTGTACGCCATCGAAATGACCACCGTTTCAAAGGCGTTGATCCGCGCGCGGTAGCCCTCGGGAATGTGCCGCTGCACCGCCGCCTGCCGGAGCGCGGCGCTGTTGATGCCCAGGAACCCGCAGATGGCCCGATTGACCAGCATGAGCGGATACGGTAGCCAGAGCAGGATCATGTCCATGCATTCATACGCCTGGTATACGAAAAACGCGAAGGAAAACCGCTTGTTCTCCGGTATTTTCACATGGTAGCGGAAAAGTCCCCCCAGGGAGCGGCCCGCGAACTCCGCAACCGTGAAGAAGGAGTACATCGCCACCGTGAAGCCCGGCATCGTGCGGAAAAAGGCGATCAGGATGGGCGAATACCCGTTGCCCACACCGTTGGTCACCGCCATGTACGCGTAGATGCTCTGCAGCCCCTTTTCCTCCTTGATGTAATCCACGGCCTTTCGGATGTCCCGCCGCCACATCTTGAAGGAAAAACGCTCGCCGTTCATGCGGCTTTCTTCTTGAATTTTAATGCGGCTCTCCACCGCCGCCGACAGCAGGCACATGCCTCCCTGGATCAGCAGGATGGCTGCCACGCCGATCGTCTCCAGCAGCACCGCCGCCAGCGGCATCATGATGACCTTCATGACCGGATAGACCATCGACGAGACGGTGTAGCCCTTCTCCTCGCTGCCTTTGGGGATCAGCTTGGGGTAGATGCTGTTAAACGCGAGGCTATCGAAGGAGGAAAGGGAATACAGAAACAGCGAAAAAAACAGATACCCGACATAGGAAAAGGAGAAGTTCAGCAAATACAGCCCCGCCAGGGTGTACAGGATGCCGTTCACGATATCGCCGCCCACCAGGAAGGGCTTGCGGGGCAGCCGGTCCATGATCGGCGCGGCAATCAGCGGCACGAAAAACTCGGGAATCACCTGGATGGCGATCAGGATGGCGGCCGCCAGCGTGCTGCCCGTCTCGTCGTACACCAGGAAGGACAGCGCGAAGCTGCCCGCGATGCCGCCGATGCAGCCGAGCACCGTGGCCGAGGTCAACAGGGTGAAGTTTCTTGTCCACAGGCGTTGTTTCATACGTTCATCTCCTCGGCAAAGGTAGGCATTCCTTGCGGAATTCCTTTATGGCGCCCGATTCTTCGAATCAGTGCCGCCATCTCAGTATACGGGAGATGATGAAAAGAGTAAATGGGGTTGTTTTGGGAAAATTAAGTGGCTATTTGAATGTTAATCGCCCAATAAGTAGCTGTACGCGGGAAAATCAACAATCAACTCGAATGCCTGCTTGTACTGCCGCCGGGCCTTGTGCCACGCAATCACCCACGGCAGGTGAAAGCCCGCGTACCCCTTGGGCCAATCATTGCGCATGGCGTCGAACAGGGTCAGGAGCATGTCGCCGTACTCAGCCCTCTTCAGATAACCGGGATGGAGCAGCCGATAGCGGATCAGGGCGCAGCAATCCGCCCAAAAGGCACCGTCGGGCTGATTCTCCCGCCCGGCCTCCACTTCGTCCACTACGGACAGGGCCTCCGCGCGCAGACCCATCTTTTCCAGGCACACAGCCTTTTTGTGCAGCGCGCCGAGGGAGGGACTCTCGAGGGAGGAAAAATAGCGGTACGCCGGTTCAATCTGGCCCAGCTCCAACTGTGTGGAGGCGGTATTGTAGTCGAGCGTTTCCAGCTCGGCGGCGGCCCCGATGGCCTTCGCGATCCGCCGGGTAACGCGGTAATGGTCCATCATATGGTCAAACGCGCCCATGTTGCTGTAGCAGGCGCCAATGGCCGAGCTCGCGAAGAGCATAATGTGGACAAGGCCGTCCCTGGCCGCCAGGTCATACGCGTGCCGCAGCTGCTCAATGGCGGAGACGTAATCGCCGCGCCCATAGCCCGCCTCCCCTGCAGCGTAATAGCAAACGGGGAGCGGGTTGATTTGCAGCGCCTCGTCGAAGCGCCCCCGGGTGAGCAGCAGCAGGGTGCGCTGCCGCAAATCCATCAGTGGGGCGCAGCTTTCCGCAAACGCGTCGGGCGTGTGCGTGTGCCAACCGCGCAGCAGGTGCATGTCCAGCATGAAAGGCCCGTTGGCGAAGGTTTCCCACTGGGCGTCCAACGCCGCTTCCAGGCGAACCGCGTCCTCGTCATCCAAGGCAAAGGTGGTTTCGTACGCCCCTTCGATGAAAGGCGACGCCTGCGCGAGCGTAGCGGCGTCGTCCACCCACTTGATCTGAAGCCTGGCGAACAAAAGCTCCAGCACCTCGGCGCTCGGCTCCGCCTTGCCCTGCTCGATCTTGGACAAATACGAAACCGCGCAGATGCCCTTGCAAAGCCCTTCCTGGCTCCAATCCCGGTTCAGCCGTTCGCGGCGGATCAGTAGCCCCGGAAACTGTGGATTCATGCGCTCAGCCGCCTTCCTTGCAAGGGGATTTCGCTGTGGGGCGCGGTTTTCCCTGCCCGGCGGAATGGGGATAAAATGGATGAGAACGAAAAAAGCCCCGGCGCGGGATTTATTCGCGCGCGAAGGCTTGTCGGGGATGGCGGCGCGGATTCCAAGCATCGGGCGTGGCGGGGATTCTGGAATCCACGCCATCAAGGGGATTTCGCAACAAATCTCTACATTGCGGCGAACGCCTCGTATGTGCCGTCATCCCGAAGAACGATATACCCGGGCACCATGGCGTAATACCGCCCATGGAATCCCTTTTGCTCCTTGGCCATGGCCCGTATCGGGCGCTTTGCCGCTTCCTTGTCAATGCGCCAGCTCTTGAAGAGGTAATCGATCTCGCTAAACGCGCGCCATATGTCGTTCATCTGCTTTCCGGCTGACCACCAAACGGTGACACTTCCCGATACTTTCGATGTTTCGGCGGTGATCTCCGGCATTTCGTTCCACTTTGTGCCTTCAAGGAACTGGCGCTGATTTGGAAAATCGGGCGCCATAGAGGGATTCCGCAAGGAATCACTACCTTTCATGGCCTACCACCCTCTCCGCACGGCGATAGGGATTCCTGGCGGAATCTCCTTGCTGGCGTGGATTCGAGAATCCCCGCCGCCGTCGTTATGATTGTATTGTAACACGCGCCGGCGCGAACCGTGCGAAACGTTTCTGTTTTGTAATGCCGCTTATATTCATTCTGATCTGTAACGGCGGAGCTGATTTGGAAAATTGAACATCCCTGAGGACTTCCGTCCGGAATCCTTACTGCGACGGCGGCGTGATTTGCAAAATCAGGCGCCATAAGGGGATTTCCAGAAATCCCTACTTCCCCCGCTGCATGGATAAGCAATAGCCCCTCGCGTGATCCGCGCGGATGAGGAACCTGTCCGGCCCTTCCGCGTTCAGCTTGCCCCTGAGCCTAGACATCTGGGTTCTGAGCGCGCGCATGTCGTCGTCCGCGTCCTGCCCCCACGCCACGCGGTACAGCTCGCGCCCCGGCACAACGCCCCCATCCGCCCGGACCAGCACCAACAGCAGCGCGAATTCCCTGGGCGTGAGCATCGCGTTGCGGCCGTTCACCCGCGCCACCAGCGCCGCGCAGTCCAGCGCCAGCGGGCCACGCTCAATCAATCCCGCCGCCGCGCCCAGCTCCAGCGCCTTGTCGCGGATCACTTCCGACATCAGCCGCGACCGCCGCAGCATCGCCTTCACCCGCTCGATCATCACGTTCAGGTCATACGGCTTGGGCAGATAATCGTCGCCTCCGGCGCGCAGCCCGCGGATGATGTCGTCGTTTTCGCCCAGCGCGGACAGGAACAGCACCGGCACCGCGCTGGTGCCGCGCAGCTCCTCGCAGAGCGCCAGGCCCGACCCGTCCGGCAGCAGAATGTCCAGCAGAATCAGGTCGACACCCCCCCGCGCGAGCAGGGCGCGCCCTTCGGCGATCGTCTCCGCCTCCAGTGTGCGAAAGCCGTGCATGGACAGCGCCTCGCGGTTGATCTCCCGCACGTCGTCATTGTCCTCAATCAACAGAATGGTTTCTTTCATGCTCCCGCCCCACCAGCGTATAGTATTAAAGTTAGTATACCATTTTATGTCATCTTCGACAATGTTCCAGGGTAAAAACACGGTTAAGCGCCGATTCTTGACGAGCAGGCGCATTCTTGGTATCTTGATAGAGACACAGCGGCGGGCGCGGCGCGCGGCGCGGACTGGGGGAAGAATGGCTACACACAAGAGATACCCATACAGCGAAGAATTGAAACCGCCCCTGCATGTCGGGAACACGGACTATACCCGGTTGCCCGCGCGCTGGGGGCTTTGCCTGATCGAACGGTTTTTTCGCGGGCGCGCGGCCCGGTACATGCCCCAGGGCGTCCGCAAGCGCCGCATCATGATCCCGGCGGAGCACGGCGACGTGCCCTGCTATGTCGTGGAGCCGCGGGACGACGCGCGGATGCTTCCGGCCATGCTGTACGCGCACGGCGGGGCGTTTGTCTTTCCGCTCCAAACGTACATGCTCCGCCTGGCGGCGCACTACGCGGCGCAGGTGGGCTGCCGCGTGTTCGTGCCGGACTACCGCCTGTCCATGCGCGCGCCCTTTCCCGCCGCGCTCCTGGACTGCCGCGATACGCTGCGCACCATGCAGGCGCGCCGGGAGGAGTACAAGCTGGACATGGATCGGCTGATCCTGTACGGCGACAGTGCGGGCGGGTGCCTGGCGGCGTCGCTGGCGCACCTGTGCCGCGACGAAAACACCGCAAACCCCGTCGCGCAGTTCCTGATTTACCCCGTCACCGACAACACGATGAACCATCCCTCCATGCGCGAGTACGCGCGCGCCGTATGGTCCGCAGAGGCCAACCGGCACATGTGGGCGCTGTACCTGCGGGGCGAGGGACACAGCCTGGACCGGTACGCGGTGCCGATGGCGTGCGAGCGCTTCGACGGCCTTCCGCCTGCGTATGTGGAGGCCGCTGAAATGGATACGCTGCGCGACGAGGCGGCCGCCTACGCGGGCAAGCTCCTGGCAGCTGGCACACCGGTGGAATATTGTGAGGTCAAGGGGGCATATCACGGGTTTGACAGCGATTTTTCCAGCCCGCTGGTAAAGCGCCTGCTCGCGCGCCGGTGCGAGCGGATGCGGGCGACGATCGATGGATAGAGATGAATACGCCCCTCCGCGCCCAGATGGGCACAGGAGGAGCGCGGAGGTCTGCCGGGGCGGCGCGGGTCCAGTATACCGGGCACGGTGGGGTTTCAAACCCGCGCCAGAAGCCGGCCCGGTCCGCGAGCGCGCAGGGCGCTGCGCTACGTATTCCGTACCGCCCGCAGCGCCCGCCTTGCCCGCGAACGCCGCACGCCACGCCGGGATACCGCCTCACGCGGGGCTTTGGGCCGTGAGGCGGGCATAAAGCCGGATGCCAGGACGGCAAGTGTCCTGACGCGATTAGATTTTAGGAATCTGGCCGAGAGATTTTTTTGTGTGGCAAGGCGTTGGAAGGAGGCGTAGCCGGCAGCTACGCCGACTGGAAAACGACGCGGCCAGACGGAAAAAGATCCGGTCAGAAACTAAAATCGAGCCGTGCCAGGACACCCGGACACCCGGTCCCGCCGCCGCAAGCGCCCCGTCAAGAGCCGATTCCGCTTGTTCCTGCGCTTGTTCGAGGGCATAACCATCCGGTGCGGCGGGAGATGCCTCCAGGTCCGCCTTGCTTTCAGCCGATCATATCGCACGCGCACACGATCACCCCTTCGGCCCGGGGGCAAGGTTTTCCTCGGTCGGCTCGGTCGGCTCTGCCGCGCGGTAGCTGCGAACCTCGCCCGTCTGGCCGTCTATCTCGATGAAGTAGATCCAGATCGGCTCTTCCACAAAGGAATCGGGCAGCAGCGAGATCACCCACGCGCCCTCCTGGTTATACCCAAAGAACGGTCTGTGCTCCGCAAAGTACGCCGCGTCCGCGCCTTTGTCCTCGCACACCGCCATCAGCGCGCGCAGCAGCGCCTCCTCCCGGGAGATGTCGTTGTCCTTCGGCACGGGCAGTTCCACCGTGGAGGAGGGCAACATGTCCCAGCCGAAATCCCAGGCCGGGTCGGTCCGGTATCGCTCCCGCCACGCCAGCACCAGATCGTACAGCGCCCGATTTTCCTCGGTCACCAGGGCGCTCGCGGCCAGCGGGTCGTCCTCCGCCAGCGCGGGGACGGCGCACAGCCCCAAAAACATCATAAGTACCCAGGCAATGAATCGCTTGTTCATAGACACCTCCATTTCTTATATCCTCATTACCACCCGATCAGGGCGTTCAGTTCGCCGCTGGTGATACGCCGCACCTCGCCGGTCATGACATCCAGCTCCGCGCCGTACCCGTAATAGGTTGCCGCGCCATCCTCCGTCCGGTCCGAGTACCGTACCAGCCAGAACATCTCCTGGTCTGGGTAGCCGGCCATCACGCACGCGACGATCGGCAGCATCCCGGACAGATCCTCTGCCTTCGCTCCGCACTCGGTCTGGAAGGCTTTCTCGGCGATCCGGACGGCTTCCGCCTCCGCAATCGCTCCGTCCGGCGGCAGGATGTGCACCAGACAGAGCAGCTTGATGCCCTGCTTGTCCGCCTCGTCCAGGATGTATGTTCGGTACAGCGCGGCGCGCTCCGCGACCGTCCACCGGTCAAAAGCCACGCCCCTCTCGCGCTCCGCCTTGATCAGCTGGCTCTCCACCTCGCAGTTGAGCCGGTAAAAGGCCAGGGTTCCCTCGACGCCCGCGCGCTGCTCCGCGCTTGTCCCCAGGTCGTTGTAGGTATTTCCGAGGTAGTTCATCCACACGGCCTCTTTCGTCTCCGTGGATACCCAGACGGCGATCTCGGGGATCTGGTTCATATCCAGCCAGCCTTGATACGCGGACCCGTCGTTCGGCTTGAAGCCGATTTCCCAGATCGGCGCGAATATTTCTAACGGCTTGTAGTCGTACGACCCTTCAATTGAAATGTACGTGAAGAGGCTGGCTTCCACGAGGGACGCGTCAAAATACTCCGTGGGCAGGAGGTAAAGCCTCCGCGCGGTGTCCATGGCGATTTTGACCGCCTCTTCCGCCGGCATATCCTCCTCGGCGGGCACCAGGTTTCTGTATTGCAGCGGGTTTTCCCCCAGCTTTTGCACGATGCTGATCGGGGGAATGGTTTCCGCGACGGCGGCGGCGCAAAGGAGCGCGCACAGTGTTATGACGGCGGTGCTGATTTGAAAAATCGGGCGCCATAAGGGAGTTTCGCGAGAAAACCCTTCCTTTGTCAGAGTGGCCGTCTTTGCTGTCCGGTTCGCCATGTTTCCACCTCCATTTTGTTATGTATTAGCCTCAACCATTTGAGTTGCCCTGGTTGACATACTCCGTTTCCAGCACATCGCCGGTAGAAATGTCGAGTATGACGATGTACTCGTCAAACGCTTTGCCGCCGTAGGCGTAGTAATCGATACGCCAATACGGCTTATCCCCCGGGAACGGCGAGAGGCATTGAACGCCTTCCGCCATGCCCGCGAGCCTTTCCCCGCTGACGCCGTATGCCGCCGTGAGCGCCTCGCGCGCGGTCTGGACGGCCTCCCGCTCCGTGATCGCTCCTTCCGGCGGATAGACGTGCACCACGCCTTCGAACGCAACGCCACACTTTTGTGCTTCCTCAATGATATGTTCTTCGTAAAACGCGGCGCGCTCCTCCACCGTCCATTCGGCAAGCGGCATGCCTTTCTTCCGCTCGGCCTTGGCTTGCGCGTCCGCCCAGTCGTACTCGAACCGCAGTAAATCCAGAAACGCGATGACCTCCCCCTCCGGCTCGGCCGCCGCCCCTTGCGTGCTTACGTCGCCGGCGTCCAAATAGCTGATCCACAGCGCGGAGTTGTCCGCCGCCGATATCCAGACGGTAAAGGAGGGCGTATCGGATGAAGCGAGCGTCTGCGCCAAGCGGGAGCCGTCCTCCATGAAGAAGGCGATTTCCCAGATGGGGTCAAACACCTCCAGGGACTTGTAGTCCTCGGAGCCTTGGATGGAAATGTAGTTGAACAGGCTGGCATGGACGGCGAACGCGTCCAGATATCCTTCCGGCAGCATATAGGCGTCCGTCGCCGTCCTGGTCGCGATCCGGCGCGCCTCCTCCGCCGTCATGTCGCCCGCCTCGGGCACCAGATTGCGGTATTGTAAGGGATTCTTTCCCTGTTTTTCTACGAAGGTTGTACCCCCCGTTGCCAGCGCGGGCGCGAAAAAGACCAGCATCAGGATGAGGACAGCGACCAGCGCAGCGTTCATTTTGATCAATGCCCTTTTGTTTTGCATCTTGTTTCCCCCATTACGCCCATGAACGCTTGATCAGCCTCTGGCGACCTGAATCCACAGCGCCACATTCTGATCGTCATATAGCACGACGTACGACTGCCCGATCTTGAGCGCCGGTTCTTCCTCGTGCGCGATGACGGTCTCCGGCGTCAGTGTAAAGGTCAGGGTGGCCGTAGGCGATTGCTCGATGCCCGCCGAATTGTCAATCACCGTCATCACCAGGAAGTCCTCGCCAAAGTCCAGCACCTTGCCATAGTTGGTTTCCCCCGCGTATTCCATCATTTTCGGAATAACGACGGAGGTCTTCTCCAACTGCCTGTCGGCTTCCTCCACGATAAACCGGAACCCCTTGCCCCAGTACTGTTTCGCGTCACCGTATTCCTCGGGCAGTTCCATCCAGTGGGCTTGCGTGCGGCCAAACGCGTCGGACCTGACGGAGATCATCCGCTCCGGCTCGGTAACCCCAAAGCGGCCCGGGATGTCCAAATAAAACGTGATGCCGTAGTACACCTCCGGCTCCTCCGGCACGGTCAGCGCGAACGCCAGCGAGACGCCCAGCACGGACACCAGCGCCGCACAGAGCACCATCACGCCCAGGCGCTTTTTTCCCACATCCATGATGGACAGAATGCGCTTCTTCATGTTCGTCTTGCCGCCCCGGTAGCTCGTGGACAGCAGGGTTTTCGGTCCGGCCTGCCGCCGGATGACGGACAGGATCGTCTCGCTGTAATACTGGCGCGTGTCCAGGTCCGCGCTTTGCAGCACCCGTGCGTCGCACGACGCCTCACAGTGGAACGACGCAGCCCGGGCCACCAGCGGCACCAGCGGGTTGAACCAGTGCACCGCCAGCGCCGCGAGCGTCAGCGCCTTGCACCACAGGTCGCCGCGCTTCAGGTGGATCAGCTCGTGCCGGAACACGAGGTGCGCCTCCGAAAGCGTCAGGTCCATGTCCGGCAACAGAATCGTTGGCCGGAAAAACCCGACAAGCATCGGACTGTCCACCATCGGGCAGGTTTTCAGCCGTACATCGGCGCGGATGCCCAGCTCTACCTTGGCCGCGCACAACACGGACACGTACCCCGGATGCCGCGCGTCCCGGCTCCAGCGGCGCACGGCGCGCACGAACCGCGCGTGACGGGCAAGCGATACGGCGAGCACCGCAAGCGCACCCGTCAGCCAGACGGCGAAAAGGATCTGCGCGGTGGAGAGCTTCGGCACGCGCGGCGCGCTTGTTTTGACGATCGGGGCTTGCGTTTCCGCCGTGGCGGCGAGCTCCGCCGCGATGGCGGCCATGGAGGTCGCGGCCTTCCTCGGCGGCTCAATGGCGGCCCGCGCCTGCCGCTCCGCCGGCTGCGCCAGCGCCGGGACATCCAGCGTCAGCGCGGGCGCCGCCGCGCTCGGCCGGAAGGGGATCACAAACGCGATGAGCACGATCACCCAGGCCAGGTACACGGTTTTGGCGCTGTATCGCTTCGTCAGCGCCGGTGTCAGCGCCAGCGCGAGCAGCGCGAGCGCGCTCGTCGTCAGCGTGCATTCCAGAAGCATTCGCAGGAACGCGTCCATACTACTGACTCCTTTCTTCGGTTTCCTTTCGGATCTCCTTCACCCAGGCGGAGAGCTCGTCCACGTCGTCCTTGGTGAGCTTTTCGCCGTGCAGCGCCGCGAGCAGGCTGGCGACGCTTTTTTTGTGGTAGCGGTCCAGAAAATTTTCCGTTTCCAGGCGCAGGTATTCATCGCGCGAAATGATGGGATAAAAGTCCCGCTCGCGCTTGGCGCTCTTTTCGGCGCGGAGAAAACCGCGCTCCGTCAGCCGGCCGAACAGCGACACGACCGTCTGTATCTTCCATCCCCGCGCGTGGCCGATGCGCTCCATGACCATCGCCGTGGTGACGGGCGGAACGCTGTCCCAGATATACTCCATGATCTCAAACTCCGCGTCGGGCAATCGCTTGGGTTTCATATGGCGGTCCTCCTTGATGGCGGCGCTGATTCGGAGAATCGGGCACCTATAGGGATTAAAGAAATCCCCGCTCTTTGTAAGGCATCGTGTCTTACTATGAAGATATACTACACCGCGTCTTACATCTTGTCAAGGAAAATATTACAAGTTTTCTTCTTTTGTTTGACGGTCACACAGGGCATGCGGTTTTTGGCAAAAGAAAAAAGCCCCCGGACCGAGGACTTTCTGTTCGCAATATACGCTTACGCCTCCACCATCTCCCGGCGGATATCCGCGCCGAGCGTGCGCAGCCGCTCTTCCAGCTTTTCATATCCCCGGTCGATGAACTCGGGGTTGCCGATTTCCGTGGTGCCGCCCGCCATCAGCCCGGCGATCACGAGCGCCGCGCCCGCGCGCAGGTCACTGGCGTCCACCGGCGCGCCGGTCAGCCTGGGCGTGCCCTCGATAACGGTCATCCAGTCGGAAATATGCGCCCGCGCGCCCATGCGGACCATTTCGTTCAGGTGCTTGAACCGCTTGTCAAAAATCGTCTCGATGACCGTGCTCGTGCCGACAGCGGTAGTGAGCAGCGCGCTCATCGGCTGCTGCAGGTCCGTCGGGAAGCCGGGGTACGCCTGCGTTTTGATGTTGACGGCGCGGTGCCCGCCCAGCGAGCGGACGCGGATCACGTCGTCCTCCTCGTCCACACGCACACCCATCTCCAGGAGCTTGGCGGTGAGCGATTCCATGTGCGCCGGGATGCAACCGTGCACGGCCACGTCGCCCTGTGTGGCGGCGGCGGCGATCATCAGCGTGCCGGTTTCGATTTGATCGGGGATGACGGTGTAGGTGCAGCTATGCAGGCGCTCCATGCCACGGATGCGGATGACATCCGTGCCCGCGCCCCGGATGCGCGCGCCCATGCTGTTGAGGAAGTTGGCCGTATCAACGACGTGCGGTTCCTTGGCGGCGTTGTAGATGACCGTGTTGCCCTCGGCGCGCACGGCCGCCAGCATGATGTTGATCGTGCCGCCGACGGTGACAAAATCAAAGAAAATCTCCGTACCAACCAGACCTGTAGTCTTTGCGTCCACGACGCCGTAGCGATCGTCGATCTCCGCGCCCAGCGCGCGCAGACCCTTGATATGCTGGTCAATGGGCCGCACGCCGATTTCGCAGCCGCCGGGGTACGGGATGGTGCCCTGGCGGGCCTTGCCCAGCAGCGCGCCCAGCAGGTAATACGACCCGCGCATGTGGCGGCACAGGTCGGGCGACGGCTTGGTTTTCGTCACGGTGGTGGGGTCGATGATGGCAGTATGCCCGCTAACCTGCACCCTCGCGCCCAGGCGGCGCAGCAATTCCAGCAGGTCGGAAACGTCCTCAATGTCCGGCAGGTTCTCAATGGAAACCGGCTCGTCGCACAGCAACGCGGCGCTCAAAACAGGCAGCGACGTGTTCTTGCCGCCGCAGACCTGAATGTCGCCGGTCAATCGTTTTTCGCCGTTGATAAAAAGTTTTTCTACAAAGGGCATCGCTTTCCTCCCGCAAGGACGTTGGACAGCCCGGATAGCTGCCTGAGAGGTAGGGATTTCTTACGAAATCCCTTTATGGCGCCCGATTTTTCAAATCGTGCCGCCGTCCGAAGTAGGGATTTCTTTCGAAATCCCTTTATGGCGCCCAATTTTTCAAATCGCGCCGCCGTCAAGAATCAACTACGGTCAGTGGCAGCCGCACTGGCAGCCGGACGAATGGCCGGACGATCCGCAGCCGCTACAGCCGCCGCAGTCCCCGGAACAGGCGGCGCCGCGCCCCGCGGAAGAACCCTGCATGCCAAAAAGGCACGCACCCTCATACGCGCGCCGCACCTCGCCGCCGCACCGCTCGCAGCGGACGGACTCGATTTGAGAGGCGGGGATCAATGCGTCAAACACGGCATCGCACGCCGCGCAGCGGAACTTGAGCAGGGGCATAGGAACCTCCGAAACAATGCGCTTTGCTAGTAATTCAACCATTATACACCTTATAGGAAAGAAACGCAAGAAACCGGTCACCCATTGGCCGGGCCGTCCTCCGACAGGTCGTAATACATCAGCACGGAACCGTCGGGCGAAGAAATGTTCACCGCGTACTGCTCCTCATACCGGCCGCCTGTGCCATGCAGGGGCTGGACGAAGCAGACTGACCAGTAGCGGGTATTGTAGGGGTTATCCGGCTCCGTATTCCATGGCTCGCTGAAGAAAGCGGTCATCAGCAGCGCCTGGAGGTCCGCTTCCGTCGCGCCCGACCCTTCGGCGATGATCTCCTTCACCCGCCGGACCGCTTCCTCGCGCGGCATGTCACCTTCCTCCGGCACGGCGGGGCAGGTCACGTCGTCGGTAAAGTGCATGAACAGATGGTGGTAGAGGGCGGCGTCCTCCAGGGACCAGAACAGCGCGCTGCCCTTGGCCTCTTGCAGTTCGGCGTACCGCTCCCCGGGCACAAACGCGTCCACGAGCGCCACCTCACCGGAGGACAGGAGGACCGTCACCGCGTAACACGTCTCCGCCCCGTCATTGGCGCGCAGCGCGACGCACACGGCCTTTTCCCGCTGCCCGTCCGCCTCCACGATGATGTACGTCCCGGTGATGAACCGCTCGGGGTCCTGTTCGTAGACGGCAATTCCGGCCTCGTCCCAGACCGCCCGGGCAATGTCCAGCTCGCTGTCGTAGAAGGGATCGCTGTCGCTGATTTCCGCCTGGGTAGCCGTCAGGTAGAGCGGCGGAACCTCCGCGCGCGCGGGCAGCCCCATGCCCAGGCCGAGCAGCGCGATGAGCAGCCAGATGCCAAACTTCCGCATCGCCGTGTCCTCCGTTTGCTTTGGTGAAATTGCTGTTATTATACAGGGTTCCCGGGGTGCGGTCAAATGGCGGGCGCGCCGCCGAACGGGCGATACGAGCGACGGGCTCTGGGAAACATTTCCAGCCTGCCATCGTCTATTTGATAAGAGGTAGGGATTTCTTGCGAAATCCCCTTATGGCGCCCGATTCTCCGAATCAGCGCCGCCGTCAAGGCAGGGACTTCTTGCGAAATCCTCTCATGGCGCCCGATTTTCTAGATCAGCGCCACCACCCGGGATGCACGCGGCATCCGCCCGAAAACGGCACTGGATCCCGGATACCCGCGACCGGGCACTTCGCCCACGGAGGAACGTACATGCGGAATCACATCAGGTACATTTTGCTGCTCGGCCTGGCTCTGCTGCTGTGCGCCGGGAGCGGCGCGGCGGCGGGGGAGGGGCAACCCTCAACGGCAGGGCAACCGATGGACAGGCCATACCGGCCGCTGCTGGTTGACATCAGCAATACCCCCGGCGAGGCGAGGCCCGCATGGGGGCTTTCCCAGGCGGATGTCGTCTATGAGGCGATTGTCAATGGGCCAGCGCACACGCGCTATTTGGCCATCTTCAATGATCACTACCCGGAGAAGGTCGGTCCCCTGCGCAGCACGCGGGTGTATTTTGCCTCGCTCCGCCATGAGTGGGACTGCCCGCTTGTGTTTCGGGGCGAAGGGGGGACGGTAAAAGAGGTTAGCGTAGCGGACTTCTTCAAGCAAACCGGGGTCAGAAAACAATTTCTCTTTACCAGCGGAGGAATGTTCGCCCATATGAACGTCGGGCTTAGCCGCTCAAAAGAGCGGGATTCACCCCACAATACCGTCGCGAATCTGAAGGAAATCGTGGAGACGGCCTGGCCCCAAAACGATGACGGCACGCCCTATGAACCCCGCTTACCCGCGTTCCGGTTTACCGATCCGCCGTCGCGCGGCACGGAATCCGCGACCTGGATAAACGTTCCGTATCATAAAAACTACAACCCGGAGTATCACTTTGACCCTGATACGCGCACGTACGCGCGCTGGTACGACGGCAAGCCGCAGAAGGACGCGGAGGGCGTGCCGATCATCGCGGCAAATGTCATTGTAATGTATAACGAAATCACCTATATCAGAAACGACCGCACCGCTCCGTACATGGATATGGTGGGCAGCGGCCCGATTGACGCGTTCATCGACGGCACGCACATACGTGGCACCTGGTCACGCCCCTGGTTGCACAACCAAACGTTCTTTCTGGACGAAGCGGGCGCACCGCTGCGCTTCCTGCCCGGCAAGACGTTCATCCAGATATACCCCCCGCAGTGGTACATCCTGATGACGGGCGAGGACGGCGCTGTTCACGCCGTCGGTTCCGGCCCGGAAAATCCGGACACGGCGGCGGACGAGGCGATGTACGCGCTGTTTTTGAAATGGACAGCCGAGAAGGGCGAGATCTACACGTGGTCCGAGGAGGACCGGGCAGCGTATGACGAGGCCGTGGCCGCGACGGGGTTTGAGCGGAAAAACGTCCCCGACAATATAGACAAAGGGGAAATGTCCATGGACCAGGCGGTTGGCGTGGCCAGGGAAACCCTCATCGAGGCGTACGGGATGAGTGCGTGGGCAGCAAACCTGTATCGCGCGGAGGCCACCCAGAGCGTTGCCAACCCGAACCGCCCGGAATGGGCCGTCGTGCTCTCTCCGCAGATCATCCCCTATAATGTTGGCGATCAACTGCACCATACCGCCGCGCCGGACGGTATGCGCCATACCGTGCTGATCGACGTCCGCTCGGGCCGTGTGCTCGACCTGAACTCCGAACCGGACCCGGAGGCCGCCGCCAGCCAGCCAGCAGGTGATTAGCGCGCAAAAAACGGTCCGCCAAGGCCGCACAACCACCCAAAACACACGCGGGCGCGCCCACCCGACGCGCCCGCACAACTCCGCTATGCTCGGTCTCCCTGCTCCATCACCCAGTTGTGGTACAGCTCCAACTCCCCGCGCATCACGGCCAGTCCCGCTTTCAGCACCAGCGCGGGGTCCGTCAAGCCGCCTCCGTTCTCCTTTACGGATTGTTCCACATCTAGCATAATCCGCTCCCGCATGGGCTGTGTTTCACGGACGAACTCATCAAAGCGTTTCATCTGCACGCCCCCTTTGGGCTATGCTATCATGAATCCTACACTATTTCAACAAATATTCGCAAAAACATTCAAAATAATTCTTATTGTCACTATTTCCGGTTCGTGACAGCGGCCACCCCACGCTTCGGCCGCGCCTGTCGCGTCGCGTTCCGGTTCAGGAACCCTGCCGCCAGCGGGCCAATGACCGACAGCCCCACGGAGAGCAGCAGCGCGTCCGCCGGAAGCGCCACGGTGTGGAACACGGGCATCAGCGGCGGAATGTAGATGACTGCGAGGATCATCAGGAGGGACAGCAGCGCCGCGCCGATGAGCTTCCTGTTGTTCAGCAGCGGAATGCGAAAGAGGCTGCGGCGCTCGCTCTTGCACTCAAACACGTGGATGAGCTGTGTCAATACCAGCGTCAGAAACGCGCTGGTGCGCGCCATCTCCAGCCCGCGCCCCTGCCGGAGGAGCAGCATGAACACCATCAGCGTGCAGAACGCGATCACGGAGCCGCGTATCGCGATGCGGCTGAGCAGCCCGCCCGCGAAAATGCTGTCGCCCGAGGGGCGCGGCGGGTCCAGCATCTCGTCGCCGTCCGGCGGGTCCATGCCCAGCGCGATGGCGGGCAGGCCGTCCGTCACCAGGTTGATCCACAGAATCTGGATCGGCAGCAGCACCACGGGGAAGCCCAGCAGCATGCCCACGAACATCGTCAGCACCTCGCCCACATTGCAGGAGAGCAAATACCGGATGAACTTACGGATGTTCTTGTAGATGATGCGCCCTTCCTCCACGGCGGCCACGAGCGTGGCGAAGTTGTCATCCAGCAGGATGACGCCCGCCGCCTCCTTTGCCACATCCGTGCCCGATTCGCCCATCGAGACACCGATGTCCGCCTCCTTGATGGCCGGGGCGTCGTTCACGCCATCGCCGGTCATCGCCACGACCTCGCCCTTGTCCCGCAGCGCGCGGACGATGCGCAGCTTGTGCCTCGGGGACACGCGCGCGTACACGGTCGTCCCTTGGACGGCCTGGGCCAGCGCGGCGTCGTCCATGCCGTCCAGGTCCTGCCCGGTCAGCGCGCCGTCGCCGTCCCGGTAGATTTCCAGGTCCCGCGCGATGGCCTTGGCGGTCACCATGTGGTCGCCGGTAATCATGACCGGCCGGATGCCTGCCTTTTTGCACACCTTCACGGCCGGAAGGCTCGCCTCCCGGGGCGGGTCGATCATGCCGAACAGCGCCAGGAACGTCAGGTCCTTCTCTCGGTCTGCCTTGCTATCCGCGCCGGGCGCGTCCTTGTACGCCACGGCGAGCACGCGCAGCGCCCCGGCCGCCAGCCGCTCGTTCTCCCGGAGGATCTGCGCCTTGTCGCTCTGCGTCATGCGGACGACGCCCTTGCCGGTCGCCACACGGCTGCACTTTTCCAGCAGCACGTCCGGCGCGCCCTTCACAAAGACATTGTTGTCCATCCCGCGCCCGCCGGGCGACGCCAGCACGGACATGCACTTGCGATCGGAATCGAACGGGATCTCGTCCATGCGGCGGTAGCGGCGGAACGCCTCGCGGTCCATGATGCCCGCCTTCTGCCCGGCGATCAGCAGCGCGATCTCCGTCGGGTCACCGATGGCCGCGCCCTCCCCCGGAAGCACGGCGTTGTTGCACAGGCAGGCAGCCGTCAGCGCCATGGACAGCGCGGTATCGGCCTTGGGATCGATGGACCTGCCGTTCTCGGTGAACGTGCCTTTGGGCTCGTGCCCGCTGCCGGTGACGCCGATTTCACGCTCCAGGGTGCGGATCGCGCGCACGGTCATCTTGTTCTCGGTCAGCGTGCCGGTCTTGTCCGTGCAGATGACGCTGGAGCAGCCGAGCGTCTCCACGGCGTGGAGCTTTCGGATCAGTGCCTTGCGCTTCACCATGCGGCCGACGGCCAGCGCCAGCGAGATGGTGACGATGGCGGCGAGCCCTTCCGGCACGGCGGCCACGGACAGCGAGATGCCCGTCATGATCATGTCCATCACGTTTTCGCCGCGCAGGATGCCCGTCAGCGACACGACGGCGCAGATGGCCAGGCACCCGATGGCGATCACCTTGCCGAGCTGGTCCAGCCGCTTTTGCAGCGGGGTTTCCGGCTCGTCGATCTCGTTGAGCATGCCGGCGATTTTGCCCATCTCCGTGCGCATGCCCGTTGCGGTGACGAGCGCGCGCGCGCGCCCCTGCGTCACCACCGTGCCCATGAACACGCGGCCTTCCGCCTCCTTGCCGCGCGGGTTTTTCTCCACCGGCACGGATTCGCCCGTCAGCAGCGACTCGTCCACGGTCAGGCCGTACCCGCTGAGCACCGTCGCGTCGGCGGGCACGCGGTCCCCGGCCTCCACCAGCACCACATCCCCGGAGACAATCTCGCTGGACAGAACCGTCACAGGTTTCCCGTCGCGGAGCACCGTGGAGTGCGGCGCGGCCATGCTGCGCAGCGCGTCGATCGTCTTTTCCGTGCGGTACTCCTGAAAAAAACCGAGCAGCGCGTTGATGATGACGATGGCCAGGATGGTGATCGCCTCGGTGCGCTCGCCCAGCAGGAACGAGAGCCCCGTGCTCATCAGCAGGATGATCGTCAAAAAATCAGAAAATTGGGACAGCAGGATGGCCAGCGGGTGCACCCTGCCCTTCTTTTGGAGCTGGTTTGGCCCCTGTGCGTCCAGGCGCTTTTGCGCCTCCTGGCTGGTCAGGCCCTGGAACGCGTCCTCCGGGGCGCGCTGAGTCAACGGGCTGTTCGTCATGGGTTCCTCTCCTTCCGGTGGGGATGGGATGGGCAGAGGCGAGGATTTCTTGCGAAATCCTTTTATGGCGCTCAATCTATCAAATCAGCGCCGCCCTGCATCATCTTATTGGAGAGGGAAAGGGAATAGACATGCGTTCGCTACGCTCGCCCCGCCTCCCAGCCCGCAAGAAAGCGGTCGAATTCGTCCAGCGGCATGGGCTTGGCGAACACGTATCCCTGCACCGCGTCGCAGCCCATCTCCCGCAGCCTGCCGACCTCGTCCGGCGATTCCACGCCCTCGGCCACGGTCTGCATGCCGAGCGCCTTCGCCAGCGCGATGATATTCCGCACCAACGCGTGCCCGCGCGCCGCATCGTCCTCATATTGGCGGGGATTCCTTGCGGAATCCTCTTGTGGCGCCCGGTTTTTCAAATCAGCGCCGCCATCCCGGAAGAAAAGGCCGTCCAGCTTCAGCACATCCACGCGAAGGGATTTGAGCAAGTTGAGCGACGAGTACCCCGCGCCGAAGTCGTCCAGCGCGCACAGGAAGCCGTTCTCCCGGCACGCCTCCACGATGGACCGAAAGCGTGCGTGGTCCTCAAAGACCAGGCTCTCCGTGAATTCCAGTTCCAGGCGGCCGTCCGGGATGCCATACCGCTCCTTCACCTCGGCATACGCGCGGATGAAATCCGGGCTGTGCAGTCCGATGCGGGACACGTTGACCGACAGAACATACGGGGGCAGTCCGCCTTCCAGCACGGTCCGCCGGTAATGGCGGCAGGCGGTTTCCAGCACGAACCGGTCAAGTCTCACAATAAAGCCGTTGCGCTCGTACAGCGCGATGAAGCGGCCCGGCGGGATGATGTCCTTGCCGGGCGGCTGCCAGCGGATGAGCGCCTCCGCGCCGTGCACGCGGTTGCCCCGCTGAATGCCGATCTTCGGCTGCAGGTACACCTGAAATTCCTTGGCGGCCAGCGCGGCGGCCATCCGCCCTTCCACCTCGGACTCCCAGAGCTTGCGCGCGCGCATCTCATCGGAATAGAAGCCGAAGCGGTCCGCCGTGGCGGCGGTCTTGACAGCCTTCTGCGCGGTGTTTGCGCGGTCCAGCATGTCATCCAGGGAGAGCGCCTCGCCCGCTTCGCCTGTCAGGTACGCACCGCCGTACAGCTCCACCCGGTAGGCGCTTTCCCCGAGCCGCACGCGCTTAGCCAGCGCCGCGCAGACGCGCTCAAAGTGCGCGAGGATCTCCGCACGGCTGTCATACCGGCGCAGCGCGACAAAGACGTCCCCGCCGACACGGCCGAACACCTCGCCCTCCCGGCTGATCTCCGCCTGGATGTCGGACCAGTGTTTTAGCAGCCTGTCGCCGGCCTCGCGCCCGAACAGGTCATTGATGTACTTGAACCCCTTGATGTCGGCGTAGCAGACGGCATACGCCTCCCCAGGCCGCGCGGCCAGCGCCGCGCGCGCGTCCAGCAGAAATTTTTGAAAGTTGCGCCGCCCGGTGACCGGGTCCTCAAACGCGAGGCGTTCCAACGCCCGGCGATTTTTCCGCTCCGCCTGCCGGATGAGCAGGAGCAGCAGCGCGAACACCGCCATGGCCAGCAGCGCGCCGCTGGCCGCGCCGGATACGATGGTCCTCATGCCTTCGCTGACAAGCGGTTCCGGCACGGCGTAGAACACATTCCAGCCGTTGATGTTCAGCGGCGCGTAGGCGACAAGGCGGTTCTCGCCGGAAAACGTCCGGGATATCTGCCCGGAACGGCCCGCCTTCAAATCCTCACGGATCCGCAGCGCGATGTCCCCGGCCAGTGGCCGCGCGATGTCGAAAACATTGCCGCCGGTGGCGAGCGAAAGCGGGCTGTCCGACATGACGATGTACTTGCCGTCGCCATCAGCGATATGCGCGACGCCCCTGCCCGCGTACAGCGTGTGCTTCATGATGGTCCGCAGTTCATCCTCCGGAACCGAGGCGAACAGCACACCCCGGATGCTGTCGTCCTCGCCGTGGATGGGCACGGCATAGCCGTTAACGGAAACGCCGCTCGCTTCGTCCGTCCGCGTGCGTGTCAGCACATCCTCCCCGGCGAGCGCGCGCGCAAAGGCCGGATCGCCGGAAATATCTCCCCGGCCGGTTCGTCCGCCCGGGACAATCCACACTGCGCGCCCTTGCCCGTCCGCCACCCCGACGCGGGTGTAGCCAGGTGCGTGGCGCAGGGTCCCGTTCAGCATCCACGCGCTCCGCGGATCCGTGAGCAGACCGTCGGTATCCAGGCCGAGCGCCATAACATGGAGCGTGAGGAACTGTTCGCCGATGTGATCCTCCAGCGCGAACTTGATCTGGTCGGTGGCCGTCAGAATTTTCTGGGCCGCGTCCTCGCGCGCGAGCGCGCTTGTATACTGAAAAAAGGCGAAGCTGAACAGCAAGAAGGCGAGCGCGATCAGCAGGGCGCGCAAGAGGTACGGATTCCTTACGGAATCCTCCCATGGCGCCCGGTTCTTCGAATCAGCGCCGCTGCCATGGACGCCGGGCGGCGCGGGCCCAGCCGCCGCGCCCGACTCCACGGGTGGCTTTCGGACGTGCGGCATATCATCCTCCCCACCATCCGTGGTCATTCGGCCGTCTGCTGCGCGCCCGTGAAGAGGATCGCGTCCAGACGCCGGCTGCGGCGCAGCATGGCCTTTGAGGTGAGCGGATGGCCCATCCGCACAAACGCGTTGAGCCGCCGCCTCTGCTTCTCAATGATGAGGCGGAGGCGCTGGTCCGCGAGGGTATTTCCATAAAATGGCGGAATAACAAAATTGCCCCCTCCTTGCGCGGGGCATGGGTCATTTGCGCAATACGCATCTACATCGCGCTGCATGAAAACCTCCTTGATAACGGTGCGGATTTGAAAAATCAGCACCCAAAGCACTCTTGTCGCGCGAAACGGTATCAAAGCCAAAAACGCCGGATGGCATCACCAGCCTATGCGGAGAACGCGCGGTTTGCCTCCTGTTTCACTGGGAAACGCAAGAATTCAGAGGAAGACTGGCGCGGAGCGAAAGATTTCGCGTTCATGCGCCCCTTCCGCACCGCATACAAATGCTTCGCGGAAGGAGGTGCGTTCATGCTGCCGATGCTGACGGTATCCGGCACGCCGGGGCTTGTGTACCTGAACGGACGGCTCTGCGGGGAAACAGGCGCGGCGGCAATGCCGCTGGCGCGGGACGGGGTGCAGTACCTGGAACTGCGGCCGTTTGACGCGGGGGCGCGTGGCGCGGTACTCCGCCTGCGCGTCGCGGACGGACGCCTGGTGGAGGGCGTTTCCGGGGAAGTGTTCGCCGTGCAGTGGCCGAATGGATGGATCGCGCTGGAACTGCGCGGTGGGCCCGGCGCGGAGGCGGACGTTCCGCAGGCCGACCCCACCCTGCTGGCGCGGCTGGATATGCCGGGCGGCCAGTATCTTTTAGTGAACGAGGATGGCGTGCCGACATTCGGACGGGACGCGGACGAGGCGGTGTTCCTGCCGACGGAGGGCGTGACGGCCGCGACGCTGCGGCCGCTGCAATACCCCGGCCTGTGCGCCGCGGAGGGCGACTGCGCGGCAGGGCGTTTCGCCGCCGTGCTGCGCGCGCAGGCGGAGCCGGAGATCGTCCAGTGCGCCGTGGGCGCGTCGGCGCAGGTAGACGGACAGGGCGTGCTGCACTGCGTGGAACCGACGGACGATCTGGTGGGTCACGCGACGATCTTTGTCTGGTCGCCCGACGCGCAGGGGCGCTACGCGCTGCGCAGCCGCGAAACCGCCTGGCTCGGCGGCAGCCCGCGCTGGCCGCAGACGCCCGGGGAAACCGCGCGCGCGTGGCTGGAAGCCCTGCGCTACGGCGCGCACGATGAGGCGGCGGGCTACCTTTTGCGGCCGGAGCTTTCGGCGGACCTCGCGCAGACCGCCGGGGCGTTTGACTCCGTCGTGGATCTGCCGGCGGACGGCACGGACGGCGTGAACCTCGGCGTCGCGCGGATGGAGGGCGAAAACCTGCTGGTCGTCCGGCGGCTGGATTTCACCACGGTGCGCCAGCCTGGCGCACAGGGCAATTGGAAAATAGAAACCATTTCGGAGGGCGTATGCGATTGAGTGAATTGCAGCCGGGGGAGGCTGGTCAGATCCTGAGCGTAACGGGGGAGAGCGATCTGCGCGTCCGGCTTTTGGAGATGGGGTTGGTGCCCGGCACGCGCGTGGCGGTGCGCAAGGTCGCGCCGATGGGCGACCCGATGGAACTGTGGCTGCGCGGCTACTCGCTGACGCTCCGGCGCGAGGACGCGAACTGCATCAAGGTGGCGGACACGTGATCCTGGCGCTGCTGGGCAATCCAAACAGCGGCAAGACCACGCTGTTCAACGCGCTGACCGGGCTGCGCCAGCATGTGGGCAACTTTCCCGGGGTGACGGTGGACAGCATGGAGGGGCCGCTGCGCGGCGAGCCGGATGTCACCGTGGTGGACCTGCCCGGGGCGTATTCGCTGCGCGCCGCGTCCGTGGACGAGCGGGTCAGCCGCGATTTTTTGTTATCAGGCAAGCCGGACGCGTTGCTAAACGTCGTGGACGCGACAAGTCCAGCGCGCGGCTTGTACCTGACGCTGCAGCTACGGGAGCTGGGCATCCCGATGGCCGTGGCGATGAACATGATGGACGAGGTGCGCGCGGGCGGCGGGGCGATGGACTGCGCCGCGCTGTCCCGCGCGCTGGGCGTGCCGGTGGTGCCGGTCGCGGCCGTCCGGGGCGAAGGGGTGCGCGAATCCGCGCTGGCCGCGCTCACCGCCCCGCCGCCAAAGGCGCGCGAACTGCCCACCGCCCGCGCGGCCGAGGAGGAGCGCATCCTCCGCCGCTACGCGGAGATTGAATCGCTGTGCGGCGGCGCGCTGTGCGGCGGGGAAAGCGCGGCGCAGCGCCGGTCCGCGCGCGTGGACGCGGTGCTGACCCACCGCGTTTTTGCGTTTCCCATTTTTCTGCTGGTGATGGCGCTAGTGTTTTACCTCACGTTCGGGCCCATTGGCGGCACGCTCAGCGCCCTGTTCCGTGCGGCGATGGCGTGGGCGATCGGGTGGATCGATCAGGGACTGCTGCGGGTGGGCGCGGCCGCGTGGCTGCACGATCTGCTGATCGACGGCGTGCTGGCGGGCGTTGGCACGGTGCTGGCGTTCCTGCCGACGATCCTGACGCTCTTTTTTCTGCTGTCGCTGCTGGAGGACAGCGGATACATGGCGCGCATGGCGTTCACGACGGACCGGCTACTCCGGCGGCTGGGGCTGTCCGGCCGCTCGTTCGTGCCCGCGCTGCTGGGGTTTGGGTGCTCGGTGCCCGCCATCATGGCGACCCGGACACTGCCCACCCGGCGCGACCGGCGGATGACGATCCTCCTGATCCCGTTTCTGTCCTGCAGCGCCAAGCTCCCGATTTATGTCATGTTCACGCAGGCGTTTTTCCCGAAGCACGCCGTGCTCGTGATGTCCGCGCTGTACGCGGGCGGCGTGGCGCTGGGCATCGTCGTGGCGCTGCTGCTGAAAAAAGCCGCGTTCCCGGGCAAGCCCGCCCCGTTTCTGCTGGAATTGCCTGCCTACCGGATGCCCACGGCCAAATCGGCGCTGCTGCTGGTGCGCACGCGGACTGCGGCGTTCGTGCGGTGCGCGCTGACGACGCTGCTGCTCGCGTCCATCGCCATCTGGGCATTGCAGCGGGTGAACTGGGCCCTGCAGCCGGTGGCGGACAGCGCGGACAGCCTGCTGGCGTCCATTGGCCGGGGCATCGCGCCGCTGTTCATCCCGCTGGGGTTTCGGGATTGGCGTGCCGCCACCTCCCTCATCGCCGGCCTGATGGCGAAGGAGGGCGTCCTGTCATCCATGGGCATTCTGCTCCGCGCGCCGACGGAGCTTTCGCTGCAGGCGGCGCTGTGCGGCCTCTTCACGCCGCTGCAGGCGGTGTCCTTCCTGGTGTTCACGCTGCTGTACACCACGTGCGTGGCCGCGTTCGCGGCGGCCAGGCGGGAGCTGGGCGGCACGCGCTACGCGCTGGGCGCGGCGGTGTTCCAGACCGGCGTGGCGTGGCTTGCCGCGTCCTTGGTGTACAATGTGGGGCGACTGCTGGGGTTTGTGTAGGCAGGGCTTGATTTTGGTTGTACCCCTTGTCGATTGCCGATCCTCCGTGTACAATGGCGGAAAGTAACCGTCCGTCGCGCGCACCGCATGGAGGCCGTCATGAAGCGCATTCTGTTCTGGCTGTTTATGGCCGTCCTGCTCGCGCATGCCGCGGCGGGACAAGCCGCCACCCTGCTGCCCGACCCCTGTGTGCCGCTGGACGGAGGGTCTGTATCCGCCATCCTGTTTGATGGCGGCGAGCAAACGGTGGAGCGGGGCGCATACACCCTGGCAAGCGCGTGCGTAGACGGGCTGATCGCGCTGGACTGGCCGTCCCTCGACCCCAAACGCGTGCGGGCCGTGCGGCTTAATCCCGAAAGCGACGACGCCGCCTACCGCGAGGCGTGCGTGACCGTCGATCTGGGCGACATCCCGGCGCTGTACCCGTATGCCGTAACGGTGGAAGGGGTAAACGCGGCGGGGATCGCCAAGGTCATCGGCTATGCGCGGATACCGGACCCCACCTGCTCCGTGCCCATCGACCTGGAGGTTCTGTCGATCATCCGCCACGGGGGCGATGTGGACACGCCGCCACAGGCAGAGCCGCCGTCTGGCGATTGCTTTTCTTTTTGCTTCGTTTCAGGCGAAACAATAAAACTGCGCCTGGGCGTGCGCAACGGCGGCCAGGCGCTCTTTTCGTGGTATGAGGTTTTGGAAGACATGCGGGAACCCGCACCGGGGGAGGCCGTGACCGTGACCGTGGTGATCGCGGGCGGGGCAGATGGCCAGGAGAAGCGCGCGCTTACGCTGACAATTATGAAAGGCGGGCCGCTGGTTGATGAAGGCGCGGGGGAGAATTGAGCGACCATAAAGGGATTCCGCAGGGAATCTCTCTATGACGGCAGCACTGATTTGAACAATCGGGCGCCAGTTTTGAGAGACATGCCCAAGCGCCCGCTTCGCCCGCGCGCGGTCACGTGCAGCTCTCGCACGGGTCGCCCAGGGGAATACGATCCTTGCGGGCGGATTTTTCGTGCGCGTGATGACAGGGTTTGCCGGGATTTGACGCCGGCGTGAGTTCCACGGCGGCGGTGTCGCCTTTGTCGATGCCGCGAACAGCCCTGGCCCAGGCGTAGCCTACCTCGGACACGGTCCAGGACGAGTTCTGGGGGCATGCCGCGTTGGCGGCGTAGGGGACGAAATCAAATGGCATGCGATGGTTCCTCCTTTGGGTGTCGAACAGTGTGGATTCCAAGGTGGGATTTCTGGCGAAACCCCCTTATGACGCCTGATTTTTCAAATCAACGCCGCCGTCATGCAAAATCCTCTTGCGGCGGACGTTGTGCGGCCCTGTCTATTCCGCCTGTTTCAGCCAGGCTTCAATGTCCTGACCCGCGCCAGACGCGCGGGAGCCGCGTATTGCCAGCCCTTTGGCAATGGTCGCGCCCGGGGCGAGCCGCGCGATATCGCGCTCGCTGCGGCCCATGCCGCTGCCCTCGTGCGTGCAAAACGGGCGGATGGTCTTGCCCGCAAAGTCGTGCGCTTGCAGGAACGTGAACAGGGGCATCGGCAGTGTGCCCCACCAGTTGGGGAAGCCGAGATACACGGTGTCATACGCGGTCAGATCCGCGCCCGCCGCCTCCGCCTCGAGCGCCGGGCGGGCGTCTGCCTGCTGCTCCTTCTTCGCCACGGCCACCACGGCGTCGTAGCCACTGGGATACACGCCCGCCGCGCGGACCTCCAATGTGTCGCCGCCGGTCTGCCGGGCAATCTCCTTCGCGGCGGCCCGCGTGTTGCCGGAGTGGGTGAAATACACGACGAGCGCCTTGCCGCCGTTGCTGCTATTGTTCATGCGCAATCCCTCCATTTCTGTCGTGAGGCGGCGATTCCGTGCGAAATCCCCCGATGGCCCGGAATCTCCGGTTCCCCGCCTCTGAGGAGAGCATACCCCCTGGACCTTGCTCCAAGTCAAGGGGTGCTGGCAAACTTCGCCAGTCTATCGGATTGGAGTGGACTCCACTTCACGCACATTGCACAAACTTTTGCACTTCGCTTGACATGGAGTGAACTCCAGATGATATGGTGGGGTGAGAAGAGATAGGGATTCCTCACGGAATCCCCTGATGGTGCGGATTCGGGCAATCCCCGCCGCGCTCGTCTATTCAAATCCGCCCCGCTTAGGGGAAGGAGGCCAACCCATGACCATTGCCGAAGTCTCCCGCCAGTACGGCTTATCGCAGGACACGCTGCGCTACTACGAGCGCGTGGGGCTGCTGCCCGCCGTCAACCGGAACAAGAGCGGCAACCGGGACTATACGGAGGACAACACCCGATGGGTGGAGTTCATCAAGTGCATGCGCGGCGCGGGCATCTCCGTAGAGGCGCTGATTGAGTATGTGGCCATGTATCAGAAGGGTGAAAGCACCCGCCAGGCCCGGCTGGCGCTACTGAAGGAGCAGCGGGAGGCGATGGCCGCGCGCGTCGCGGAGCTGACGAGCACGCTGGCGCGGCTGGACAAGAAAATCGCCATGTACGACGATGTGATTTTGCCCAAGAAGTAGGGATTTTTGGCGAAAGCTCCCCGGTATTTCGCGCTGCCGCCGCCCCGGTATTGTCGCGCTGGCCCTTCGGTCGATCGCGCGCCCTGGTATTGTCGCACTGGCCGCCTTCGCGCCCATTGCGCACCCCGGCATTGTCGTGCTGTGCGCATTCGCGCCCATCGCTCTGTATCTCGGCGCGCCTTCGGGCACTGTATCCGCCACTGGCGGCGCTCCCCTCTGGTGCTTCTTATGGCGCCCGATTTTTGAAATCCGCGCCGCCACCAGAAACGCGCTCACAAACGACGACAAATAGGAGGTTCCCCATGATCCACAAGCCGTTTCAGGAATTATCGCTTTCATGGCTCGGTATGGGCGCGATGCGTCTGCCCAAAATAGAGGGCAAGGGCGAGGCGATTGAAGAGGCCAAGGCGCGCGCGCTGATCGATACCGCGTACGCGAACGGCGTCAACTACTTCGACACCGCGTACCGCTACCACGGCGGCGAGTCCGAGCTGGTGCTCGGCCGGGCGCTGGAACAATATCCGCGCGAAACATGGCGCCTGGCCACCAAAATGCCCGGGCACATGATGCGGCGACTGCCGGACGGGCAGTATGAGTTCACGGGCCTGCTCGCGGGCCAGGCGGGCAAGTCGCCCGCGCAGATATTCGAGGAGCAACTGAACAAGTGCCGGGTGGATTATTTCGATTTCTATCTGCTGCACAATGTCTGCGAGACCGCGTACGATTTCTACACGGACAAGGATATCGGTGTGGTGGAATACCTGCTGGCGCAGAAGCGCGCCGGGCGCATCCGGCACCTGGGATTCTCCGCGCATGGCAGAGCCGAAACGATCGACCGGTTCCTGACCGAGCAGCCGCACTTCGAGTTCGCGCAGATCCAGCTCAACTACCTGGACTGGACGCTGCAGGACGCGAAGCGCAAGTACGACGTGCTGACGCGCCATGGCCTTCCGGTGATCGCGATGGAACCGTGCCGGGGCGGGCGGCTGGCGTCGCTGGACAGCTCGACCGAGGCGAAGCTGAAGGCCGCGCGGCCGAATGACTCCATCGCGTCGTGGGCGTTCCGCTTCCTGCAATCGCTGCCGAATGTGATGGTCGTGCTGAGCGGCATGACGGAGATGGCGCAGCTTACGGAGAACCTCGCGCTGTTTTCCAAGGCCGACCCGGTCAGCGAAGCCGAACTTGCGCTGCTGAACGACGCCGTGGCGGCGCTGGCCGAGCAGGTGCCGTGCACCGCCTGCCGCTACTGCACCGAGCACTGCCCGAAGGGCCTTGATATCCCGGAACTGCTGTCCATGTACAACGAGCACCGCTTCGGCAACGCGTTCACCTTGAAGTTCACGATGGACGCCATGGCGAAGGAGGCGCTGCCGGCCGCGTGCATCGCGTGCGGCGCGTGTTCGCGCATCTGCCCGCAGGGGATCGACATCCCGGGGGCGATGCAAGCGTTCGCGGGGGCGCTGGGAGAATAGGGGGCCGCGGGGAAACGCAAGGGCTTTGCCCCTTGATGCCCCGCCAGGGCGACACCGCGCCATAAGGGAATTCCTTGCGGAATTCCCTTATGGCGGCCGGTTTTTCAAATCAACGCCGCCGTCAGGGACAACAAACCAAAGGGGAAGCGGCAACGCTTCCCCTGTTTTGTCGTCTGGCGCGGCATCGGATCAAACCGCTAGGCACCGCGCCTCCGCGGGAACCGGATTCGCCAGCGCGAAAATCGTTCCCTCTACCGCAATACCCCCCGCTCCCCTAGCCCTTCCGAGACCATCCTCGCCACAGCCCCCGCGCCTTCTTGATTGAAATGCGTGTTATCTCCGGACACGAACATCCGCGCGGATTCCTCCGGCCCCATCGTCCGGAGCCACGCGCGCGTCTTGGCCTTCAGGTCAATCAGCGGGATGCCCTCCCGCGCAGCCATCTGGCGGACTGTCGCCGGGTACTCGCCATGCGTGTACAGCAGCGATCCGTCACCGACAAAATAACGGCGGCAGACGCTCGTCAGCAGCACCGGCACAGCACCCGCGTTCCGCGCGGCGGAAACATAGCGCAGCAGCATGGCCGGGAATGTCGTGGCTGGGTCGGTGTGCCGCTTCGCGTCGTCCTTCTCGTCGTTGTGCCCGAACGCGACCAGCAGCAGATCGCCCATCTCCATCGCGCTTTCGATCGGCACGAAGCGCCCCTCGTCCCAGAAACTAAGCGAGCTGCGTCCGCCAATCGCGGCATTATACACGCGATACCCCTTCGGCAGACACGGCGCAAGCTGCCCGCCCCAGCCGTAATACGGGTCACTCCCGTTCTCCACGGTGGAATCCCCGACGATATAAATGGTTCGCATATGCTTCTCCATGAGGTGGGGATTTCTTGCGAAATCTCTCTATGGCGCCCGATTCTTCGAATCCGCGCCGCCACCGAGGTCAAAAGAAAGGGCGGACCCGAAAATCCGCCCTTTCCCGTTGTTCGCAAACCTTACTTGTACATCCCCGCGTCGATCAGCTCGGCCTTCTGGTCCAGAATGGCCTGATAGCCCGCGTCGAGGAAAATCTGGCAGCTCTCCTTGTACACGTCGTCAAACGTCTCCGGGGAGGCCATGGCGCACTTGACATACAGCTCCTGCCAGAGCGTGTTCAGGTCTGCCTTGTTCTCGGCCACGGAGGTGACGGAGGTGGTGTACAGCGCGTCCGGCACGCGGTACTCGGCGTTCTTGTCAAAGTACGCCTTGCTGTCGAGGATGAGCTGCTCGTATCCCTCGGGCGCCCAGTTCAGCAGGTTGGCTTTCTCCTGCATCTCAGCGGTCGGGTACTGCGCGCTCTCCTCCCACAGGCACCAGTAGTCCTTGTTGTTGTTGTCGGAAAGCCGGGATTCGCCCGCGAACTCCGCGTTCTTCACGGCGATGCCGTCCGCGCTCAGCGTGTAGTTCTCGCCTTCGATGCCGTTCTCCAGCATGAACAGGTGATCGTCCTGCAGCATCCACTCCAGGTACTTCCACACGGCGACGCGGGTGGCCTCGTCCGCGGAGGCGTTGATGCCCATAATCATGCCGAAGGGCCAGTAGCCGCGCTCCATGCTGGGGTTTCCGGCAGGCACGGTCGCGTTCGGGTCAAGCGTCGCGAGCGTCGCGTCCGGGAAGTTGGCCAGCAGGGACGAAATCACCGTCGTGCCGGTCGCCAGGTACAGCGAGTACGTGCCCGCGCGGCCGGAGACGAAGTCCGCCATGGCCTCGTTGGTGTCGGTGTTCAGGTAGAACTCCGGGTCCAGCGTGCCGGCGTTGTACTGCTCGTTCAGGTTCTTCAGGTACTTGTAGGTCGGCTCCCAGGTGAAGTCCGCTACGCCCAGCTCCGAATACAGCGCGTGCTCGCGCTCATCATTCGGCCATGTGCGGAAGGGATAGCTGTAGGTGAAGTTATCCTTGACGAGCTGGTGATTCACATAGCCCAGGCCCGCGTCCTTCCACGCCAGCAGCACTTCGTTGTACTCTTCCAGGCTGCGCGGCATTTCCTTGCCCACCTGGTCCAGCCAGTCCTGGCGGATCAGCGTCAGCCAGTTGTAGGCGGTCGGCCGGCCGGCGAAGAAGAAATACGCCTCGCCGTCGAGCGCGCCGTACTGTTCGATCATGTCCTTCGTGCGCTCGTAGTACGTGGGCGCGTTCGCCTTCATCTCTTCCAGGTCCAGCGGCTGCAGCGCGCCCTCGGTCTGGTAGGCGACGGCCTGCGGCATGTCGTAGTGGAACACGATGTCCGGCGCGTTGCCCGCGGCGAGCATCTGCATGTAGTCCTGCACCTCGGCCGAGCGGGTGATCGCCACAAACTGCACCGTGATGCCGTTCGGGGTGCCGAACTCGTCCTGAATCCACTGGGTATAGTAGTTTTCGGTCACGTTCCAGCCCTCGTAACCCCGGTCATACACCGGGATTTTGATGGTGATGTTCTCCGCCGTGGCAAAGGACATCATCCCCAGCGCCATCACAAGCGCCAGCAGCAGCGACAGCCATTTCTTCATTGGGGTACCTCCTTCTTTTGATTCGCGCGAATGCCAACTATACAACATCGGGGCATCCCCGATTGCGTATCGACCGCTTGACCCCGGAGAGTTCGAGAGGCCGAAGCCTTTCGACCAACAATCAGACCTGACGGCGTGTACGTCGGGTCTGTGATCCCAGTACCAGTCCCGCAGGACTGGTTCTGGGATCATTACCTGTTACCCCTTCACCGCCCCAATCATGATCCCCTGCACAAAATACCGCTGCAAAAACGGGTACACGCACAGGATCGGGATGGTGGCGAACATGACGCACGCGGCCTTGAGCACCTCGGGGTTCGTCTTGACGACCACGACGGTTTCCGACGACTGGAAACTCTCCGTCGCGGCGATAATCAGGTAATACAGTTTGAGCTGCATGGGCCGGAGGCTGACGTTCTGCTTGATGTAGAACAGCGCGTCCTGGTACGCGTTCCAGCGGCCTACGGCCAGGAACAGCGCGATGGTCATGATGATGGGCTTGGACAGCGGGATCACCAGGCTCCACAGGATGCGGAGATACCCCGCGCCCTCGATGCGCGCCGATTCCTCGATGCTGTCGGGAAAGCTGCTCTGCAGCGATGTTTTCATAATCAGCAGGTTGTACGCCGAGAACGCCAGCGGAAAAATCAGGGACGACAGCTTTTCCAGCATGCCCAAGCGGTGGATCAGCAGATAATCCGGGATGATGCCGCCGCTGAAGTACAGCGTGAACATGATGAGGAACGTGAACAGCGTGCGCCCCTTGAGCTGCTTTCTGGATAGCGGATACGCGGCGCACAGCGTCAGGAACAGCCCGATCGCCGTGAAGGAGACCGTCATGACGATGGAGATGTACATCGAGCGCACGATGCTCTGGTCGTAGAGCACCTTGCGGTACGCGTCCAGCGTGAACCCCTTGGGCCACAGGAACACCTTGCGCGCGATCACATACGCCTCGCTCGACAGCGACTTGGCCAGCACGTGCAGGAACGGCAGCACACACGTCAGGCAGACCAGGGCCAGAACTACGTAGATGAAGATATCCATCGCCACATTGCCGGCGCTACGCCGGATGTGCCGCGTGCGCTGAATGCGCTTTGTGCCTACCATTGCTTTGCTCCTTTCCTAGATGGCGGCGCTGATTTGCAAAATCGGGCGCCATAAGGGGATTTCGCAAGAAATCCTTACCTCTTGCCTACAGCAGCCCTTCCTCACCGAATCGCTTGGCGACAAAATCGCTGCCCAGCACCAGCGCCAGCCCGATGACGGACTGGAACAAGCCCAACGCCGCCGCCTGGCCGTATTTCCCGCTCTCCAGGCCCCAGCGGAACACCAGCAGCGGGATCGTGTACGTGTACTCCGTCGTCGCCACATTCATCAGCGAGTGCACCCGCTCGAACGAGCCGCCCATCACACGGCCCAGGTTCATGATCAGCAGCGTCACGATGGTCGGCCGGATGCACGGCAGCGTCACATTCCACATCTGCCGCAGCCGCCCCGCGCCGTCCACGGTCGCGGCCTCATACAGCTCCGGGTTGATGCCGGTGATCGCGGCCAGATACACGATCGTGCCCCAGCCCATCGTCTGCCAGACGCCGATGACGATGTACGACACCAGCCAGTGCGAGTTCTCCTGCAGGAACGGGACGGCCTTACCGCCCGCGTTCTGGATGATCGTGTTGACGATGCCCGACAGGCTGAAAAGCTGGTACGCGATCGCCCCGATGATGACCCACGACAGAAAGTGCGGCAGGTACAGCAGCGTCTGCGTGACGCGCTTGTAGGCGCGGCTGCGCACTTCATTCAGCATCAGCGCCAGGAAGATCGGCGCCGGAAAGCCGAGCACCAGGTCCAGGCCGTTCAACAGCAGCGTGTTGCGCAGCGCGCGGGTGAAGTCGCGCGTGGCGAAAACCTTCTCAAAGTTGGCGAGGCCGTTCCACGCGCTGCCGGAAATGCCCTTCAGGATCTTGTAGTCCTTGAAGGCCACCACCAGCCCGGAATACGAGCCGTACTTGAACAGAAAGACGAACGCCATCGGCAGCAGGAGCAACAGATACAGCTCCCAATCCCGACGGAACCACGACAGAAATCCGGAGCGCCGGGGGCGTATGCGCTGGGATACCATGGGGTCACCTCCCTATCTTGGCGCGTGCCGGTCCGCGCCGCAGGACGCGCGCAGGATCAGCGTGGGTTCGCGGACCTGGGTGAACGGCTTGACCTCGCCGGCGCAGGCGCGCAGGAGCTGCTGCATCGCGACGCGGCCGTGCTCCTCGGCGTTGACCTCCAGTGTGGTCAAGGGTGGCGTTGTGAATGCGGAGAAAAACTGGTTATCGCAGCCGACGACGGCCATTTCATCCGGGATCGTTAGATCCATCGCATGTAGCTGCTTCAGCACGCCCAACGCCACCAGGTCGTTCACGACGATCAGCGCGGTCGGCCACTCCCCGCGCGGAAGGCCGGACAGCAGACGGAGCGTGGCCATCTCCCCCATCGCGGGCGTGTGAATGTGCTCCTGCACCGTCAGCGCGGCGAGGTCCAGCGCGCGCATCTCTTCGTAGAAGCCGCGCTCGCGCTCGCCGACGCTGCGCGTCTCGTCGGTCGCGCCGATGAAGGCGATGCGGCGGTGGCCCAGCGCGGCCAGGTGGCGGACGGCCTTGCGCATGCCGAGCGCGAGGTCCGTATAGATGTTCACGCACGTCAGCCCCGGGATCGGCGGGCAGACCGTGACAATCGGCATGTACCGCTGCAGCCTCGTGAGCACCGCGGGCAGCTCGCTCAGGTCCTTCGGCTCCACAAACCCGCCGGACAACAGCACGCCGTCGAGCCTGCGCTCAATGAGCTGATCGACGAACGCGTCGGTGATGCGGGCGTTGTACGCCAGGCGGTAAATCTGCACGACGTACCCCGCGTGGCCCGCTTCCTCCTGGGCGGCGCTGAACATCGCGGCGTAGTACGGATGCGTGATGGACGGCAGGATGATGCCCATCGTGTAGGAATGCTTGCGGAGCAGCCCTCTGGCAATGCTGTTGGGCTTGAAGTCGTATTTATCAATGACGCGCTTGACAGCTTCGTATGTCTTGGGGCTGACGTTTGGCTGGTCGCTCAGCACGCGGGAAACCGTGGCGGGCGATACGCCCGCTTCGCGCGCGATGTCAAGGATGGTCAGCGTTTCGTTTGCCATTTCTCTCACCTGCCTGCATGATAGCATGAAATGAAAACCTTTTCAAGATGATTTACATCATTTATTTATTAAGTTTTCATCTATTACTCGGTTCAATTGCATAATACCCAAATCAAAGCTCCGGATAATAATGAATTCCATGAAAACGTTTTCAAACCCTTGCAAGACAATCCCGTCAAAATGAGATGCCACCGACCCGGCTTTCGCCGGATTGATGGCATCCACAAAACTCATTGGCTGTCTTTCATCAAGGGGTGGCGGCGTGCCCTCCGCGCAGCAGCCACGCGAGCGCATCCGCCATGCGGCCCGCCGGGTCGCTGAAGTGGCCGCCCGGATGCCACCGGAGCACGGTTTCCGTCACATGCGGATCAGCGCGAAGAATATCCGCGGCGGCGCGGGTCGCGCCCCCGACGCGCGCGAGGCGCGGATTGCGCGCCTTCCGCTCCGCCTCGCCCAGGCTCAAATACGCGCGCACCGGGCGCGGAAACCGGCGCGCAGCCATGTAGTCCAGAAATCCGTCGTACCAGAGGGAGCCGGAGCACGAGGCGCACCCCGAAAACGCGTCCGATTCATAGCATGACCACAGCGCCATAAGCCCCGCCAGCGAATAGCCGAGCAAGGCGATTTCCGCCTGTCCGTACCGCTGCCGCATCCAGGGGACGAGTGACCCCGTCATCCAGTCCAGCGTACCGCGCGCCTCCCCGGCAAAAGGCTCCTTGCCAAGGCCCGGCGCGGGCCACGGCGTAAAGCCCCGGTTCCAGTCCACCGGGCCGAAGCCGACGAGCGCGAACGCGCGATCTGCGTCCTCCGATAAGCGGCCTTCCACGGCCAGCAGATCCTCGGCAAAGGACGCGTCCTGCAGCACAATCACCGCCGTGCGGATGGGTTCCCCGCCGGCGCGCCAGGCCCAGACATCCTTGCCGTTCAGCCAGTGTGTTTCCATTGTTTCCCTATCCGCCATCATCCGGCGCAATTACCCCGGCATTGAAAAGTAAGAAGAACTGCGCGAGAGATTTTTTCGTCCAGCAAGGAGCTGGAACGAGGCGTAGCAGCGCTACGCCGAGTGGAGGGCGACGCAGCTGGGCGGAAAAAGATCCGTGCAGAATTCCGGCTTTTCGATGCCGGGGTACTATCACTCTCCGGGATACGCGAGGCCCCATTCGCGGCGCAGCGCGTCCATCATCCCCACAACGGCCATCGTGTTCGCGAGCGGCCAAACCGGGCTTTCCAGCAGCCCCGCCGCGAGGCAGCGGTTCACTTCCTCAATTTCGTACACAAAGCCGTTCGCGTATGGCAGGTCAACCCGTTCCTTTTGATCGCCCCGATGGAGAATATAGTGCCCCGCGTCCCAAAACTGCGGAATCTCCAGGAAACCGTCCGCGCCGTACAGGCACATTTCCCCCGGGATGTCCGTGCGCGTGCCGCAGACGACGGACGCCTGCGCGCCGCCGGGAAATGTCATGCCCAGGGCAAAGAAGTCGTCCACACCCGACGGCGCAAAGCTGACCCTACTCCGCACCTCGGTGGGCGCGCCCCCGAACACCGCGACAAGATACGCCAACAGGTACACGCCGATGTCGAGCAGCGCGCCGCCGGCCATCGCCGGGTCGTACAGCCGCGACGCCGGGTCGAACGGAACCGGGTTGCTGAACGCGCCGCGCGCGAGCAGCGGCTCGCCAATCGCGCCGTCCCGCACGTGCCCGAGCACCGCCTTTGTCACCGGCAGGAAGCGCGACCACATGGCCTCCATCAGAAACACGCCGTTTGCGCGGGCGCAATCGATCATCCGCGCGGCCTCTTGGGCGTTCACGGCCATCGGCTTTTCGCACAACACGGCTTTTTTCGCGTTCAGCGCGGTCATCGCCGCGCCGGGGTGCTGGTTGTGCAGGTTGGCGACGTATACCGCATCCACGCGCGGGTCGCGCGCCAGCGCCTCATAGCTGTCATACGCCGCCGCGCCCGGTAGCTCCGCCGCGAACGCCTCCGCCTTGCCCGGTGTCAGCGACGCCACGGCAACAATCCCGTTGCCGGGCACGCGCGCGACGGCGTCCGCGAATTTGCGCGCGATCCGGCCCGTGCCCAGTATCCCCCAGCGGCAGATCGTATCCATAAGTAAAATCCTTTCCGCGCGCCTGCCCGGCGCTTGTATTCTGGCGTGGCTAGATTGTAGGAATCTGACCGAGAGATTTTTTCGTGTGGCAAGGCGTCGGAAGGAAGCGTAGCCGGCAGCTACGCTGACTGCGCGAAGGTGAGGCGCGCCCGGTGGGCGCAGTGGCCGAACGGTGTTGCCCCAGGGTAACACCGCACAATGGCGCGTCGCTGGCATCGCGAGAGATTTTCGCGCTGATCAAGGAGCCTGGAGGAAGCCGTAGCAGCGCTACGGCGACCGAAAGAGCGACACAGAGCAGCGCGGAAAGATCCGCGAGGACAGCGTGCTCGACTGTGCGGTGTTGCCCAAGATTTTTCGAATCAATCTATGCGCAGATGGAGCCTCCTTAGCACATGAAGAGGCAAATCCTCCCGATCGCTTGGCAATTGACGGCGAAATTGGCCAGGAAGCTTTTCTTCGGGAATTTTCTGGCAATGTCAAGAAGATGAGCTTTTTCTGGCTATCCTTCTGGATAGCGTGTGGGCTTACAATCCTTGATTCATCCTTCTTGTTTTCGTTCTTGCTGTTGCTTCCCGCAAAAACGTTTGACAATGCAAGAAAGAAGACAGAGGTTCATTTCGATCTTGACGCAGCTATCGCCGAGCAGTATCAACAACTGACAGAAGCGCTGTTGTGCATGAGGCAGTCCAACAGAATTTGGCTGAATGGAGAAGCCACGCTGCATTTGAATAGCCAGGAGAAAAAGAAAAACGCAGGGGCATCCCAATCAGTAGCACGGCATTCCTGTTCTACGCCGGTTCTAAATAAGCCTGGTACATTCACTGGGGGTTTTTTTTGTAGTTAGCAACCAAGATAGTGTTTCATTGGGCAATCGGGGAATACGCTTTTTATTTCTCCCTTGTGGCGTCATTGTCAAGAAAGGCAGAGATGCTGTTTTCGTAAACTATGCGACTATCGCGCCTTCGGCGAACACAACGCGGTTTATTGAAGAGGGTTGGGTTCCCAAGGATGCGCAGGTGGTCGGCAGTACGTGGAAGTATGCCAACAAGGGAGGCAGCCGAGACAAACGCTACAAGGATAACAGAGAAATTCCCGTCATGGAGTATGGAGAACTGACGCTCCACGTAAATGGACAAGAAATAGTGATTATGACCTCAAATGCTAACGTGCCGCAGATGGTAAAGGAGGGGATCCTTCATTATGCAGCTTCTTTGGCGGTATCCTCTCCGTGCCAAACCGTAAACAGTATCGAGAGTGTACCGGACAGAATGTATAATAGCATATGTAAATACTACGCGCTGCAAGGAGATCTGCACAATGACAAACTGGAAAGATAAGTTGATCGAAATTGGCCCTCAAGTCAAAGCAAGCCTTAGAACATACGCGGAGATATTGTCCGCATACGCGCCGCGTGAGGACGCTTCAAATGCAGAAAAGCAATTGCAATGCATGATTGATTTCTTTCTGGCTTCCTTCGTTGGACTATGGGCAACGCAGGAAACTACGCGCGCTCTTTTGGATGACTACATGCTGTTCCTGTGCAATATATGTTTTGAAGAAAACGGGTATAGCTATACAAAGGACGAATTGCAATATGCGCTTGAAAAAATAAAGCAACAACCATTTCACATCGCTTTACCAGATTTCTTTGCCGACATGCACACGATTTCCAAGGAGGAAAACAGATCTATCGACAGCAAATTTCTAAGTAATTATCAAAGCATATTGAGGCTGGCGGCATACTTCTTTGGCGAAAAACCTTCGAAAAAAGAGATTGCCTATATCGATGCCTGTGTCAGTGTATTAGCCCAATATATCGACAGCGAAAACCGAGAATCGTCTGCTTCTGATGCCAGTAGTATACCAGATTTGAGTTGCCTCATGAAAGAGTTGGATTCCTTGGTTGGCCTGACAAACATCAAAAACGAAGTCAAAACAATGGTAAATATCATCAGAGTTCGGAAAATGCGCGAGGAAAGCGGCCTACCTGTCACGCCAATGTCATTTCATTTGGTTTTTACGGGAAATCCGGGAACGGGTAAGACTACCGTTGCCCGGTTGATCGCCCAGATTTATCAGCAGTTAGGTGTGGTATCCAAGGGGCAGTTGGTTGAAACGGACAGAGCGGGGCTCGTCGCAGGATATGTCGGTCAAACCGCCATTAAAACATCGGAAACCGTAAAAAAGGCACTGGGGGGCGTTCTGTTTATTGACGAGGCATATGCCTTGTACAATCAGAGCGATCAGGATTATGGAAAAGAAGCGATAGAAACACTCCTGAAGGCAATGGAAGATCAGAGGGATGATCTGGTGGTCATCGCGGCTGGATATAGCGCCCCTATGGCTCGGTTCATTGCATCAAATCCGGGATTGTCATCAAGATTCACGCGACTTATCGAATTTGCGGACTATAGTGGTGAAGAATTATATGCTATCTTTAGCGGCATGTTAGAGAAGCATGGATATGAATTAGACGACGCGGCCCGTCCCGTGGTACAGCAACATTTCCATGCATTGCATAACCTTCGTACAGCCGAATTCGGCAATGCACGGGAAGTCCGAAATACCTTTGAGAAAATACTATCAAAGCAGTCGGTTCGGATTGCGGCTATCTCCAAACCAACAAAGAAGCAGCTATCCACCATTATTCTTGAAGATTGCACTGACCTATCGGAGATATAACGTGAACGAGATATGCTTATTTCTTTGGGTATGGGCTGTAATTGCATATACCTTGCGCGTAACTCATGCTACACTTACTATGTCCATTCAAATAAGATAGGGGGAGAGTCGATTATGAAACGTTTCGTCTCGATCATATGCGCCTTTGTGCTCCTGCTGATGCTGGCGGCTCCGGCGCTGGCCTCCAACTTTTACATCATCCCCGACAGCGACAAACGCCGCCTGACGCGCGAAGAGCTATGGACGTGGCAGCTTGCTGTGATGATGTACATCGTCAACGAGATTTTCGCCCGCCATGGATTCCACTTTGAACCCGGTGGGAAGTACGACAACTATTTCCGCTCACAATTATGGTATCGGGAAAACGAAATGTACACGGATAACCAGGATATTTATAAACATCTTGTCAGCGACATCGAATGGTATAACGAAAACCTTGCCAAGCAGGTACGCGATGAAATGCGCGCTTTGGGCACCACAAACCCCAACGGAAAGCCCCTGCCCAAGGTTGCCTACGAACCTCCGCTCTACGGCGCGTTCTCGTCGTTCTTTCCGCAGTATTTCGCCCCGAATCAGAAGTTGGCGGTGTATTCCGGCCCCGGTGCGCAGTATCACCGCTCGGCGGACGGCAAGGCGATGGCGAGCACCAACGGCGAAATCTACGTCGGCGGCTGGGAAAACGGCTGGCTGATGGTCATGTACTGGACAAACAACGGCAACATCCGTGTCGGGTACGCCCAGAGCAAGGACTTCAAAGACAAGGTGGGCGCTCCGCAGTTGATGTTCGATTACATCCCCGCGACGATCATGCGCCGGTGCGTGTTGACGGATGATCCGGTGGCGACCTACCAGACGATGGCGGTGCTTGATCATGGGGCACAAGTTACCTACCTTTCGGAATACATCAACGAGTACCGTTGGGCGTATGTGGAGACGATGGCCAACGGCGTGCTGATGCGCGGGTTTGTTGAGGCTGACGCGGTTCAGATTTTGTCAATGTTAGAGAATGAACCTTCCTATGCCCCTGCAAGCGCGCTATCAGGAATGAAGGTGTTACTGCCCGTTTCGACCGGCGACTTCACGGAGCATTTGTTCTGGGGGATTTCGCCGGAGAATTGGGGAGTCATTTACACAGTGCTAGATGAGAAAAATATCCAGTATGAAGTAACGGCAGGGAGTCGGACGTCCAGAATCGATTCAAAAGAAGGCCAGACCATCATGATGTTTGGAATCCCCGTGGACCTGGCATTCCGATTTGATGCGGGTACCCCAAATGAACTGCTTAACATATCCATTTGTACCAGCGGTGATTGGGATCTGCATAGCGTTGACGTGGAAGGCGATCCTGATATGACACCAATGAAGGATGCGTATATCACGATGCTAAAGGCTGTCGAAGACCAATACGGCTCCATAACCGGTGGCTATTTGGCGACAAGGGATAATAACATGAAGTATGATACATGGAATTATCCTCAAAGCAATAGGCAGCCAGACTTCGATGTGGTCTTCGAAGCATTCAAACAAAACCGCACAGTCGACCTCATAACATACATTGACAATATCAGCGTTGTTTTTTCAATCGGCCATTCGGATGAGACCATTAACACAAACATGAAGCTTACATTTTACTACAACTTGGACGTTAGGGCAGATGACTACGTAGCACCAGTCGTTTCAGATTTTTACACCTTCGAGCGCCCCAGTGGTGCCTATACATCGGAACCACAAAAGATCACGATAGGGTTTTAGCTATGTTACTGAGAATGTGAAAACTGGTTAGTCACCAATGAGCAAAACACAGGAGGCATTCAATATGAAGCATATGGGCGTTTCGCTGATCATGCTTGTCCTTATCTCGGCTAGAGTGACCGTTGCGTTCTCATCCGAGGTCTCCAAGGATGTCCCGATACAAATCGACTTTTCCTACAATGACCACGCAACCTCGTCAACGTCGCTGACAGAGTCTGCTAGAGTGGGCGAGAGAACAGATGCAAGCGGGCTGTGGAAATACACCCTGTCAAATGGTGGCGTGACAATTATTGCGTATCACGAAGAAGGCCCTTTGGGAGCACTGAAAATCCCTGCCCAAATTGACGGCTATCCCGTAACAGGTATTGGTGATGATGTGTTCGCTTGGCGTGATGGAATCACTAGCGTGACGATCCCAGTGGGTGTGACAAGCATAGGAAACAGCGCTTTCTTTTCCTGTTCAAGTATGACTTCCGTGTCCATTCCCAACAGTGTAAGAGAAATTGGCGTCTGTGCTTTTGCTTCATGTGATAGTCTGATTAGCGTAATCGTTCCGGAAGGCGTAAGTATCTTAGAACAGGAAGTATTCTGTGACTGCACGAGCTTAGCCAGTTTGACCATCCCGTCAAGCGTGACATTCATTGCGGATTGGGCAATCACAAAATCTCCAAATCTTGTTCTGACAGTGACGCGGGGCAGTTATGCAGAACGGTACGCAAAGCAGTATAACTTCCCCTACAGATACCCAAATTCAAGCGCTATACTGAATGATCCAGTCACGATAATAAAAACGGGTTGGTTTGATGAGTATCCACAAAAGACTGTTGGCGAGGCTTTCGACGCCTTCCTTGGGAGCATTTCGTGGGAATCGTTTAACGGCAACGATGGCAATACCTACGTGAATGCGACGGGGTATGTCCTGCAGGGTGAAAAGCGCATGTTGGAAACCGTTCAGTTCAGAGTATATGACGACAATAGATTTGACGTAACCTCGTTTGAAGTGGGCGGGCGAAGGAAGGATTGGAGGGAATTTGATTCATTTCTGAGCGCTGTTTTCAGGTGAAATGGGCATTTTCATAGCCTTGCACTACATCGACGAGGGTTTCCTACACCGATGGCTCCCCTTTTCTCAAGGCATTGATTCGTGAGCGATGGCAAGGTATAATATGGGTAACAGTACACAGAACGGCAAGTGATTCATTTGCAGAGCTTTGCGGAACAACTGACCGCCGCGCGTAAAGCGCGCGGGATGACGCAGGAACGCCTCGCTGAGGCCATGAACGTTTCCCGTCCGATGATCTCCCATTGGGAGAACGGACGCACCCAGCCTGACATAGAGAGCCTGAAGCGCCTCTCACAGGTGCTTCAGTATGATTTCATACTAGGCGAAGATACGTTGCCCGAAGAGCCCCTCGAAACGCCTTCGCCGGAAAGCACTTTGCCGGGGTCGATCGAGAAGAAGAACGCTCCCGTTCTACGCAGTAAATGGAACTGGGGCTATGTGGGAACGTTTCTGGGCGGGATCATCGTTACGCTGCTTGTGCAATTCATGTTGCCGCCCTCGGCAAACGTGGTACAGCAACAAGATCCCGTAAAGACATACGCAAGACTCAGAGATACGCCGTATAGCGTGGAAGTAAACCCCATCGAGTGGTACAAACAACCAAACGATCCCGTCTCTGGGCAAGCTCAGGTCGTTATCCAAGCCAGTGAGAACCCCGCAAAGGCGATCAGGTCGGACAAGTTCAATAGCGGTGTCGGATGGTTCTACTCATTCTACCTGAAGGAGCGGAATGGAATCGAGTTTTCCGTGGAGGAATACTCCCTCACATTCTTCTATACAGAGACGCGGGCCGACATCCTGAAGTACAATAGCGAGGATTTGAAAACATGGTGGGGCGGAGATAATACCATTCCCGCCAGAGGGCAACGGGTGGCGAACGGTGGGATGCCCCTCCAGCAGATGTTGGGCATAGGGGTCATGATCACGGGCACGGACGAAAAAGGAAACCAGCTTGAGTTCCACGACTATCTAGAACTCTCCCAGGAAATCGCGGAATAGCGCCGACCTCATTGCCCCTTTGCGGGGCATTTTCGTTTTCTGTGGCCACTTTTTGCCTGTGGGCGGTAATGTTAATGGGTTGTTCAGGATTTGATCGCGAATGTTCAGGATGGTATCGTGACTTTTACGCTCTCTTCGCTAAGATGGATTCAGAGGCTAATGACGGAAGAATGGCCGCGAAGGGATGAGTGTTGTGCTGGTTGGCAATATCGAAACTGAGAGGGAACGGAACCGGATGTCCTGCGAGTATGTGGCGGAAGTGCTGGGCGTAACGATGGGCGTATATGAAAAATGGGTTCAGGGAGAGACGGAGATTCCCTGCTCCGCTATCGCCAAGCTCGCGAGGTTGTGGGGCGTGTCCTCGGATTATTTGCTGGGGTTGACTGATCAAAGATAAAATGAGGCCACATTTGAGATGTACCGCTTGTTGAATAGCAGGCGGTTTTCTCTCACCTGGCAAATCTATCCAAAGTTCATATGTTTAGACTATTGACACCGATTGCTGGATCGTGTAAAATGGCGGTATTGAGCGGTGTCATTATTTGGTGTCAAAAGGAGTGCGCGAAAATGCGGTATGGATACGCCCGCGTAAGCACGGTTCGGCAGCAGAAAGACGGAAATAGTTTGGAAGATCAACGGCGGCGGCTTCTGGCGGCCGGTGCTGAGCAAATCATCGAAGATAGCTATACGGGCGCGAGGTTGGAACGCCCCGGATTCACACAGCTAATAGATAAGCTGCAAGCTGGTGACACGCTGATCGTAACGAAACTTGATAGGTTTGCCCGAACGGCGGCGGAGGGGTCTATGCTGGTCAAGGAGTTCGTTGAGCGAGGCGTGCTTGTGAATATACTTAACATAGGGCCGGTTGAAAATAATATAACAGGAAACCTTATGATCATGGTCATGCTGGCCTTTGCCGAATATGAGCGGGATATGATTATTGAGCGCACACAGATGGGGCGAGAGATAGCTCGTAAGAACGGGGTTAAGGTGGATGGTCGGCCCAAGAAGTTCACCCCGAAACAGCTTGACCATGCCATGGAACTGCTGGAGGGGCACAGCTTCAATCAGGTTGTGGAGATGACTGGGATCAGCAGGAGTACGTTGATTCGTCAGCGGAATGCTCAAAAAGCGAAAATTGTTCTTTCTTGAGAAGTGTGTTAAAATGAAGAAAATCTTCGCTGGAGATGAAAATAATGGCCAAGTCAAAAGTCTTTATGATCATGCCCTTTCAGGATCAGTTCTTCGAAGTATATGAGATGCTCAAGCAAAAATTTGAGGAATGCTTCGAATTTTCCAATGCTGCTGAGGAGGGCAATCAGCAGAATATTCTAAAAGACATAATACAACCAATTTATGAAGCAGATGTCATAATAGCCGATTTGACAGGGCTCAATCCAAACGTACTATATGAATTAGGTGTTGCACATACGTTCAATAAGAAAACAATAGTTATTACACAAGATGATCTTGCATCTCTGCCATTCGACTTAAAGCAGTATCGAGCCAGAGATTATACCACCCATTTTAAGAAATTTGCCGAACTAATTGAATATATGAGAGAGAATCTTGATGGCGCTGTTTCTGGCAATGTTGTCTTTAGTAATCCAATTAAGGATTTTCTCAAGGATAATGGAGTTCACGATATGTCCTGGTTCTCAGAAGAGAGAATACAAATTGACATTGGTGACAACGAAAATGGTTTTCTTGATTTTCTTGCAGGCATTGAAGAGGAATCAGAAAAGCTTGTTTCCGGAATAAACTCTATGATGTCTGATATGGACGATATGACTAGCGCAATAAGTACATCAACCCGCGAAATAGAGAGAGTAAGTAAGACGGGAGGGAATGGAACAGCTTCCTTTGCAAAGAAGGAAGCAAGAAAGGTCGCCGAAGGCGTGGAACTCTTTAGCAAAAACCTCAAAGAGCATAACAAACAGTTCTCCGTTCTGTGGAACAGAATAGAGAAAGATTCGTTAGGACTTCTCGAAAATGAATATGCAAGTCTTGCCGAGAACAGAGGTGATCTTGTCGGTTTTCTACAGTCTCTAAAAAAACTCCAAAGCAGTGTCTTTGGAAGTCGAGAGGCAATAGAAAATATGAAAGCAACTTTCCTGAAAAACATCGGAATACAGAGATCTCTGAATCAATCGATTCGGTTTCTTGATGAAGACTTGAAAACATTCCTTGAGTTCATGGACTTCATGTCATCCTCAATAGACAAGATACTAAATAAGAGTCGGTTCATTGTGGGTGAAATTGACTTTTCTACTGTTGCTGAGGAGATAAGTCAAAGTTAATAAGAAAAAAATCGAAGTATACTTATGATTTTTCTTGACAATAATCCCAAGTACAGTTATGATTATTTGGGATGGTGATGAGCATGAGCCTTACCGGAGAAGAGAGCATTCTTCGCGTTCTAACGGCGTTCAACCCTTGGTGGCGGACGGATAGCGTCCCTTCCGAATTGACCCGCGTATACAAGCGCTTCGCGTACCACGAGGCACTCAAAGTCTTGGAACACGAGGACATTCGTCGTCATGTAATTCTGACTGGCACGAGGCGTGTCGGAAAGACGACAATACAATATCAGATTATCGAGCATCTAATAAGCACGGGTGTTCACCCCAACAGAATTCTTTTTGTCTCCTTGGATCATCCGCTTTTGAAGCTCTGTAGTCTGGACGACATCCTCCGGTTGTACCATGAGAACTTTTACGGTGATCACGATGCCTATTACTTTTTTGATGAGGTTCAATATGCCACCGACTGGGATCAGTGGATCAAGGTTCTTTTTGATACCCAGCCTTTGACGAAAATTGTCGCCACAGGTTCCGCAAGCCCGGTGCTCAAGAAGAAAGCCGGAGAGAGCGGGGTGGGACGATGGACGGTCATACAAGTGCCAACCCTATCGTTTTTTGAATACTGCGAGCTTCTTAACGTTCCTGAAAGGCCATCTCTGACCAGCGAAACTCGTCCAACGAGCCTTGGGAGACTTGACAAGCGTGGTTGGACGGGGCTTATGACCAAGCTGTCCGGCCTACAGAAGCACTTCAACCGCTATCTTCAGGTGGGGGGCTTCCCTGAGTTGGCGCTGTCGAAGGACGACTACACCGCGCAGATCATCATGCGTGAAGACATCGTTGATAAGGTGCTGAAACGGGATATTCCGGCGCTCTACAACATTCGGAATTCAACGGAAATGGAGCGCGTCTTCCTATATATCTGTTTCAACTCTTCGAATATTATCTCAATCGAGGCGATAACGAAAGAACTGGGAAGTATCAGCCGTGTTACGGTCGAAGACTATATTGACCATCTCGAGAGTGCGAACCTCATTTATCGAAGTTATCCCGTGGACCTCTCCGGGAAAAAGGTTTTGAAGGCAAAAGCAAAGATCTACATAGCCGATGCGGCTATCCGAAATGCAGTTCTTATGCGGGATGACCTTCTGACCAATCCGGATGAAATGGGCATCATGGTCGAAACGGCGATCTATAAGCATGTCGCGGCTTTTTACTACCAATCCACGACACGTGTTGGATACTATCGAGGCGGTAAAAAATCCGAGGGAAATGAGATAGATATTGTCGTTGACTTCCCCTCCGGTCGTATTATGATTGAAGTAAAGTATAGAGAGCAAGCCTCCATCGGAGAGAGAGATGCCATTTATCGTTCTGTGGATCAAGCTGACGCGGCAATTGTCGTAACAAAAAAAGAGGACGATTACGGCATCCAACCCACTCAGACTGAGAAGAACCTCCTAAGAATACCCGCCTTCGCATTTTTGTATCTTCTTGGGAATGCTGAGAGGCATGGGTATAAAGGATACCGGGCATAAGGGATCTGTTTGTGTTGAGCCGCGCAATGCGCGCGACGGAAGTGTGGAGGTCTACATGGGTACTTTTTGGGTACCCATGCCCCAGAAATGCGGGAGAAGCTGCAAGAAAAGACGAGAAGGAACGGCCAAAAATGTTGATTTTACAAGAGTTCACAACAGTATAGGATATAATGCCATAGACACTTTGAGCTACTACGAATCAAAAGGTCGTGAGTTCGAATCTCGCCGGGCGCGCCAAGAGAATCCCCTTGAAACCATTGTGTTTCAAGGGGATTCCCATTGTAAAAGGAAACCACCGGCTCAGCCGGTGGAAGGCAAAGCTTAAGCTATGAAGAGAAATCCTCCGATGCTACACTGAATCCGACCTGACAGTCAGAGAGTGAGTAAGAGGAGAATTCTATCGTTATGAAGAACGACTATGAAA
>JAVBOM010000094.1:0-34784 GCA_031550535.1 Eubacteriales bacterium
CGGCGATTTTCAACGCGGCGGCGGCGGTGCGCTTGCCGTTGCGCGTCTGGAGCATGAACAGCTTGCCGCGCTCGATGGTGAACTCCATGTCCTGCATGTCGCGGTAATGCTTCTCCAGGAGGTTCGCGGTCTTGACGAACTGCGCGTACACCTCGGGCATTTTCGCTTCCAACGTGGAGATGGGCTGCGGCGTGCGGATGCCCGCGACGACGTCCTCGCCCTGCGCGTTGATGAGGTACTCGCCGTACAGCTTGTTCTCGCCCGTGGAAGGGTCACGCGTGAAGGCGACGCCCGTGCCGCAATCGTCGCCCATGTTACCGAACACCATGGACTGCACGTTGACGGCGGTGCCCCAGTCGCCCGGAATGTCGTTCATGCGGCGGTAGTAGATTGCGCGCGGGTTATCCCAGGAGCGGAACACGGCCTTGACCGCCTCCATGAGCTGATCCTTCGGGTCCTGCGGGAACTCCTCGCCCTTTTCCTTTTTATATAGCTCCTTGAAGCGGCGCACGACCTCTTTCATATCGGCGGCGTCCAGGTCCGTGTCGAACCCCACGCCCTTGCTATGCTTCATTTCGTCCAGGATCGCCTCGAACTTGGCTTTTTCCACTTCCATCACGACGTCGGAGAACATCTGGATGAAGCGGCGGTAGCTGTCGTAGGCAAAGCGGTCGTTGCCCGACTTTTTCGCGACGGACAGCACCGTCTGGTCGTTCAGGCCGAGGTTCAGGATGGTATCCATCATGCCCGGCATGGATGCGCGCGCGCCCGAGCGGACGGACACGAGGAAGGGGTTTTCCAGATCGCCGAACTTCTTGCCGGCCATGGCCTCCACCTTCCCAAGGGCCGCAAAAATCTCGGACTGGATGTCGTCCGCGATAACCTTGTTATCCTGGTAATAGCGGGTGCACGCCTCGGTGGTGACGGTGAAGCCCTGCGGGACCGGCAGGCCCAGCGTGCTCATCTCGGCGAGGTTGGCACCCTTGCCGCCCAGGAGGTTTTTCATTGACGCGTTGCCTTCTTGGAATAAGTAGACATACTTCGTAGCCATTCGCACTTCTCCTCTACATATACTCTTATATTATTCAACGGTTTAGTATACACTGGTTTCCAGTTGGTGGCAATAGTTTGGGCGGCGTATCGATGAAATATTCTCTTTTTGTGAGGTTTTCCTATGAATCGCCCGATGGAAAGGATTCCTTGCGGAATCCCTCTATTGCGCCCGATTTTCCAAATCAGCGCCGCCGTTGCGGGGCAGCTCCTCGCAGGCCATAATCAGCGCGTCCTCGCGGTTGTCGTCGTAATACCGCTTTCGGTAGCCCACGTCGATAAAGCCAACCTTGTGGTACAGCGCCTGCGCGACAGCATTCGACCGGCGGACCTCCAGCGTCATCCACACCATGCCCGTGTCCGAGGCAAGCTGCATCAGCGCGCGGGTGACCAGCTCGCCGTAGCCCTTGCCCCGGTGGTCCGGGTGCACGGCGATGTTGGTGATATGCGCCTCATCGATGACGAGCCACATGCCCGCGTACGCGACGACACGGCCGGACAGCTCCGCGACGAGATAGCGGGCGCACTGGTTGCCGGTGATCTCCTGCTCAAACGCCGCGCGCGACCAGGGCACGGAGAAACAGCCCTTCTCGATCTCCTGCACGTCGTCCACGTCTTGCAGGGTCATCAGGCGGATGGTGGGGTTCGGGGGGGGCGATGGGTGTGTCACGTTGTTGCCTCCGGGAAAATGGATTTTCGGGGGTGCGGGCAAGGGGTTGCTTGGGTGACGATGGTTTTCACCACGCGGCGGGATGCATGCGCTTGACAATGCGCGCGCCCACTACGGCGTGCCGCGTGACCCGCCACGTGCGTCCACCCCTCGCCGTACGGGCGGCCATTGGCCGTCCGCGCTTCTCCGCCATGCCACCGAGTCGCCGTGCCGGTCGCCGCAGGGTGGACGCGCGATGCGCGCCCCTGCGGTCTGTCGCACAACCGGCAACGCGCGTTCTTCCCGCCGCAGGGGCGGCCATTGGCCGTCCGCGCCCGTTGTGCGTGCGGCAACAAACAATGACGAGGTCGCGTGACGCGCGTCCGCACAGCCACGAACCCCACCCCGAACATCACACCCTGCGTCAGATCACCGTTTTCCAGCTTCGGGCGTGGTGTCCGCCGCTTCCCCCGCCCCCTTCTCCGCCGCCAGCCGCGCCGCGCGTTCACGTTCAGCCTGTGGGGCGCGCAGGTAATACGGCAGCAGCGCGCGCCAGTCGCCGTGCGACGCGGGATCTTGAACCGCGAGCCGCGCAACGTGTGACGCGCGGATGGCCGACAGGTCGGGCGGCACAAAGGCGGCGTTCCCGCCCAGATACGCCAGGATGGCGTCCCGATGCCGGAGCGCGCCGTCGCCGACGAAGCAGCAGCGCGCGCCGGACAAGAACGGCTTCACCTTTTCGAGGAATGCTTCCAACGGAAGCGCCTCGTCGGGCAGGATCTGTGACATGCGCGGCGCGGGATGTCGGCCGGCGTTTTTTGCGAAATCAGGTAGGTCATCCGGAGCGGGCACGCAGGCGTCCCTGCCTTGGCTCGTGCCGTCAACATCGCCCGCCAACACGCCGAACGCCGCCGCGTACACCTGTCCGGCGCGCGCGTCCTGAACGGCGGCGCTGATTTGAAAAATCGGGCGCCGTGGAGGCGTTCCGCAAGGAAACCCTTCCTCGATGGCGGCGCTGATTCGGAGAATCGGGCGCCATGAGGGGATTTCGCCAGAAATCCCTTCCTCTGGCGCGCAGACGATGCCCGGAAACACCCAAGCGTTTTGTGCCAGGGCGAGCAGCGCGTTCACACCCGCAACGGGCTTTCCGGTCGCCTGGGACAGCGCCTTGGCGGTCGCCACGCCGATGCGCACGCCCGTGAACGAGCCGGGGCCAGTGGTGACGGCAAACAGGTCGACATCCGCGGGGCGTATGTTGCCCGCGCGGAGCGCCTGGTCCACCAGCGGCATCAGACTTTCGGAATGCGTGTGGCCGTTCTGCTGGACGCATTCAAAGACGGTTTGGCCCTCCCGGACGAGCGCGACGCTCAGGGATGGACCGGACGTGTCCATCGCGAGGACGACGGAGGGATGCGCCCCGCCGCCTGGGGAACTCATCATAGTAGGATACCTCCCGCCCGCTTCACAGCGCAATCTCCCGAAAGCCGCCCAGCGGCGTCAATGTCAGCACGCGCTCCGCCTCGTCCGCGCCGGGCACGATCGCGATCTCCAGCCGGCACGGCGGCATGGCTTCCTCGCACCGCTCGGGCCATTCGACCAGGGAAATCGCGTCGGCGGACAGCGCGTCTTCCAGTCCCGCGGCGTAGAATTCCTCCGGATCATCCATACGATACAGGTCAAAGTGATGCAGCGGGGCGCGGCCCTCATGGCAGTTGAGCAGCGTGAACGTGGGGCTGGGCACCGGTCCCGTAACGCCAAGGCCGCGCGCCACGCCGCGCGCCAGCACGGATTGTCCCGCGCCCAAATCCCCCCGGAGCAGCACAATATCGCCCGGGCGGAGTTCCGCCGCGAGCGACATGCCGATCCGAATGGTTTCTTCTTCGCTTCTTGAGAACAGTGTCACGCTTATCCTTTCAGCCCGCGCTTCAGAAATGGCGATAGATGCTTGTAGAGCAGGAAGGTGATGGCGCTGATCAGTGCGCCCTTGATCAGGTTGAACGGCGCGACCGCCGTCCAGAGGATGGCCGGGTTCTTTGTCATGTAGGCGGTGAAGCCGTCCCCCATGAAGAACGGCAGCAGGATGAACCGGTTTGCCAGGATGCCCGTGATCACCATCAACACGGTTCCGGAAAGCATCCCGATCAGCGCGCCCTTGCGGCTCTTCATCCTGCCATAGACGAGCGTGGCGGGCACGAGCATCGACAGGCCGATGAGTATGTCCGCGATCTCCCCCACACCGCCGGAAGAGGTGGCGAGCAGCTTAAAGACGTTCTTCACGATGAGCACCGCGAAGCCCGACGGGAAGCCGAGCGCGAAACCGGTCAGCAGCATGGGGACGTACGCAAAGTCGAGCTTCAGCCACGGGGCGAAGAACGCCAGCGGAATCTCCGGGAAAAAGCCGAGCACCGTGGAGAGCGCGCACATCATGCCCACCCGGGCGAGGCGGCCCACGTCGACGTTTTTCTGTGGCTGTGCCGTTTTTTCCTGTTGCGCCATACAAAGTTCCTCCTTTTTTCGCAAAACACCCCCTGACCAGCCAAAAGATCAGGGGGACGTCTTCTTTCATCCAGACTTACGCGCCCGCGCGGTACGCGGAATGCGCATTACTGTCGGTTTTGGAATCGCGCGCGTGGCGCTCACCAAATCGGCCGTGGAAGCCGCCTGCCTCCTGGCAAGCGGTTCCTTAAGCTCGCGGACTATACCGCCGGTCGGGTATTTCACCCTGCCCTGAAGATCTTTGCGTCAGATGTAGGGATTTCTGGCGAAATCCCCTTATGGCGCCCGATTTTGCAAATCAGCGCCGCCATCAAGGAAGTATTATGCGGTTTTACGGAGGTAGTATAGCGCAGATTGTGCGGTTTGTAAAGGGAGGGATCGGGCGGTTGCGACGCCAATGTTTTGACAACAAACTCCAGCTTTTCGAGCCGGGCTCTGAGGTCGGTAATTCATCGCGTCGTTGCTCTCGTGCAGCATGGCGGCCATCGCCTGGAGTAATTCGTTGTTCTCCATGCAGACACCTCCCGCTTGTTCATCTCATCATACCACGGCGACCGCGGGGTGGTCAGCACAAAAGCGAAGGGCCGAAAGGCCCTTCGCTCGCCATACGTTTCACAGGGAATTACGGGGTTCCAGGCACATGGCCCACGCCAAAGAGCGTCACATCGCTGGCGGCCCAGACCACCCAACCGTTGTGGTAGTGGGAACCGGGAACAGGCTCGACCTGCCAACTCTCGTTGATGACGAGCACCGCAAGGGTATCGGTATTCTCGTCCTCCCCGGGATAATAGTGGATGCCGCCCGTCATCTGGCCTTTCCGCAGGTCCGTGATGCTCACCAAGGCGCCGTCGTCCTCATACCGGATGCGCATGTCAAACGCGGGTCTGCCCTCGACAGCCACGCCCAGCGCGCCGGTCAGGCTGTTTACGGGTTCGGCCGTGAAGATCACGTCTTTCCCCTCGGACTCGAAGAACAGCGACCAGAGCGCGTCCTTGTCGAGCCCAACGCGGAACCCGCCCAGGCGTATTTCCACGCCGCGTATGGGCGCGTTCGCCAGCCGTGTCAGCGCGGCCGCGTCCATGCGGGCCGTCAGGTCCTCTGCCAGTTTGTCATCCGCGCTCAGGGGGAGGGGAACGAGATTCTCGTCCGCGTCGAACGCGAAGTGGATGTCGAAATCCTCCCCGGTCCTGCTCAGGCGCGCCAACGCTTCCAGCGCGGCCCGGATCATCTGTTCCACCGTATCGGCCGTGATGTCAAACGAAGACAAGCCCGTTTGCCGCATCGTGATAGAAGCGGTTTCCCCCTCGCCGGTGAGGATGGTGACCTCTGGCTCGGGCGCCTCAGGCGCGGACGGGCCGCTGAGCGGGACGTCGTTCTCATCCGGCGCGATGAAGGTAATGCCGGTTTCCTTGAACGTGGCGGTGACTGTGTGGCCCGCGCGGATGTCCTTCAGCGTGTACTCTCTCCCCTGCCCCACGCTGACGCCGTCCACCTGGACATCCGCGATGACATAGCCCGCGTTCGCGGAGACGGTGAAGGTCAGGCTCTCGCCCTCACCCACACCGATCCAGCCGGATGGCCAGATGGCACCGCCCTTGGCCGCTTCCGCGTACACGATGTGGATCGTGGGTGTCGGTGTCCCATTGCTAGCCCAGATGGCATACAGGATGGTGTTTGCAGTAATGGCGAACGTATCGCCCGGGGCATAGCGCGTGCCTGTGCCGTCCGGCTTCGTGTTCCAGGAGACGAATGCCTTGCCGGAAGGCGCGGAGAAGCGGTTTGGCAGAACAGTGACCCGCGCGCCGTCGGCATAGGGGCTGAGCGGATCGGCCGTGACGCCGGTGCCGCCGTTGGCGTCATAGGTCACGGTGTTGGCCCAGATCGCGTACAGCGTTGTGTGCTCGGTGATGGCGAACGGAACGCCGGGAGCGTATCGGGTACCGGAACCGTCGGCGCGGGTGTTCCAGCTACCGAATACCTTGCCGTCAGGCGGCGTGAAGCCGTTTGACAGGACAGTGACCTGCTTGCCGGAAGTGTAGGGGCTGGACGGATCGGCCACAGCGCCGCTGCCGCCATTCGCGTCGTATGCGATGGTGTTGTCCCAGATGGCGTAGAGCGTGGTATCCACGTCGACCGTGATCTTCTCACCACCATCGTACTTGATGTCACCATCCGCCGCGGTACTCCAGCCACGGAAGGTATAGGAGCTGCGCGAGATGCCGATGTCGCCCGGGCTGACTACCGTCTGCTGAGTCCCCGGGAACATGTCTTTTTTATCTCTCCCGCCTATGCCGCCATTCGCTTTATAGGCCAACGTGACCCTCGTCCGGCGATCATACTGCCAGAAGGCATAGAGGTTCAAATTCTCATCCACCGTAATGCTCGTACCAGTGCCGACATCCACACCGCCGGTTCGCGTCTTGCTCCAGCCCAGAAGATTGTAACCGTAGCGGGAAACGCCCTCCGCTTCGGCCGTTGTTTGGTCCAGCGTGGTGTGCTGCGTGCCAGCGTTGACGGCATACGCTTTCGTGGCGCTGCCCCAATTGCTATGGTAAGTGATCGTAACCCTTGTCTGTCCGTCCCATTTCCATTGGGCATAGAGCGTAATGTTGCCGTTGTCGTCCTGGGCGAGGTCTTCTGCAGCGTACGCTTTTCCGCTGCCGTCCGGCTGCGTGTTCCATCCGGTGAAGGTATGGCCCGCACGGGTAATCCCCAGGCTGTCAGCATCAAGAACCGTAATGTCGGTGCCCGCAAGCACATGAAAGCCCGGTCTGCTGCCAAAGCCGCCGTTTGCGTTGTAGGTGATGTTCCAGGACCAGACCGCATAGAGTGTGGTGTCCCTATACCATTGATCACCTGGTATGCCAAGTGGATGGTAACTCGGGAAGGAAAAACCGCCAGTAGTGGTCCAGCCGAAGAAATGATGGTTATCTCGGGCGAAGAAAAGCTCGCCGGGGTCTTTGACTGGTGTGTATTCCCCGGGGATTACATCTACGGAAGTTGCTGTACCACTGCCGTTGCCGGGATCATACGTTATGGTGATCGTCGTGTTGTTGTCGTATTCCCAGATGGCGTAGAGGACGGCATTCTCTTCGTCAACCTGGAATGAAGGGCTGAAATTTATCTGATTCGGGCCATACCACCCAACGTCGGCGTATGAATACGTGTCCCATCCCAGGAACGTATGCCCTGGCCAGGACACACCCGCCGCAGTGTCGGAAAGCACAGTAACAAGGCTTCCCGGTTTGATTCCGGTCTGTGTCGTGCCACCCAGGCCTCCGTTGGCGTCGTAGGTGAGCGTGCAGAGAGAAGCGTCGTCATATGCCCAGAGTGCATAGAAGACCATGCCGCCCGTCACATCGACCTCGTTCCCAGGGAGAAAGCTAACCTCTGTTGATGCGCTTGTGCGACCCCATCCGAGGAAAGTATATCCGTATTTGGATATGCCAGCTTCCTCCTTGCTCAGCACCGTGTGGGTCGTGCTTTCGGTGATCGGGATTTCCAGCCCCCCCACGCCCCCATTAGCATAGTAGATGATGTTAGGGCCATTCCATGTCCAGACCGCGTAGAGGGTCACATCAGCTATGAGACCGTTGAGTTCCATTCCACCCCCAATCCATCCACCGCTTCCATCCGGAGTACGATTCCATCCGCCAAATATATAGTTGCTCGAAGGCGGTGAAAATCTGGCCTCCTCCGCAAACAAGGTGGTGTACACCGAAGCATACGGTACGACTACCGTCACGTCTTCCCCGGTCCCGCCGTTCGCGTTGTAGACAACGGTGCACACGTTCGGCAGCCACTTCGCGTACAGCGTGATGTCCTCCGTGACAACATCCGAGCCAAAGTCCCAAGGACTGCTGAAAGCGTTGCTCCAATGCCAACCGCCAAAGGTATGATTGGCCTTGCTTGGGTCGTCGGGCCGCACAATCAGCCCCCCGGCAACGACCTGCAACGAGGATACATTGCTGTCGCCCGCGTCAAACGTAACAGTATACATTCGCACCGGCAGCGTGACGTTGACCTGACGCGTGGCGGTGAGAATGTTTCCATCACCTGTGGGGTCCGTGGCCGAGATGGTAATGACGTAGTCGCCGACATCCGGGCTGCTCAGGTTCAGGCTGTCGAAATTTTCGACCCAGATGGCAGTCTTAGTTTCGTTGTTGTCAATGTCCACAACGGTTATGCCGACGAGCAGGTTCGCCTCCTCGATGGCAACACCTGCGTCAAGGCCCAACGGGACTTCATGTCCGGCGATGGCGTATCCGCTTACCGGCACATCAAGCTGCTGTATGTTGTTCGGATCGCCACCGGCTTCCGCGTTTTGAAGCAGTGAAGCATCCGCTCCAACCGCGTTGGGCTGCGCGAAGGCATCCTGCGCTGTAGTACCGATGGCCGCGTTCGCGCTGATGCCTGACTGCGCGGGTATAGGCACCGGGGAAGGCGTCGGCGATGGGGAGGGCGTGGGCTCAGCGTCATCATCCGGCGGCTGCGTTTCACCGCTCAGAGCGATCGTCGCATCGCCAGGCAGCGCATCGGGCGGGGAACCGCCGGCGTACTCACCAACATCTCCCTCCGCGCGGAGCGCCGCGCCGGTTGGCAGCGTGAACAACAGCGCCAGCATCAAAGCCAACGACAAAATTTTCTGAATGGAGCGGCGATTCATGGGGTTTCCTCCTTTTCGACAGGCGGGCCGTTCCCAGGTGTTGCTCGTGTACGACGGTCAGGCAGTGCCTAACAACATTCTATTGATCGCTTGTGGCTTATTTTACCAGTTTCATAATGAAAATGCAATGTTTCCTCAATAAAAGTGCGCGTGGAAGGCTGGAACGGGCGGCGGGGGAAATCAGTGGATGGAAACGCGCCGTGCCCAGGCCGGTTTGCGGGGTGTTTTCGTATGCTGATGCGTGTGCTTGCAACAGACTGTGTATTCTACCGCGCCTGCATGAAACGGAACGGTGTTTGCGCATTTTTCTCGCCGATCTTCCATAATTTGCTTGAATTTCCCGCACCTATGTGCGATAATATTCCCATGAACGAAAATATGTTCTCCATGCGGCGCGCGCCCAGGGAGTAGCGGATGCGCAACGAACAACGGGGCGGTTGTGCGGCGCGGCTGCTGGGCGCGATGGTTCGTTTCCCGTTCCGGCTGCTGTCCTTCCTTGCCGACACGCTGATTTCAGCGGTGTACTATCTCTTTGCGGGCATCGCCCGCGCGGCGCGGTATCTGTTCGGCCACGGACGGCGCGGCGCGGAACGGATGTTGGACAGCATCACGGACGGTCATGCGTTTGAGGCGTACTTGGCCGCGCTTCTGCGCGACCATGGGTATCGAAACGTTCAGCTTACCAAGAAAAGCGGCGACTTTGGCGTGGATATTCTTGCGGATATGAACAGCGAGCGGTACGCCATCCAGTGCAAGCTGTACAGCGCGCCTGTGGGCAACAAGGCTGTGCAGGAGGCGTACGCGGGGCGGGCGCACTACGGATGCGATGTGGCCGTGGTCGCGACGAACAGCGTATTCACCAAGGCCGCCGTCACGATGGCGGAAACGACCGGCACGGAGCTTTGGGACCGGGACGACCTGCTCTGGCTGGAGCGGCGGCGCGGACATCGTGGGCGGCGCGCCGCGCGGGAGGAACGCGCGGACGCGTGACGGTTGGAGGAAGGACCATCGCCGGCAGCTTCCGCCTTCGCAGGAGCTGAAAAGCGTACGATTCTTCTATGAAAAGCGCCCGCCATGCGCCGTTGTCCTCTTTTTCTACTTTCGTGAGCGAGATTTTTCGGTATGTCAGCGTCCGCACGTTCTCCGGGCGCTTTTCGCCGCCATCATATGGATGCCAAGACAGCGTTATCCTCGATGCGTCCCGCACGGTGAGCGTGCGCGCGTCCCACATGATGCCGCTCACACCATATACGGTGCATGTTTCCCCTTCACTGAACCATGGCGTTAGGGTTTCCGCCGCGCTGTCGTGTCGGCAACCCGTTATGACAATATATCATGTAGCCTCCCATGCCAATGCCCGAAGAAGCACATGCTCCCGCCCACGGGGAAGCATCCTTCCATCGCAAAGCCCCTTCCCATAATGAATGAGGGCCGTGCTCACCCAGCCGGGGTGGAGCACGGCCCATTTTCATGCGACAATAACGAACCCGTAGCCTCAGGGAAATCCGTTCCCCTACCGCTCGCTCACCAGCGTCCCATCCACGTACACCTGCCGCGCCTGGCTCCGCGCGTCCAGAGGATGCCCGTCGTACAGGGCGAAGTCGGCGTCCTTGCCCGCTTCCAGCGAGCCCAACCGCCCATCCAGCCCAATGGCCCATGCGGCGTTTTTTGTGATCGCCATCAAGGCCTCGCGCTCCGGCAGGCCCTCCCGCACCGCCAGCGCGGCGGACAGGAACAGGTACTGCAGCGGGATGACCGGGTGATCCGTCATGATCGCGAAGCGCACACCCGCCCTGTGCAGGATGGCCGGGGCCTTGAACGACAGGTTCTTCAGCTCCACCTTGCTCCGGTCGGACAGCAGCGGCCCCACGATCACGGGGATGTTCGCCTTTTTCAGCTCGTCCGCGATCAGGTAACCCTCCGTGCAGTGCTCCAGGGTCATGTCTAGATTGAACTCATCGCGCAGGCGGATGGCGGTCAGGATGTCGTCCGCGCGGTGGGCGTGCGCCTTCACGCGGATTTTGCCCTCGGCGGCCAGCGCGAGCATCTCCTTGGCGAGGCTCCGGTCCGGCCGCTTGCCCTCGTCCGCGTCGCGCATCTTCCGGGCGTAGGTCAGCCCGTCGATCATGGCCTGACGGAAAATGGCCGCCGTCGCCATGCGCGTGGCGGGCGTCTGCTTCTTGTCGCCGTAGACGCGCTTGGGGTTCTCGCCGAACGCGGTCTTGAGCGCGAGCGGCTCCACGAGCATCCGGGGCTCGATCGGCCCGGGCGTCGTTTTCATCGCGATGAACTGCCCGCCGACCACGTTCGCGGAGCCGGGGCCGGTCGCCACGGTGGTCACGCCGGATTCCAGCGCCTCTTCCCAGCAGCGGTCGTACGGATTGATGCCATCAATGGCGCGCATCTCCGCCGTCACCGGGGCGGTCGACTCGTTGCCGTCGTTGCCCGCCCAGCCAATGGCGTCCTCCCACATGCCGATGTGGCAGTGCGCGTCCACGATGCCCGGCATCAGGTACATGCCCTTCGCGTCGACCACCTTCGCGCCCGGCGCCGGCAAGTTTGTGCCGACGGCCACGACCTTGCCGCCGTCCACCAGCAGATCGCCCCCATCCGGGAAGTCCTTCTCCCCCATGGTCAGCAGCTTCGCGTTGCGAATTAGCAGCAAACGTATCCCTTCTTTCGGTGCGTAATCTAAGGTAATGTGGATATTGTACACCAAAGCGGGCGGAATGTACAATTGGCGGCTTCTCCATTCACAAGCACTGATTCCCCACCAAGTGCTCCAACATGCGCATTCCGCATTCCAAAAACCTAGGATGCTCATGCGCGTGCCCGTTGTACACATCCGCAAGCGCCATCTTCAAGCTCAGAATCCGCAGTTTCATTCTGGTGACATCATCATCCGATAGGCCGTATCCGTCAAAGAAAGCGTCTCGCAATGCTGGCCTATCAAACGTGTACCGCTCAAGGATCACGCCGAAGCTATCCAGCGGCAATCCCCAGAGCGCGTTCTCAAAATCGATAAACCCTGTGAAATCGCCGTTCTCATCCACCATCCAGTTATTCTGCGAGAAATCCCAGTTCGTAAACGTCGGGATGTCCTCGGCAAAAATGGCGCAGTTCTTCAGACACCACTCTGTGAGCGACCTATGCGCACCGGAGAACAGCGCCGCATCGAATCCGCGCCTGAAAAGCGCCTCTATGGCGTTTGCGACATACGCTTCCGGCGTGGCCGCATCCGCCTTTTCGAAGGGTGTGCCGTCGTCCCTCGGTATCCCGAAATACGCATTTGCAGTGCCCTGCTGCATTCGCCGAAACAACGCCCCAGCGTCGCGGTAAATCGTCGCCAACTTGGATTCGCCGGCGATTTTCGCTTCGTTTACCGTTCTGCCCACGATTGGGGTTGTAATGATGCCGAAAACCTCCCCGGTATTGAAAGAAGCGCGCATCGTAGGCGCCAGCGGCTCGATGCCCTTTGTCCAGTGCCTGTACGCGAACACCTCTGGATGCCAATGGCTCAGCCGGTTATGGATTTTTACGAAATATCGCTCGCCACCGGATGAAACCTCCATAACGCCGGTTCGGCCATTATCGCCCCTGTGGTCCTTGAGCACCGCATAATCGCCGATCAATGATCTGATAAGCTCTTTCGTATCGTGATCGAAAATCAAGCCGCACACTCCTTTGTGAAGCACGGTTCGCGATCTCATCCTTTGCTTCAACGAAACATCAAAATATCCTATGGCGGCGCGCACGCATAACAGCACCACCATAGGATGTTATTTCCCCGCTACCCCCGCAGCACCACAGCCCCTTCCGGCCGAATCATAAGCCGCGCACACGCCCCCGCGCCGAACACCGCGTCCATCCGCGCCGCATATGCGTCCATCAAATCCAGCGGTACAAACGACAGGATCGTCCCCGCGAAGCCGCCGCCGTGCACGCGCCACGCACCGCGCCCCGCAAGCATCCGCCGGGAAAGTTCCAGCGCCAGCGGGATGTCCTGCTCCGGCCCGCCCACGCTCAGGTTCTGCAGCAGCGCCAGCGAGCTTTGCCCGGACTCGTTGATCAGTTCCAGGAAGCGCGGCAGATCGTCCGCCTTCAGCGCCGCCACCTGCTCCGCAACGCGCGCGTTTTCATCGAAAAAGTGCAGCGCACGAAGGATCGCCCGGTCGGGCACGCGTCCGCACAGCCCGGGCAGTTCGGCCTCAAACCGCGCCGCGTCCACCGGGCGAAGCCGCGCCTGGCCGAAGCATGCGGCCACCTGCTCCATTTCCTGCCGGATAGCGGCGTACGCGTCGGTCAGGCCGCCGTGGTCGCCGCGCGTGTCCACCACGGCCAGCGCGTAGCCCTTGGCGGCAAAGTCGTACTGCAAGGGTGTGACCACTGGCGCGTCGTGACGGAGGCGCGGAACCTAAGAGTCCGCGCCATGAAAGGGATTCCGCAAGGAATCCCCACCTTGAGGCTCAAAATCGATCGCCACCAGCCCGCCCACGGAGCTGGCCGTCTGGTCCATCAGGCCGCTGGGCTTGTGGACAAAGTGGTTCTCCGCGTGCTGCGCGATTTGCGCCCGCAACACCGGGTCCATGTCCCCCGCGCCGAATAGGCTGTCCAGGATCGTCACGATCAGCACCTCACACGCCGCCGATGAGCTCAGGCCCGAACCCGTGCCCACGGCGCTCGTTGCCGCCGCGTCAAACCCCGAAATGGGCAAACCCAGCGCCCGCATGCGCGCCGCGCAGCCCCGGATCATCGCCGCCGTGCCGGATTCGCCCTTCGGCGGCCTGGGCGCGAGGTCCATCAGGTCGACCTCCGTCAGGCCGAACCCCTCGCTGTGCACACGCGCGGCCATGCCGCCGTTTGGCGCTGCCACGGCCACGGTATCCAGGTTCACCGCCGCCGCCAGGACGCGGCCATTCTGATGATCCGTGTGGTTGCCGCCGATCTCCGCGCGTCCCGGCGCGGATACGAACGCCACGTCCGCGTGGCCCGGGAACAGCCCGCTAAACTTGTCCAACACCGCCCCATACCGGGCAACCTGGGCGGACACATCCGCCTCCCCGCCGCCGTACAGCGCAAGAAACCTTCTGTGGCAGGCATCAGACCGTAAAAAACTCCGGGCACGCGCCATGGCGTCCATTGGAACCCCTCCCCGCGTGGATGATTGGCGGCGGCGCTGATTTGCAAAATCGGCCGCCATAAAGGGATTCCGCAAGGAGTCCCTTCCTCATATCTATGAGCACGGGAATTATTGTTCCATCTCCGGCGCATTTTGTCAAGGTAATGAGGACGATTTTCCATTGTCTGAGGACAGCCGGAGAACTATAGTAAATATTGTAAAATGGAAATATCGCGCCAGGACGCATCAACCCCCCGGAAAGGCTGTGATCGCATGCTCGCCACCAACACGGTAGAACGCTTGCTGCTGTTCGCGCGGGAAAAAGGTCTGCTCGCGCCGGAAGATACCCATTTCGCCCGCAACGCCCTGTACCGCGCCCTCGGCATGGAGGGACCGGGGGAAGGATATACTTCCGCCGAACCCGCACCCCTCCCCGCGACAGCGACGGAGCTTCTCCTGCGCCTCGCGGACGTGGCCGTGTCCCGCGGGCTGATCGGGGCGGACAGCGACAGCCGCGACCGCTTCGGCGCGCACCTGATGAGCCTCGTCACGCCGCCGCCGTCCCAAGTGGCGCGAACGTTCGCGGCGCTGCGCGGGGAGAAGGGCATCCGGGCCGCCACGGACTGGTATTACGCGCTGAGCCGTGCCAGCGACTACATCCGTGTGGATCAGATCGCGCGGAATGCCGCGTTCACCGCGCCGTCGCCTTATGGGGATCTGGAAATCACCATCAACCTGTCCAAGCCGGAAAAGGACCCGCGCGACATCGCCGCCGCGCGGACAAAAAAAAGCACCGGCTACCCCGCCTGCATGCTCTGCCTGGAAAATGAAGGCTATGCCGGCCGGCCGGATTACCCCTCGCACGAAACGCTGCGCACCGTGCCGCTGACCCTCGGCGGCGAAGCGTGGCGGATGCAGTTTTCTCCCTATGTCTACTACGACGAGCACTGCATCGCCTTCAACGAGCGCCACATCCCCATGGCGATTGAGCGGCGGACATTCGCGCTATTGCTCGATCTGGTCGATCAGCTTCCACATTATTTCTTCGGCAGCAATGCCGATTTGCCCATCGTCGGCGGCTCCATCCTCTCCCATGACCACTTCCAGGGCGGGCGGCATGTGTTCCCGATGGACAACGCCCCGGCATACGCTTCATTTGTCCATCCCGGCTACCCGGATGTCAAGATTCAGGCCGTGCGCTGGCCGATGACCTGCATTCGTATTGCGTCGTTTGAGAAGGGGCAGCTTATCGCCCTCGCGGATGAGCTTCAGCGCGCCTGGCGCCTGTGGGATGACCCGGACCACGACGTGATCCACGGGACGGACGGTGTGCCGCACAACACGGTCACGCCCATCGCGCGGGTCCAGGCCGACGCGTCCTACCTGGTGCACCTGGTTCTCCGCAACAACCGCACCACGGCGGAACACCCGCTCGGCATCTTTCATCCGCACGCGGACCTGCATCCCATCAAAAAAGAGAATATCGGCCTCATCGAGGTGATGGGGCTGTTCATTCTGCCCGGCCGTTTGCGCGCGGAGATGGAGGCGCTCACGGGCTACCTGACGGGCGACAAACCGCTTGCCGAGCCCGCGCCGGACGACCCCGCCGCCAAGCACTTCCCCTGGGTGCGGGAGATGACAGACGCGAACGGCACCGCCCTGCCCCGCGAGGCCGCACAGCGGGTGATCCGCGACGCGCTCGGCCAGAAGTGCGCACGCGTGCTGGAGGATGCCGGCGTGTTCAAGGCGACGCCGGAGGGCGACGCCGCGCTGGCTAGGTTCCTGGGCGCGATGGGGATCGGGCGGTTTTGACGGCGGGCAGGCCCTTCGGCGGTCTCCGTATCGCGATAATCGCCATCAAATCGCGGAGGATCTCCTCGGTCGTGACCGCGGCCATCAGCCATTTCGCGCCCATCAGCGCGCCCGATTCCTGATACAGATCCTGGATATACGCCGTGTACCCCGGCAGCATCAGTTCCACCTCGACGCGCTCCTTCTCCCCCACGACCACCAGCGCGATGAAGAACCCTTCCATCGGGTACAGCGTGCAGAGCGCCCTGCCACCCTTCTGGTACTTGGCGTTCCAGCCCGGCTGCCCGGAGCAGCCGCTGAAGCTGATCTTGGGCGCGGTCTGATACGCGCTTTGCAGCCGCGCGTTCATCTCTCCCCATAGCGGGTTATTCACAAAGGCAGCCATATCCTCCATTGTCGGCTCACGGTTATCCAAAAACGCCTCCATCCACTCCATAGCAAGGCCCCCTCACGTTTGTTTGCCAAGGTAAGGATTCCTGGCGGAATCCCTTTATGGCGGCCGATTCTTCGAATCAGCACCACCGCCACAGTATAGCACAGCGGACTTGACAACAGTGTGTCAAGTCCGCTTCGCGATCGTCGATTATTCCGTCATTTGCTTGCAGTGTCCGCACTTTGCGCACTCGGACGCGTCGCACCCCACGCAGACGCCGCGCTTTGCCTGGCGGACCACATGCCGGACGGCTAGAGCCGCCGCCGCGCCCAGCGCGAGGGAGATCAATACTGTGGCGATAAGGCACCACCCTTTCCTTTCACGACAGATGGCCGCCGCGCGAGCAGCCAGATGAACAGCGCCAGCGCCGCCAGCGCGAAAACGGTTCCCACGCCGAACCCGCCGCCCGCAAGCAGCGTGCCGAGCTGATAGACCACCAGCGATACAGCATATGCGAGCACCGTTTGGTATCCCACCGCGATGAATGTCCATTTCGCCGAACCCATCTCCCGGTGGATCGCGCCGACCGCCGCGAAGCACGGCGCGCACAGCAGGTTAAATACCAGGAACGAGTACGCGGCCAGCGGGAGCATGGACGCCTGTAGCGCCGCCCAGATTTCCGCGCTGCCCTCCGCCCCGCCGAAGCCATACAGCACGCCGAACGTACCGACCACGTTTTCCTTGGCCACAAGGCCCGTCAGCGTCGCGACGGCGGGACGCCAATCCCCCCAGCCCAGCGGACGGAAGAGGGGCGCGATGACCCTGCCGATCGACGCGAGCATGGACTCCTCCGCCTCCACCATTTGCAGGGAGAAACTGAAGGTGGACAGGAACCACACCAGACCGCAGGCCAGGAAGATGACCGTGCCCGCCTTCTTGACGAACGACTTGCTCCGGTCCCACGTGTGGATCAGCACGCCCTTCACGCCGGGCAAGTGATACGGGGGTAGCTCCATCACAAACGGCGCGGGGCACCCGATGAACGGCTTTGTCTTTTTCAAAATGACGCCGGAGCACACGATGGCGCTGATGCCGATGAAATACGCAGACGGGGCCACCCACCACGCGCCGCCAAACAGCGCGCCCGCGATCAGCGCGATGACCGGCAGCTTGGCCGAACACGGGATGAATGTCGTGGTGATGATGGTCATCTTGCGGTCGCTGTCGCTCTCGATGGTGCGGGACGCCATGATGCCCGGCACACCGCAGCCGGTCCCGATCAGCATCGGGATGAATGACTTGCCCGACAGGCCGAACCGGCGGAACACGCGGTCCATGATGAACGCGATGCGCGCCATGTACCCGCAGTCCTCCAGAATCGCCAGCAGCATGAACAGCACCAGCATCTGCGGTAAGAAGCCGAGCACCGCGCCGACGCCGCCGATGATGCCGTCCAGGATCAGCGACTGCAGCCAGGCAGCGGCGTTAACGGACACGAGCCAGTCCCCCACCGCGGGCGGGATGATCTCGCCAAACAGCGTGTCGTTCACCCAACCGGTCATCCAGCTTCCGATGGTGGAAACGGATAGATAGTAGACCAGAAACATGACCGCCGCGAAGATCGGCAGCGCGAGGATCCGGTCCGTCACGACCAGGTCGATCTTGTCGGACGCCGTCATGTGGTGATGCTCTTTTTTTACGCACGCTTTGACAATATCCGCGATGGCAAGATACCGCTCGTTGGTGATGATGCTCTCGCTGTCGTCGTCCAGCGCCGCCTCGCACGCGGCGATGATCTGCTCAAGTCCCGGAGGATTCAGTTCCTCCAGCACCTTTTCATCGCGTTCGAACAGCTTGACCGCGTAAAAGCGCAGCGTCTCCTCCGGCACCTTGTCCCGGATCAGTGCAGCGATCTCGGACAGCGCCGCCTCCACGGGTTCGGAGAAGCGGATGAGCGCGCGCTGCCGCTCCCCCGCTTCAACACGTGCGAGCGCCGCTTCAGCCGCCTCGAACACGCCCGTTTCCTTCAGCGCGCTGATCTTGACGACGGCGCAGCCCAGCGCCCCGGCCAGCTTCTCCGTGTCGATGCGGTCGCCCCGCTTTTCCACCATGTCCATCATGTTCAGCGTTACGACCATCGGGACGCCGAGCTCCAGGAGCTGCGTGGTGAGGTACAGGTTGCGCTCGATGTTCGTGCCGTCCACCAGGTCCAGGATAGCGTCCGGCTTGTCATGCACAAGGTAGTTGCGCGTAACGACCTCTTCCAGTGTATACGGCGAGAGCGAGTAAATGCCCGGCAGGTCCTGGATAATGACATCCGGCCGCTTGCGCAACTTGCCTTCCTTCTTTTCCACGGTAACGCCCGGCCAGTTGCCCACGTACTGTGAGCTGCCCGTCAGGGCGTTGAACAAGGTGGTTTTGCCGCTGTTCGGGTTGCCCGCCAGCGCGATTTTCGTCGCCATACTCCGCCTCCTACCGGATGAAGTTAGTTTTAACTAACACCCGTGCAAAAAAATATAGGTCTACAAAACTTCCACCATTTCCGCGTCCGCCTTGCGGAGAGACAGTTCATACCCGCGCACCGTCAGTTCCAGCGGGTCGCCGAGCGGCGCGACCTTGCGCACGTAGATTTCCGTGCCCTTGGTGATACCCATGTCCATGATGCGGCGCTTGATGGCGCCCTGGCCGTTCAGCCGCGCGACCGTGACGGTCCGCCCTATCGGCGCGTCTCGTAGTGTTTTCATATCCAGCCTCCTACACCATGATGCGCATCGCCATGCCCTTGTCGATGGCAATGCGGGTGTTCTTCACATTTACAATCATGTTGCCGCCGATTTCATGCATGACGGTGACTTCCCCACCGGTCACGAATCCGAGGCTTTCCAGAAACCTTTTCGTATCATCCTTCCCGCCGATTTTGCGGATGATGCTGGCTTCCCGGGACTTGACCAACGCAAGCGGCATGGTGCTCATCCTCCCCGCAGGTTAGGTTTTCCTAACTCCACCGTTAGTATAAGCTAACACATGCCGCTTGTCAAGATGCTTCCAGGCGTTTTTTGCGTTGATTTTTACGGTCAGTTTTTGTTCAAAGCTGCCGCCATTTCTTCCAAAGCAATGCGGATCCTGTGGTTCGGCTGGGAGGAAGCGTCGTCGCTGATTTGATAAATTCTTCCATTTTTCACCGCGTCGACATTTTCCCACCCTTTGCGCGCCGCGATCGCGCCGACCGCGTCCTCCACCCACACCTCGTTGGTGAAGATGACCGCCGGGTTCGCGGCGATGACGGACTCCTCGGACACGGAAAGCCAACTGTTCTGATCCGCGAAAATGTTCTTGCCGCCGATCAGTTCGATCATCTCGTTCAGGAACGTATCCGCGCCGAAGCTGTACAGCGATGGGGCGGAGCCGACCTCGAAATACACGGAGATGGGCGTGTCCGTCACGGCGCGCAGCGCGTCGATGGCCGCGGTCAGCTCGTCGTTCAGTGCCTTGGCGCCTTCCGGGTCGCCGACAACATCGCCGACGAATTGCGTGTCCAAAAGGATGCCGTCAATGCCGGTCGACGACGGAATGTACGCCACGCAGATGCCCAGGTCGGTCAGCTTGGCCAACTGGTCCACGCCCTCCAGCATCAGCAAACCGGTGACGAGCACCACATCCGGCGCGAGCGCGACAATCTGCTCCATGTCGGGCGCCATCATGTCAAACGCGGGAAGCCCTTCCGGCAGCCCCTTCGTGCCTGCCGAGTACGTGTCCACGGCCACCAGCTTGTCTGATAGCCCCAGGTCGATGATGACCTGCGTAACCGAAGGCGCGAGCGAGATAACGCGCTCCACCTTCTCCGGCACGGCAATGGGGTTGCCCGCGCGGTCCTGCGCCGGGGCATCCGCGATAGCGCACGCGCTCACCATGAGGAGCACCAACAGAAGCGCCCATACCGTCAAAATCCTTTTCTTCACCAACAGTACCTCCTCCATATCGCTTGGGTTTTCTTCCCCCCGCAAGAAAAACGCCCCCGCCGGCAGGCAAAAGCGCGCGAACGCAGGAAAAAGCCCCGCGGTGGCTCGCGTCCATTGGCCTGTGGCGCTGCGCCCCATCGTGGCAGGTTTTCCGGCTCGGGATCATCGCGCGGCCCCGCCTTCCCGGTTTCCCAGTGGCACTTGGGGCGCGCTCCTCCTTACGGCGGCAGGTCCGCTCGGGCTTTACACCCGATTCCCTATTCTCGCGCGCATACCAGCAAGGTATACGCACGCACCGCGATGGATGGATATGCGGTTGTCGTGGATAGCTTATCATGTTTGCCGCGCGGCGTCAACGGAGAGGTAAGGATTCCTGTCGGAATCCTCTTATGGCGCCCGATTGTTCCAATCAGCGCCGCCGTCTTGGAAACATCAAACAGATGCGCTCGCCTGCGATCCTTCCTTGCCATCCGCCATCTCGCTGTTCTTGTACAGGACGCCCGTCACCGAGTGCGCCCAACTGATCGTTAGCGGAATCCAGACCACAAGCGCCGCATACGCGCCGATAAAGGCGAGCAGCGCCGCCGCCGCTGTATTTAGTACAAGACAAGCAAGGCCCTTCGCCGGTTTCTTGTTCCGGAAATACCCGATGCCAAACAATCCAAAAAGGGCAGTGTATACCAATTCTCTTTTCAGGGGACGGTCCAAAGGGATCGCTTTCCGGCTCATTCCTCTCAGAACAAACGCGGAGAAAAGAATAATGTACGCCGCATCCAGAAGAATCTTTGCGACGGTTGAAGCATCCCAGGTTTCGGTGGGCGCGCTCGTATAGGTTCCTATATATGTTCTGGCTCCCAATATATCCACGCGATACAGGTTATACCGCCCGCTTGTGCCCGTGGATACCAATTGCGGGCGGCCCAGGAGAATATGCGCCGTGCACAGGCAGATGAACAGAAAAAAGCCGGCCATTACGATGGCCTTGACCCGCCTGTTGTGGGAACCTTTTTCCGTGCTCAGCGCGATATGGCGGCACAGCATGACAAGAATCAGAACCGCCAGGGTGGAAAAGGCGCTGAGAATAATGATCGTCGCGTCATTGATATCCATTTTGCGTCCCTTTGCTTTCTTGCGGAGGTAGGGATTCCTGGCGGAATCCCCTTATGGCGCCTGATTTTTCAAATCAACGCCGCCGTCTATGTAAGAATAATCGCGAGGGAAACGTATCAGAAACCGGCAAGATTGTCAAGAGCGCCGGACGCGCCGTTTCGCCCATTGCCAGCGCCCGCGCGGACAATTCCGTTTGACGCGGCGCGGCAAAGGGTATACCATAAGGCTAGCAACTTTTTGGGAGGACACCATGCAGTTTGCCCTGCTCACCGCGATCGGCGTAGGCGGCGCGACCCTCGTCGGCGCGGCCATCGGCTTCCTGTTCAAGCGCATCCCCCACAAGTACAATGACATCATCCTGAGCTTTGCCGCCGGCGTCATGCTCGCCGCGGCGATTCTCGGCCTCATTCTCCCGTCCATGAGGCTGGGCGGCTCAAACGGCGTGCTCATCACCGCGCCGGGCATTCTCGCGGGCGCGCTCTTCCTGAACTTTGCCGACCGCTTTGTCCCCCACCTGCACAACGTGGCCGGCCTGGATAGCGAGGCGCACGGCACGAACCAGGAAATCGACAAGATCATGCTGTTCATTCTGGCCATCGCCATCCATAACCTTCCCGAGGGCCTCGCGGCGGGCGTGGCGGCGGGCCAGGGCAACGCGGGCAACTCGGTCTCCGTCACCGTGGGCATCATGCTGCAAAACATCCCGGAGGGGATGATCATCATCGCGCCGCTGCTCGCGGCCGGTGTCACCAAGGGGCGCGCGTTCGCCATCGCGGCGTTCACCGGTGTCATCGAGATTTTCGGCACCATGGTCGGCTTTTTCGCCGTCTCCATCGCGTCCGTCATTCTCCCTTTCGCGCTGGCGTTCGCGGGCGGCACCATGCTCTATGTTGTCGGCGATGAAATGATCCCCGAGACGCACTCGCACGGTTATGAGCGCGCGGCGACCTACGCCCTTTTGATCGGATTTATTGTAATGCTCGTGCTGGACTTCTATCTCGCATAGGCTTCTTTGGTATTATCCGTGCGCTCAGCGGGGCGCGAAGGAGGGACCCTGATGAATGAAAACCTGCCCAAGAGCAACCGGCCGATGATTTTTTACGCCCTGGTCGTGATTGTCATCATGTTTTTGCTCAATGCCCTGGTCTTTCCTTCGCTGATGCAGCGGGAGGTCATCGAGGTTGGGTACAGCGACTTTCTGGATATGCTGGAGAAAGGCCGGATCACCGAGGTGGCCCTGGAGGACACGCGGATCGTCTTTCTGATCAAGGACAGCGAGGGGCGCGACATCACGTGCAAGACAGGCCTGTGGCCGGACGAAGGGCTGACAGACCGCCTGCGCGAGGCGGGCGTCAAGTTCAGCGCCGCCATACCCACGGAAAGCTCGCCCCTGCTTAACTTCCTGCTGACATGGCTTCTCCCGCTCGTTCTCCTGCTCGGCCTGGGCTGGGTCGTGTACAGCACGATGAACAAGCGCATGGGCGGCAACATGATGACGTTCGGCAAGGCGAACGCAAAAATGTACGTGCAGGCGCAGACCGGCAAGACGTTCGAGGACGTGGCCGGCCAGGACGAGGCAAAAGAGGCGCTGATGGAAATCGTGGATTTCCTGCACAACCCGGAGAAGTACACCTCCATCGGCGCGAACCTGCCCAAGGGCGCGCTGCTGGTCGGCCCGCCGGGCACGGGCAAAACGCTGCTGGCCAAGGCGGTCGCGGGCGAGGCGGAAGTGCCTTTCTTCTCGATCTCGGGCTCGGAATTCGTGGAGATGTTTGTCGGCATGGGCGCGGCCAAGGTGCGCGACCTGTTCAAGCAGGCCACGGAAAAAGCCCCGTGCATCGTGTTCATTGATGAAATCGACACCATCGGCAAAAAGCGCGATGGCGCCAGCAGCATTGGCGCCAATGACGAGCGCGAGCAGACGCTCAACCAGCTTCTGTCCGAGATGGACGGCTTTGACGGCAAAAAGGGCGTGGTGATCCTCGCGGCGACGAACCGGCCCGACACGCTGGACAAGGCGCTGCTCCGGCCCGGGCGGTTTGACCGCAGGATTCCCGTGGAACTGCCGGACCTGAAAGGCCGTGAGTCGATCCTGAAGGTGCACGCCCGCGCCATCCGCGCGGAGCCGGACGTCGACTACCTCTCCGTCGCCCGGACCACCCCCGGCGCGTCCGGCGCGGAACTCGCGAACGTCATCAACGAGGCGGCGCTGCGGGCGGTGCGCATGGGGCGCGACATGATCAACCAAAGCGACCTGGAGGAGAGCGTGGATGTGATCCTGGCGGGGTATCAGCGCAAGAACACCGTCCTGTCCCCGTCGGAAAAGCGCGTCGTGGCGTATCACGAGATCGGGCATGCGCTCGTGTCCGCGAAGCTCCCGGACGCCGCGCCGGTGCACAAGATCACCATCATCCCGCGCACATCCGGCGCGCTGGGGTACACGATGCAGGTCGACGAGACGGAGCGATTCCTGATGACGAAGGAACAGGCGCTGGCGCGCATCACGTCGCTGACCGGCGGGCGCGCGGCGGAGGAGCTCATCACCGGCACGATCACCACCGGCGCGGCGAACGACATCGAGCAGGCGACGCGCATCGCCCGCGCGATGGTCTCCCGCTACGGCATGAGCAAGCAGTTTGACATGGTCGCGCTGGAAGCGATCACCAACCCGTATCTGGGCGGCGACGCGTCCCTGATGTGTTCCAACGAGACGGCGACAAAAATCGACGACGAGATCGTGCAGCTCGTGTCCGAATGCCACAAACGGGCGCTGGACATTCTGAAAGGTAATCAGAAAAAGCTGCGCGAGCTCGCCGATCATTTGTATGAAAAAGAAACGATGTCCGGGGAGGAGTTCGCGGAGATATTGGGGCGGTGAGCCACTACATGTCTATCTCCTGCCCCGGCCGCAGAATCATCCGGCCGGGCACGTCAAAGGACCGCGCGACGTTCTCGTCAAAAAGCACGCCGGGGCAACAGGCAATGGGGATGGAATGCCGCGCGCCGATGCGTGCTGCGCAGATGGACGCGGCGATCGGGTCCATTGTGTGCGCGCTGTCGATGGGCAGGAGCGCGTAGTCCAGGCGCATGAAGATCATGTCGCTCATCGCGTCCGTCTCGGAGGTGTCACCGGCGTAATACACTTTGAGTCCGTCAATGGTGATGAGGTAGCCGACGCACTCGCGCGGGTCATGGGCCTCGTTGAAGGCGGGGACCGCGCGGATGGTGATGTTCCGCACCCGGAACGTGTTGAACACGCCGTTGGTCAGCGCCTCCGCTTCCGTGATCAGGCGGGTGGAGGCCTTCTTGCGGACCAGGTCGTGGCGGTTATGATCCTCGTGCTGATGGGTGATTAAAACAATGTCGGCCTCGCGGTCATACCCGTCGCCGGCATAGGGATCTATGTAGATGACAACACCCTTGTCGCTCGTCAAGCGAACGCTCGCGTGTCCTTGATAATACAGCTTTGGCATGCCGGAAACCCCTCCTGCTCGTTATGTTTCCGCAAGAAGCGCACGCACGATTCGCGCGTCGGCGGGACAAAATGAAAATGATGAAAGCATCTGCCTGTCCACCCACCGAAGCTCCGAATGCACGCGCCGCTCGGGCGTTCCACTTTGGATACTCGCCAGGAAAAAGGAGAAGCACAGTACGCGGCCGGGGTTCGCCCATTCAAAGGCATCCATCAGCGGGCCGACGCCGATGTCTATGCCCAGTTCCTCCATGCACTCGCGCCGCAGGCATTCCTCTGCGGTTTCTCCGGCCTCGCGCTTGCCGCCGGGGAATTCCCATAATCCAGCGACACCAGCGCCGTCCATGCGGCGACAAATTAAACACCGCCCATCCTGCTCTATGATGGCGGCGGAAACCTCAATTCTATCCCTCATCGCGCAACACACACACTGTAGCATAGCATATTTAAACGACAGCCGCAACTGCCTATCCATTTTTCGTGGAAATATACGGCCTAACGGCCACAAAGAAAAGCAAAATGCATACCGGCGGCTGCGTGCCGCCGGTATGCGTGTTTTTTTGTCCGTGATACAGCCGCTTTACCTATTCCATGATAGGTTCCGCCGCCGGCTCCGTCATCGCCATCGGATCGATCATTTCGCGCAGCTTCTCCGGCGACAGCGCGAGGTGCGCCTGCAAATACTCCAGGATCGGCGTATGCTCGTTCATGGAGGCCTTCACAATCGCCGCCGCCTTCTCATATCCGATAACCGGGCACAACGCCGTCACGATGCCGTAGCTGTCCCACACGAGCTGCTTGCAGTGCTCCTCGTTCGCCTCGATATGCTCAATGCAGTTCACCCGGAACGTATCCGCCGCCCGGGCCAGCAGCGTCGCGGACTCAAACAGGCTGTAGAACAGCACCGGCTCGAACGCGTTCAGCTCCAACTGCCCCGCCTCCGCGCACATGCCGACCGTCACGTCGCTGCCCGCGATCCGGTACGCGGCCTGGGACACCACCTCGGGGATGACCGGGTTGACCTTGCCGGGCATGATGGACGAACCGTTCTGCATCGGCGGCAGCGATATCTCGCCAATGCCGGTGCGCGGCCCGCTGGAGAGCAGGCGCAAATCATTCGCGATCTTCGACATGGACAGCGCGCACGTCTTTAGCGCGCCGGACGCGGCCACGAGCGGGTCCAGGTTCTGCGTCGCGTCAAACAGATCCTCCGCCTGCGTGAGCGGCAGCGCGGACAGCTCCGCCAGCATGGGCACCACGTGCGCCACATAGTACGGAGACGCCGTGACCGCCGTCCCGATCGCCGTGCCGCCCAGGTTGACCGTGGTCTGTCCTTGCCAGGCCGCGTCCAGCCGGCCAAGATCGCGCGACAGCGCGGAGGCGTACGCGCGGAAGCCCTGCCCCAGGCGCATCGGCACCGCGTCCTGCAGTTGCGTGCGGCCCATCTTCACGATGGAATCAAACGCCGCGGCCTTTTCAAGCAGCGCGTCCCGGAGCAGTTCCACCGACGCGCGCGCGTCCGCCATCAGGCGCAGCAGCGTCATCTTGCCCGCGGTCGGGTACACGTCGTTGGTGGACTGCGCCATGTTGACGTGATCGTTCGGGTGCACGACGGCGTAATCGCCCTTCTGCCCGCCCAGCAGCTCGATGGCCCGGTTGGCGATGACCTCGTTGGCGTTCATGTTCGCGGAGGTTCCCGCGCCGCCCTGGATGGGGTCCACGACAAAAGCGTCGCGCAGCGCGCCCGCGAGGATCTCGTCGCACGCTTCCATGATCGCGCCCGCGATGGGCGCGGGGAGCAGGCCGGCCCGCTCGTTCGTGATCGCCGCCGCCTTCTTAATCAAGACTAGGTTCGCCACCATGGTCGGATGCATCGTCTGCCCGGTCATAGGGAAATTGCGCCGCGCGCGCAGCGACTGCACGCCGTAATACGCGTCGCCCGGCACCTCCAGTGTACCGATAGAGTCCTTCTCCCGCCGTATGTTGCCGCACTGGTTCATATGCACAATCCCCCGTTGCAAGTTTTCCTTCTATATGATACCATATACGGCGGTTGACTTGCAATCCCTTCAGACGCAAAAATGCAAGATTTCTTGCATCTTGCGCGCCATACCAAGGTATGCTACCATGGAATTGTACGTAGACGGCAGCGCTGATTCGAAGAGTCGGGCGCCATGAGAAGATTTGACAAGAAATCCTTACCTCTTTGACTTGTTATGGAGGCAATATGGCTGAGAATGGGACGCGCAAGCGGATTCATATCCTGGCGACCGGCGGCACGATCGCGGGAATTGGCGAAATAGGGGCGACCGGCGGATACGCGCCGGGAATGCTGCCCATCGAGACGCTGCTCGCGGATCTTCCGCGCCTGCAGCTCATTGCTCAGGTCACCGGCGAGCAGTTCGCCAACCTCAATAGCGACGACATCACGCAGGAAATCTGGCTGCGCATCGCGGGCCGGATCAACGCGCTCGCGGCCCTGGACGCGTATGACGGCTTTGTCATCACGCACGGCACCGACACGCTGGAGGAATCGGCGTATTTCTTTCATCTCGCGCTGAAAACAGAAAAGCCGGTCATCCTGACCGGCGCGATGCGCCCCGCCACGGCGACCAGCCCCGACGGGCCACTGAACCTGTATCAATCCGTGGCGCTCGCCGCGAGCGACGCGGCCCGTGGCCAGGGCGTGCTGGTGCTGTTCAGCGAGGGCATCTACAGCGCACGCGACGTGCGCAAGGGCAACACCTTCCGCACGCACGCGATCACGGGCGGCGACACCGGGTGCATCGGCCTGATGCGCGACGAGACGCCGCTGCTGTATCACGCCTCCCTCACCCGGCACACCGTGCATACCGAGTTTGATCTGACGGGCACCGCCGCGCTGCCGACCGTCGCCATCGCGCATTTTCACGTGGACGCGCACCCTGGCATTTTAGACGCGCTCGCCAAGGAGCACGACGGCATGATCGTTGCCGGCGCGGGCGATGGGATTGTCAGCCTGCGCTGGGAGGAGCGGATGCGCGCGCTGTGCGCCGGGGGCTTCCCCATCGTGCGGGCGACACGCGTGCCGGATGGCGCAGTGTTCCGTGGCGCTGGCATGCCGGACGACGACATTGGTTCCATCGCCGCGGGCACGCTCTCCCCGGAAAAGGCGCGCATCCTGCTCATGCTGGCGCTGTCCAAAACGCGCGACGCCATAGAAATACAGGCCATGTTTGACCGGTATTGATGTAGAGCTCGTAAAGGGATATGTCCCCTTACGAGCTCTCTTCATATCCGCGAAGTCCTTCTACACGTCCTCTTGCTCCGCATAGTTGCCAAGGAACGTCATCTTTTCCGGGCCGTACGACAGCTCATCCAGCAGCGCCAGCATCTCCGGCGAGCCGAGGGGCGCTTCCAGGTCCAGAAACACCGGAATCTGGCGGCCACTGTCGTCCAGCCCACGGCTCTCCAGCTTGGTCAGGTTGGCCTCCAGCGCCGCGAAACGCTCAATGAGCGCGCAGAGCGTTCCCTGCTCGTTCGGAACGGAGAGCATCAGGCTGATCTTCTTCGCGTCCGGGTAGATGGCCAGTTTTTTCGCGATGCAGGCGTAGCGCGTGACGCTCTCCTTGCTTTCAACCGCCTGAATGCGCATCTCCTTGCCATACCGCTCCCCAAAGGCGTGCGGTACGAGGGCCGCGCTCGCGTGTTCGCTGGACAGCGCCAGCGCGGCGGCCTGCTCATCGCTGTCGCACACCGTAATCCGGGCGCCTGGCAGCGTCCTGAGAAATGCCGAGCAATCGCCGACGGCCTTCGGCTGGGCGAAAACCTCAAATGCGCCGGGCAGTTCAGTTTGCGGGCGCGAGAGCAGGGCATACCGCTTGATGACCCGGATCGCCCGCACGATAAAGAATTTATGCGCGCGCAGAAGCTCGTACACCTCGCCGGCCGAACCGTAGGCGCTGTTTTCCAGCGGCACAACGCCGAACTGGCATAGCTCCTTTTCCACCGCGCTAAACACGGCGGGGTAATCCTTGCACTGCAGGCAGTCCGTGCCGGGGAACAGCCTGTCCGCGGCCACCTGCGCAAATCCGCCCTGCACCCCTTGATACGCCACCATAGGCCTGGGTGAAAAGGCGCAATGCGGCGCGGCTTGAAGCGCCGCCCGGATTTCTTTGACCAGCGCGCCTTCCCCCGCGTGATTGGGGCGGGATTGGTGCGTGTAGCTCGCATTTAATATAGTAGAAAACAGTGCCTTCGCATACGGCGCGTATCCGGGCACCGACTGCCGCGCGATGCGCGCGAGCACCGCGTGTTCGCGCGCGGGAAAGGCTTGGGGTTCCACACCATTTTGGTTTTTCAGCGCGATCATTTGATCGACCAGCTCCATCCGTGACATAAACAATTGCAGAATCTCGTCATCCACACTGTCCAATTGATCCCGTAGCCGGTTGATGTTCATCGTATCCTCTCTAGGCTCGTATTCTCCGGAGTATTGACATAAAAAGAAGAGGTAGAGACTCCTGGAGGTAAGGATTCCTCAAAAAATTCCGGAATATAAATAAGCCCGGTGTCATCTACCGGGACTTATTGCCATGCGAATGCTTTTTCGCGGCGCGAATCTGCGGATACCGCGCCGAAAATCCTTACGCCCCGTGCGCGCGCATATCGAAACGGCTTGCTGACCATAGGCAGCGCCGTGCGGCAGACGCGCCACGTGGCGTGCTTATTCCTCCTCGATGGCGGAAACGGGGCACACACCCGCGCAAGCGCCACAATCAATGCACTTTTCGGGATCGATTTCATACTTTCCATCGCCTTCGGCAATCGCCTCAACCGGGCATTCCGCTTCGCACGCGCCACACGCGATGCACTCGTCGCTAATTTTATGGGACATGTTGCACCTCCATATTTTCGTTCGCGCGTATTGTAGCACCTTTCCGAATAAAAAGCAATGAGGTGTGAACTTCTTGCGAAATCCTATAATGACGCCGATTTTTCAAATCCGCGCCGTCGCTGAACTATGTATTCTTGTCGAAATTCCTTTTTCCTATACGGCGCTTTACCCGCGCCATCGCCTGCGGACCGCCAGGCGCGAAAAGCAGCTCTTTTTTCGGGCCGCTGTGAACGAAGGCCCCATGGCGAACAGTGGCACGATCTCCTTTATCCGCGCGTCCGCGCGCAGCTTTTCGCAGCGGCGAAGGCGGCTTGTCGCGCGCGTCCATGCGGTTTTGGCCGTGTAGGCTGTCGGATACAGGAACGAATACCGCGTCACGGACAACTCCCCTCTCTATGGTGGCGATGCTGATTTGAAAAACCGGCCGCACAAAGGGCTTCCGCAAGGAATCCCTTCCTCTTCCCCATCCTATGCGGGATGGTTCGCCGCGTTCTGTTCTTTTTACGCCGTGTCCGCATAGCCTGCATGGGGACCCAATCCACTGGCGGGGAGGGAGTGCTGTGCGGAACGCCGGCAATGCGGCGGGCAAGGGAAGAAGCGGCGTCGACAGCGGCAAACGGGGCGGCGTATCCCCTCGGTCGATCTCGTATTGGGTCTGCGGAAAGTGCAAGTACCATCAGCATACGCCGTTTTCCGTCTGCCCAAGCTGCGGCAGCCATCGAATCACGCGCAAGGATGTAACGTTTGAAGATGATGAAAATGGCCGGTGACACGGGCGATTCGATCACGGCCGCCTGGACCATTCGGTTACACCTGTTGATTTTTGAAGGAAATTTCCATTCCGCACGTTTACACCAACAGGATTCGATGATATACTTTTCGTAACCCAAACGTTGGACAGAAAAGAAATGATCAATGGGGGCCGTACGTATGAAAAAGAAACTAATCGCATGGGTTGCCGTGGTGGCAATGATTCTGACCCTCGCAGGAAGTCTCCCGGCGCTGGCCATGATGCGCACCGCGTACATTTACAGCAACAGCGGCGGCAACGTCAACCTACGCGGCGAACCGTCCACGGAGTCGTATGTCGTCGCGTCGATGCCCTTCGGCTCGGAAATCGTGATTCTGGGCGACTACGACGACGGCATATGGGTCACCGTGAGCTATCATGGCTCCGAGGGCTATGTCATGTGGCGCTACATCACCTACGAATACCCCGTCCCGCCCAGCCCGACCTATAACCCCTATCCCACCTACGGCCCGATTCCGACTTACAACCCCCGCCCGGCGCCGACCGCGAAGCCTGTGCGGCCCACGGCGAAGCCGTCAGGCGGTTCGTCGATCGCCCGTCTGTTCAGCGGCTTCCAGTTCGTGAATTATTCCGCACTCGTGCGCCCCTCGTCGCCCGGCGGCATTGTGAACATGCGGTGGGCGCCGTCCAAGGAGGCGGCCATCATGACGGAATACCATCAAAACTATCAGCTTGAAGTGATCGCCATGAACAACGAGTGGGCGCAGGTGCGCGACCCGGAGACCGGCATTGTCGGCTTCATGGTCCGGTCGCTCATGAGCATCGCCGTGGACGGCTTCAGCTTCTAATGGCACAGAGGTACGAAAGGGGAACAAACAGATGAAAAAAGCACTTTCTTTGCTGCTGGCCGCGATGCTTTTGCTGGCCTCCGGCGCGGCGCTTGCCGAAACGATAAAGATTCAGGAGACCGCTCGGGCGTTTGATGTGACCGTCGTTATTCCCGATGGCGCGACCGTCGTGCAGGATGTGTACGACGACTGGGTCTGTGTGGAATTCCAACTTCCCGGCGAGGATGGCATGCTGGAGATTGACCTCAGCGTAGCGCCGAGCGAGGAGTTTGCCGGCCGGTCCCTGTCCGAGGCCGATGAGGACGAGCGCGCCTTGCTGGTGGAACTGTCCAGCATCAATTTCCTGGAGCCGGCGCACGAGTTCTTCACGCTGTCAAACGGCACCCCGGCTCTGTTCTCCATCGAGACGGGCGAAGGCATGCAGTTTGCCACCATGCAGACCATCTACAAGGGTTTCTTCATTTACCTGTACTGCGGCTATGAGGACCATTTCCCGCTGGCGGACAATGACCTCGCGCTCATGTATGATATCATGGACAGCCTTGTGTTTACGGATGTTGCGGAATAACGCTTTCGCCTGACAAAACGTGGGCCGCTCTGACTTTCATCAGGGCGGCCCCGCTTTTTGCGTCAATTTCCCATTTCAATGCTGATCTCGCTGAAAATCTTCAGCAAATCGTCCACGGCGTAGGCGTTCCGTTCCTTGTCCGCCACATCCACCACGGCGGAACCCTGGTGCATCATCATCAGGCGGTTGCCGTACCCCACGGCGAACCGCAGGTTGTGCGTCACCATCAGCGTGGTCAGCTTCTTTTCGCGCACCACGCGGTCCGTCAACTCCATCACCGTCTCCGACGAGCGCGGGTCCAGCGACGCCGTGTGCTCGTCCAGGATCAGCAGGTCGATGGGCGTCATCGTGGAAATAAGGAGCGCCAGCGCCTGCCGCTGCCCACCGGAAAGCGTGCCCACCGCCATGTGCAGCCGGTCCTCCAGCCCCATGCCCAGCGGCTCGAGCATGGCGCGGTACGCGTCCAAGCGCCTTTTGTTCACGCCGCCGTTTAGCAGATAGTGTTTGCCCTTGTTGTCCGCGAGGGACAGGTTTTCCAGGATCGTCAGCTCCGCGCAGGTGCCCTTGGCCGGGTCTTGGAACACGCGGCCGATGAACCGTGCGCGCTGGTGCTCCTTCAGCTTGTCCACGCACTCCCCCGCAACCTCGATGCGCCCCTGGTCGGGTGGGCACGCGCCGCACAGGAGATTCAGCAGCGTGGTCTTGCCGGAGCCGTTGCTGCCGACGATGGAAACGAATTCCCCCTGCTTTATAGTCAGCGAAAAGCCGTCAAACACCGGCCGCTCGTTGACCGTCCCTTTCAGAAAGGTCTTGCGGATGCTTTCCAGCCGCACCATCGGCACATCAGGCGCGAGTTGCCTTTGCATGCGCACCCCTCCTTCCCTCGCGGAAGTTGCCAGCCACGAGCGCGGCGACGAACAGCCCGCTCATCAGCAGCTTCAGGTAGTTGGTCGGCAGGCCGAGCTGCATGGCTGCCGCAAGGCACGCTTTGTAGATGATCGCGCCCAGCAGCACCATCGTGGTCGGGCGGACGAACTTCACGCCGCGCAGCAAACTCGTGCCGATGATGACGGACGCCAGGCCCATCACCACCATGCCCGTGCCGCTGGAAACGTTCGCGCTCTCCGCCTGCTGCGCCAGGATGCTGCCGGACAGCGCCGCCAGACCGTTGCCCAGCGTCACGCCCAGCAGCTTCATGCGGCCCGGGTCCACGCCGAGCGAGGACACGAACTGGTCGTTATCCCCGGCGGCGCGGAGCAGCAGGCCGGACTTTGTCTTGTAGTACGCGTCCAGGAGGAATTTCAGCAGCAGCACGAACACCGCGAGCACAATCAGCACGCGCCGGGGGTACAGCGCCGCCGGCAGCAGCTTGGCCAGCCCGGCGTTGAACACTGTGGGCTGGTTGTAGAACGGCAGCACCGCGCGGCCACCGAGAATCACCAGGTTGACCGACCAGAGCGCCGTCATCACCAGGATGCCGCTGAGCAGATCGGATATTTTGAGCTTCACGTGCAGCAGCCCTGTGACCGCCCCGGCCGCGCATCCGCACACGAACGCGCAGCCGAGCGCCACGAGCGGATGCGCGCCCGCGCTGATCATCGCCGCGGTGACGCACGCGCCAAGCGGCAGCGTGCCATCCACGGAAAGGTCCGGGAAGTGGAGGACGCTATAGGTGATGTACACGCCCAGCGCCATCACGCCGTAGATCAGCCCTTCCTCCAGCACATTCACCAGCAGGCGCAGGAACACATCCATGGCAGGTCATCTCCTTTGTTTGCCCGGTTGGGTATTACTTCGCCGCCACGTCCTCCGCGTCCTGGTAGGCTTCCGGCAGCGCGAGGCCCAGCTTTTCCGCCACGGCGCTGTTGTATGCGGGCGTGCAGTCGTCCACGAGCAGCACAGCCGTACTCTCCGGCTTCGCGTCCCCGTTCAGGATTTCCGCCGCCATTTTGCCCGCCGCGCGGCCCAGCTCCACGTAGTCGATGCCCTGCGTCGCCAGGCAGCCGTTCACAACCTGCTCCACTTCCGAGCCGAACACCGGGATGCCTGCCTCGTCCGCCGCGTGCAGCACGAGCGAGAGGTTCTCCACCACGTTATTGTCCGTGAAGTTGTTGATGCAGTCCACGCCTTTGCCAACCAGCGCCGTGGCCGCCGCCGCCACCTCGGACGGGCTCGCGATGCCCATCGCCTCCACTGTGAACCCATATTCCGGCGCGATGGCCCTGAGCTTCTCCAGGTGCGTGAGGGAGTTCGGCTCGCTCGTCGTGTACAGCACGCCGATGGTCTTGGCATCCGGCAGGAACGCGCGGATCATCTCCACCTGCGCCTTCAGGTTCAGCACGTCGGATACGCCGGTGCAGTTCGTGCCGGGCGCTTCATTGGACTGGACGATACCGGCCGCCTCCGCGTCGGACACGGCCACAAACACCACCGGGATGCCCTGGTCCTTGCTCGCGGCGTAGGCGCTCATCGCGGCCGGCGTCGCGATGCCCACCAGCATGGCTTCGTTCTTGGCCACCATGTTCTTCGCCTGCATGTCGCTGGTGCCCATGTCGGCCATGGCGTTCTGGAAGTCCACGGTCAGCGCCTCGCCCTCGGGGTAGCCGTTCTCGGCCAGGCCCAGCAGAAAGCCCTTCGTGCAGTTGTCCAGCGAGGGGTGCGTCGCGTACTGAATGATCCCGACGGTCTTGGTCTCCGCCATCGCGGCGGTGGAAACGATCATCATGGCGCAAAGGAGCGCGGCAAACAGCTTTTTCATGGGATAACCCTCCGTTTTGCTTTTTTGTGTTGATTTTGATTCCGCCCAGGTTTCCTTCCGTATGCCTCGCCATCGCCAGGTCATCCGTCTCGCCCCTTTCTTGATCCAAAAACGCTTTATTGCACGTGGGAGCAACAAATAACCATCCACCGGCGTAGCCGGTGGTATTTCATAGGCGGGCCTAGCCCTAGGATACTAGCCACGCCTCACGTGGCGTTGGTACGGCCTGACATTTGCATAGGCTTGTTACTGGCCACCCGTTAACGGGTTTCTGTTA
>JAVBOM010000074.1:0-3853 GCA_031550535.1 Eubacteriales bacterium
CAATTTTCCGATGACCATGTCAACAAATATTTGTTTGATGCTGAACCACTCGTCGATCTACATGCTGCCGACGAAATCATTGACTTCTATGTACAACCTGAACCGAGGGCACAGCATCGGTGGGTACTTGTGAAAAGAGATAACGGGGCTAAAATAGGTACATGCGGCTTTCATTATTGGGATAAATCGAATAGCTGCTGTGATCTTGGGTATGACCTCAGCCCTGATTTCGAGGGAAAAGGCTACATGAGAGAGGCGCTACAAGCGATACTCGCGTTTGCACGAAATGATATGAAAATCAAACGCATAAATGCCTGTATCTATCCTGAAAACGCTAAATCCCTTAAACTGGCCGAGAAAATGGGCTTCGTTTTTTCGGGCCAAATGAAAGATGAGCTATTCCGAGGGAAAAAGTATCCGCACAAAATACTGAATTTGGATTGTTCCGCAACATAACGTCAGCAATGACATAAGCGTCCTGAAGAGTTGCCATACGGCGGCTCTTTTCATTTCGCCCGAAAGCGAGGTGCCGAATGGACTTATACATCTACACCGCCGCCATGGAACCCCTCGGCGTCATCGACGAGATCAAAGCCCTCGTGTGGACGCGGCGCTACTGGGACACCGGCGAGTTCGCCCTGCTGCTTCCGCAGACCGCCCGCCATGCCGCCCTTATCCAGCCGGGAAACATCATTACCCGGAAGGACGCTGACGAGGCCGGGCAGATTCGTTACCTCAATATATCCAAGGATGCGGACGGGTTGGAGCAGATCGAGGCCAAGGGCCTGTTCCTCACGCACTGGATCGGCAAGCGCCTTCTGCTCGCGCCGCTCCGCGTGAAGGAGCCGACGCACAAAATCCTGGAACGCATTGTCCGGGAGAATCTCACCGCGCCCGCCGACCCGCGCCGCAAGATTCAGGGTGTGGCGCTCGCGGAGGCCGACCTGCCGGACGTGGCCGCCGTCACCTGCGATGCCGAGGCGCACGAAAACGCGCTGGATGTGTGCGTCGCCCGCGCAAAGCTGGCGCGCATCGGGTTCAAGATCAACACAGACCTGCACACGCGGTCGCACCGATTTACAGCGTATAAGGGCCTGGACCGCACGAGCGGCCAGACGCAAAACCCCGCCTGCGTGTTCTCCCTGGAGTTTGATACCATCCTGACGCAAGAGTACGTCCACAGCGTGGAAAACGTCGCGTCGGCGGTGTTCGTCGGCGGCGAATCACAGCAGGACGTGCCGCGCATGGTGGTGGAGGTGTCGGACGATGAGCGGACAGGGCTGGACCGCGTAGAGGTGTTCTACGATGCGACGGACATCCGGCGCGCGCCGAGCGGGGGTGAACCGAGCGGCGAACCACCTGTGCCACCAGTGGAGGGTGAGGAATCACCCGACCCCGCCCCGCCGCCCATGACCGACGAGGAATACGCGGCGCTGTTGTCCGCGCGCGGGGAGCGCACCCTCGCCGGGAAGATTCCGCATGTCGCGTTCTCCAGCATCATTAGCCCGCATGCGCACCTGTGCTACCGGCGTGACTTCGACGTGGGGGACCGCGTGACCTGCGTGAACAAACGCTGGGGCATCCGCATTGACGCCCGCATCACCGAAGTGGCCGAGAGCTACGAAAGCGGCAGGGAGGACATTGAAATCACGTTCGGGGAGAGCATTCCCACCCTCAGCGACGCTTTCCGGCGGCGGTGACGCCTGGAACCCTTGATATGCCTTTTGAGCAGCGCCATTTGGGGCGCTATTTCTCGTTTTGGAGGTGCCCATCATGGCTGAAAAGTCTAGTTTCTTCAACTCCGCAGGCGGCGATCGCAAGTACAACGCTTCGGATTGGGCCGAGTATTTTGCCTCGCTCGTCGGTAACGGCGTCTTTGGCCGCCCGGAGGATTGCCTGCGCGTCGTCCCCGGCGACGGCCTCACCGTGAAAGTCATGCCCGGCGCGGGCTGGATCAACGGCTATCACTACGTCAACACAGCACCGCTGGTGCTTGATCTGCCGCTGCCGGACGGCGTGCTGCACCGCCTCGACCGCATCGTCCTCCGGTGGAGCATCTCCGACCGCTCTATCACCGCAAAGGTCAAGGCCAGCCCGGCAGCGTCCACACCCGCTGCCCCGGCATTGCAGCGCGACGGCAGCGTGTACGAACTGGCCCTCGCCGACGTGTACGTTAAGGCAGGCGCGGCGTCCATCGTGGTCGCCAACATCACCGACCATCGCGCAAACAGCATGCTGTGCGGCACTGTGTCCAGCATCGTCAGCGAGGCGCATTTCCACGATGCGGCATCGCAGACCAAGGCGGGCTTCCTGTCCCCGCAGGACAAAAAGAAGCTCGACAACCTCGAAGATAACCTGCCGCAGGACCTCAGCACCACCGCGAACGTGACCTTCAAAACCGTGACCGCCGAGCGTGTGACCGGCGCGGTCTACGCATAAAGGGGGATACGCAAATGGCTATATCTCCCGGCGCACCGACCACCTTCACCGCGTCCCCGGCGAATGTCACTACTTCCGAAAGGATAACGCTGGCATGGAGTGGTGCGACGGTCGGCACCTATCCCATCGCCAAGTATGAAATTCAATACTGTAACTCGGACGACGAGTACAGTTGGGACGGGTGGAATAAATGCGTCAATGAACCCATGTCCGCGACCTATGGCAGCACATGGACCTACTTTACGGATCGGACGCGGTTGTTTGAACTTTACCGCATCCGCGCAGTAGATACCTACGGCAACACCTCCCCTTACAGGGAATCCAACAGCGTCATGCAGGGCAAACCCGCTACTCCTCCAACGGTCTTCACGGCTTCCCCGGCGACCTATACGGGCGGCGAAATTACGTTGTCGTGGAGCGGTGCGGCGGCGGGGCGGAACCCCATCGCCCGGTATGAGATTCAGTACGCCACCTCCACGAACGGAACGTCCTGGGGCGCGTGGAATGCGCTGAACTCCGTATCCTCCAGCGCGTACTCCGGCAGCACCAAAACCACGACGGTCAACGCCACCAAGGGCGGCTACACACGGTATCAGATTCGCTGCGTGGATACGGGCGGGCTGGTGACGGCGTACAAAGTGTCCAACAATGTCAAGACCAGCGAAGCACCCGCCGCGCCGGTGATCTCGCTGCCCATCGCGGGCAAGACGACATATAACCCGAAGCCGCGCCTGCTTATCACTGTTTCCAGTCTGTCGAATACCATCGTTGCAAACGGGTACACCGCCAGCGGTACCGGGAACCTTGTCGCCAACCGGCGCGTAGTGCTGCAACGCACCGCCAACCTGACCGGCGCGGGCGCGCAATCCGTGTCCGTGACGGCGAACGATGCGCTCGGGAGCGCGTCCCCGGCGGTCACGCGAGCGATCACATACGCGAGGCCAACGTTTACGGACGCCACGCTGGTGCAGAATCAGACGGCGATCCGGGCGGCGCACATCAATGAGCTGCGCACCATGGTGAACAATGTGCGCGCATACTACGGCCTGCCCGCCAAGGCATGGGCCGAGAGCGTCACGGGTGGCTATACCCGGCTGTCTGGGTGGAAAGCGCATGTGCTGGAAATTCGCACGGCGATTGATGATGTGGTCAACCTTGTCAACGGCTGGGACACAGCAAGCACGACGCACCGCATCACGCTGCCTGCGTGGATTGCGATCCCTGAAAACAAGCCAACCGTGGCGGTGATGAACCAGCTCCGGGAGGCCCTTACACTACTGTAACGGAGGGCGCGAATATGAAGGAAACCATCACGAAAACCCTGACCGCCATCGGCGCGGGCATCGTGACCACCCTGCTCGGCGGGTGGGATAAGGCGCTGGAAATCCTGCTCATCTTCATCGTGCTGGACTAT
>JAVBOM010000069.1:0-35178 GCA_031550535.1 Eubacteriales bacterium
ATCGTCGATGGGTTTGCCGAGTATGCCTCCCCGATCCGGACAATCGTCCACCCTGCGTTTTCCGGAATTTCGTCCAGCTTCAAAAGTATCTGGGCATGTTTGATCCTGTATCCTTGCGTGTTCCCATGCTGTATCATCGCGTTGAGGTCTGCGCGTTCCGCTACCGTTAGGTTCACGTAGTATTTCTTTGCCATCTTTATCACCCTGGATTAGTTTACCACTTTTTCTACCTCTTGAATATCTCGATTTCCTGGCTTGGTGCGGTACTAGTGCGTTTGCGATAGCACCATGCCCCTTGTTAAAGGCAAAGACGGGATTCCAAAGGGATATATCCCTTTGGCAGGGTCTGGGACAGCGTCCCAGCGTTCCCCCTGCCCTTGTTTCACTTATGATACGCCTCGCCCGCGAGAATCTTCCGCGCGCGGTAGAGCTGCTCCAGCAGCAGCACGCGCGCGAGCTGGTGGGGGAACGTCATCGGGGAGAAGGAGAGCGTCTCCTGCGCGCGGGCGAGCACGTCCGGGGACAGGCCGTTGGAGCCGCCGATGACGAACACCGCGCGCGGCGCGCCGCCGTCCTCGATCGATTGCAGCCGCCGGGCGAACGCGGGGGAGTCTATCGCCTTGCCGCCTATGCACAGCGCGACCACGTGGTCGCGCGGCCTGATTTGTGCCAATAGCGAAGCGCCTTCCTGCCGGATGATCCGCGCGATGTCCGCCGGGGAGGCGTTTTTAGGCTCCGAAAGGTCCGCGCACTCGATGACCTCAAGCGCGCCGAACCGCCGGAGCCTTTTCGCGTATTCATCCGCCGCGCCGCGCCAGTGCGCTTCCCGCAGCTTCCCCACACACAGGATGGCCGTCGTCATGCGCCGCCCCCCGGAATCATCGCCCATAGCGATAGAAACTCAATGGCGATTAGACACGCGAACGCGGTGCAGAGCAGCGCCTTGGCGGGCCTTGTCAGCCGGGAACGGAGCGCGGGGGGGAGTGGGTTTGCCTGCCGGGCAGCCCCGTGTCGGAGGGTCGTGCGCAGCAGCAGAATCCAGATCAGCACCCAAAAGAGGCCGTAGGGGACATCCGCGGCCATGTCCGCGAGGGTGGGACTCGCCGCCGCTACCGCCCGGGGTGGCATCAGGGAGACGACATAGCTGATGACCAGGATGGAGCCGTTGTATATCGCGTGGTAGAGCATGGCCGTGTACAAGCTGCCCGTGTCCAGCACGAGGAGCGCCAGGACCATGCCCGCCAGGATGTGCGAGGGAAACGCCTCCACGCGGGCGTGCATGAGCGCGAACAGCATGCCGCTGATGAAAATGGCGGCCTTGCGCCCCATGCTCTCCAGCGCGGGCAGCATCATGCCGCGGAACAGCAGCTCCTCAAACAGCGCGGGCGCGAACGCCGAGGCGGCCAGCGCCATCCAGAGCTGGACAGTGTTGCGTGGAAGCCCCCCGCCGCCCGTGTCTGTCACCAGCCCGATTTCGCGCAGGGCGGCGTTCCAGAAGGAGGAAATCCAACTGCCGGCCATGGTGAAGGCGAGCGCGGCCAGCACGGTGAGCACGATGAGCAGCGGGTCCATGGGCTCCAACCGAAGGGCCGGCTTGTGCTGCGGACAGCGGCGGTAATAGGAAAAGACAGGCGCGGCAAAGGCGAGCGCCTGGAAGAGGATTTCTATCGCGTACAGCGCGCCGGGAGGCAGGCCGAGGCGCGATAGAAAGGGAGCGACCAGAGATAGGACGGTCAGGCTGACGAACCCGATAAAAAAGGCCGTCAGCGCGGCGGTGGGCGAAGGTCTTTCCGCCATGTGATCCTCCTTTTGGCGTCGGCCGTTGATCTATCCGATGGTGTATAGCCCGCCGATGCGGTCGCGCAGGGCCATGTCCACATAGACGTCGGCATCCGGACGGATACGCTGTGTTACCAGGGCGGTTAGCACCGTTTCCCGCGCAAGCTGTGGCGTGTTCGTCTCCGCGCTCATGTGGCCGAGCACCACGTGGCGCACGCCCTCCTGCACGAGCCGCACGAGCGCCTCGCCGCAGTCCGCGTTGGACAGGTGGCCACGGTTGCCCAGAATGCGCCGCTTGAGCCGCTCGGGGTAGCGGGCGCTGGCGCGGAGCAGGTCCGGGTCGTGGTTGGCTTCCAACAGCAGCAGGTCCGCGCCGGATACCGCATGCATCCAGCCCTGGGCGATGTGCCCCAGGTCCGTTGCCACACAGACTTTTTTGCCTCCGTTCAGCAGCGCGAAACCGACCGGGTCAGCCGCGTCGTGCGGGATGGAGAAGGGGGACACGGCGAGGTCACGGATGTAAAAGTCCTCGCCCGCGGCAAACGTGCGCCGGTTTTTCAGCGCGATGCCCGTGGCGCCGGGCTTGTCCTCCATGGCAGCCCAGGTGTCCTCCGTGGCGTACACCGGCAGGTCCCAGCGCCTGCTGAGGACGCCGACGCCCTTGATATGGTCGCTGTGTTCGTGGGAAACGAGGATGGCGCTGAGGCTCTCCGCCGACGCGCAGATCTCGCGCAGGGCTTGCTCCACCGTGCGGCCCGAAAGGCCCGCGTCCACCAGCACCGCGGTATCACCGGCCTGGATATAGACCGCGTTTCCGCTTGAACCGCTGCGGAGCGGGCAAAAATATAGCGGCATGATTGTTCCTTCTGTGAGGGGATGATCGATCCCTTCGATGTTCTAACGAAACCCTGGAGCATTTCACTCAACCGTAGCACACGTCTTTGCGGATCTTTTGCCGTCTCGCGTCGCCTCGTGCGTTCAGCGTAGCGCTGCTACGCCTCACTTCCTCAGCGTAGCGACACGGCAAAATCTCTCGCAAATCCATGCACTACGTTCTCGGAAATTGCTCTACCATTGTACATGGGAAATACCGATTGTGCAACCCTGGGCGATCTGGTATACTAGTGGTAGGGATTTCTGCGAAATCGTTCTATGGCGCCAGATTTTTCGAATCAGCGCCGCCACCAGAGAAAAACTCATGAAGGAGTTACCGTTTGCGCATCATTGCCGGTGAGGCCCGGGGGCGCGCGATCATCGCACCCAAGGGCACGGACACCCGCCCCACGCTGGACCGCGTGCGGGAGTCGCTGTTTAGCATTCTGTCGCCGCGCCTTATGGACGCGCGCGTGCTGGACCTGTTCGCGGGCTCGGGTGCGCTGGGGCTGGAGAGCCTGAGCCGGGGCGCGGCGGGGGCGGTCTTTGTGGATCACGCCCGCGCGGCGCAGGCGGCCATCCGGCAAAATATCGAAACGCTCGGGTATGGAGAACGCGCGAGGCTCCTTCCGTGCGACTGGCGTGCCGCGCTGCGCGCGCTCGCGGCGGAAGGAGCGCGGTTCGACCTGGTGTTCCTGGATCCGCCGTACCGCCTGGAAGCGGCGGAGGCGGCGCTTGTGGCGCTGTGGGACGGCGATTTGCTCGCGGATGGGGGAAGGATCGTGTTTGAGCACGATCTGAAGCTGCCGCCCGCGCCCGGATCATGGGCAGCACTGGATACCCGGCGGTATGGCGATACCGCGATCACCTTTTATACGCGATAGGAGATACGCATGCGCATCGTGCTCTATCCCGGAAGTTTTGACCCCGTCACGGCGGGGCACATGGACATCATCGAGCGCGCGGCGGGCTTGTTCGGCCGCGTGATCGTCGCCGTGCTGCACAACGAGGAGAAGCCGTCGGGCGCATTTTCCGTGCCGGACCGGTTGGCGCTGCTCCGCATAGCGACGGCAAACCTACATAATATTATGGTACAGGACTTTTCCGGCCTGCTGGTACATGCGGCGCGGAAGTCCGGCGCGGACGCCGTGCTGCGCGGCCTGCGCACAGCGGACGACATTGGGCCGGAACTGCAGATGGCACGGCTCAACAGGCACCTTTCCGGGGTGGAAACCGTGTTTCTCGCGGCATCCCCGCCCATGGCTCACATCAGTAGCCAGCGGGTGCGGGAGATCGGCCGCCTGGGCGGAGACCTCCGGGGCTTGGTGCCGGAGGCGATCCGGGAGCAAATCGAGGGTGTTTTACGGAATGGCTGACGTTGGAGGAGGGGTATCGATGGAAACGGATATGGACGTGTTCGCGCACATCGCGGATCTGGAGGCGCAAATCGAAAACTGCAAAAAGGTGCCGCTGACGAACCAATACCTGATCGACCGGGAAACGGTGCTCGCCACCGTGCAGACCATCCGCGACATGCTGCCGGAAGCCATCAAGGAGGCCAACCGGGTGCTCAAGCAGGAGAGCCGGATTCTGCAGGACGCGAAGAAGCACGCCGACAACGTGATGGCGGAGTCCGACGCCAAGGCCCGCATGCAGCGCATGGAGAGCGAACAGCGCGCCGAGGCGCTGACGACGAGTTCGCGCCAGCAATCGCAGGATATGCTGGACGACGCGCAGCGGAACGCCGCCGACATCCTGGACGCGGCGGAGCAGAAGGCGGAAATGCTGGTTTCGCAGACGAGCATCGCCATCCGCGCGGAGCAGCAAGCCAACGAAATCCTGACGAACGCGCGCGGGGAGGCCCAGCGGACGCACATGGCCGCGCTGGATCACTGCGCGGACCTGCTCAAGCACGCGGAGGACGTGGCGATTGAAATCGCCAATGAGCTGCGCGACGCGCGGCTGCAGATGGATCAGGAGAGGTAGGGATTCCTTGCGGAATCCCTTAAGGGCGTTCGATTTTTCAAATCAGCGCCGCGCCAAGATAAACGAATAGGCAACACAGTCCGTAGGCCGCTGCCGCGTGCACGATCTTGGCAAAGAGCTGACGGGGAAGGCTGATGCCCGCCGGGCGCAGGAACCCCGCGTTCTGCATGAAGATGGACAGGCCGCCGAACGAAATTGCCGCGCACAGCAGCGGCGCTTCCTGCCCGGGGGGAAGGCCGAGCGCGCGAATCTTGTCGCAGCCGCCCGCCATTTCCAGCACCGAGGACAGCAGCGCCGAAATGCCGGGGGAGACAGGCAGCGCGCGCGTGAGCACCGCCGCGAGCACGCCGAAGATCGCCATACAGCCGCATACGTTGAGCATGGCCAGCGCGCCGTCACGCACGGCCTCCAGGAGACCGGCGCGGGCTCCCTGGGGTTGTTGCCGCCCCGGCGCGTCCGCGTGTCCGGTGGGCGCTTTGCGTTGGGTGAGGCGGACGGCGGCGCAGGAGACGGCCGCGCCGAGCCAGTGCGCCGCGAGCATCTGCCACCCGCCTGACAGCGTGCCCAGGACAAACAGCGGGCTGACCGTGGCGCACAGCGCGGCAAGCCGTTGCGCTCGTTCCCGGGGATATCCGGCGATCTGGATCAGACGCGCGCCGGACGGCGACCCGCCCATCATGGCGAGCGGCACGGTAAATAGCCCACCGCGCGTGCCGGACGCGAGAAGCTGACTGAACACCATGTACGGAAACAGCGCGGGCATGACCCCCATCGCCCACGAGCGGCAGGCCGCGCGTGCCGCCCCCATGGCGACCTCGGGGTACAGCAGGAGCAGCCCAAGCACCAAACCGATCGCTGCCGCGCGCAGGCGGCCCAACCATATCGCACGCATTGATCCACAATATGCGGCGGAAAGGGGAAGCATGCGGACACAAAAAGTAGGGCTGGCGCTCGGCTCAGGAGCGTTTCGCGGGCTGGCGCACATCGGTCTGCTGGATGTATTGGAGCGGGAAGGCGTCCCGATCGACCTGATCGCGGGCACGTCCATCGGCGCGCTGGTCGGCGCGGTGTACGCGTCGGGCATGGGCCCCACGGACATGGAAGCGCGCGCCGTGGACCTGAAGGAGATCATGTATTACGACCTCACCATCCCGCGCCAGGGTTTTCTGGCGGGCAAACGGCTGCAATCGCTGATCGAGGACTTGACCAATGGCAAGTCGTTTGACGAGACGCGGCTGCCGTTCGCGGCCGTGGCGTGCGATTTTGAGACGATGGAACAGGTGGTGCTGCGGGAAGGCCCACTGCACGAGGCGGTGCGCGCCAGCGTGTCGCTCCCGGCGGTGTTTGTGCCGGTGGAAAAGGACGGGCGGCTGCTGGTGGACGGCGGGCTGCTGGACCGCGTGCCGGCGGACGTGTGCCGCCAGATGGGCGCGGACATCGTGATCGGCGTGGACGTGGGCTTCCGGGGGCAGCACCTGCGGACGAAATCGGTCATCGAGCACGTGGTGCATATGATCGACATCTACGAATGGCAGGTGGCGCAGCGGCGGGTCAGCGAGGCGGACCTGATGATCGCGCCGGACGTGCTGGACTTTGATCCGGTGCGAATGGGCGGCCGCGCAGCAGAGTGCGTCGAGCGCGGGCGCGAGGCGGCCAGGGCTGCGCTGCCCGAGGTGAGGGCGCTGCTGGAGAAGGCGCGGGAGGCGTAGGAAGACGGAGGGCCGCGCGATGTGCTGTCGGCACTGCCGGCCTCAAGCATGGTTTCGATTATTTCTATTATATCAACGAAAAGGCGGTACAAAAATGCATCAACATGACGAACACTGCGGGTGCGGGGAGCACCATCACGCGCACGAGCACGGCGAGAACTGCGGGTGTGGGGAGCGCCATCACGGGCACCATCACCACGAGCACGGCGAGAATTGCGGCTGCGGGCACGACCACACGCCGGTCGCGGTGCCGGAGGGCCTGTCTCCGATGCAGGTGGATATCCTGCTTGCGCTGCGGCAGCGGCAATGCCTGCCCGTCGCGTGCTTTACCTTCGCGAATTCGGGCGACGACACGCGGCGCGCGACGGCCCTCGCGCCGGTGTACCTCGGCACGCCGGACGATTCCATGGAGCAGGTGAAGCAGCTTGGCGGAGAACTGATCATCCTGGAGGATATGGACCTGATTACGCTGGACTACGATCTGCCGATCCGGGATTACCCGTATGACGAGTATAAGAACTCCGCGCTGTACGCGTACTTTGTGAAAACGGTGGAGGAGGGGGCCCTGCGGCCGGGCGCGGCGTTTGATACGCCGGAGTTGGAGTTGGGCAGCATGGCGCTGACGGAAGCGGGGGAGGATATGGTGGACGCGCTGGTGGGGCAACCGTGATGCGAAGCGCGCGCCTTATGGCGTAGCGCCAAGCATCCCCAGCAGCCTCTGGACTCTCTCCGTGCAGTCCCTTTCCCGGTCGGCCTTTTGCCGCCAGGAATCGGACAAAGGGAAATAAACGTGATCGTTCGCGCCGTTGCCAAAGTCCCATGTGCCGTTTTCGCTTTGGTGTTCCCAGAGCCAATCCGCAACGAAGCCGAGCGATTCGGCGCTGTGCCGGTAGGCGGCCAGCAGCTCGATCGCGCCGAGATACCGGCTGGACTGCCTGGATGCGAAAACGCCCGGCAGGGCGGACAGCGGGCCGCCGCAGATGTAATAGATGCCCTCCGGGTGCGCCAGAATATAGCCAAGCACGGTGCCTTCCGTTTCCGGATCAAGCGCGCCAGCCAGGAGCGAGACCTGGTAAAACGAGATGAAATCGACAAACCGACCGCCGTTTGGCTTGATGCCGAAGGCGGTTTTGTATGCGGCGGCATACGCTGCCGAGCTATACGCGCCGCCTGAAAAAGCGACCGTGATGACGCCCGCCCACTCCGCCGCGACAGCGTTCGCGCGGGGGTCGGCAGGCGTGAAGGTGCGTATCCACGTGGCGAGCATCATACGGGTGAAAAGGTCCCAATCGTGCGTCTTTTCACGCCGGTCGGGCAGCGCGGCCTTTCCCGCCATGCAACGCTGCATGTAGGATACGGCCTTGGCGATGGGCGCGTCGTTGATGGTGAAACCCAGAATGCGCAGCCTGCGCAGGGCTTGCTCGGTGGTAAGGGGGTATCGCTTGGGCTCGCTCAGCGTGTGGAAGTAGCCCCATGCGCCCGATTCATTTTGCAGCGCCAGGATTTCCCTCGCCCAGCGGGATTGCTTGTACGCCTGCATCTCATTATTCCCCCCAAAAAGACAAGCATCGGATTGCCTCTCAGCGTTCCGATGCATACCCGCGTCCCTTACGCGTCCTTCTTCTTTTTCTTGTTGTCCTCGATGCCCAGGACATTGCGGCCGTCGTAGTAGCCGCAGTGCTTGCAGACGCGGTGGGACAGCTTCATCTTCTGGCAGCGCGGGCACTTCACGATGCTCGGGGCGCTGATCTTCCAGTTCGCCTGACGGCTGTGCTTTCTCGCCTTGGATATTTTTCCCTTTGGCAGAGCCATGTTTTACACCTCGCTTTCATCTGACGGCGGCGCGATTTGAAAAATCGGACGCCATAAGGGGATTTCTCAGGAAATCCCGTCTTCCTCGGTCAGCAATTGATGCAATGCCGAGAAAGGATGCTTTGGCATATCTTCCATCCGGCATGTACACGGTTGAAGGTTGCGGTTTACGCCGCACACGGGGCAGAGACCCTGGCAATCCTCGCCGCAGCGCCACGAAAGGGGGAGCGCGAGGGTCGCGGCGTCCGCCGCCATGTCGAGGGGATCGATTGCGTCCCCCTCGTACAGGTACAGATCGGGGTTTTCCGGGTCCGGCGCGAGCGCAAAAACCGCTTCGACCGGCGTTTCCATGGATTTTGATGTTTCCACGAGGCAGCGCATACAGCGCGACATGCCGGTGAACGTAAGCGTGCCGCGCACGCGGATTACCTCGCCGACCGCAGACAACGTTCCGGTTAGCCGCGCTGGATCGGCAAACGTGACCGTCTCGCCCAAAAGCGGAGCGTCCGGCAGCAAAACCGCCACATCAAAGGGGAATTCCTGCCCCTCAGCGCGCAGAGCACCCATTACATCCAACCGCATGCGACTCCTTCTTCATATAAACGAACCGAACGATATTATACCGACTGGCGGAGATTTTGTCAAGAGAAACGTGCGGGTAAGGAGTGTCCAAACGTCCGTGTCTAGCATCACCGAACTTGTTGTAGGCATGAACGAAAACATACAGTACAGCCCTCAAGGTTTCAATACTGCGGAAGAAGCATCGGCTTCGGCGTCGGAATCCAGCTATGTAGTGGCGTATATCTGCATTGGAGCTTTCTATATTGCACGTGTCACTTTTGTCGTTGATATTGCTTACATGGCGTCCAATAAAGTCTACGCCCAGGTATGCGCTGTCGCCGTTTGTATAGTATTTCCTAGCCTGCACGGTGTCGTCAACCATCTTCTGAATCAATGCCGCGTTGACCGAGGTGTCCACAGCATAGGCGACGATTTGACGCGGTTCACGGCTTAGCATCGTCATGATGTAGGTGTTTATGCCATTTCCGAGCCTGTTTAAAAATTTCTGTAAAGGGGAACCTTCTGTGTAAGAGAAAACACACAGGAGTTTTTTATATCATGTCACGGATGCTTTAGACACTCCCGCACAGGAAGGACGCTAGAAGGCGGCGCTGGTTTGCAAAATCGGGCGCCGTAGAAGGACTCGCCAAGGAATCCAAACCTCTTTTTGCCGCCTTGCGCCATGCTGGTAAATACTGTACAATTGCGTGTATAAACGTATGGGAGAATAGACAAATGGACAAGACAAAGGTCGGCATTATCGGCATGGGACTCATCGGCAAGGCGCACCTGGACGCGCTGCGCCGCCTGCCAGAGGTTACCGTCGCGGCGATTGTGGAGCGCGACGCCGAGATGGCCAAGGCGCTTGCGGAGCAGTACGCCGTGCCGCGCTGGTATACGGATTTCCGCGAGATGCTGCCGGAGGTGGACGCGGTGCACAACTGCACGCCGAATGCCCTGCACGACACGGTTAACCTGGCGGCCATCGCGGCGAGGAAGCACATCTACGCGGAAAAGCCGCTGTCGGATACGGCGGCTACCGCGCGGGATGTCTGGCACCGCGCGGAGCGGGCGGGCGTCGTGCATGGGCTGAACCATCAGTACCGCATGAACCCGGCCGTGCAGGAGATGCGGCTGCGGGTGCGGCGCGGCGAGATGGGGCGCGTGTTCCTCGTCAGCGGCCGGTATCATCAGCAGAGCGGGCTGTACGAGACGGACTACGGCTGGCGCATGACCGAGGGGGGCATGAGCTGCGCGCTGTCCGACATTGGCACGCATTGGGTGGATACGGCCCGCTGCGTGACCGGCAGCCGCGTGGCGCGCGTGTTTGCGGCGCTGACCACCGTCCATCCGGTGCGGACGAAGCAGGATGGGGAGCGCATCGGCGTGCGCACGGACGACCTGGGCGCGGTGCTGCTCGCGTTTGAGGACGGCGCGCAGGGCGTGCTGACCGTGTCCAAGGTCAGTGCCGGGCACATGAACGATCTGGCACTGGGTGTGGACGGCCAGCATTTCAGCCTGTACTGGGAGCAGGAGGACCCGAACCGCCTCCGCATCGGGTATAAGCGGCAGCCGAACGTGGACCTCAGGATTTCGCCCGCGATGGCCGACACGGAAAACCGCGACCTTGTCCCACTGCCGGGCGGACACCCGCTCGGCTGGAACGACGCGCTGCTGTTTTCCGCCCGAGAGTTTTACAGGGCGGTGCGCGGCGAAATCGCGCGGTCCGCGATGCGGTGTGCCACGTTCGAAGACGGATTTGAGGGCATGGCGTTTGTGGAGGCGGCGGTGAAGAGCAGCCAGACGGGGCAATGGGTGGACGTGGAAAGGTAGGGGGAGAAAACGCCAAGGGGCTTTGCCCCTTGAACCCCCACTTAAGGGACTTCGCCCATTCCATTGAAAAAAGAATCCCTCCCGCCGTGAGGCGAAATGGAGGGATTCCAAAGGGATGAAATCCCTTTGGCAGGGTCTGGGACGGAGTCCCAGCGTTCCATCCCGTTTTCCTCCTACTTCCTCCGCCAAACCGAAGGCGCGCAAATCATCAGAAGCGGGAAGATTTCCAGCCGGCCCAGCAGCATCAGCGCACTCATCACGAGCTTGGACAGGTCGGAGAAAATGGAGAAGTTGCCGACCGGTCCGACCAGGCTGAGGCCCGGGCCGACGTTGTTCATCGTGGTCACGACCGCGGTTACGGTCGTCACGTGGTCGAATCCGTCGATGGCGACGAGCAGAAACCCGCCCAGGGTCAGCATGACATACACCGCCAGATAGACCAGCACGCCGTGCCCGACTTCCGCCTCGACCGGCTTCCCCTCAAACGTGATGTGCCCGACCGAACGGGGATGCAGCATCCGTGCGATCTCCCGCTTGATGGACTTGAACAGGATCACCATGCGCGAAATCTTGAACCCACCGCCGGTCGAACCCGCGCAGGAGCCGATAATCATCAGCATGATGATGACCATGTGGGAAAACTCGGGCCAGTGGTTGAAATCCGTTGTCGCGAAGCCCGTGGTGCTCATGATGGACGCGTTCTGAAACGCGGCGAGCCGGAGGGCGTCGAAAACGTCCTTGCACAGGGGCAAGATGTTGATCGTCACCAGCAGGGTGGCCACGGCGAAAACGCCGAAGTACCAGCGGAGCTCCTCGCTTTTCAGTGCGGCCTTGGGTTTGCGCATGAGAAGCAGATAATATAGGTTGAAGTTGACGCCAAAAAGCATCATAAAGACCGTGATCACGACCTCAATGTACACGCTGTTGTACGCCATGATGCTCGCGTTTTTCACGCTGAAACCGCCTGTGCCGGCGGTGGCGAACGTGGTCGTCACGCTGTCGAACAGCGGCATGCCCCCAAGGAGCAGCAGGATCACCTGCGCCACCGTCATGACCAGATAAATGCGATACAGCAGCGACGCGGTGGTCTTTAGGCGCGGCGCCAGCTTGCCTACGGAGGGGCCGGGTGACTCCGCGCGCATCAGGTGCATCGACCGGTCGCCGGCAAGCTGCATGATCGACATTAGGAATACGAGCACGCCCATGCCGCCAATCCAGTGCGTGAAGCTGCGCCAGAAAAGGAGGCCGTTCGGCAGCCCTTCCACATTTTTCAGGATGGTCGCGCCCGTGGTCGTGAAGCCGGAGATGGTTTCAAACAGGCAATCGATATACGAAGGGACATCCCCGTTCAGGAAGAAGGGAAGCGCGCCGAACAGGGAGAGCTGTATCCACGACAGCGCGACCGCGACAAACCCCTCGCGCGCGAAAAAATCGTGCGTGCGGGGTTTCACAAGGCCCAGTGCAAACCCGTAGACGAGCAGCAGTGCGACGGGCACCCCGAACGGCACCAGAACCGGATCGCCGTAATAAAGCGCCACGCCGGCGCTCAGGGCAAGCAGAAGCGCCTCTACAATCGCTACGCGGGAGAGGATGCGTAAAATAAGCCGATGGTTCATGGCTGTGTTCCCGGCCCTTCCTGCGAACGGAAAATATCGTTATAGTCATTGAAGAAACGGTTTGCCGTGATGACGACAACGCTATCCCCGACTTCGATCGTATCATTGCCCGCCGGAATGATGGTCACGCCCTTGCGCACAATGCAGCCGATGAGCAGATCCGGCTTCAGGGGCAGTTCCTTGATGGGCTTGCCCAGGTGCGCCGCGTTCTCGCGGATGCGGAACTCCAGCCCCTCGATGCGGCCGTCCATCAACCTGTGCAGCGTTTCCACGTTGGAGCCGAGCGAGTTTTGCAGCGCGCGCACAAAGCTGACGATGCTGTTTGCTGTGATAGCTTTGGGGGAGATGAGGCTTTCCAGCCCCAAATCGCCCAGCACGCTCAGGAAGGACAGGCGGTCCACCTTCGTGATGACCTTGCCCTCCGTGCGCTTGTGCGCATACAGCGAGAGGAGGATGTTCTCCTCGTCCATGCCCGTCAGCGCGACGAACGCGTCCGCCTGGTCGATTCCTTCCTCGGCCAGCAGGTCCGGGTCTGTGCCGTCTCCGTGGATAATCATGGCTTTGGGTAGCCGCTCGCACAGATCCTGCGCGCGCGCCTCGTCATTCTCGATAATCTTGACCTGCGCGCCCATCTCCAGCATTTGCCGCGCGAGATAGAACGCGACACGCCCGCCGCCGATGATGATGACATCCTTGATGCGGTGGTGGATGATGCCGAGCTTCTTGAAGAAGGAAGCCGTTTCCACGTGCGGGGTGGTGATGTGGATGTGGTCGCCCGCCTTCAGCACAAAATCGCCGGACGGGATGAACACGTCGTCCCCGCGCCGCACGGCGCAGACGAGCATGTGCACCTTCAGATAGCCGCCCATCCGGTACAGCGGCATGTTCACCAGCGCACTGTCCTCCGGCACGCGGTATTCGACAAGCTCCACACGGCCGCGGGCGAAGGTCTCGATGCGGATGGCGGAAGGGAAGCGCAACAGCCGCGCGATTTCCGACGCGGCGGCCAGCTCCGGGTTCACGGCCATGCTCAGCCCGAGTTCGTCCTTTAGCAGAATAAGCTGCTCGGCGTAGTCCGGGTTCCGCACGCGCGCGATCGTGTGCTTCACACCCAGCTTCTTCGCCAGCAGGCAGCAGATCATGTTGATTTCGTCCATGGAGGTTACCGCGATGAGCAGGTCCGAGTCGCCCACATTCGCCTCCTGCTGTACGCGGTAGGAGGCGCCGTTGCCTAGCACGGTGATAACGTCCAGCGCGTTTGAAAGCGCGGTCAAGGTCCTTAGGTTGTTGTCGATGACCACAATGTCATGCCCCTCGGACGCGAGCCGCTCGGTCAGCGTGAAGCCGACCTTGCCGTCCCCAACGATTACGATGCGCATAGAATCCCCTTCATAGCAATTTGGCAGCATTATAGCACGAACAGCCTAAAATGCAAGTGTACAACCCCATACAATTGCGGTATAATCAGAGAAAGCAAAAACAGAGCGGAGGGGATAACGCCTTGGATATCACGCAAAAAACGGCACAGCTGAATGAAGAGATGGGGCGCGTCCCCAAAGCGTCCCGCGCCGTCACCAACCATGACACCGGGCTGCTCGGCATCATCGCCGTTATCTGCATGGTCATCGACCATGCCGGCGCCATTTTCTACCCCAGTGCCGACTGGATGCGCATTGTCGGCAGGATCGCGCTGCCGCTCTTCGCGTGGGGCATCGCCGTCGGCGCGGAGCACACGCGGAGCATCGAGCGGTACGCGCTTCGGCTGTTTGTGCTGATGATCGTCTCCCAACCTTTTTATATGCTCGCGCTGAATCACCCAGCTCCGCTGACATCCATTACCGCTTTTATGCAATCGCTCAAGCTGAACATCTTCGCGACGCTTCTGCTCGGGCTGATTGGCATTTGGGGGCTGAAGGAGCGCAGGGAGTGGATGACGGCCGTCGCGCTGATGGTGTCGTACTTCATTTCTATGGATTACGGCATTCGCGGCGTCCTGTGCATCCTGCTGCTGTGGGGCGTGCGGAATAACCCGCTCGGGCTGGCGGTCTGCTTCGCGTCCTATTGCGTGATCTGGGGCGCTGGCTCCAAGACCGTCTGGCGGACGGGCGCGTTCACCGTGACGCTGCAGATGTGCGCGCTGCTCGCGCTACCGCTGATGCTCTGGCCTACTTCGCGGCGCACAAGAACCCCCAAGTGGCTGATGTACGCGATGTACCCGGGGCACCTGGCGGCGCTGTGGATCATCAAGGAGTTTTTGTAAGAGAGGTGCACGATGGCGGGAGAAAAGGTAGGGATTTCTTGCGAAATCCCCTTATGGCGCCCGATTCGCCGAATCAGCGCCGCTATCGTGGTGAGCTGCTGCGGCGTGGTGTGCTCGGCGTGCGGGCACCATCCCGCGGATTGCAAGGGATGCCCTGAAATCGAAGGCCGCGTCTTTTGGCTGGAATACACGGGCGGCGAAACCTGCCCGATTTACGCGTGCTGCGTGGGGGAGAAGGGGTACGCGCATTGCGGAAAATGCCGCGAGCTGCCGTGCGGCCGGTATGGGCTGGATGACCCGACCAAGTCCCCGGAGGAGAACGCGGCGGACCACGCAAAGCAGTTGGAGCAGCTTCGCAAAATGGCTTGACCGGGCGTGCACATTTGAAAAAAAGGACGTCATGCAGGGATTCCGCGAGGAATCCCTGCCTATTGCTGGAAGTGGGCCAGCGAATCCGCCATCGGAATCTTGGTTACGCCGTACCTGGAACCGGCGCTTATGGTCTGGGGCGCGGTGGTTGTGGTGGTGTAGCTGTCCAGGACGCGCAGGGTTTCATAATCGAGCAGATACGCCGTGCAGGTGAGATCATACGCGTAGACGGTCCGGCTGCTGCCGGAATACGAGCCGTGCTTTTTGTAGGCGTTTCTGTGGACCAGGATATAGCGGTACGGGTCCTGCGAAGGCTCCTGCCTTGCGGAGTGCGCGAGCCAGCAGGGACGAACGGAACCGGTTTGCAGCGTTGATGTTTCATACGTCAGGAAAATGCAGTTCTCCTCATTCGGCGTGACGGCGACTCGCTCTTTCGACCGCTCCGGGGCGCTTTCTCCCGTCATCATCCGCCCGATTTCGTCCAGCTTCGCGTTGCCGGCGAACACGCCCAGCGCGTGCATTTGCGACATCGAATCCAGCGCCCGGTCAACAAACGTTTCGCTGCCTCTCCAAGACCCGAAGGGCAGGATCAGATGGCCCATATAATCGAGCGTCTTGGCGTTGTACAGTTCCACGTACAGCGATCCCGTGTGATCGGGCCCGTTCTTGTTGGATCTGGAAGGATCAAAAAACATACAGCAGAGCATATCGGCATCCGCAAAGGTGTCCGCGACCGGCAAGGCGTGCGACGGCTTGATAAACGATGGAATTTCATTCTGGACGAGCAGGAAGGCGATCGAACCCGTCATCTCCGGTACATCGTCATACGCGAACCCGGCCAGAAAGTGATCCGATTCGGTCTGATACAACCTTTTGCCCTGCTTTTTCAGCTTCCGGTACAGGTCGGCGGAACGCATCCATTCCGTGCCGGCCAGATAATCCTTGTCCTTCAGCTTGGTGTGATATTCAACGGACTTTTCACGCGTTGCGCTATCGATTACGCTAAACGCAATGCCGATGATGAAAATGAGCGCGAAAGTTACGATGCCGATGATGAGGCACACTTTTGCCGCCTTGTTGTTTGCCATGCCGAACCCTCCCTGTAGGCGCGGATCTTTTGTATGTTCGCGTGAAAGGCAGGGGTTTCTTGCGAAATCCCCTGATGAAGCCTAACGCTATGCATCAGCGCCGACGCGCGGCGTCCAGAATGGTAAACGCCTCGCCCGCTTCCGCGCGCAGGTCCGCGTAGGACGCCTCCACGCTGGCCCGGCCCTGATAGCCCATGCGGTGCAGCGTGTCAAACAGCGCGTACACGCTGTCCCGGTTCTCTTCCCTGGGGACGATGCGGCCCCGCTCCTCGTCCAGCGACTGGCTGACGTGCACATGCCGCAGCGTGTCGCCCGCCATGGTCAGCGCCGACAACGGTTCGCCGCCCATGTCCATGTGGAACGTATCGCCCAGGGCGAACACATGATCCAGCCGCAGCACGGCGGCCAGCGCCACAGCTTCGGATACATAGTTCAGTATGTTGCACTCGCGGCGGCGTAGCGGTTCAATGACAACATCAACGCCATGCCGCCCCGCGACGCCGCTTAACACCTGCAAAAACGAGGCGATCTGCCGCCACGCTTTCGGGGCGCTGAATCCTTCCGGCACGCCGCGCGCGCCGCCGCTGCCGAACACGACCACCCGAATGCCGATCCGCGCCGCGCGCGCGAAGCCCGTCTCCAGATACCGCGAAAGCGCCGCGCCATCCACGTCAGGCCCAACGACCTTCAGACGCGCGGGCAGCAGGCAGTTCGCGGCCTCCACCGGGATGGGCGCGGCTTTGAGCTTTTCCGCGAGGGCGTCAAACGCGTCGTCGCGCATGTCCGTCAGGTTCGTGAAATTGCATTCCAGAAAGTCATACCCAAGCGCCGCGATGTCGCCGATACGATCCGGCTCGCAGCAGAAGCCTAAACGCAGCATATGCTCTCTCTCCCTTTGAGTCCTTGATATATGCGCAATTCGCATAGGGTTATTGTACCACACGCATGCAGAAAAGTGCACGGATTTCCCGCGAAAGTGACGCTTTTTCCTGTTGGCATTCCGCGCGGAAAAGGCTATACTACTGTCAATCTGTGGTATACACATCCTATGAAGCGAAAGAGGGGTGTCCTATGGTTGTCGGAGCACAAACCTACACCGTGCGCGCCTATACGCAGACCGAGCGGGATCTGCGCGTTTCTTTGCGGCGCATCGCCGCCATCGGCTACACATCCGTGCAGCTTTCGGCGGTCGGGCCTATCGAGCCGCACACGCTCAAAGACGCGTGCGACGAAAGCGGGCTGGCGATCGTCCTGACGCACACAAACCCGGACCGGGTGATGAACGATACGGACGCCGTGATCGCGGAGCATCGGACGCTCGGATGCAAGTACATCGGCATCGGCTCCATGCCGGACCGGTATCGGACGGTTGAATGGATCGACCGATTTGCCGCCGACTACCTGGAGTCCGCGAAAAAGATCCGGGACGCGGGCATGCGTCTCATGTACCACAACCACAACTTTGAATGGGAAAAGCTGCCGGACGGCCGCACGATGATGGACGTGCTGCTGGACGCGTTTCCGGCCGAGCTGATGGGCGTCACGCTGGATACCTACTGGGTGCAGGCGGCGGGCGCGGATATCGTGGGGTGGATTGAACGGCTGGGCGACCGGATTCCGTGCGTGCACCTGAAGGACATGGCGGTCAAGGGGTTTGAGCAGCGCATGGCGGCGGTCGGCGCGGGCAACATCAACTTTGACCGGGTGCTGGCGGCGCTTGAAAAGAACGGCCGCACGGAACACCTGCTCGTGGAGCAGGATCACTGCTACGGCGCGAGCCCGTTTGACTGTCTGGCGGAGAGTTATGCCTTCTTGAAGGGAAAGGGGTATCGGTGATGGAGAAGTTACGGCTCGGCATCATTGGCGTCGGCAACATCGGTTCATCGCATGTGGAGCGCGTTGTGAACGGGGAATGCCCGGAGATCACGGTCACGGCGGTCGCCGACCGCAGCGCCGCGCGCCGCGAATGGGCGAAGGAGCGTCTGCCCGAGGGGACGCCGGTTTTTGAGGAGGGCGCGGACCTGATCGCGAGCGACGCGTGCGACGCGGTCATCATCGCGGTGCCGCACTACCAGCACCCGCCGCTCGCCATCGACGCGTTCCGCCACGGCAAGCATGTGATGTGCGAAAAGCCCGCGGGCGTGTACACGCTGCAGGTGCGGGAGATGAACGCCGAGGCGGAAAAGCATCCGGACCTGGCCTTCGGCATGATGTTCAACCAGCGCACGAGCTGCGTATACCGCAAGGTGAAGGCGATGATCGATGGCGGGGAGCTGGGCGAGATCAAGCGCGTCAACTGGATCATCACGGATTGGTATCGCACGCAGTTCTACTACGATTCCGGCGCGTGGCGCGCGACGTGGGCGGGGGAGGGCGGCGGCGTGCTGGTGAACCAGTGCCCGCACCAGCTTGACCTGCTACAGTGGCTGTGCGGAATGCCCTGCGAGGTCACGGCATTCTGCAACGAGGGCAAGTGGCACGACATTGAGGTCGAGGACGATGTGACGGCGTACCTGAAATACCCGAACGGTGCGACGGGCGTGTTCATCACGTCCACGGGTGACGCGCCCGGCACGAACCGCCTGGAGATTTCCGGCACGCGCGGCAAGCTCGTCTGCGAGAACGAACGCCTCGTGTTTGACCGCCTGACCGCCGATGAACCGGAGTGGCGCATGAATACAAAGGAAGGCTTCGCCAGGCCGCCGTGCGAGACGGTGGAAGTCGAGACCGACGGCGAAAACACGCAGCACTCGGGCGTGCTGAACGCGTTCGCCGCGAACATTTTGCACGGCGGTCCACTGGTGGCGGGCGGCGCGGAGGGCCTGCGCGGCCTGACGCTCTCCAACGCGATGCACCTGTCAAGCTGGCTTGGCCATCCGGTGCAGATTCCGTTTGACGAGCAGCTTTTCCTGACGGAGCTGGACAAGCGGCGCGCCACATCGCGCCACAAAGAGGGCGAGAGCGTCTACGCGGACACCAAGGGGAGCTACGGAAAATGACGCGTGCCGCGATTGTGGGCTGCGGCGGCATTGCGCAGGTGCACGCCGCGGCCCTTGCCCAGATACCGGGCGTAACGCTCGCCGCCTGCGCCGACATTCGCCCGGAGCGCGCGCGGGCGCTCGCGGAGGGGTTTGGCGGGCAAGCGTATGACAGCCTGGAAGCCATGCTGGACGCGGAACGCCCGGACGCGCTGCACATCTGCACGCCGCACCCGCTGCACACGCCGATGGCGGCCCTCGCGGCAAAGCGCGGCGTTGCCGTTCTGACCGAAAAGCCGCCCGTGGTCACGCTCGCCCAGTGGGAGGCGTTCGCGGCGCTTCGGGGGCAAGCGCCCGTGGGCATCTGCTTCCAGAACCGCTACAGCCCGCCGGTGCGCTTTGCGCGCGACCTGATGCAAAGCGGGCAGGCCGGCGCGCCGCGCGGAGGGCGCGCGTTCGTCTCCTGGCACCGCGACGCGGCGTATTACACGGAAAGCGGCTGGCGCGGCACCTGGGAAACCGAGGGCGGCGGCGCGCTGATCAACCAGGCGATCCACACGCTGGACCTGCTGGTGCACCTGCTCGGCAAGCCGTCCCGCCACGAGACGCACATGGCGAACCACACGCTGAAGGGCGTGATCGAGGTGGAGGACACCGTTGATGCCTTCATCGACTTTGGCGGCGTTCCCGCGCTGTTTCACGCCACGAACGCGTATTGCGCGGACGCGCCGGTCTTTGTGGAGATCGCGTGCGAACAGGTGACGCTGCGCCTGACGCCGAACACGCTCACGTGCCGCTGGGCGGACGGGCGTGAGGAGCGGCCCGCGCTCGACTTGCCGGAGGCGATGGGCAAGGGCTACTGGGGCAACGGGCATCTGCCGTGCATCGCGGATTTTTACGCGTGCCTGGCGGAAGGCAAGCCGTTCCCCATCGGCATCCGGGATGTGGAGGACACGATGCTATTGGCGATTTCCATGTACGATCCGTATCGCGGCAAGGTGGTGTGAGATGAGCGGGATGATGGACGCGCTGCGCATTCACCCGGACGACGGTGTGGCCGTGGCACTGCGGGATCTGCCCGGAGGGACGGCCGTGCCGCTTCCAGGGGGTGCCGTGACGGTGCGGGAGACGATCCCCGCCGGGCACAAGATGGCCCTGCGCGCGATGGCGGCGGGGGAGGATGTACTGAAATACGGATACCCCATCGGCCACGCGACGCGGGGCATCGCGCCGGGGGAGTGGGTGCACACGCACAATTTGGCGACGAACCTGTCCGGCGAGTTGACGTACACGTATTCGCCCAGGCCGAAGCCCGCGCTGCCGCCGCTTGCCGGGACATTCCAGGGCTTTTTGCGGGATGACGGCGCGGTGGGCGTGCGCAACTGGATCTGGATTCTGCCGACGGTGGGCTGTGTGAACAAGGTCGCCGAGGCGCTCGCGCGGGATGCGCAGCCGCTCATCCACGGCAGCGTGGACGGCGTGGCGGCGTTCCCGCACCCGTACGGCTGCTCGCAAATGACGGAGGACCAGGACAACACGCGCAGGATTCTGGCGGACTTCGCGCGCCATCCGAACGCGGGCGGCGTGCTGGTGCTCGGACTTGGGTGCGAGAACTGCCACCTGGGCGTGATGAAGGCGTTCATCGGGCCGCATGATCCCGAGCGGGTGATGTTCCTGAACTGCCAGGATGCTCCGGATGAGCACGCGGCGGGCATGGGGATGCTGCGCGCGCTGATCGGCCGCGCGGCAAAGGATGTCCGCGTGTCCATCGGGCTGGACCGGCTGGTGGTCGGGCTGAAGTGCGGCGGCTCGGACGGGTTTTCCGGCATCAGCGCCAACCCGGTCATCGGCGGGTTTTCCGATCTGCTGGTGCGCTACGGCGGCACGACGATCCTGACGGAGGTGCCGGAGATGTTCGGCGCGGAGACGATCCTGATGGACCGCTGCGCCGACGAGGCCACGTTTGACCGCACGGTGCGGATGATCAACGGATTCAAGCGGTTTTTCATCGAGCACGGGCAGACGGTGTACGAAAACCCCTCCTACGGCAACAAGGAGGGTGGCATCACCACGCTGGAGGAAAAGTCGCTCGGCTGCACGCAGAAATCCGGCAGCGCGGAGGTGCGCGGCGTGCTGGACTACGGCGAACGGGTCAACGGCAAGGGGCTGCACCTGCTGTACGCGCCGGGGAACGACCTGGTGGCCGCCACGGCGCTGGCGGCGTCCGGCGCGCACATCGTGCTGTTCTCCACGGGGCGCGGCACGCCGTACGCGTGTCCCGTGCCGACGCTGAAAATCGCGACGAACGCGGCGCTTGCGGCGAAGAAGGCGCGGTGGATCGACTTTGACGCGAGTACGGTGCTCAGCGGCGTGCCGTATGAGGACGCGGCGCGGGCGCTGTTTGAGCGGGTGGTGCGAGTGGCTTCGGGGGAATGGCTGGAAAGTGAGAAGATGGGGTTTTATGATATGACGATTTTTCGGCAGGGGGTTACGGTGTAGGGGGAGAGGATACGCAGGGGAGGCGCGCCTGTGATAAACGTGTCAAACAAAAGAAAATGGTTGCTGGAAGGAGCGGTGATACTCCTTTGTACCTGTTTCATGGCGTTGTTTTTCGAAAGCCCCGCAAGCTACCCGACAAAGGTGCTTTTGCTTGCCGCATTTTTTCTTGCGACTCTGCTGTATGGCTTTGCCTCGCGCAAAACGCTCACATGGAAAGGGTTCCTTTGGGAAGCTGTATGGAAGCTCGCGTTTTGCCTGTGGCTTGTGTTTATGTGTGGCATGTATTCATCGTCCGCTGCCAAACACAGGGTTGATGCCGATCCGCGATTTGCGAACGGATCGGTGGTTACGCATGAGACCATGGCAGGCGACACAGGGCGTGCTCTTAACCGTTTCTATCTTGTTTTATACTATCTGGAGGACGGCGAACCTCGCGGGGTCATTCTTTTCGATCAGATAAACGGCGAATATAAATACACACCCCGAGGGGAAGATGCTGAACAGGATTACCTCTATTCCCAGTATGAAAGGCGAGCACAAAAGACCCTCTAATACGCACAAGAGGCATACGTCAAGTCTATGCCTCTTCTATTTCTCCCGCCATCTCCGCCCCCAACACTCCCGCCAAAAACCCAAACATCACCCTATGCCCCGCCGCGCTGGGATGAATCCCATCCGCGCACAGTAGCGGTTCCAGCCGCATCTCCTCCAAAAAAGCGCGCCGCAGATTCAGCGCCGGGCAACCCAACTCCGCCGCGACATCCACCACCGCGCAGGCGTAGCACTCCTGCCAGCGGTACAGATGATGCACGTCGCCGACATAGCGGAGCACGGCGTCCTTGTCCAGCCCGCGCGTCACCCAGTCGAAATACCGCGCGGCATCCATCGGCGTCGGCACGACGAGCGCCGCCCGCATGCCCGCGCCCATCACGCGCCGCGCCATCCGCGCAAGCGACGCGGCAAACGCGTCCAGCGGCACCTGCGGCGCGTATTGCCCATCCGGATTGGCGGCGATGTCCGCCCACGGCATATCGCAATCGTTCCCGCCAAACTCAATCAGCGCGAGCCCGCCCGGCACGAGGTCACCGCCCCGCATCTCCGCCTCTGCCTTTGGCGCGGTCAGGCCCATGCGCGCGTGGTTCACCACCGGCACGGGCAGGCACTCCGCCAGCCTGGACACGCAGTTGCCGCGCAGAATCGCGTAGCGGCCACGTTCCTCATCAAATGAAATGCCCTTGAGGATGGAATCGCCAAAGATGTGCACGCTGTCAAACGCGCCCAGCGCCGGCATCATCGCGCTACGCATGCCACGCCACGCCGATCGCGCTCAATCCCAGGTGGATCGCCAGCACCGGGCCGACATCCATGCTCCGCACCGCGCAGGCGTGCCGCTCGCTGGCCAGCTTCCGCAGCGATTCCATCGCCGCTTGCTTGGTGATGCCGTGCACGATGATCCCCTTGGCGTCCAGGGGGATGCACCGCACCAGCTCCGCGAGCTGCGCCTGTGTGCCCCGCGCGGTGCCGTTGGCGATGACGGTGCCGTTTTTCAGCAGCAGGATCGGGCGGATGTTCAGCACCGTGCCGACGGACTGCCGCACAAAGCTCAGCCTGCCGCTCCTGCGCAGCGCGGACATGTCGTCCACCGACAGGGCGATGCCGACAAAATCACGCATGCGCTCCAGGTCGTCCGCCGCCTCCTGCAGCGTGTAGTCGCTGTGGGAAAGCTCGGCGGCGCGCTCCACGAGAAAGCGCATGCCCCCCGCCGTGGAGAGTGAATCCAAGACGAGAATCCTGTCCGGCGCGAACTCCTTGGCCGCGATCATCGCGCTGGAAAACGTGCCCGAGAGCCGGGAGGAGATCGTGATGCAGAGCACGCTGAAGCCCTTGCGCAGCAGCTCGTTGAAGGCGCTCATGAACGTGGCGACCGATACCTGCGCGGTGTGGTGGTCCGTGCCGCGCGCGAGCAGCTCCTTGTAGCGGCCGTTCTCGTCCAGGTGCCCTTCGCCCAGGGAGATACCCCCGGCGGTGTAGAGCATCGGCAGCACGCGCACGCCGAGCTCCGCCGCCTCCCTGCGTGTCAGGTACGCGGTGCTGTCGGTTACAATGGCGAACATGTTTCACCCGCTCCCATCCTGCGAAATCGTTGATACCGGTTTTCCAGCAGCTTTTCCGTGGGCAGCGCGAGCAGCCGGTCGAACGCGCCGGACAGCAGTTCGGCAAGGCGCGCGTACGCCTCATCAAACGGCGATTCCGGCACAATGCGCTCGATAACGCCCAGGCCCAGCAGGTCCTCCGCCGTCAGCTTCAGGCACTGCGCGGCCTCCTCGGTTCTGCCCGCGTCCTTCCAGAGGATGCTCGCGCACCCCTCCGGCGAAATGACGGAATACACGGCGTTTGTGAGCATCCAGACCTCAGCCGCCACCGCGAGCGCGAGCGCGCCGCCGCTGCCGCCCTCGCCGGTGAAGATCGAAATGATGGGCGTCCTCAGCGCCATCATCTCCATCAGGTTTTCAGCGATGGCTTGCCCCTGCCCGCGTTGCTCCGCGCCGACGCCGCAAAACGCGCCCGCCGTATCGATGAAGCAGACGACCGGGCGGCGGAACTTCTCCGCCTGCCGCATGAGGCGCAGCGCCTTGCGGTATCCCTCCGGGTGTGCCGCGCCGAAGTTCCTGCGGATGCGCTCCTTGGTGTCCAAGCCCTTTTCCAGCGCGATGGCCGTCACGGGCAGACCGCCGATGCGGCCGATGCCGCCGATTACGGCCATGTCGTCGCCGAAGCGGCGGTCGCCGTGCAGCTCGAAAAAGTCCCCGACAATGTGGCTGATAAACGCGCTGCCGGTCGGGCGGTCCTGCGCCCTGGCGGCGCGCACGCGCTCCATCGCGCTCATGGGCACACCTCCCCGTGCAAGGAGAGCAGCGCGGACACCGTCTCCCGGATGGCGTTCCGCTCCACCACCGCATCGATAAACCCGTTTTCCAGCAGGAATTCCGCCCGCTGGAAGCCCTGCGGCAGCTTTTGCTTCATGGTCTGCTCAATGACGCGCGGCCCGGCGAAGGCGATCAGGGCCTTCGGCTCCGCGAGGATGATGTCGGCCTCCATCGCGAAGCTGGCCGTCACGCCACCCGTGGTCGGGTCTGTGAGTATCGCGATGTACAGGCCGCCCGCGTCGCTGTGGCGTTTGACCGCGCCGCTCGTCTTAGCCATCTGCATCAGGGACAGAATACCCTCATGCATCCGCGCGCCGCCGGACACGGCAAAACCCACGACCGGCAGCTTCGTTTTCGCGGCGCGCTCGAAAAGCAGCGTGATTTTTTCGCCCACCACGCTGCCCATGCTGCCCATCATGAAGCGCGATTCCATCGCGAACACGCAGCATGGCCGGCCGTTCACCCGGCCCTCGCCGGTAATCACGGCCTCCGGCTCGCCGCTGTCCAGCGCGGCGGCGCGCAGCTTTTCTGCGTAGCCGGGAAAATCCAGCGGATCCGTGGAGCGCAGGTGCGTGTCCGCCTCCCGGAAGCTGTCGGGGTCTAAGAGCCGGTCCACGCGCTGCCGCGCGGTCATGCGGAAATAGTACCCGCACTTGGGGCACACGTGCGCGTTTTCCGTCAGCGCCTCCGACGGGATCATCGCGCGGCACGCGCCGCAGTGGACGTACAGCTTGTCCGGCACGGAGGGGGATACCGCCGCGTCAAACCGGCCCTGGCCCTCCAGCGCGTTGTCCGGCTTTCTGAAGATTCCTTTTCTGAGCATGTGGTTCCTCGCTCACTTGTTATTCCGTTATGACTCGATCAGCTTCGCCTTGGCCAGAAAATCCGTGTAGTAATCGCCCGAAGCGAACGCCTCGGCGCTCAGAATGTCCATCTGCAGCGCGCCGTTGTGCTCCACACCCTCGATCACCAGCTCGCACAGCGCGGCCTGCATCTTTCTAATCGCCTCCTCGCGCGTCTTGGCGTGGACGATCAGCTTGCCGATCATGGAGTCATAGAACGGGGGAATGGCATAATCCTGGTAGATGGCGCTGTCAAAGCGCACCCACGGCCCGCCCGGTACGTGCAGCAGCGAAATGGTGCCGCACCCGGGCCGGAAGCCCATCGCCGGGTTCTCCGCGTTGATGCGGCACTCGATGGCGTGCCCGCCGATTTTGATATCCTTCTGCGCGAATGTCAGCGGGAGGCCGGCCGCCACGCGTATCTGCCACTTGACCAGATCGATGCCGGTCACCATCTCGGTCACCGGGTGCTCCACCTGTAGGCGCGTGTTCATCTCCATGAAGTAAAACGCGCCGGACGCGTCCATCAGGAACTCAATCGTGCCCGCGTTCACATACCCTGCCGCGCGCGCGGCCCGGAGCGACGCGTCGATCATCTTCTCGCGCGTTTCCGGCGGCACGGACGGGGAGGGGCTTTCCTCCAGCAGCTTCTGATTCTTCCGCTGCACGGAGCACTCGCGTTCGCCCAGGCACACGCCGCCCCCGTGCTGATCCATCAGGATCTGCATTTCAATGTGCTTGGTGGGGGAGAGGAACTTTTCCAGGTACACGCCGCCGTCGCCAAAGGCGAGCCGCGCCTCCGTGGACGCGCTCTGGAACGCGCCGTCAAACGCGTCCGCGTGCTCCACCAGCCGGATGCCGCGCCCGCCGCCGCCCGCCCGCGCCTTGATCAGCAGCGGGAAGCCGATTTCAATGGCCGCCGCCTTTGCCGCAGCGAGGTCCTCCACGGCGTCGTGGCCCGGAATGACGGGCACGCCCGCGTCCCGCATGGTGCGCTTGGCCGCGTCCTTGTCGCCCAGGCGCGCGATCACATCCGCCGGCGGGCCGATGAACGCGATGTTGCACTGGTTGCACAGGCCCGCGAAGGCCGCGTTTTCCGACAGGAAGCCGTAGCCCGGGTGAATCGCCTGCGCGCCGGTGCACACGGCGGCCGACAGCACGGCCTCCATGTTCAGGTAGCTGTCCTTGGCGGCGGCGGGGCCGATGCAGATGCTCTCATCCGCGAGGTTCACGTGCAGCGCGCTCCGGTCCGCCTGAGAAAAGACCGCCACCGTCGCGATGCCCATCTCGCGGCACGCGCGGATGACGCGCACCGCGATTTCCCCACGGTTGGCGATGAGTATTTTTGAAAACAAGGCAGTGCCTCCATACGTTATCGACAATGTTCCCGGGAGGTTTGGAGGGTGCGAAACCCTCCAAGGGTAATCAAATCCGGCGACATGCGCGGTGGATTTGCGCAGATTCCAGAACCAGCCCCGGAGGAAAGGATTTCTAGCGAAATCCTCTGATGGCGCTGATTTTTCAAATCCGCGCCGCGCCAGACTGGTGGCGGAATCTGTACGTTTACCTTCGGCCACCCGGAAACGCCAGAGCGTTTCAGGCCGAATGCCCCCGTCCCTCCAAATCATCAAAAACCGAGGTTTTTGATGACCGTGCTACGCCTCCTCAACCAGCGCGAACGAGAAATCCCCCTTGACACAGAGCGTCCCGTCCACGTGGCCCTCGCCCGTGGCAAAGTAGAAGTTGCCGATCTGCCGGGTGATCTCGCAGAGGAACGTCACGGTTTCGCCCGGGGTCACCGTCCGCTTGAACACGGCGTTCTTGATCGCGCAGAAATACGGCGTCAGCGTCGTGTGGATGAGCATGCAGCACGTCTGCGCCATCATTTCCATCAGGATCACGCCCGGCACCACGGGATGGCCGGGGAAGTGGCCCTGCAGAAAGAACTCGTCGCCCCGGACATGGCACGTGCCGACCGCCTTGCCGTCCGGCGTCGTCTCTGCCTCATCCAGCAGCAGCATGGGTTCGCGGTGGGGCAGGCGCGCCTTGATCTGTTCCTTGTTCATCTTCTTCTCCTCGCTACCGGCGGCATTTTCACGGTCGATCATCAAAACAGCTTGAACAGTGCCTGACCGTATTCTACGACCTGGCCGTTCTGCACGCAAATATCGGCAATCTCGCCGTCGATCTCGGCTGTGATTTCGTTCAGCAGCTTCATCGCCTCGATGATGCAGAGCACGTCGCCCTTCTTCACGCGGTCGCCGCGCTTGACGAACGGAGCCGCCTCGGGAGAGGGCGCGGCATAGAACACGCCGACCATCGGCGCGGGCACCTCGGTCAGGCGGTTGAAGTCCACGACGCTTGCCTCGGCAGCGGACTCCGGCAGCGGGTTCACCGCGCCGGGATGCCACGCCGGCTGCGGCGCGGGGGCGGGCTGCGCGGGCGCGGCGCAGATATTCCGCTCCAGACGCACCCTCGCCTCGCCCTCGGAAACCTCCAGCGCCGTCAGGCCGGATTCCTGCAGCACCTGCGCCAACGCCCTGATCTGCTTGATGTTCACGGCGTTTCCCCCTTCCGGAAGGCAAGGCAGGCGTTGTGCCCGCCAAAGCCAAGCGAAATGGAGAGCGCGGCATCCAGCGCCTGCGGGACCGCCGCATTCGGCACGTAGTTCAGGTCGCACTCCGGGTCCGGCTCCTGGTAGCCGATGGTCGGCGGCACGACGCCGTTTCGCAGCGCCAGCACGCTGACGATCGCCTCCGCCGCGCCCGCCGCGCCGAGCATGTGCCCGGTCATCGACTTGCTGGAGCTGACCCACGCGCGGTACGCCATCTCATCGCCCAGCGCGCGCTTGATCGCGAGCGTCTCACCCTTGTCGTTCAGCGGCGTGGACGTGCCGTGCGCGTTGATATATAGCCGGTCGGCAGCGCCGATGGCCGCCTCGTCCACCGCGGCGCGGATGGCGTTTGCGGCCCCTGTGCCCTCGGGATGCGGCGCGGTGATGTGGTACGCATCGCACGTGTGGCCGTAACCCACGACCTCGCCGTAAATTGTCGCGCCGCGCGCCACCGCATGGTCGTACGCCTCCAGCATCAGCGCGCCCGCGCCCTCGCCCATGACAAACCCGTCGCGGCGCTTGTCAAAGGGGATGCTGGCATCCTTCGGGTCGGTCCGGGACGTTAGCGCCATGCAGTTGGTGAACCCCGCGACTGACAGCGGGATGATCGGCGATTCCGCGCCGCCCGCGAGGATCGCGTCCGCGTACCCATGGCGGATGGCGCGGTACGCCTCACCGATGGCGTTTGTGGATGTGGCGCATGCGGTCACCACCGGCAGACACGGCCCCTGCGCGCCCAGGCGGATGGCCACGCACCCGGCGGCCATGTTGGCGATCATCATCGGCACAAACAGCGCGGAAACCCTGCGCGGCCCGCCGCTGAGGAGCTTGTCGTATTCGTTCGTCAGCGTCTGCATGCCGCCCACGCCAGACCCGATGTACACGCCCAGCCGCTCCGGCGCGACGCGGCCAATGATGCCGCTGTCGTCCGCCGCCTGTGCCGCCGCCGCGATGGCGTATTGCGTGAACAGGTCGGCGCGGCGCGCCTCCGCCTTGTCCATGTAGTCCGTCGCGACGAAGCCCTTGACCTCCGCCGCGATTTTCACCTTGAAATCGGCGGTGTCAAAGCGCGTGATAAAATCGATCCCGCACACGCCGCCCGCAATATTTTCAAAGAAAGTGCTGACATCGTTGCCCACGGGGGAGATGATGCCAAGCCCTGTGATCGCCACTCTACGCATTTGCTTCCCTCCCGGCTGCCGCCCTGGCGGCGCTGTACTGCGCGCGCAGCTCGTCCAGCAGCGCCCGCACCGGCACAATTTCGGTCACGCGGTGCGCGTTTTGCCCCGCGAACACGAAGCCGTTCTCCAGATCCCCGTTCCGCGCCTTGAGCAGCGCCTTGCAGATGCAGTACGGGCTCTGCTGATAGTCACAGGTTTTCAGGCACTTGAACGGGCAGGTGTTCGGGCGGTGGAGGCCGTCCTTCACCTCCCGCAGGAATTGTCCCGCAATCGCGCGGCCGGGCAACCCGACCGGGCTTTGGATGATGCCGATATCAGCCTCTGTGCAGTCCACATACGCCCGCTTGAAGGCGTCCGACGCGTCGCATTCCTCCGTGGCGGCAAAGCGCGTGCCCATCTGCACGCCGGAAGCGCCCAAATCCAGGTACTTCGCGATGTCCGCGCCGGTGTACACGCCGCCCGCCGCGATAACCGGCACCGTGCGCCCGGCGGTTTGCTCGGCCTTTTGCGCCTCAGAAACAACTTCCGGGACCAGCGTTTCCAGCGCGTACCGCGCGTCGCCGATCTGTTCGGGCTGGAACCCCAGGTGTCCGCCGGCCAGCGGTCCTTCCACGACGAGCGCGTCCGGCGTGTAGCCGTACCGCTCGCGCCAGCGGCGGATCAGCATCGCGGCCGCGCGCGCGGACGACACGATGGGCACGAGCTTTGTTTTCGCGCCTTCGATCAGGTGTTTTGGCAGGTCCATGGGCAGCCCCGCGCCCGCAAAAATAATGTCGATGCCCTCGCGGATGGCGATGTCGACTTCCTCCTCAAAGTGCGAGGAGGCCACCATGATGTTCACGCCCAAAATGCCCTTGGTGAGCGCGCGCGCTTTCTGAATCTCCTCGCGCAGCGCGTTCAGGCAAGCGTCCAGCAGCGCCTGTCCGGACTTGGGGCGCATAAACCCCAGCCCGATGGCGGAGAGCACGCCGATGCCGCCGCCGCTGGCCACCGCCGACGCGAGGGACGAAAGCGAAATGCCCACGCCCATGCCGCCCTGCACGATGGGCAGGCGCGCCACCAGATCGCCGATGCGCAGCTCCGGGATTGTCTCCATTGCAAGTGTCACGCGCGTCCCTCCTTACATGCACAGGCCGCCGTCGACCTTGATGACTTCCCCAGTGATGTACGCCGCGAGGTCCGAGGCGAGAAACACCGCCATGCCCGCGACATCCTCCGGCGTGCCCATGCGGCGCAGCGGGATTTTCGCGCGCACCGCCTCCGATACCTCATCGGAAAGGGTGGCCGTCATGTCGGTTTCGATGAATCCCGGCGCGATGGCGTTCACGGTGATGTTCTTCGCGGCGAGTTCCCGCGCGACGGACTTGGTCATGCCGATGAGGCCCGCCTTGGCGGCGGCGTAGTTGCTCTGGCCCGCGTTGCCCTGGATGCCCGTGACAGACGCGATGTTGATGATGCGCCCCGCCTTCTTGCGGACGAAATGGCCCGACACGTGGCGGATCATGTGGAACGCGCCGGTCAGGTTCGTCCGGATCACGGATTCGAACTGCTCCGGCTGCATCATCAGCACCAGCGCGTCGCGGACAATGCCCGCGTTGTTGACCAGGATGCTGATGTCGCCAAAGTCGGCCAGGATCTGCCGCACGGTGTCCTTCGTGGCGGCGAAGTCGCCCACATCGCAGCGGTACGCCTGTGCTTTTCGACCAAGCGGGCGGATCAGCGCGAGCGTTTCCTCCGCCGCCTGCTCGTTGCGCTCGTACAGCAGCGCGACATCCGCGCCCGCCCTGGCCATTTCCACCGCGATCGCGCGCCCGATGCCGCGCCCCGCGCCCGTTACCACGGCAACCTTGTTTTGTAGCATGCACATACTCCTGTCGGTACTCATTGGCCCGCGAGCGCGTCCAGCGCCTTCTCCAGGCTTTCCGGGTCCTCCACGCTGAGGGCGAGCGCGCCCGGCACCGTCTTGCGCACCAGCCCCGAGAGCGTGGCTCCGACGCCGACCTCGACGAAGGCCGTGACGCCCATGTCCGCCATGCGGAGCAGCGTGTCCATAAAGCGCACGGGGCTTGCGGCCTGCCGCGCGATCAGCGGCGCGTAGGGCGGCTCATACGGAAGGCCGGTTACGTTTGAAAAAAGGGGAACGCGCGGAGGGGACAGCGGTTCCCCGGCCAAATGCGCGGCAAGCGCCGCCTCAGCCTCTGCCATATAGGGCGCGTGAAACGCGCCGCTGACCTTCAGCGGCATCACGCGCCCGCCCGCCTGCTTCAGCGCGCCGGCAGCCCGGGCCAGGGTTTCCGCTGTCCCGGCGATGACGATCTGCCCCGGGCAGTTGTAGTTGACGGGGTACGCGCCGGTGGCCTCGCACGCGGCTTCCACGGCGGCGGCGTCCAGCCCGAGCACGGCGGCCATGCCGCCCGGGTTTGCCTCGGCGCACTTTTGTATCGCCTCCGCCCGAATGAGGACGAGGCGGAATGCCGCTTCCATATCCATCACGCCCGCGAACGCGAGCGCCGGAATTTCGCCTAGCGAGAAACCCGCGACCACGTCCGGCACGATGCCGCGCGAGTGAAGCGCCGCCGCCGCCGCCAGGTCCGTGACAAACAAACAGGGCTGCACATTCAGCGTGCTGTCCAGCGCGCCGGGCACATCGCCCGCGCACTGCGCGAGTGTGCCGGGGCGGACGGCTTCGGCCATGTCAAACACGTGGGCAGCCGCTTCATTAGTCTCCGCGAGCGAAAGCCCCATGCCCGGCCTCTGCGCGCCCTGGCCGGAAAAGAGAAACGCTATTTTACCCATCGCGTTGCCCCGTTCAAGATCATTTCCGCCTCGCCGCACAGCTCCCGGATGATCTCCGCCGCCGGTTGTTCTTTTTTGACCAGCGCGGCGGCCTGCCCCGCCATGAAGCAGCCGTTTTTCTCGTCGCCCTCGCGCGCGGCTTTCCGCAGCGCGCCCGCGCCGTACGCTTCCAGTTCCTCATTGGAGATGCTGCTGTCGTACTCCCGCCGCATGAACTCCACGGTGAACGGATTCCGCAGCGCGCGCACCGGGTGCCCCAGGCGCTTGCCGGTGGTCATGGTGTCGATGTCGCGCGCGGAGAGCACGCGGTCCTTGTAAATGCGGTGCACGGTGCATTCCGTCGCGGTGAGGAAGCGCGTGCCAAGCTGTACGCCAACCGCGCCCAGCATCATGGCCGCCGCCATGCCGCGCCCGTCCGCGATGCCACCGGCGGCGATCACAGGGATGTCCACAGCATCGCACACCTGCGGCACCAGCGTCATGGTCGTCAGATCGCCGACATGGCCGCCGGACTCGCCGCCCTCGGCGATGACCGCGCACGCGCCGCTTCTCTGCGCCATCTTGGCGAACGCCACGGACGGCACGACGGGCACCACGCGGATGCCCGCGTCAAGCCACGCCCGCATGTACGGGCCGGGGCTGCCCGCACCGGTCGTCACCACGCGCACACCCTCGTCCACGACCGCTTGCGCCACTTCCTTCACATGCGGGCTCATCAGCATGATGTTGACGCCGAACGGCTTGTCCGTGAGCGCCTTCGCCTTGCGGATTTCGGCGGCGAGGTCCTGGGCGGACAGGCTCATCGCGGAGATGATGCCCAGCCCGCCCGCCCCCGATACCGCAGCCGCGAGGCCCGAGTCGGACACCCACGCCATACCGCCCTGGAGCACCGGGTATTCGATGCCGAGCAGGTCACAGATTGGCGTCCGGATCATCCCTGGGCACCGGCCTGCTCAATCTGCGCCACCACGTCCTGGACGCACTTCATGTCCGGCGTGATTTCCAGGTGGATGCCGAACGCGTCCTCCAGGTCCATCAGCGCGTCCACCGTGTCCAGCGAGTCCAGGTTCAGCTCCTTGAACGTCGTCTCCGGCTTGATCTGCGATGCGTCCATGCCAGCCTTTTCCGCGAGCGAAGCCGCGACTTTTTCAAACGTCATGTTCATGTCCTCCTGATTGTTGATGATTTGAATGCAAATGTATGTGTGAAAAGCGAATCGCTTTTACCACCGAAGGAGCGCCGCGCCCGTGGTCAGCCCGCCGCCGAACGCGCTGAGCGCGAGCAGGTCGCCGCGCGCGATTTTATCCGCGCGGTTCAGCTCGTCCAGCATCAGCGGGATGCTGGCGGACGAGGTGTTGCCGTAGCGGTCCACCGCGACGACGAGCTTATCCGGGGGAACGGCCAGCCGGTCGCGCGCCGCGTCCAGAATGCGCTGGTTCGCCTGGTGGGCGAGCAGGTAGCGCACATCTTCCATTGTGACGCCCCCCTCGCGCAGCACGGCTTCGACATCCCGGCACATGGCGTTTACGGCAAAGCGGTAGACCTCCTGCCCGTTCATGGAAATGGCTTGCTTGCCAAAGGAGAGGTCCGCGCCGGGGAACGGGCTGGGTGTGCCGCCGATGACGAGGAAATCGTCGTTGCCGGTGGCCGTCAGCCTCGTGGCGAGCAGTCCGTCGCCAGGCGTGAGCAAAACCGCGCCCGCGCCGTCGCCAAAGAGCACGCACGTGGACCGGTCGGTCCAGTCGATGTGCTTGGAAACGCACTCCGCCGCCACCAGCAGCACGCGTTCCGCCTTGCTGCGCGCAAAGTACCCCGCCGCCACGTCCAGCGCGTACACGAAGCCAGTGCACGCGGCGTTGACATCGAACGCCGGGCAGGTGGCCCCGAGCGCCTTTTGCACCGTGCACGCGAGCGAGGGGGTGACAAAGTCGCCCTGCATGGTCGCGCAGAGGATCAGGTCGATCTCCTGCGCGGCAATGCCCGCCATGTCCAGCGCGCCGCGCGCCGCCGACGCGGCCAGTTCGGTCATGCTCTCGGTTGTGCAGATGAAGCGGTTTTTGATGCCGCAGCGGCTGGAGATCCATTCGTCCGAGGTATCCACCATGTGGGAGAGGCGTTCGTTGGTGAGTTGGTAGGCAGGGACGGCGCGTCCCGTGCCCACGATGCGAAAGCTCATTGGCCGTGTATCCTCCGCTTGCTTACTGGGCGTCCGCCAGCTTTTTGTCAAAGTATTCGTTCAGCTTGGAAATGCCGTGGAGCAGCGCCTCCCGCTCTTCTTCGCTCATGCCGTGCGCGATCTCCAGCACCATGCTCTCGTGAAAATGCTGATGCAGGCGGTTGATGCGCGCGCCCTGGTCCGTCAGGGAGACGGTGACCGTCCGGCCGTCCTCCGCGCCGCGCGACTTCAGTAGAAAGCCCTTCTTCTCTAATTTGTTCACCGCGACGGTGACCGAAGGCGGCGTGAGGGAGAGGTCCTTGGCGATCTCCGTGACGGTCCGCTTGCCACCCTCGCCCGCGCCGACGCTCTCCATCAAATGGAACTCGCCGATAGACAGGCCGCGCGCGTCCATCTTGCGCAGCGTTTGCTCTTCCAATTTGAGCACGGCGCGGAACGCGGTGACGAGCAGCTCGTTCAGGCTTTGGCAGAACACGTCCATACGGGCCCTCCTTCGGGCATCTTTTTAGTTTGTCTAACTAATTATATGCGCGAGGAATGAAATGTCAACCCCCAAAATGCGCGCGGTGTGCGTTTCTCATTGCGGCGGGTTGACCAGGGCATACGCCTCCGCGATCCAGCCCAGCAGCTCCGCGTTCGCGTCATCGGGGTACGCGACGATCACATGGTGCGTCCAGCGGCCGCGGCGCGCCTCCACAGCCTTGATGATCCTTTCGTGCGCAAGGCGGTAGGGGAGGACGAACGTGACGAGGAGATAGGTTTCCGGCCGCGCTTTTATTCTTCTCATCGGCAGCCAGACGAACGCGAAGCCGCGCCCGCGCGCGAAGTTGATCTGCGTCTTGTACGCGATCACATCCACCGGACCGAACGCCGCTCCGATCCGGTCCGCGAGCGCGGCGTAGAGCGGCAGCGCCAGCGGGGCGTTGCGGAAGAAGTCGAAAATGCGCTCGTCCATCTTTCCCTCCGAATGTCTGTTCTTAGGGGCTGTTTCAAAAAGCCAAATCATGCAAACCGGGTGTCTTTTCCGGCATCTCTGCGTCGTTTTCCGCTCAGCGTAGCGCTGCTACGCCTCGCTCCAACTCCTTGATCTGCCGAAAAATCCACTCCGGCCTGCACGATTTCCATTTTTGATACACGCCCTAGTACCGCACCAAGCCAGGAATCAGCGATTAAGGGATAAAGACGCTTGAGCTTGATGCGTGCGCCAGGAGTGGAGAAGTGCCAATCCACCCGAGAACAGCGAGCATTCCTCTGCCCTTGCCACGCGCGAACTTGGCGG